>CAZEFH010000001.1:0-95329 GCA_964511435.1 uncultured Candidatus Saccharibacteria bacterium
GTTCCTTGCGTGCTTTTTCGAAACTATCTTGCTGCCTCAAGCTATAGATCCTGCCGGTAAGCTCTTCCTTCTGTGACTCTAAGCGAGTTTGTTTTTGTTCGAGAGTGCTAACCTTTTCACTATCCTTGTCCTTTACTGGGGTGGCAAGTTTGTTATCAAGCTTAGCTATTTGTTCTTCAATTGCTTCGAGTTTTACTTCCTCGGCAGTTTTCGAGGCCTTTGATTCGGCTAGTTCGTTTTCGAGACTTTTAAGCTGATTCTTCAACTCTGGTAGGGTCTTCTCTAGGCGGTCAGCTTCGGACTCTAGTTGATCTTTTCTGAATTTCTGCTGCTCAGCATTTCTTTTAATACTCTCAACTTGACCCCTAAGATAGGCAATTTTTTCTCTTAGAGAATCACGTTCACGATACCTCGTGTTAATTTCAGCTTCGAGAGCTTCTCTCTCTTTTCGGTGTGGGTTGGTCTGCTGCTCTCTCTTGCTGTGATCAATTTGAGAAATCTTTGCAGTAATTTGTTCAATTTTTTTATTCAGTTCTCGTTTCTTTGAATCAGCACTTTCTAACTCTTCTGTATACTCGAAAATCAAAGAACCAAAGTAGCGTTTTTGAACTTCGAGGATTTCTAACTCAAGATCCTTGCGTCCTTCGGCCCTCTTCACTAGGCGCCTGAGATTTACTACTCGTGGTTCTAGCTCCGCCAGAATATCGCGAAGACGAACCAGATTCGCATCTGTACTCTCAAGTTTTCTCAGTGACTGCTCCCTCTTGATTTCGTATTGTTTTACACCCGCAGCTTCATCAAACAGAACTTTTCGCTCAGAGGCAGTGAAAAATAATAGCCTATCTACCATCCCCTGACCGATTACGGTATAGCTCGATTGGCCAAATCCAAGAGAAGCAAGTAGCTGCTGAACATCTGTAAGGCGGACCTTTTTACGATTTATAAGGTATTCACTTTCTCCTGAGCGATAGAGCTTGCGCGCAACCTCTATCTCAGCGAGACTATATTCTTTATTGTTTATTTCAAATTTTACCGGCTTATCATTCGAGAGGACGATAGACACTTCAGCGTAAGAGCCGCGAGGCTTTGCAGCAGAACCGCAGAATATTACATCTTCGCTTTTCTTACTGCGTAAATTTTTGCTACTCTGCTCTCCTGTAACCCAACGAATGGCGTCGGCTACATTACTCTTACCGGAGCCATTCGGACCAACAACCGCCGTGACGTTCCCAGTATTTCTGTATTCAAAATCAAGCACACTTTTCTGTGCGAATGATTTAAAGCCATAAATTTCAATTCGTTTGAGATACATTAACCTATATATCTTACTAAAAAAGCGCCCCTTGCGGCAACGCTTTTAGAGATTTATCCGTAAATAACTATACCAACCACTATGAATAGATCAAGAAATACCCATATCGCATTTGTAACCGTTATCACCTTCTCGCGGTGCCCTATCCCGTATACCAACCAAACAATTGCACCAACTAAATATGCCATCCAGCTTATTAAAGATACACCAGATGCATTTTGCATAATCCAAATATCATATATCTGCGGGACTGTCATTATTATACTCATCGCAGCAATCACATAGATGTATTTATCAACAAATCGAATCCACCTTTTTGAGTGAACTTTCTTGTAAATTTCGTTCTCTAGCTCTACTCGCTCGTGAATTAGATGGTGGTAAATATCGTGTATCATATGACCTCCCTACTTCTGATACTTTTTCACGGCATCAGCTGCAGCTTCTTGCTGTGCAGTCTGCTTCGATGTACCGCTGCCAGCACCCCACTGAGTGTCTCCAACAAAAACACCTACAACAAACTTTTTATTGTGATCAGGGCCATCTTCTGACAATACTTCATATCTTGGAGTCATCCCATCACGCTCTTGTGCCATCTCTTGAAAGGCACTCTTTGGGTCAATATAGAGTTTTGCTTCGAGGATGTGTGGCAAGCGAACCAACACATTACGAGTAATAAACTCACGTGCAGCTTCCAGACCTTGATCGAGATACATCGCCCCAATCATCGCCTCAAAAGTATTGGCAAGGATGAGTTGGCGACTACGCCCGAGGCTCTTCTTCTCACCTCGACTCATTCTAATATAATTCTCTACACCTAGCCCAAGGCATACATCAGAGATAGTCTCGGTCTTAACCAAGGCCGAACGCCAGTTAGTCATTTCACCTTCTGGATTTGGGTAATTTCGATATAAGTATTCTGTAGTTACAAGCTCCAGAACTGCATCACCTAGAAACTCGAGACGTTCATTATGCTCTTTCACGTCTTTGTGCTCATTTAGATATGAACGATGTGTTAGAGCCGTCTCTAAATATTCAGGACTATTAAAATGAACTCCGATGAGCTCCTCAACCTTTTCTATTTCGATCATTCTTGCCTTTCCGGCCAATGTCCCACATTCGAACCTTCAAATGCCAGACGCCATGCCACAAATTATTTTTTCTTTGCCTCTTTGGCAGTATTTTTCTCTTGTAGTCTCTTATCTTCACTTGGATCGTACTTATCACTCGCTCGAAATACAGTGCCAAGAACTCCATTCACAAATCTAGAAGAGTTCTCTCCCCCAAAAGCCTTTGCCAACTCCACCGCTTCATTGATGGCTACCTTTGGCGGCACTTCTGAAGTAAAAAGGAGCTCATAGATTCCCATACGTAAAATAACTAGGTCAACAAGCGAAATCTGTTCAATAGGCCAGTCTGGAGCGGCCGGACGAAGAATTGCGTCAATCTTGTCTGCGTTCTCTTCGATACCAAAAACGATAGCGTCGATGAAGTCGCGACTATCAATATTTTTGGCATATTCATTATAATTTCGTTCAAGTATCGGCTCGATACCCTTGTGGATATCAGCACCATCACCGAGCGCCTCGCTACAGTTTCGCATTAAAAACTCCCACTCATAGAGGGTTTGAAATGCAACAATTCTGGAAAGGTGCCGGTTACTTGCCACTTAGGCCTCTTTTTCTGCCTTAGCTTCTTTTTTTAGCTTCTTGTCGAGCTTGGATTCAACATCTAAAACCTTTTTGTCACCGTAGTAACCACAGGTTGCACAAGCATTGTGTGGTAATACTGCTTCACCACATTTTGGACACTTACTGAGCTGAATCTTTGCTAGAGCGTCATGCGATCGCTTCTGTCCTGCCTGTGAAGATGTTTTTCGTTTCTTTGGTACTGCCATGATTCCCTTTCGATATCTATTTATCTATTTTACATGTACAACTATCGTGGTTCAAGTTATGCCCACAACCCTGACAAATTCCTGCGCAGTTTTCTTTGCAGAAATTCTGTGTCGGGATAGCGAGTAGTAATTCATCGTGAATTGGTCCCATGAGGTCTATATTGCCGAACTTATCAACAAACAGCGCTTCTTCACTCTCGCCTTTTCGATCAATCGTATATTCTAGGTCCAGTGTGAAATGGACCTGAGAGTTAAAGTTGTCGAGACAACGATCACATATTAGTGTGATTTCCGCTTGGAAGCTTCCTGAAACATGAACTGTGTCTTCAAGTCTCATCGCGGTCACTTTACCAGCAATAACCCCAACCTCGACAGTCTCAGGAAAGTCAAAATCCTTGCCTTTCTCCTCGACCTCAAACTTTTCAGTCGCTCCGATGTCCTGGCGCAACAAGTTTTTCACTGACAAAAGTTGCATCTCACACTTTCAAATTACCAACAAGCAGAGCAAATTATAGCACAAAACCTAGTTTGTGACAATGCTCAGAATCTTGCCCTTAACGTAAATAGATTTCTTAATGCCACTCTCTAGATATTTCTGCACTTTCTCTGATCCCTTGGCTAGTTTCAGAAGTTCGTCTTCAGTAGCATCCCTTGAAACAAGAAGTGTATCTCGCACCTTGCCGTCCACTTGAACGGCTACACCAATTATTTCATCAACTGTTAGCTTCTGGTCATATGTTGGCCAAGCGGCAAGACATATACTTTCCTTATTACCCAGCTTCTCCCATAGTTCTTCTGTCAGATGTGGCGCGAATGAGTTCAAAAGTACCAGAAATTTCTCAAAATCAACCTTTGAAATGGTACCTGGGTTTGCTGTCAAAAAGTTGGTAAATTCCATAAATGCAGCGATAGCCGTATTAAAACGAAAGCCCTCGATGTCCTCAGTTACTTTTTTGATCAATTTATTAACCCTTACTTCGGTTTCAGCAGTACTAATCTCAGCAAATTTTACGTCTGCCAAATTCACTACCTTTTCGAGAAACTTGCGTGCACCCTTCACCCCAGCGGTACTCCATGCAACATATTGAGTAAATGGCCCCATAAACATTTCATATACGCGCAGCGCATCAGCGCCGTATTCAGCGACGATTTCATCCGGATTTACCACATTATTCCAACGCTTACTCATCTTGCGGCCATCTTCTGCTAGAATCAGACCAACATGGATAAGCTTTTTAAATGGTTCGATAGTCGAAACCGCACCGATATCATAGAGGAATTTGTGCCAGAAACGAGCATAGAGAAGATGACGCGTCGCATGTTCGATACCACCAACATAAAGGTCAACAGGCATCCACTCCTTCTCGAGTTTCTTATCAACTAGCGCCTGACCATTCTGTGGGTCGATATATCGCAAATAGTACCAGCTAGATCCAGCCCACTGTGGCATCGTATCGGTTTCACGCTTCGCCTTACCGCCACACTTCGGACACTTAGTACTTACCCACTCTGTAATATTCGCAAGTGGTGACTCTCCGGTACCACTTGGCTCATAACTCTCTACATCTGGTAAAGTAAGCGGAAGCTCTGGCTCCGGTACCGCTACTGGTCCGCATTCCTCGCAATGAACGACTGGAATTGGCTCGCCCCAGTAGCGCTGCCGCGAGAAAACCCAGTCTTTCATCTTATATGAAACAGCCTTTTGGGCTTTGCTTTCCTTGGTCAATTTCTTAATGATAGCTTCTTTGGCATCCTCTGATGATAGTCCCGAGAATTCACCCGAATCCATCACCCTTCCATAATCAGAGTAAAGTTCTTCCACATTCCCTGATAAATATTTCGCCCAAAAAATCTTCAGATGCTCAATGTTAAGAAAGTCTGCTACTTCCGACTTTTTAACCCAAACGGCTTCATGCTGATTCTTCTCCTTCTCATCCACTTCTGCGCGCTCTTCGTTGACTAGCTCAAAAATCATATATTTGTAGCGTGCAATCACGTTAGAATCTTTGTGCGGACGGTAGAACTCCTCCATCAAAGTATTACGATACTCTTTTACCAGCTTGACGTTCTTGTAGCCTGTTTCTTCTATTAATTCACGCTTGGCTGCTATTTCAAATTTCTCTCCATCAGTGCCACCAGCTGGAAATGAGTGCCAGCCAGTTTTCTTCCAATCCAGACATAGATAAGAATCATTTTTGGGGTTATAAACGATGGCCACGGCCAGGTCTCGCTCTTCGGTTTCCTTGTCCTCCTGTGGATTATAACGAGTAAACGGTACAATTACCTCGCGGACAGGTAAATCAAATTTCTGGGCAAATTCATAGTCACGTTCATCATGCGCCGGAACCGCCATAATGGCGCCTGTACCATATCCCATCAGAACATAGTCAGAAATCCAAACAGGAATTTTCTCGTTATTTATCGGATTAATTGCATATGCACCGGTGAAAACGCCGGTTTTCTTCTTTTCCTGCTGTCTTTCGAGATTAGTCTTTTTCTTCGTCTCGGCAATATATTTTTCAACCTTTGACTTTTGATCCTTAGTTGTAATGTGCTCAACTAAAGGATGCTCTGGTGCAAGCACCATAAAGGTCGCACCATAGAGTGTATCGATGCGAGTCGTAAATACCTCGATTATTTCATTGGAATCAGAAACCGCAAACTTAACCCTTGCCCCCTCAGAACGGCCAATCCAGTTGCGTTGTTGTTCGATAATTTGGCCTTCCCAGTCAAGAAGCTTGAGGTCGTCAAGAAGTCTGTCGGCATAATCAGTAATCTTGAGCACCCACTGACGCATTGGTTTCTGTTCTACGTCACCACCACAGCGCTCGCATTTACCATCCTCGAGGTCCTCCATCGAGAGACCGGTCTGACAGCTCGGACACCAATTAATCGGCTCATATGATTGGTATGCGAGGCCTTTTTCAAAAAGCTTGAGAAATATCCACTGGGTCCATTTATAAAATTCTGGGTCAGTAGTGTTAATTTCACGAGACCAATCATAATTGAAGCCAATTTGACCCAGTTGATCCTTGAACCGCTTTACATTCTCATTCACGGCCACACTCGGATGAACCTTATTCTTAATGGCATAATTCTCCGCAGGTAAGCCAAATGCGTCCCAACCCATGGGATGCAGAACCTTGTAGCCCTGATGAGTTTTGAAGCGCGAAAAAACATCCGTTGCGATATAGCCCTTCGGATGTCCGACGTGAAGACCGGCGCCGGATGGATAAGGGAACATGTCAAGACAATAAAACTTTGGCTTCTTCGGATCATCAGAAGTCCGGTACAGGTTAGTTTCTGCCCAGATTTGCTGCCACTTTTTCTCGATTTCAGTATGATTATATTTTGTCATAAGTAGGCCTATTCTAGCACGAATAGAAGTGAGCGACAATTATTTGAGTACGTTTTTTATCTGCAGCTCTAGCTCGGCAACGCTATTTGTCAGTAACTGGTTATTCTTTTCAAGCACTTCCTTCGTATTATAGCCCCAGGTCACACTTATACACTTTATCCCAGCTTCTCTCGCAGCATCTATGTCTCTTACTTCGTCCCCGATATATACAGCATCAGATTTATTAATCTTATTTTTTTTCAAATATTTTCTAATTGCAGAAGATTTCCCAAACAGATGTATACTCGATTCAACTTCAACGCCACCACTTATTCCATTCTGTTTCAGGAAACCGACTATTGAAGTCTTGGAATTTGATGAGATTATTGCCACCTTGTGTCCATCCGCCAATCTAGCTTTGATTAGGTCTGCTAGCCCACTCGGCATTTCTACTTTGCCTAGAAGCTTCTTCATTTCCTTTCTGCCATCAAGGAGCATCCGGAAAAGATTAAACCTAGAAATATGGTATTTTTTCACAATTTCACGCATTGAGGAGCTTCTCATCCCCACGACCTCAGCTGCAACTTCCTGCGGAAATCCATACTTCGGCGCAAGCTCAGAAACAATTGTATGCACAAAGCGAAAATTATCTGCAATTGTCCCATCAAAATCGAAAATTACTGCTTTCATATCTACATTGTATCAAAAAAGCGGCCGCTTGGCCGCTTTTATTGTCATTCTGAATTTATTTCAGAATCTCGTCGCTATTACATTTTTAATGTTGTCAGAACTTGATAAATGACCATTGCCGGCCAGACCAGTGCCTTTAGCACACCGAGTAAGCCATCACCAAAGCTAGTCGCGTGCTGGATAAAATATACAAGTGCTCCGATAAGACCAAGACCATAAACGGCGCCACCGCCAGCGTTTGTACCCATATTTTTATTTTGGTGACCACCGCAACAGCCACTCTCCTTAGCTTCCTTCGCTACCTCGTGAATTGCAGTCTCTACTGCAGCTTCTGCCTTTGTTTTTGCCATTACTCCCCCTTTTTACAGATATATTGTAACACTTTAGACAGAATAGAAAATAACTTAGCTAAGCTAAGTTATTTTCTGGTGGACCCTAGCGGATTCGAACCGCTGACCTCTTCGCTGCCAGCGAAGCGTTCTAGCCAACTGAACTAAGGGCCCGCGAATTACCGACATATTTTAGCACAAAATTATGACTATTCCTAGGCTTCTATCACCATAATTCGATCAATTTGTTGATAGTCTCCCTCGACCCTTACCTTTGCCTTAGGTAGATATTTGTGCACAAATTCCTCGATATAGCGCCCTTGGTCGTAGCCTATCTCTAAATATATCACCGCTCCAGGAGCCAAAACGGTTGGAAGTTCTTGTATAAATCTTTTATACACTTCTAGCCCGAGTACTCCTCCATCTAAGGCAAGTCTAGGCTCATAGTGAGTGAGGTCAAATGCGAGTGTCGCCATATCTTCATGAGGAACATACGGCAAATTCGCCACAACAAAGTCAAATTCTTCACCCAGCCATGGTGCCAGCAGGTCACCTTGACGGAATTCTACCTGTGATTCTAGACTGTTTGTCTTGGCATTCTTCTTTGCAACAGAAAGAGCTTTTTCTGACATATCAGACGCATGGTAATGAAACTTGTCACCAAGATGTTTGGCAAGCGAAAGGATAATTGTCCCGCTTCCCGTTCCCACGTCCAAAACTTTATGAACTTTCAACTTTTTACTTTTTACTTGATTGAGAATCATCTCTATCATTAGTTCTGTTTCTGGTCGTGGTATCAAAACATTCGAATTCACATGTAGATCGAGATCCATAAACTCTATTTTGCCAGTGATATACCAGACGGGTTCATGTCTTACCCTTTTAGCGACAAAACGCTTAAACTTTAGCTCTTGAAACTTAGAAAGTTTCTGTTCAGGATGAGCAAATAGATAGGCTCTATCGCACCCGAGAACTTGGCGCAGCAAAAAATCCGCTGAAGCGGCTGGCCCTTCAACCTCATTTTCAAAAAGTTTCTTTTTTGCCCACATCAGAGCTTCATGAATAGTCATGGTTTTATTATAACAAAAGACGCGCTAGTTCCGCGCGCCTAACCCTTATACTCTACTGATTTACCGAGGATTCTTATCTTGTCACCGTAGCGTGCACCCTTTTTCTCAAGTTTTTTGATAAGCCCCATTCGAGTCATGATGTCATAGATACGCGCCACGGCATGTGGGTTACCAAAATCAGTTTTTTCAACAAATTTTTCCAGACGAGGAGACTTGATTTCAAAGTCACCTTCTTCGAGCTTATTGACACGCGCCTCTACTCTTTCCGAAACATCTTCGAGCGTATAAACACGCTTTTTAGTCGCCACTTGCTTCGGAATCTGCTCAAGTTCACTAGAGATTTCCTGGACCAGCCCCTTTATACCCTGGTGTGTAACAGCAGCAATTACAAATGGCTTTTTATCGTATTTAAAGATATCTTTATGTTTTGCGATCAGCTTCTCCGCGACTTTAACCTTTTCAGAAACTGTAGGTTCATCAACCATATCAGCGCGAGAAAGTACCAAAACCTGGGGTTTCTTCAATATTTCAGGATTAAACTCGACGATTTCAGCATTTATTTTCTCAAAGTCAGAGGCAATATCTTCACTCGTAATATCTAGAAGATGTACCACCACGCGTGTGCGCTCAATGTGACGAAGAAACTCATCACCAAGGCCCTTTCCCTGAGCCGCTCCCTCTATAAGTCCTGGCAGGTCAGCCACGATAAATCCTGGTGTGCCAAAACCCTCAACCACTCCAAGATTTGGCACGACTGTCGTAAACTGATAGTCTGCAATCTTGGGTTTTGCTGCTGAAATTACGGAAAGTAAAGTAGATTTACCAATGTTTGGCAGTCCTACCAGCGCCACGTCGGCTACTAGCTTTAGTTCAAGGCGCAGTGGCAATTCTTCGCCCTTTGTGCCAAGTTCGGCGAACCTAGGTGTCTGGCGAGTGGATGAAGTAAAGTGAGCGTTACCAAAGCCACCTTCGCCACCACGAGCAACAACAGCCTCGGCGCCATCATGGTCAAGATCGGCAATTACCTTGCCCGTTTCAGCATGATATACGGTAGTTCCTACTGGAACATCAACAATTAGATCCATTCCATCGCGACCGTGCTTTCTTCTACCCTTTCCCTGTTCTCCAGGTTCAGCCTTCAAGTGTCGGTTAGTTTTATAAAAGTAAAGAGTATTCCAGCTAGGATTTACGCGAAAGATAACATTACCACCGTTTCCGCCATCACCGCCATCTGGACCTCCGAATTCGCGATATTTTTCATGCAAAAAACTAAGCGACCCGTCGCCGCCATTTCCCGCCTTGATATTTATCTCAACCTTGTCACAAAACATAAGAAAAATAACTTCCTATTAGAAAGTTATTTTAGCACAAAAATGTATTTTTGTCACCACTTCGGCTCTATCCGCTACAGCCACCGAAGTAGTTACATGGGTTCTGCTGAGAGCCGCCCAATAAAATCTCAAAGTGTAGATGAGTACCTGTAGAACGACCCGTACTACCCATATACCCTATTACCTGCCCCTTGGAGACATAGCCGTCAAGAATCTCCAGACTGGACATATGGCCATAGCGAGTAAAGTAACCGTTTCCATGGTCTATGAGAATAGTATTACCGAATCCGCCGTTCCAGCCATATTTAGCCTCCACAATCCGCCCCGAATCAGATGCATATATTGGAGTACCGTAACCACCAGGAATATCTATTGCCCAGTAGTGATAGCCATTGTAATACCCTTCTGCATTAACCGTTGGGAAAATGAAGTTGCCATTGCCGAACTGGGCAGTTGAGCTGCCACTACTACCCCCCGACCCATAATTATCTTCACTACTGCTTGTGGTGGTCTCTACTGGCTTCGGTGCTTCTGGAATTGCGCCATCTGGTATCAAAAGCTGCATACCGTCAGAAATATCTACACCCTCGAGGTTGTTAGTCGACACAATGACTGACTCCGTCACCTCAAACTGTGTAGCAATTCCAGCAAGAGTGTCGCCAGTCTTCACTGTATAAAGCACCCCTGTCACTGGCAAGATTGTAAGCTCGACTCCCGGTTTGATATCATCAACATTCTCAATGTTGTTTGCATATCTTATAGTATCGGTCGAGATACCGAACTTAGCAGCGATAGTAGATAGAGTGTCACCTGCCTGGACTACGTATTTCTTTATTTCCTTGGTTGAACCTATGGCCGTAGGGCTAACACCAAGTATTGGTATCGTTGATATTGAATCTATAGTTGTTCCAAGCATATTGTATTGATTATTAAGTTTATCGGCGACAGTGGCGGCATCAGCACCAAGCTGT
Organism: uncultured Candidatus Saccharibacteria bacterium; assembly: GCA_964511435.1. Taxonomy (GTDB): domain Bacteria; phylum Patescibacteriota; class CPR2; order UBA1875; family CAIMLA01; genus JBGSPL01. Next base: position 10,935 of record CAZEFH010000001.1, read on the forward strand.
CTGCTATGCCATCCGGCAATAGTCGCTACTACGTCTGCTTCGAGTACGCGCTGCCTTTCTTCTGAGATATAGGTCGTCTTTGTTTTGTTCTCTGTGGTCGTCAGCATCAACGGGTTTACCTTTTGTTCCTGGGTATCAAGTGAAAAAGTTGAAAAACCACTAAAGAGTGCGAGAGCAATCACCATCATAATAGAAAGATGAGAGATGTCAGATAGCGGACGCTTGAAAGTCGCGGTAATCTTGCGACGCGCACCAAAAATTCCCTTCTTTGCAGCTAGGGCCTTTTCACTGGTTTCTTCGATTATTGCAGGAGCTGCCTTACGGGCTCCTTTATGTAAGCGACTAAATGTCTTTACTACTCCGGAGGTAACATTTCTGATCCATCCGGTTAGTCTCTTTGTGTGAGTAGCGATACCCACCTCCAAAACTTAAAACAGCTAATATTTTACTTGGTATCGTAGTCAGAGTCAAGCTAACGTAAGTACTTCTCGACCAGGGCATTGTGCTCATCAAGTGTCTTTGCATAGTACATTTGTGAGTCAGCAGCGATAAAGTAACGAAAATCCGTAATCTCTGGGTAGAGAACCGCCGTGATAGAATCTAGCCCGGGGTTACAAATCGGTCCGACAGGTAAACCGTCAATCTTATAGGTATTATAGGGTGATTCTAGCTCAAGATCGACGGCCGTTAGATCCTTGCGGTCTTCACCAAGAGCGTAAGCAACCGTGACATCAGACTGCAACCTCATTCCCTCGTTTAACCGGGAAATAAAAATACCCGCAACCACCTTACGGTCAGCTGGCTTATCAGCCTCTCTTTCCACCACTGAAGCTAGTACAATAGTTTTATAGAGACCTAGCCCTGATTTTCCCGCCACGGCGCGCATATCAGCGGTAATTCGTTTGTCAAAATTAGAAAGCATCATCTGCACGATACTATCTGCAGTTGATGTTACTGAGACCTGATAAGTATCGGGGAAAAGGAACCCCTCGAGATCTACATTGTCTGGTTTTTGTTTCAGGAATTCGTAATCATATCTTTTCTTTGTAGCCGCAGTAAAGTCTTTCGCCTCTACTATTCCCTTATCCTCGAGGTAGTTACCGATATCTTTAATAGTCCAGCCCTCAGGTATGGTAATTGTTCGACTTGCTATCTTACCCTTGCTCAAAATATCTGCAATTGTAAGCGGTGTCATGGATGCAGATAGATTATAATCACCAGCCTGAATATTGCCAGAAAGTCCAGAGACCTTCATATAAACCATAAACATGATATCGCTCGATATTATCTTATTCTTCTCTAGATTACTCGAAATCACCCGGAGGCCATCGCCGTTTACCACCGTGAAACGCTGCTCGGAAGCAGTTTTTGCCTTCGGAGTATGTATAAAATAGTCAAAAACAGCAACAGTAAATATCGCTATCGTTACCAGAGAAACAAGACTTATGGTTAACCACATAATCCATTTATGAGCAGCGAAATATTTACCCATATTCTGTATAAAGTTATTATTCAAGACGTTTCCTTTCCATATAACTCTCGAGAATTACACAAGCCGCCATCGCATCGGTATCACCTTTTTCACGGTTCTTGTCACCTATCTCTGAGAGTCTACGTTCTGCCTCCTTCGAGGTCAAGACTTCATTCTCAAAATCTAGCGTAGTACCGGGGAACGCTTCTCTCAATTCATTTATAAAGTTCTTTACATCCGCAGCCTGAGATCCTAGCCCACCACTAGGAAGATATGGCATCCCGATTACCAATACATCTGGCTGTTCCATCTCTATCATTGTCCTTATTTCGGGCAAAGCCTTTTCACGAAGAAAATGACCTTTAGGAGAAGCGATGATGCCCAGATCATCACTTGCGGCCACACCAATTCTCCTTTCCCCTACATCTAGAGCAATATATTTTGACACTATTTCCTCGAACTATCTGAAGCGGTTATTACTAGATAGATATTATTTTTTATTCTAGGGAAGCTCCTAACAAATGGTGGGAAGTATTCTAGCTTAGTACTATCTACTCCATCGAGAGACTGGAGGTAATTTGCGGCTTGAGTATTATTTAGCCCGGTTAACTCCGCTTTAATCTTGGACTCATCGAGCTTCACTGATGTATAGGCCGTGGTAGATACAGCTCCAGATATTTTGCCTGTTTCTAGATTACTACTATCAACCTTAAGTTCTAGTGTCGATGAACCGTCATCAACAATAGTGAGAGTCGATCCAAGCTGCCTGTTCACCTCTGCCTTTACAAGCTCTGAGAGGTCCTTCAGACTCACCGCGACTGCCTTCACCGACAGCTTTACGGTTATTTCAAAATTATCACCCTCATCTCCAACCTTCGGAATCGCAGTCGCTGAAGTAACTTCGGTTTTCTTACTATCTTCAATTACCTTGAGTTCACTGGACTTGGTCGCAAACTCGGCTGTCGCTTCATTAGTAGCCTCCTTTGATAATGATTCCTTGGCATTATCAAAGTCACTTTGGGAAACGACCTTTACCTGCTTGGTCGTACCGCCAGAAATAGCAGTTTTCGATGATACGTCAGGAACAGGATCATTAAGAGCGCTAAATGTCTTACCGACACCTACATTGTATTTTTCACCAGGGTTTACAGCTGTAACGCTTACAGACTGAACAGAGCCAGGCGCAAGGGTTACAGCAGTATCGGTAGTATAGATTAGGCTCGAATCTGAGCCAAGAGAAATTCTAGTTCCGGAAATCCATGTACGAGCTGCATTGGCTGAGGACAGATAAATTTCAATTGTACCAGTCGCCTTTGTCCCTGCGTCCTTAGTACCAGTAGCCTCAAACTTCTTACTACTCTCCTTTGTCGCCTCAACTATTTGTGTTGGCACGACTGCTTTCTCAGTATCAAGGTTAGCGTCTTTATCGCCAGCGATATTGATATTCACCATCTTGCTCTCAGCCTTCATATAGATAGTTGCCTTGGCCCGTGGCAAATAGATGTAAGCAAGAATAAGCAGAAATACTACTGGAATACCACCAAAAAGTAAAACTTTCTTCCAAGGAAACTTTGGCATCAAGTTATCAGACTTCTTCTTTGGTGCTGCAAGATCATATTCTCCATCGGCTCCTTCTTCGAGTGAAACGGATTCAAACTCAGCATCTTGCTCATCCTCTGACCCCTCGGTGATAGTGATCTCTTCTGGTTCTTCAGTAACCACTGGAGCTACAGGTGGCTTTTCACCAATAACTTCACTAGTAGCTAGGAGCGGATCTGCCTCACGGACCGACGCCTCCTTTACTGCTGGCACCTCAGGAACTGCTGATAAACCGTGGATATTACTAGCCGCTGCTATGCCAATCTTTTCTGCCAGTGTTCGCGCGACCTTATCACCAGTCACTATCGAAATAGTCTTCGAGAGCTCATCTGCTTTCCGCTTGATAAGTTTGAGATTCACGACGCTTTGAGAAATACTAGCACCCTTAGGAACCACGAGAACAATGTTCGAATACTCAGTTTTGCGTATTTTTTCTATAACAGAGGTAATCTCTTCATCAACCTCAAGATAAATTGTCTTTGGACTCACAGCCATACTAGCTCATGCTCCTTACAATCTTATTCAATATTCCTGGAAGTACTTCGTCTTCGACATCCATATCCACCACCAAGCTACCCAGACCCATCGGTGTAATATCTTGTTGGTCTTTGATATGACCAGTCTCATCTACCATATTTACTACTTCAGATGGCTTAATAAAGCTAATCTTTGGCTTCTTTGCAAATGGAAGGTCCTTATACCAGTCACTACCATCAAGGGCTTTTTTAATCTCTGGCAGGGCCGCACCACCGCCACAGAGTAATATGCGCGATGGCAATGAATCTACTTCAGAAAACTCAGAAAGACTGAGTTCTACCCCCGAAAGCCATACTTCAGCATCAAGCTCGAGCGATGCACGGACTTTTTCACTATCCTCTTTTTCTAGCTGATCTGTCGCATAGGCAATTTTGATTTCCTCAGCCTTCGCAAACGGAACATTAAACGACTGCGCTACACGCTTCGTGAAGCTACGACCACCAATGGCAAACATCTTTGTTCCCTCGAGGCCACCGTTGCGTACCACGGCAATATCGCTAGTACCACCACCAATATCGATAAATATCGCCGAAAACTCTCCTGCCTCGTCCACACCGACCGACTTCGCTACCGCGTATGGCTCAGCCGCAATACTGATGAGCTCCAGTCCTAGATCGGCTGCAATGGTCTGCAGCGCTCCCAGATGTACCATTGGTGCAAAAGCATTGAAAATGCCGATTTGAACGTCCTTGCCCTGAAATCCGACCGGGTTGGTCACCTTATAACCATCTATTTTGACATCGACAATGGAGGCCGAAACTAGCTTCACGTCTAGTGCCTGCTGGCCTGTTTCCCAAGCCAGCTGCTCGCGTGCAGCGTCAAAAGCCTTCCACTGGACCTTATTTACAATATTTTTTAGCTCTGCGAGATCAATCTTCTTGGTTGGATTCAGACGTTCATAGTGAACTGTAGTGGTAGTCCCCTTCACGAGCTCCCCGGCGATACCGATAATACATTCATCTGCTACCACGCCACTCATTTCCTCCGCCTGATCTAGTGCCCTTGAGCAGTTCTCTACCACCCCGGCAATATCGGTCACAGTCCCACCATGCATATCACCGAGTCGCTGACGTGCCCTGCCAGTACCCACAATAATGCCCTTACCGTCCTCGATCTTAAAAATAAGAGCCTTAACAAACTCGGTACCAATGTCGAGTGAGACATAGTGTGGCACCTTAGGCTCTTTTGTGGTCTTCAGTTTTTCAAGAATGTTCTTCATAACCCTCTCGTACTATTCTAGTGTACAAGCCAAGAATATTCAACTGATACCCTAAAATAACAGGTCGAGACCGACAATCTCTAGATTCGTATTTCCACTCGGCAGAGCTATCTCCACCGTGTCCCCAAGCCTGTGCCCCAGAAGCGCCTTCCCCACAGGACTTTCCGGCGTCACGGCTAGCACTCCCTTAGGTAGTTTCTTGTCCAGCTCCGCAAGAGTCAAGTAATATTTTGAGGTCTTTCCAGTCTCGTCACTTACTGTAACCAATGAGTAGTGGTTAATGCTCTCACCACTAATCTCACTCTGTTCAACTTGCTGGTATTTATCAAATATTCTCTTTAGAAAGTCGATGCTCTGCTGTAAGTTTTTCATATCCAGATGCACGGCCGCATATTCAGGGCTAGAAGCTGGGAATGAACCAGTCCTACTCATAGCATCGCCAAGTCCAAGGCCAAGCTGAGAGAGCTTCGCTTCCTTTTCATTAATTCTTTTTCTTAGAAATTCGCCGTCTTCTGTGGTGAGAAACAGCTTCATTATTACTCCAGAACAGCTTTTATTCGCCTTACTCCAGAGGAGCTGGACTCCTCCTTTTTGATGCGGAATTTACCAAGTTCACTGGTATTCTTTACGTGCGGCCCACCACATATCTCTTTCGAGAATGCATCTGTTGAATATAGGTCTCCACCGATAGTATATACTTTTACCTTTTCACCATATTTAGAATCAAAAATACCTGTAGCCCCATTACCCTTTGCGTCCTCTACTGTCGTAATAGTTTCAAACACTGGTAAATGAGAATTAATTTTGTCATTCACCATTTCTTCGACAGCTTGTTTTTGAACGTCAGTTAGCTTGTCTGGATGAGAAAAATCAAAACGAATTCTCTCTGATGTGATATTCGCACCACGCTGGCTAACATGTGGCCCTAGAATTCGACGAAGCGCCTCAAGCATCAAATGAGCGGCAGTGTGATAGCGAACTGTTTGCTCTGAAGTATCCCCTAGGCCGCCTTTGAATTTCTTTTCAGCGCCTTTACGTGATAAATTTTGGTGTTCGGAAAATTCTTTATCAAATTCTGCTTTTATTTCGTTAATCTTGTCCGCATCAAATTTGGGGTCTTTAGATAATTCTTCAATCGTCATTTCGTATGGAAACCCATAAGTTTGAAACATATGAAATGCTAAGCTTTTCTCAAATTTATTGCCCGATAACGATTGCTCACGTCCCTTTTCAAATACCTTTAACCCATTCTCAAGCGTTTTATTAAACTTCTCTTCTTCCTTTTCCAACGCTGCATAAATAAATTGTTCATTTTCCTGAAGAAGCGGATATACTTTGCCCATTTTCGCGACCACTTCACGGGCAACAGATGAAGTAAATAACCCGGATATCTCCAAGTTCCGTCCATGACGAATTGCCCGGCGAATCAATCTACGAACTATATAGCCGCGATCGATATTTGAGGGCTCCACGCCTTCGGCAAGCACAAAAGTAGCGGCTCTCAAATGGTCAGCTACTATCCTCATCGATTTCATGGTTTCCAGCCAGCAATCAGGCATAGTCTCATAGCCCAAGTCTCCAGGTGTAAATTCATATTTCTTTTTTGAAAGCTCTTCAATTTTGCCAATGATTGGCTGGAAAAGGTCAGTTTCAAACACAGAGCTTTTCTTTTGAGCAAACATCAATTGTCTTTCTAATCCAATACCAACATCTACATTCTTCTGCTCTAGCTTCTCAAATTTACCTTCAGCATTCTTAAAGTACTCCATGAAGACATTGTTACCAATCTCCACATACTTATCACAGTCACATGCAGGATCACAACTAGGACTACATTTTGGCAATCCAGTATCGATAAACATCTCTGTATCTGGCCCGCATGGTCCAGTCTCTGCCGCTGGTCCCCACCAGTTCTCTTTTTTGTCATATTTATAGATTCTATCTGCCGGAATTCCGATCTCATCTTTCCAGGTATTGTATGACTCTTCGTCAAACGGAGCGTCGTCATCACCTGCAAAAACTGAGATAGATATCTTGTCTTTATCAAAACCCAACACTTTCGTATAAAAATCAAACGTGTAGCGGATCGATTCCTTCTTAAAATAATCACCGAGTGACCAATACCCAAGCATTTCAAAGAATGTCAGGTGACAGGTATCTCCGACTTCATCAATGTCTTTAGTCCTGAGACAAATCTGAGAATCAACTAGTCTCTTGCCAAGTGGGTGCCTCTCGCCCATCAAATATGGTACTAAAGGGTGCATACCGGCTGTCGTAAATAGTACTGACGGGTCATTCTCCGGCACTACGGGATATGAAGGAATCGGCGCGTGGCCACTTTCTTTCATAAAATCAATAAATTTTTGTCTTAGTTGTTCTGAAGTCATATTATATTTTTTACGAATTTCACTTATTGTCATAAGGGTATTTTAGCAGTAAAACGCTCTTATCTCAATACACGAAAGTCCTTTCGGACGGGCGCCCTTAGGCGCCCGTCCGGCCTAGACCACTCGGGACCAGCGCTTCCGAGCAGCAAGGTTCACGCAGGCGCGCCTGAAGCGCCGCCTCTGATCACCCGACAAACCACCGATGTTGTCTCGATAGAACTTCTTGAGTTCCTTCCGAGTCCGAACCATTCGAAGACGAAACCACAGCATACAGCTGCCTCCCTAGTCGATGAGCCCCTTTTCTTGGAGCTCCCTTACTTCTTCCATGGAATAGCGAATGCTCGGCTCAAACTCAGCAATTCGAGCTAGAAGCTGTTGCTTTCCAGGATATCTAGACGGAACAGACTTGAGAGTCTTACGAAGCCGAATGACTTCATTTCGTGCCTCAAGCCCCTCCAGTCGCCAAATCAGAACAAAGCACTCGCGAACGTACTGGATTCTCTGGTGATAAGCCGCTTCTCGCTTCCGACGCTTTGCCTCCTCCGGGTCTGCCTTGACGATAGCTTGCGGACCCAGAACCTCGATCCGTGATTGCTGATCACGTTGACGTATGGCCGTAGCAACTCTCTGTGACTCTTCTCGACTATACCACGGGAAGTCGTTACTCACTCCCGTAAGGGTGCGCGTCCCCATATGAGGGAAGCAGTGAAACCCTCTTGTGCCGGCTCCGATGGTCGTTGAAACATCGATCATTAGCTTCCCTCCTTACCAGACTCGCCTGCTGACTTGTCTCACGGGCATTTTATAGCAAAATCGACGTCTTGTCGATGCTTTTATAAGGACGAAGGCCACGCGCGCTAATGATGCACGGTGGCCTTCAGTTTGCGGCATAGCCGCTACCTACAAACGATGTCTTTCCTGACATAGAACGGGTGCGCCCCCTCACTAGTTGAAGTACAGAAGCTTCGCGCGTTCGATCGTACGGCGTTCCTCCGCGGCAGAGGCGAAGAGATTCTTCATCGCGCTTCTGGCATTGCGGAGCTCTGCTGCGGTGCCCTCGTTCTGGACCAGTAGCCGAGTCCGCTCCGCCTTGAGCAAGCGGATGAGCGCCTTCGCCTGAGCTGGAGTGACCCCCATCTCCCGAACCAGAGTATCATCGACAAGCTCCTGGACGCTCGACATCGTTCTCACCTCCCTTCCAGGGAAGTCGTAGGTACGCCGATATGCAAACGGATCCGCATTCTAGCGGATCCGAGTAAACTACATATCTGACGCCTATATTGTAACACTTCGGTCAATGGTTATATAGTAGACACGATGATTCCCCCACCGAGTAGTTCTTCGTCTTGGTAGAAAACAACTGATTGTCCAGAAGTGATGGCTTTTTGCGGCTCAGTAAATTTAACTGTGATACTATTTGTTTTCTTTTTGGTAATTTCACACTCCGCAAGTTCAGCTTGATATCTTATTTTTGCCTTACAGTGGAAAGGAAATTCAACTGGATTTACCCAATGCGGATTTTCAACTATAAGTCCTGAACCATAAAGCTCGTCTTCAGGACCGATAATTACTTCGTTTTTATCGACATTCAGTCCTGTAACATACATTACTTCAAAAAATCCCCCACCGAGACCCTTCCTTTGCCCAATTGTGTAGAATGGAAGGCCATTATGTCGACCCAAAATATTCCCCACCGAGTCGACTATGTTGCCCGGTTTTGCCTTCACTTTCCCAGTCAGAAACTCTTGAGTGGTCGTCATTACAAAGCAAATGTCCTGACTTTCGGTTTTCTGTGCTGTCTTGAGACTATATTTTGCCGCCAGTTTTCTGGTTTCGGTCTTTTCGAGCTCTCCGATTGGAAATTCGACACGTGCCAGCTGCTCCTGCGTTAGGTTGTAAAGGAAATAGGACTGGTCTTTTGTTCGATCAAGACCTCGCAGTAATTTGTATCTGGTAGTTGGTAGTTCGCCCCTTTCTGCGTCATTCCTGGTCGTACCCGTCCGCTCCGAAGCCTTTGGCGAAGGCGGAAGCCAGGAATCCATTCCCTTTTCTTGGACCCCAGCCTGTGATGGGGTGACGGGGATGGAAGAAACCCTTACATAATGTCCGGTCACCAGCTTATCGGCACCTATTTTCTGGGCTTCTTCCAGCAACCGTCCAAACTTAATCAACCGATTACAGCGTACACACGGGTTGGGCGTCATACCAGCTTCGTATTCCGCGATAAAATCATCAATTATCTCCTTTTGGAACTGCTTTCTTAATTCAACAATAAAATGTTTGATACCAAGCTGTTCGCAAACGTCCCTCGCATCATTTATTACATCTTCATTTCCCAAGAGGTCCATAGTCAAACCGATGACACCATCCTTGCCATATTTCTCAACCATCAGCGCGGCAGCGACCGATGAGTCGACTCCTCCACTCATAGCAACTGCTATCTTACAATTCATGTTTTATTCCTAATAAATAATCGTAAAGATTCTGAAATTGACCCTTATTTTCTGGATTTAGCTTTGCTAATGCACCTTGATAATCGAGCCAAATTAACTCATCGTCACTGTTTTCTTTAATCAAAGTTCCGGAAACCGGTAAAAGTAAGAACATTTTTACCCTAACGTTTTTCCCAACGAATTCATTAAAATACTCCAGGTTGGGCAAACTTTTCAGAATCTTGGTTTTTAAGCCTGTCTCCTCATAAACTTCTCTAACGGCCGTTTCCTCGGCAGTTTCCCCCTTTTCGACGTGACCTTTAGGAAAAGAAAAACTAGTATGCTCACCCTTATAAAGCAAGATTTGATTGTCAGAATTTACGACTACTCCGCCGCCTTTTAATATCGCGCCGTCAGAATCAAAGACCTCATCACTTCTCATTATTTATCCCCCAAACTTTGAGCAAAATTGATAAAAATCTTGCTCACTTCCCCAAATGTAAGATATCGAGCCACATTGTTATCCCACCAGTTCTTCTTACTCCAGTTCTGATCCTTGGCAGAGTGATTGATAATTTTGAAATCCTCTCCTAGTTCTTTCTTGAATAAATTATTTGCACGGCGTTGATGATAAGGCGAGGTAACTAAGATTATGCCTTGATAGCCATTTTCACGAATAATTCTAGCACTAAACTGAGCGTTTTCCGCGGTAGTTTGTGACTTCTCTTCGAGAATTATCGCATCGGCAGGGATGCCTGCCTTTATCGCGATTCTTGCCATGGCTAGGGCATTTGAAACATCGCCTTCGGCAGCCGCACCCGAGAAGATTATCTTTGGCGCCCATCCCTGCTCATAGAGTTTCACGCCTTCCGTGATGCGTGAATCAGTATCACCTCCAGATACAACAACGATTACATCTGTCTTTTCTAGTGGGTTCTGCGGCGATAAGTAGAGTGCCAAGGCAAATGGAATAAAGACAACTATCAGCACAGCTATCAAGATGGCGGCTATTAGTTTCTTAATCATCAGTCTATAAACTCCTGGACAAATATCTTGCCATCAGCACCACAATCAATTACCGCTATCCCTATTTTGCTGTAATCACCGGAAAGAATGTTCGCCTTGTGCCCAGAAGATTCCATTAGCCCTTTCATAGCCGCATCGGCATCCTCGGCGAGCGCCAGGTTTTCGCCAGCAAAGAAGAAGCTTATACCCGCCTCCTTCATCCGATCAAATGGAGACTTCCCGGCTAGGTTAATGTGGGATAAATAGCCTTTCTGAGCCATATCCTTACCGTGAGCCTCTGCTACCGAAGACAGCTTTTTATCAAGTACCAGGTCTTCAAATCCTGCCCGCTCTCTTTCAAGATTCACACTTGCAAGCATCTCCTTGGCACTACTTTGATCCAAAACCGGATGTGTTAACTTAAAGCTGAGAGTCACCTTGTCTGTACTGCCACTAGATATAGTCGTAAATCGAGCGATAGTGGAAGCAGCTTCGCCAAATGTTTTCTCAAAGGCTCGAGACAGTGGTGCAGTTGATTTTGCGACAACTTTACCAGAAAGTGAACTCGATAAATCGTCTTCAACATCACCGCCAAGAGGCAATATCATCAAGGTACTAGAGATTGCAAAAAGGAATATTGAGCCCTTCACTAGGCCCAGGACTATTCCTCCCCAGATATTCCAGCGTGAATCCAAAACCTCATCGTCAACTCTGCCTAGCATATATAACATCGCTATATAACAAGCTATCTCTATGATAAACCAAATCAGAAAAAAGCTCCCTGCCTTAATGAATGACTGTGGGATTGATAGAAACTGATTCCCTACCTTTGCAAGACTCCCATATAGAAAGAAAGCACATCCAAACGAGACCACCAAGATTAGTAAGTCACCAGCTTCTTTGATGAGGCCTCTGCGATAACCGAGCAAACCAAAGAGACCAAGCCCCAATAAAATAATAAGGTCAATATAATTCATCGCTATACTATTTTAACTTTTCAGACAAATAAAAGCCACCGCCGGCTTCGGCGGTGGCTAGGACAGGCTACTTAAGGCGCCCCACCATGCACGAGGCAAATGACTTCGCCTTTTTGACTAGACTTTGAGCTTCCTCACTACCAGCCCTTGGATAACCAAGCCTAGTGAGAACCTCCTCGGCGACTTTTACATCACCCGTAAATTCAACCGTCTGACAGCTGGGATCTACTTTCACGTCTGTGAGACCATTTTTCAATAGTGCATCTTCAATGCTCTTGGCACAGCCGCCACACTTAATGTTGACTACTTCTATCTTTGACATTCCTGCCTCCTATATTATTAGCAGCCACAGCCGCATGAACATTCTGATCCACAAGTACACTCTGCACCACTGGCACAGCCACACTCGCAAGTACATTTGCTTCCGCAATCACACTTTGACATCCTTACTCCTTTCTTTCTTTATATTTAAACACACCACTATACATCCCCATCGAGCAAGTAAACCGCAGTTCGTCACCCTTGGGTGGAATAAACGTAATTACGTTTTTACCTCGGAGCAGCAATTTCTGTACATCAATCTCCGGAGCAAGGATAAAGGCCGCGCAAGTAGAAATGTCCTGTACATCGATAATCCATCTGACTGGGATATTGGGATCAATCTCAAAACTACTTGGTTCATACCCATCGCGAGTTACCTTCATCCTTACGATTTGCTCCCCATCTTGTATTTGGACATCACCGTGAGTCAGCTGTTCTACTACTTGCGGCAAAGGAATACCCACAAGTCTAGCGCCAGCAATACCGTTCAAAACAGCAAAAACAACCACGATAGAACCAACAATAATATAAAACTTTTCTCGAAATCCCTTGGTAATGATTGAACTAGCTCCTCCTACTATTACCAGCCCAGGTACCGTCCCAAGAGCAAAAGCCGCCATCAGCAGTCCTCCACCCCAGAAGCTGCCGGTACCAATAGCAATTAGTTGTGTTGCCTGGGTAAAGCCACATGGCAAAAAAAATGTTGCTACACCGCCGATAAATGCGCCCAAGTGACTATAACGATTTTTCTCTCTGATAGTACGCTGTGAAAATGAAGCCCATCGCGGTAAGGGAAGACTAAATCTAGAAAGTTTGGGGATGGTTCCAGTCAGCTGAATACCAATTATTAGCATCGTTATAGAAACCAGCAATGTTGCTACCCCATTGCCAAGGGAAGATATACGAAACGATTGACCGATAGATCCGAGAAGTCCTCCAAGGATAAAGAAACCGAGTATACGTCCAAGGTTGAAGTAAATATTAGGGACAAATGTTTGCCAAGTCCCAACCTCAGGATGAAGCTCACGATATTTGGCAGAAATACCCAAAACGAGACCCCCCACAAGAGCCATACATGTAGACAGCCCTGCCACTAAGCCCAAAATAAGTGCCGCTGATAGATTGTATCCGTTAGTAAGGGTTGACGGCAATATTTGCGCAAACCCCATGACACTGCCAAGAATAAGTAGTGTAGAGAAACCAATGCCCGAAATTATGACCCACAAATATCTGCTACCATCACGTGAAAACCAGCGCTCATTCGAGTCGTTAATAAAATATCCAGCACCCTTGATAGCCGCCACTACAGCAGCAATTTTGTAGTTACCAGACACTACAATCTCGCCACGAGCATTACTTGCGCGTACACTCACTACGCCATCGATTCTACCTACCTTCTGCTTCAAGAGAGTCTCGCAAGCAGGGCAATGCATTCCGCTTACTTTGATAGTTTCTTTGGGCATACTATTTTTTATTTCGATAGTCTTTGATTGCTGCCTGTAGCGCATTCGCTGCTAGGTTTGAACAGTGCATCTTCACTGGAGGAAGACCACCAAGAGAGGCTGCTACCTCGGCGTTGGTCACCTTTTCTGCCTCATCCAGGGGCATTCCTTTTACCATTTCGGTAATACGACTAGAAGTAGCAACGGCAGCACCACAGCCGAAGGTCTGAAACTTCACATCCTTGATAATTTCTTTACCGTCAACTTCCTCAATATCGAGATAGATCTTCATAATGTCTCCACAGGTAGGATTCCCTGTCTCTCCCACACCGTTTGCATCCTTAATTGTTCCCACATTGCGTGGGTTCATAAAGTGATCCATCACTTCCTTCGTATATAAATCTGCCATAATTAGTCTCCTATTCTTTTTATACTTTCAACTGTTACCACTATCGCCCCTTTGGCCGGGAACCCTTCGTGGATTTGTTTAACCTGGTTATGCCAGATATCATTTACGGAGTACGATGCTCGCCCCGTCATCTTATAGCCGAAACACTCGTCCTCCCAGTTTCTGTTCCATACTACCAGGACCACCTTATTATTTTTTGCAATGTTCGATACTGTCTTTGTGAGGTAGTTGTCACCTATCAGAAGCTTATCTTTCTCCACCACTTTCACGTCAGCAACTACGGCAACATCTGGGTTGTCAAGAACACATGTAGCTATTGCCACAGGGTTCTTCTCTATTAATCTGACTGCTTCTTGATTAATCATCTCTACTCTATCGGGCTCATTTTTCTTAACTTTTCTACTATTCCTGGTAAGTAATTCATCATCTCATCTATGTCTTCACGCTTATTTAACTTGCCCAGACTGAAACGTACCGCTCCATGGGCATCAATATCGGCAATCCCCATCGCCTTCGTGACATTGCTTGGCTCGAGACTGCCAGAAGTGCAAGCGGAGCCAGAAGAAGCGGCGATGCCCACCATATCAAGATTAATTAGAATTGATTCACCCTCTATTCGCTTAAATAGAATAGTAGCTATATGTGGCAATCGTTTAGAGTCATCATCAGGTCCTAGCAGCTCCACGTCAGGAATTTCCTTTACAACCCGTTCCGTAAGATAATCTCTAAGTACTGTTATTTGCTTTTTGTTATTTGCTTTTTGTTCGCTTGCAAGCTCCATTGCCTTGACCATACCCACGATATACGGCACATTTTCAGTCCCAGCTCGTAGGCTTCGTTCCTGCGCTCCACCGAGCTGCTGTGGTCGAAACTTGGTGCCAGACTTTACATATAGAAGACCGACTCCCTTGGGACCATAGAATTTGTGTGCGGTAAGGCTAAGCATATCGACGCCGAGGTCATGAACATTTGTATCAAGGTATTGAAAGGCTTGTACGGCATCGGTATGAAACACTATTGGCAGGGTGTTGCTCTCCTTTTGCCTTTTTGATTTTACATCTTTAATTATTTCACCGATTTCCTTAATCGGCTGAATAGAACCAACTTCATTATTACCATACATAATGGTAACTAGAGCGGTGTTGTCCTTAATTGCGGCAGCCACATCAGCCGGGCTTACTAAGCCTTGACCATCAACCGGCAAAATAGTAATCTCGGCGCCGTAAGCTTTTTCAAGTCGCTTTACGACATCCAGAACACAGTGATGCTCGATGGCGCTTGTTATAATGTGTGGTCGGTTTTTAAGGATATTAGCTGCTGCCTCAGCCACGCCAAGAAGAGCCAGGTTATTTGACTCTGTGGCACCGGAAGTAAAGATAATTTCACCCGGTTTGGCAACACCAAGAAGCTTCGCAGCCCTTTCACGGGCGTTGTTCAGAGCATCCTTAGCCTCACGACCAAGTGCATAAATGCTCGATGGATTCCCCCAAACATCAGTAAAATATTGGCACATTTCTTTTCGGACTAGCTTATCAATCGGCGTAGTTGCAGCATGATCAAAATAAATCATTACCTTATCTCCTTTTTCACATGAGCGATGCAGCCCTTACACTCATTAATCTGGTCGCGTTCGAGATTCTCGATCTTCTTGTAGTCATCCCAGGAAATAAGCACCCCTACTGGATCAGAGTAACGCAAAATCACCGTCCCAGTACCACTTTTTAGTCCTGTAAGGATTTTTGACGCATTATTGGCTAGTTCCGCGGTCGTAATAAATTTTTCTTTCATAATGTCCTTAAATAAAATGTTACCCTACTTCTAGGGTAACATTTGAGGTAACATTGTGTCAATGTTTTTATGGTGTGGTGGTAAACTCTTTCTTAATCCAGCCAGTCTGGCTCTGATAAACTACCTTAAGCCATTCATTCACCTCTTGGATGACTTCGAGCTTCGTCTTATCGGCGATTATACCAAGTGATTCCGACTCCGCACTGGCTTCTTTGCGCAGATTCAACCCACCTTCTGCATTGATATAGATATACTTTGGAAGCGGCCTCGAGTCAACATCCTTTACGACAGATCCCTCTATTTTGTTCTTATTCTCAACCGAATTCTGGCTTTGATAAACTCGGTAGCCCGTATAAGCAACGCCTCCTATCATAAGGAAAATAATCACGTAGAGCAGAATCTGAATCCAGACGTTTCTGTTTGGCTCATCGAGAGAAATAGTATCAGAAGGCTGCTCTAGCTTCAGCTCCTCTTCTGGAACCGCTGCCATAAAATCTTCGAGCGTTTTCTTCCTTTGTGCATCCATACTACACCTTGATGTTAAATAGTCTCTCTGCATTCATTGTAGTCGCATCTAGTACTTCCTGCAAAGTAATTTGTTTCACTTCAGCGATTGTTTCTGCTACCTTGAGTACATTAATCGGTTCATTCCTAGTTCCTTTAAGATCTCCGGGTCCAAGATATGGGCAATCCGTTTCTACTAGAATGTTTGCGAGACTAGTTTCGCGGATTAGACGATGATAAGCGTCAGAATAAGTAACTATTCCATTCATCCCGATAGCGTAGCCGAGTTCGATGAATTTACGTGCCGTCTTATACCCACCGTTAAAACTATGAATCACACCATTCTTTTTTACAGGATGCTCTGACAAAATCTTGAGCAAATCTGGGTATCCATCCCAACAGTGTACAATAATCGGTTTCTGAACTTCATTTGCAAGACGGATGAACTCTAGTAAAACCTCCTTTTGCTTAGATTTAAGAGTTTCAATATCGTCGCCTACTTCAAAATGATGATAGTCTAGCCCTATCTCCCCAATAGCAACTACTTTCTCATCCCTAGCTAGTTCTAAATATTTCTGATAATCAAATTCTTCGCCAATGGTATGAATTTCGGTTGATTCCAGCTCATCCGTATCCGCGTAATCAAAACTCCCCTTCTTCAGATGTACCGGGTGAGTGCCGACCGCTGCCCAGACCCCGCTGTATTCGTGAGCCATAGCAACCGCCTTCTCACTAGTAGTGTATTGGGTTCCGACATTAATCACCGCCACCCCAGCATCATGGGCCCTGCAAATAACTGCATCATAATCGTCTTTAAATGCAGCAAAGTTTACGTGGGCATGTGTATCAACGACTTTCACGAACTGGCCTCAGCTTAGGAATTAATCTGATCTTCTTGTCAGTATCACAATACGGTAATTCACATTTTGACCTGGGCATCAGCCCCGCGAGCATCGCTCCAAGTGCGCCAAAGAGCAGACCCACCACAAGAACCTCTCTAGTACCAAGTAGAAATGTGGCCCCAATCAATATCAGGTAAACCAAAATTTTAACAAAATCAATCACTGACTCCATGTACAGTATGTACTCGGAGCGGCTATTTTCGTCTGCATGAAGATAATACTCCGAAGTATATGGAGCCTGACGCATCGAAGCGGCGACAGTTTGTACCAGGTTGAGTGTTGCCACCTGAACAAATGAATCTACAAAGATAAATAGCGCAAAAAGCACACTGTCAATGAAGCTTGACTCCTTTATAAAGCGATGTCTATTTTTGTTATTTACTTTTCTACCAACGAAATATGTCGTCACAATCGTAAGGACCAGAGCAATCGAAGTAACAAAGCCAACGTTTTCATACGTCTTAACAATCAAATAAACGAACATTGGCCAAATGACCAAAGAGATAGTAGCCTCTATGCCGGCTCCACCATATGACAAAAGGTCTCTCCAGATATCACGAATTCGTATTTTAGAGAGATTGATCGGTTGCTTCTCATGTCTTTCACCCTTCTTAAGTAATGGAAGAAAAACAACCGAAAGAGCCGCAATCACAATCAGATAGAGATAATTAAAACCAAAGTTTGTCGCTATCCAGCCACCGGTAAATGGTGCGATTGCCCCCAGAATCGCCAATATTATATAGATATTACTCACATCCTTGGTAGCCTGTCCTTTGTGCTTGGACCGAGAAAAGTCGTAGTGATAAGCTTGCCAATATAGTGCTAAGTGAAGACCACCACAGATTGCCGGGAACCATAATGGCCAGTGATAGGTAGGAATTGTAGCAAATAGCCAGAAGTGAGCGACTAGAAACGGCATTGATAAAGCAATCGCATGTTTTGGTCCAAACTGATTCCGCAGTTTTGCCGCAAAATACTCGGCACAAAACTCCACCGTAAACATAGTAAGGTTTGTGAGCAGAATATCGCGCAATGTAAATCCGAGATTATACAGATACAGAGGTATAAACATCGATATCATTGAACTTACAAAGCCACGTAAGCTCATCACAAAAAAGATTTCATTCAGCTCTGTATGCCGAATACGAAACATTTGATGCGAGATATTGGCGCGATGGTCTCCGACTGACAAATTCCCTCCTACTGTGATTATTTTTCAACTTCTAGACGTGGAAAGACTGGCTCTGGCTTCTTGGTTTCGAGCTGATGACGAATCTTTTCAATCGCTGTCGGCATAAATGGTTCAAGATAGTCACAAATCAGAAATATCTCATTATATACGTTAGTCATTACTGTTAGTAGTTCTGCTTCATCAAATTTGGCAAGTTCCCAAGGCTTCTTTTCCTCGAGATACTGATTTGTTGGACGAATCACATTCTGCCACACATCTGTAAGAACCGCCTCGAAGTGAAGGTCTTTCATATTTTCAGCTATCGCCTCACGCATCTTGGCGTCTTCGTAGCATTCACCTATTTCACATACCGGATTGTCACGTTTCTCTGGCTTCAGATTGTAACGGTTAATCATTGATAACGTACGCTGAACCAGGTTACCCAGCCCGTTGGCTAGCTCATAGTTGTAGCGATCCGCAATCTTTGACTCTGAAATGTCGCCATCAGATCCAAAAGGAAACTCACGGAGCACTGCATAGCGCACCGCATCAGCACCAAATTTTTCCACTAATTCATTCGGTCTTAGAACGTTGCCGAGTGATTTACTCATTTTTTTACCATCGACAGTAAAGTAGCCGTGGACAAACAGTTGCCTCGACGTCGGGAGGTCAAGCGACATTAACATCGCTTGCCAGATAGTGGCATGAACACGCACAATATCCTTTGCCATTAGCTGAACGTCAGCTGGCCAAAACCTATCTGATAGTTTGGTATCAACTGGCCATCCGAGGCCCGTAAGATAATTGAGGAAAGCGTCAATCCAGACATAAGTTGTCATATTTTCAGCAAAAGGTAAATCGATACCCCATGACACCTGGTCCTTTCTCCTGGAAACTGCAATATCCTCAAGGCCACTGCGAATGAACGATAGGATCTCATTTTTCCGAGCCTCCGGACGTATCAATATCTCATCATTCTCAATTCGCTTCTCCAATTCATCCTGATATTTCGAAAGCGCAAAAAGATAAGCATCCTCTTCTTGTACTTCGCACTTCCTGTTGTGATCCGGGCAAATATCGCCTTCTAAAAGCTCCGATTTAGTTTTATATTGCTCACAACCTACACAATATAACGCTCTATAAGAACCCTTATATATGTCACCATTATCATACATTGCCTGTGTTGCTCGTTTAACTGCCTCTTCATGGTCATCGTCCGTAGTTCGGATGAATCGGCTATACTCGATATCAAGATTCTTCCAAGTATCCTTGAAGTTTTTTACTAATCCATCCGTAAATTTTTTTGGAGACATGCTCTTTTGTTCCGCGACTTCCTGAATCTTCGCCCCATGCTCATCTGTGCCAGTCATAAAATAAACGTTTTCGGCACCCAGATGAGAACGATAATATCTTGCTAGAACATCGGCAGCAATCGTCGTATATGCACTGCCGAGATGTGGCTCAGCATTTACATAGTATATCGGGGTGGTAACGTAAAACTTCTCTTTAGACATTTTCTCTCTCCAAGAGTAATTTTAGCTCATTTTCGCACTGCTGTGGAGACTGAAACAGAATTGTCCTCATCCCAAGCTCACGTGCTGGCACAAGATTCTCTTCACGATCATCAATAAAGACACATTCACCTGTCAACACGCCAAGCCCATCCAATGCTACTTGGTAAAATCTAGAATCGGGCTTTGCTAGATGTAATTTCGAAGAAACATATATATTACTCACATCAAATATATTTTCGTAGTGCCAATTCGCGCCGTTTATACGGTCGAATGCGTCAACAAAGTTCGTGAGAAGAGCAATCTTATAGTCAGCCCTAAGCTTTTTAAGTAATTCTTTCATTTCCGGCTTAGACTGATAGCATTCTAGAAAAAACGGCCAAATTTCCTCTGGCTTGCACTCTTTTCCTATAGACTCGGCAAGACGATGGAAAAATACATCTGTTGTAATTTCTCCTTTATCAGCAGGTGCAACAACCTCATGGAAAATAGGGCGTAAATACTCAACATCGACACCATAATAGCTCGCAAATGCAGGTATCGTAGTATCATTATCACACGTCGTTAGCACACCGTTATTGTCAAAAATCACCGCCTTAATCACGTTTCCCCTCCAAGATTACGACAAACTCACCCTTTTCCTTTAGTTGAGACAAGACGTCGCTGACTCTACCACGATATACTTCTTCGAATTTCTTCGTTAGTTCACGGCAAACCGCCACCCGTCTGTCGCCTACAAATTCAAGTAACTCCGTGAGAAGCCTCCGGATCCGAAATGGAGATTCGTACAAAATAATTGTTCGATTTTCGAGAGCGATTTCTTTCAGCTTTGTCTGCCTGCCCTTTTTATGAGGCAAGAAGCCAATAAAGACAAACTCATCTGTATTTAGTCCAGAGACTGATAGTGCGGTGATTGCCGCTGACACACCTGGAATTGGTACTACTTCAATCTGATTTTCGATTGCCTCGCGAATCAGAGCTTCACCTGGATCACTAATACCTGGTGTACCTGCATCAGTTACAACCGCCACGTCTTTACCGCTCAAAATCGAATCAATTATTTGTTCAACTTTGCTATCCTTAGAGTGCTGATGATATGAAATAAGAGGCTTCTTAATCTCAAAATGATTAAGGAGCTGTAATGAGTGACGTGTATCCTCACAGGCAATCATATCAACGCTCTTCAATGTCTCCAGCGCACGTAAAGTAATATCAGCAAGGTTACCTATCGGTGTTGATACAACGTATAATTTCCCCATTACCTTATCTCAAACGGCTTCTCTTCGCCGGTTGGCTTCTCTTCTGTTACGTCAACATTTTCTACGGTCGCTAAGGCTGAGCCATCTTTTGCCCATTTTACTAGTTTATCTACGTTTTTATCATCCCCTTCAAATACAGCAAATACGCTTCCATCTGGCTCGTTACGGCACCAACCCAAAAGCTCGAGAGCTTTCGCTTCTTTCTCCATATTATGACGGAAGAATACCCCCTGCACATCACCCGTGATGACTAATTTAACTCGCTTCATCGCTCCCCCTCTCCCTGATGAATTTCTAAATATGCGTTATATATATTATACCAGTCGGCCATAGAGAGACCTTCTGCTCGAATTTGAGGATTAATTCCAATTCCCTTAAGCATTTCTTCAATAACATCCTTGCGAATCAAGAGACCTCCAGAAAGTGAATTCACAAGCTGCTTGCGCTTCTCACCAAATCCCGCTTTCACTATTCTAAAGAATAACCTCTTATCCACGTCAAAAAGTGGCTTTTTATATACCCGAATTCGTAAAATTGCTGAGTCTACCTTGGGCGCTGGGAAAAATGACGCTCTGGGAACTACCTCAACGATACTGGGATTACCATAGAATTGCACCGAAACTGCGAGTACGCTCATTCTCGAAGGCTTGGCACAGATCCGCTCTGCGACTTCTCGCTGTACAAGAAGAACCATTTCCTCTGGCTTGTTCTCTGACTCCAAGAATCTACGGATAATAGCACTGGTGATGTAATACGGTACGTTAGCAACTACCTTATATTCGCCTAACTCATGAGTATCGTATTTCAGAATATCAGTATTCTCTACTTTCAGATTACAATCTTTGATACAGGTAGTCTTGACGATGGCCGCCATCGACCGGTCAAGCTCCACTGCAATCACTTCCTTGGCCTTTTTACAAAGTTCCTTCGTTAAAATACCGAGCCCCGGACCAACCTCGACTACTCGCTCAGAACCCGTAAGCTCAGCCGCCTCCACAATAGTCTCAAGTGCCCGTTCATCGATAAGAAAGTGTTGTCCGAGTTCCTTCTGTGGATATGCCCCATAGGCTTTGAGTGTCCGCTTAATCTCTGTAATATCAGTTAAATCCATAAAAATAGGGCTCCTTCGGCCCTTATTCTAGCGCATTTTGTGCTTAAAGTCTATGTAATTAGGCTCCTGAGCAGCCGCCCCAGGCTCCCCAACCATTCTGACTGACACGGAGGGCTGTCGCATATATCTGTGCGTTGACGTCATACATATTCGAGGCTGGATGTCCAGCCCTGGCTGCCCATGAGTATAAACTGCCATCCCACTGGAATAGGCCATAATATCCATATGGACTCTGCGAGTAAACATTAGCATGGCTCTCGCACATCATCACGCGGGCCATCTTGCCAGCGTCTATTCCATACTGATTTGATGCCGCAACAATAATGGGCCATAAATCATCGATGCCATAAGGCTTCACACCAATCTCAATAACCTTGTTTTGTGGAGAAGCCAAGACTTCGCTAGCCGTTACTTCACGTGAAACCTCGACGCCATTATGATAAACAATGTGGACCGATTGCCTCTTACTACCATTTACACCACCCTGAGTCACCCTGCTCTGACCCTGATACATCTCGTAGTTGTCTTGATTGATGGTCTGATAAACAATGGTCACTGTCTCCTCGATATCAGCATAGTTCACCCTAGTCACAATAATATGGCCGCTTGAAGGTGCTGGCGCAAGCCTGTCAGGGTCAGTAGAGTCGTTCTGGTTCAGAGTAATACCACCGTCACGAAGGACATTAGTCACTGTCTGAGCCCAGCTATGAACAATAACTTCCTTGTCATCAACGGACACTGTGTAGACAGGGGCTCGCTTGATAGTAATCATCTGTCCGGCCATGTTTTCGGTCGCGGGATCAAGAATGAGCTCCTTCGTGATGATATCTGCCTTATCATAATTAACCTTGAGCTGACTTAGAATACCCGGAATGTCAGTATAGGCCGACTGGCCAACCCAAGACTGTCCATTATCATTAATGAGAACTGGGACGGCCGGAATAAGCTTCGCACTGATGTCTTCACCAACAAGCGGTGTATCAAGGTCTGGAGACGTAATATCATTCTTCGCGAGTATTATCCCCTGTTTCTCGAGCGCATTACCTAGTGTATTCTCGGTGGTAGTGAATGTGGTTGTTTTGGCTCCTGCAGTATAGCTCACCTTGGTAGTTATAGTTGGCACCACACTTTCGCCCTTCACTTGCTGTGAGAGGCAAGCAAGGAGTAGAAAAGACAAACAAAAAACGACTAAAAAGCCGTTTTTGAGGCGTAAATAATGGTTATGTAGTCTATCTATAACAAAGTTTATCTTCAAAATAAGTGGTCGCATTTAGCGTACTCGTCATTGTATCTTGGATTAACAGTCGTGTCAATCTTTGTCCACAGACCCAAAATCAAGGTAGTAAATATCAGTTTCTTGCCTATTATCATTCGTCGTATGCTCCACGAATTTCCAACCAAGCTTTTCGTAAAGAGCCTGCGCGTTCTCGGTGTGTAGGTACAGTCGACTATAGCCAAGCCTCTTCGCTTCAGAGACAACACGACTAACTAGATCGCTTGCAATCCCCTGCCTACGATACTCTGGCTTTACCAGAACGCCCACAAGCCAAGGTGAGAATGCAGGCCGCGTCTCTAGATCATGTTCAGCAAGACCAGCTGTTCCAAGAATCTTTTTATCTTGGTGTGCTACAAGTACGAATGGGACCGATCCAATATTGAGTCGTTCGCGATATTTTTCCTTTTTCTGCTCAATAAACTGCGAGTCTTTCCGCTGTCCCCACTCGTTTATCCATAGCTCGGTCAGCTCATCCAAAAACTCTGGTCTTTCACCAAGGTAGGACACGTCATATTTCATTTTAGATTTTCTTGAGCTTCGCATAGCTCAGCGAGAGCCACTTGATGCCATAGTCATCGAAGTTGACCGTAATCTCATCGTCATCAATCTCAGTAATCATTCCTTCACCAAAATCTTCATGTTCCACTCGATCACCAGATTTCAGATAGCCCCCAATTTTCTCTTCCGCTACCACCTCAACTTTATTAGTAAGAACATTTTCGTATCCAGTTATCAGGTGACTAGGTATGTCGGCCAGGAAGCGACTCGGGGAGTTATTCATTGTTCTACCATAAAGCATACGGGAGTTTGCAAGAGTAAAGTACAGCCGCTCACGCGCTCGAGTAATACCGACATAACAGAGACGGCGCTCTTCCTCCAACTGTTCATTATCCCAGGCGGAGTTCGAGTGTGGAAAGAGATTCTCCTCCATCCCCGCCATAAAAACAGCCTTGAATTCAAGTCCTTTGGCAGCATGGAGTGTCATCAATGTCACTGCTTCTTCATCCGGGTTCCAATTATCAATATCAGCTATAAGGGCCACTTCCTCAAGGAATTCTTCAAGCTTTGCTTCGGCATGATTATTCACATACTCTTGTGCAACAGTTAGCAATTCTCGTACGTTTTCTACTCTTTCCTCACCAACAGTAGTACCGTCATTTAGAAAATCTTCGTAACCGCTTTTCTTAATTATAAGCCCCACTAGTTCTGGTAGAGTTTCGACTTCAAGAGAGCGTCTAAACACCTCAAGTAAACGAGCAAAATCCGTGAGTGCACCAGTTTGTTTTGGACCCAGCCCCATTTCGGGC
This sequence comes from uncultured Candidatus Saccharibacteria bacterium, assembly GCA_964511435.1. Lineage (GTDB taxonomy): Bacteria > Patescibacteriota > CPR2 > UBA1875 > CAIMLA01 > JBGSPL01. The sequence goes on from CAZEFH010000001.1 coordinate 35,563, forward strand.
ACTCTATCTAGCAGAGTCGAAATATTTATATTGTGCTGTCTTCCAAAATCGATCAATTTCTTCACGGTTGTATCACCGATTCCTCGTCCAGGTACATTAATAATACGCTCAAACGCTACCCAGTCGCTGTCTGAGCTAACTATTCTAAGATACGCGATGATATCCTTGATTTCCTTGCGCTCAAAGAAGCGAAAACCACCGATAATACGATAAGGTACTCGGAAGCGTACAAATTCTGACTCAATCGCCCGTGACTGAGCATTTGTCCGATACAATACTACGATATCAGATAGTTTGTAGTGCTCCTCTCGCACCAGCCTTTCTGACTCACGGATGATAAGCTGGGCTTCGTCACGTTCATCGCGAGCATCCATCGTTACTATCGGGATGCCAGCTTCATTTACGGTAAAAAGTTTCTTATCACTCCGGTTCTCATTCTTCGTAATCACATGATGAGCTGCATCCAGGATTGCCTTGGTTGAGCGATAATTCTGCTCTAGTTTGATGATCTTGGCATCAGGCCAGTCGCGTTCAAAGTCGAGAATGTTGCGAAAGTTTGCCCCACGCCAAGAATATATTGACTGCCAGTCATCACCTACTACGCAAAGATTTCGACTCTCTGCAGACAGTAACTTGGCAAAAAGATATTGAGCATGATTGGTATCCTGATACTCGTCGATGTGAATATAGCGCCAACGTGTTTGATATTTGTGTAACACTTCTGGAAATTTCTGAAAAAGGACCACCGTCTGCATCAGTAAATCATCAAAGTCCATCGCATTATTGCGCATCAGATTCTGTTGATAAAGAGGATATGCCTTAGCGGCTATTTCCTGCCAGTAGCCACTAGCAGCACCAGCGTACTTCTCAGGACCCATCAGCTCATTCTTGGCACTTGAGATATAGTTTAGCAAAGTAGAAGCAGACGTTTTCTTGTCTTCTACCACTAGCTCATTCATCACCTGCTTCATTGCCGCCTGAGAGTCAGCCGTATCAAAAATCGTAAAGCTACGCTTGTAGCCGAGATGGTGACCGTCCTCTCTCAGAATCCGAGCACAAATAGAGTGAAAAGTTCCCATCATTGGCTGTGCATTATCACCCACCAGGCTGCGTACCCGTTCTGCCATTTCTTTCGCCGCCTTATTGGTAAAGGTGACGGCGAGAATATTGTCAGGCTTCACACCTTTCTCACGGATAAGATAGGCTACCCGGTGAGTCAGGGCTTTTGTTTTTCCCGATCCAGCACCAGCCAGAATTAAAACTGGCCCCTCAGTGGCCAGTACGGCTTCTTTTTGTGAGTCATTTAGACCCGTGAGAATTTCTTGCATAGATATAATTATACCGGCCTTTCGGCCGGTATAAAAGTGTACAAATTAGTCCTTCACCCTTATTGCCATGTCTGGGCAGATACGTTCGCAACTTTTACACTGGATGCAATTCGCAATATCACATTTTACGGTTGGTCGGCCGAAGTATCCTAACACTTCTTCATCCCAACTAAGTACTTTCTTGGGGCAAATCTCAATACAAAGACCGCAGCTCTTACATTGCTCTGGAAACTGAGTCCAGACTTTTCCCTTTTCTTCAAACGTTTTCGGTTCTGCGTTTTGCATCTTAGACTCCTAGCTCCTCAAAAACTGACTTTCCCTTCTTCTTTGGTGAATATGCTTCTTTCGCAAGCGAAACCCCAAGCTCTAGTGCCTTGCGGTTCAAGCTCTTTAACTGTGGCTTTTTTAGATATTTTGTGGCAAAATGCTTGTCCATTGCTGTTTCCACTATTTTCTGGTCTAGGATTTTCATCTCTGATACTATTGCGCCCATCAAAATCACGTTAAAAACCTGTGGTACAAGCTTATCTTTTGCAAGAGAAGTCGCCGGTACCGCCAGTTTCTCAGCGGCAACATTACGAAGCTCTGATCCGAGTATCGTATCGCTGTCATAGATATAAAGAGAAGTATCACCAATATATTCTTGTACTCGATGAATCGCCCGATCGCGTAAAACAACTATGATATCTGCAGTTGAGAATTTCGGAAACCCGATAACGCCTTTACTTATTTGGAGAAATCCTAAAGAAACACCACCACGCTGCTCCACACCATAGTTGGGCATATACGAAACATTAAGACCAGCAACAAAAGCTGCCTCCGCCAAAATATGAGAAATCGCCTGGACGCCTTGACCTCCCTCGCCGGCAATAAGAACTCTATATACTGCTTTATCCACGAAGTACCCCCACAGGATAAATTTCCTCTAATTTCTTTGAGAACTCTATGGTTGCAGCAGCGTCCGTTTTCCAATTTGTCGGACAATATGAAACAATCTCGACCAAGGAAAAATTTCCTGCCAGCTGTGCCTGAATCGCCTTTTTCAAAGTATTTTTGAGGCCAATAATGTTGTTCACACTAGCTCGCGCGATAAATGCCTTTTCTGATGCCACATTTAGTAGTAGTTCGGGGCCATAGATTGGCTTATCAGCCGTAAATTTTCCCTCCGGTGTCGTATCAGTCACTTCATGCGAGAAAGTTGTCGGGCTTGACTGTCCCCCCGTCATCGCGTAAACGCTATTATTTACCCCAATGATAGTCACGGGTTCATTTCGATGCGCTGTATGAATAAGACCCTGAAGGCCAATAGCATAAAGACCGCCATCCCCCGCGATACCAATAGCGACACTTTCCTTCTGCGCCCTCTTATATCCCGAAACCATGGGTGTCACTCGACCATGATGAGATTGAGCCGTATCAAGATTATAATAATTCCAAGCTAGTAGATTACAGCCGATATCGATCCCAAATACTGTTCTCGGAGCAATCTCAAGCTCGTCAATCACTTCTCCAAGAGTCTTTAGAATGATGCCGTAGCCACATCCAGGACAGAAATTACTTGGCTTACTAGTAGGCTTCACTACTTTAGGCATTCGTGGACCTTCCATCACAGTGCCTCCCGTATCTTTTCTTCTATATCCTCAACCGTAATACCTTCTGCTGGCTTGTAAAGGCGAATAAACTCCGCATCTGTCGCTTGAGCCAATGTCTCGCGAACAATGCGGCCAAAGTGTCCGGCACTACTCTCAGCAATAATGATTTTCTTCGCTTTTGCAACTGACTTTATCGCTCCCGCTGTATCAAATGGGCGCATTGTGATTGGGCGAAATAGTCCTACCTTCGCCCCCGCTTTGCGCATTTCAGCCACCGCAACCTTGGCAGCATAACCTACGGTGCCCCAAGCAAAAACAACTATGTCAGCATCAGCCGTGCGAAAACTTTCCGATTCAATTATTTGAGGAGAGACCTTAGCAAATTCGGAAAATAGATCTCCTAAGTGTTCCACTAATTCTTCTTCAATCGAGAAGCAATTGCGCATATTTTTGATATCACCATTCAGAAAATATGGTTCTGAATCAGCAACTTCCACCTTCTCTGACAAGTCTACTGGGGCAAGAGTCTTCGAGAGATAGCCGTCACCAAGCACAATTACAGGAAAACGGTATTCCCAAGCTACGTCAAAGGCCTTCTGCATATAGTGGTAGAGTTCAGAAACAGTTGCTGGGGCATAGATAATACGAATACCTTCTCCGTTACCACCGAAACGTGCAAGGGTCAGTTCTTGTTGGGAATAGATGACTGTACCCGTAGATGGACCGCCGCGCTGGCCGACATACATTACAAATGGTAGTCGATATGACTCCGCTACGGAGAGTGGGTCCTGCATCAGAACATGCCCAATACCGGCTGTAGCCGTCCAAGCTTTGCGGCCAGCAAGTAAGGCCCCTATAACAGCGAAGCCAGAAGCAGTTTCGTCTTCCATCTGCATGAATTCTAGTTTAGAATTCTTTGCCGCAACCTTCGCCCAGCCAGAAAGAACCTCAGTTGTTGGCGTAATCGGATAGCCTGCAAAAAAGTCAGCTCCCGCTGCGAGTGCACCACGAAGAACGACTTCATTTCCGGTCAGTAGTTCTTTTTTATTCATGGTAATAGGTTTTTTAGCCAACTTCCCTCCAGACAATGTATCTATTCTACTCTACTTCTTCTCTGGCTCAAAGACCATCTTTGCGTCCAGAGCGAGAATTCCATGATGATCAGTGTTCACTCGTATTGGATTTATATCAACTTCACGAATGTGAGGAAAATCCACCATCAATTGGGACAAACCCGAGATAGCCACAGCCAAGGCGTCGATATCAAATTTCTCCCCTTTACGGTAACCGTGAAGAATCGCATTGTAGCGAATACCCTCTATCATCTCTCGTGCCCTTTCAATGCTAACAGGCGCTAGACCTAGGCGGAAATCCTTGAAAAGCTCGATATAGACACCCCCCAAACCAAACATGGTAATTGGTCCAAATAGTGGGTCTCTCTTCGCGCCTATCGCCACTTCCACTGTCGAACGGACCATGTGATAAACTGTTACACCCAATATCTTCGCTTTTGGATGATGTTTCTTGGCATTCTTTAACACTTCCTGATATGACTGCCTCAAATCATCCTCGTTCTCAATTGCCAGCTTGATAGCGCCTACTTCTGTTTTGTGTAGTATATCTGGTGAAGTTACCTTCAGTACCACTGGATAACCAATCTCTTTTGCTGCTTTCACTGCCTGGGTCGCATTTGTCGTTAACTTCGACCCTGCCATCGGAATGCCATAAGCCATAAATATTTTGGCAATGTCGGCGTCATCTAGCAGCTTATAAGCCTTAATTACTCTCCCTGCGATGTCCTTTCTCACCTTGGTATAAGTCTCTATTTTTGGCTTCTGATAGTAATATTTAGCGTATGCAGCAAGTTTATCAAGTGCTAGTATTGCCCGCTCAGGGTATAGAAATGTACAAATTTTGTGCTCAGAAAGATACCTTCTCGCATCTTCTAGTTTTGGACCACCAATGAGGACAACCGCCATATCTCCGGACGAATACTTTGTAATAACCTCGGCAATTTTAACCGCATCAGTAGATGATTGCGGTGTCAAAATTACTAGCTTAAGATCACTATCATGTTTACCCTTTAGCATTTTAAAGGCAAGTTCGAAAGTTCTACTAGTCGCATCTCCTAGGAGATCTATTGGGTTCTCTACAACAGCTCCGAATGGTAGCACCTTCGTTAGGGTTTCTTTTTGAATAGCAGTAGGAGTAAAGAAGCTTAGATTTTTGGAGGCGGAGACCGCGTCAGTGGCCATCACCGCAGGACCACCGGCGTTTGTAAGAATTAGTAACTTGTCGCCTTTTGGTAGCTTCATGTCAGCAAAGACAGTCGCAAGTTCGAACAGGTCTTCAAGTGTCTCGGCCCTAATTATTCCTGACTCTCTCAGAACCGTCTCAATGATTACATCATCAGCTGCTAGTGCACCTGTGTGTGAGCCGGCAATCTGTTCACCGCGTAAGCTACGACCAGCCTTAAGTAAGATAAATGGTTTTCTTCTGGTCACTTTTCTCGATATCTCGAGAAAACGTTCCGGATCACTGATAGACTCAAGATATCCGATAACGACATCGGTAGCCTTGTCGTTCGCAAAATATTCAAGGACATCTGCTTCATTAATGTCCATCTTATTCCCAAGACTAACAAAGTGAGAAAAGCCGACATTGTTGCCGTTTGCCCAATCTAGTATTGCCGTACAAGTCGCCCCACTCTGTGAAAGCACAGCGATGTTTCGTTTTTTAGGCATATTAACGGCAAAAGAAGCATTTAATTTCGTCGTAGGATCTATGATACCAAGACAGTTCGGACCTAAAACTCGAATGCCATAGGTGGCAGCAATCTTAGCCACTTTCTGCTGAAGTTCTACTCCCCTGGGACCGGCTTCAGCGAAACCAGCAGAAATAATAACCACACTACGAATGCGCTTTTTGCCACAATCTAGCATCACCTCGGGGACTAAAGCCGCAGGAACGACTATTACCGCGAGATCAATAAGAGAACTAATGTCAGCTAGTTTCTGGTATGTTTTGTACCCTAAAATATTGTCTTCATGTAAATTAATAGGGAATATTCGGCCCTGGTAGCCACCATCGATGACATTCTTAAGAACAGCAAACCCAATCTTGTTTGGATTTGCCGAAGCGCCAATAATAGCAACCGACCGCGGCTGAAAAAAGTCTTTCAAGAATACCCTCCCCTATATTTAGCCGTCGGCACCAACTACAACCGTTTGCCCATTTTCATTTTGTTCTTCTTCAAGAACTTCGGTGTCGGTAGTTTGAATTTCTTCGGTCGTATCTGGGATCACGGTAGTTGTTTCTTCAGTTGTGGTGTCCTCAGTTGTGTCTGTCTCCTCGGTAACCTCAGGCTGAAGCGGATCGGGTGCCTCGTTCAGGACAGCCAGCTCCTTATTTAGTGTGTCTAGCTGCGCTTGCTGTTCTTCTAGTTTCTTATTATTTACCGAGCCAACGATAAAATAACTAACAACACCAAATATAAGCGTCGCTACCAGACCACTTAAAACAATCATCACTACACCTCTAGTATTCGCAGGTGAGTGCTTGCTATAGCTCTGATGGATCTTTGTTTCTTCCGGTGCTGCGACCGGTGCTATCTGATCCATACTCACTCCGGGCTGAACCGGATCAGGAACGCTCGCTACAGGCTCATTGACTATATCTGAAGGCGTACTTACAGAGCTAGCAAGATTGATCTTTACGTCATCCGGTTTGTCAAAACCGCCATAAAAATGATCAGCCTGAGTATTTACTGGCTCCTGCTGCTTTGCAGCTCCAGTAAAAGAATCTGGCTGATCAGTATTAGGATTAATTGTGTCTACCATCATCATGGCACTTCCCTCTCTAACCTATTGTAAGAGTATTTAACATTTTCTGCAAATCATCGGCATAACCACCAGCTTCGGAAAAGATAAGACAACCAGCCCCAGCAGGGACGATTACGGTCGATACTTGAGTATTTGAAGTTGGTGATGTAAAAGTATACTTCTGCGCTACTCTACCCGCAACCGTCATCGTTTCTACCTTCACTCCAGACATCGCCGCATAAGTCTTGTTAACTTGGTCGGCTGTTTTTGATGATAGATTCACTACCACTGGAGCGATAAAATCACTTCCTGCGGGAATAGTTGCCGGTAATGACTGATTACTAAATGCCACCACGGAAATAAACCCAAGAGCGTCATTTTTACCATAATCCTGTAGATTCCAGCCAGTCTGATATTTAATCTTGTAGCCACTACCGTTATAAGTCTTCCAGTCCTTGGTTGGATCTATAGCGGCGGTAGCCGTAGTGGTATATTCTTTTGCAATCCAGCCTGTTTTATCCTGATAAGAAACTTTGTACCATCCCTCAAGCTCCTCTGTCACGGTCAGCTTTGTCCCATTCGGTATTAGCAGTTGTCTTTCCGAACCAGCACTGTGGTCGGTACGTAGACTCAACCCTCCATCAGCATTTACATAAACTACTAGCTCTTTTTTCACTGGCTGATCTCCAGTCGTGACAGCCACTTCAAGTTTCTTCCCGGTAGTCGGGGTCATATTTGTAAAGCGATAGAAAGTGAAGCCAATCAGCGTCAGAGCGCTGGCAATAACCGCAATGACGATAAATTTCTGTCTGCGCTTTGCTAGGGGCGATTTCTTCATTCGATAAAGGTTTCTTGATAACATTAAAGTGCACTTATCCCTTTAATTTTCCAGGCTTCATCCTCTTTCACCAAAAGGAACTGCCGTCCGTACAAATCCTCTCCCACCTGAACATTCATAGAAACATCCATGTCCTCTCCGTCTGCCACAACCTCTGATTCACCGATTGTTACATTCGAGAGATCACTCCCAAGTTTCAAGGTATTCTTAATGTCCATGTTTTGGACCGAGGCAGCAAGGTATAGCTTCGCATTTACAGTGTTATCTGACTTTACTTCTGAAAGGAAAGTACGGACAACTTCTTCAGGTGTAAACCCGTTGATATCCTTTATCGCCCTTATGTCCTCAACCTGTTTCCTAACCGACGTAATTTTGTTAGCCACTTCGCTATTTTTGGCTTGAAAAACACTGTTTTGAAAAATCACTACGGCAGCAACAGAGACCACCAGTAGTATGGCCATGCAAATTGCTGTAACTAGCGGTAACCGATCTTTCAACATTTTATCCTCCTACTAACTCTCTTCGACTTTTGTTAATTCTATTTTAGCGCTAAGATCGCGAAATGTCAGTAGTCCATCCTGCGCACCTATCTTCTCTACTACACTACCGGCGTTATAAGAGGCCGCCTTCATCGCATAACCTGTTCCGTAACCAAGAATTCTCATTGCCACAAACGTTGACCCAAAAGCATCACCGCAACCAGTAGTTTCCACTGCATTATGAGAACTCGCAGCCACAAAGTATTCTTTCTTTCCATCTGTAGCGTAACTACCATTACCACCATCAGTAATAACCACCGTCCCTTTGGTAATCTCATTTAGGCACTTCAGTAGCGCCTTTTCATCTCTCGGAAGAAACTTATCCCTACTCATCGCTAAAGATTCTGCCTCAGTTCGATTCAATATCAGAATGTCGGTCTCCTCAAGATAACTACTGAGGTCTTCGTAGCCTCCAGCTAGCTGTTCGCTGCCTGGATTCCAGGCAATCTTTATTCCATGAACTCTAGCATAGGAAAATATCTCCGGTATCAGATCTGCCGACTTACCAGTAAGAGAAGTGATATAAAACCATTTTGTCTTAAGGCGACGCCAATCGTGGACGTTTAAATGGTCATTTGCACCCCGAAAAAGGAACATCGTATGATCCTTCCCAGGCAAGCCCACAATAATTGACATAGCAGTATGGTTCTTGATATCACGACTAATGTGGTCGATATTCACTCCCAGGTTATAGAGCGTATCAATAACAAGACTACCTGTCCCTTCATGACCAATATTTAGAAGCGTAGAAACAGTAAGTCCTAGCTTCACAAAGGAAACAGCCGAATTCATACCTCCACCACCATAAGTAAAGAGACTATCATCAGGGATTATCTTACCACCATATTCAAAAGCAAGCAGCTTCTGATGCCTTTCCAGATTATTGATAACCTTGGCCTCTTTCGTCATAAAGAAAACGTCTCTAGAGGCACCACCAATTGTGATTACATCAAACATTTTATCTCTTGTCCTTTACTAATGATTTTGCAGTCATTTCTTGTGGTATCGGTAGCCCCATCAGCTCAAGGACTGTTGGTGCTACATTCGCTAGATTGGGTTCAGCTATCTTCGCTAAGCGGTAATCATCGGAAGAAACTAGGATAAACGGTACTGGATTCGTGGTGTGCGCAGTATATGGGGTACTATCAACTTCCGCCATTTTTTCAATATTACCATGGTCTGCGATAATAATTACTTCATATTTTTGTCGATACGCTTCCTCTACGATTTGTCCAAGACAATCATCGACTGTCTCCGCCGCTTTTACTGCAGCCTTCATCAAGCCGGTATGACCAACCATGTCAGGATTGGCATAATTAACAACGATAAAATCAAATTTACCAATCTTTTCAAGCAGTGCCTTCGTAACCCCACGGGCACTCATTTCCGGCTGAAGGTCATAAGTGGCTACCTTCGGCGACTGGACCAACATTCGGTCTTCACCCTTTTCCTGATATTCGTTGCCGCCGTTCAAAAAATAAGTAACATGCGCGTATTTTTCGGTTTCGGCGATATGAAACTGGGTTAATCCGTGCTCCGAAATCACATCGCTCAGTGTCTCTGGAACACTCTGAAATGGAAACATTACCGCCGTCACTGGCAGTTTGGCATCATACTCTGCCATAGTTGTAAAATAAAGTTTTTTCACTACCTTATCGCGCTTAAAACTGCTGAACTTATCTGAAACAAGAGCCCTACTAAGCTGTCTCGGTCGATCACTACGAAAGTTAAAGAAAACTACCGCATCACCATCCGAGATTAGCCCCTGAGCATCTATCACTGTTGGTCGGATAAACTCATCGGTCACTCCAAGCTGATAACTGCTTGTAATAGCTTCCTCCGCGGTATCGGCAAGGTCGCCCTTACCCGAGACCATGGCATCATAAGCAGCTTTAGTTCGGTCCCATCTATGATCACGATCCATCGCATAATATCTTCCGCAGACTGTGGCAATCTTACCTACTCCTAGGTCGCGAATTTTCTTCTCTAGTTTCTCGATACTACTTATTCCAGAGTGAGGATCAACGTCACGACCGTCAGTAATTGCATGAATATAGACCTCATGGACACCGTGCTCCCGCGCTGCGCCGAGCAGAGCGAACAGATGCTTTTCGTGCGAATGCACTCCTCCTGGACTAACAAGGCCCACTAGATGTAGCTTCCGGTGATTTTCCCTGGCATAACGAAGCGTTGAAATCAGGGCCTTGTTTTGATAAAAGGTGCCGTCAGCAATGGTTTCATTTATCTTTGGTAAGTCCTGCAATACAACTCTTCCGGCACCGATGTTTAGGTGACCGACTTCTGAGTTTCCTATTTGCCCCCTGGGCAGACCAACAGCCTCACCAGAAGCCGCTAACTTCAGATGAGGGAAAGCAGACCAGAGATGGGTGAAATTAGGAACTTTGGCAACACTAAGAGCGTTGGCTGGTCCAGCGGGAGCCAGACCCCAACCATCAAGAATTACGAGCATTACCCTCCGTTGCATACTACTATTGTAGCAGAAATAGTATAAAAAAGAGCCTCTTTTGAGGCTCTAGCTCTTGATTTCCACTAAGTCCCGGTACATCAGGTAAACGTAAAGAACCCCGATAATAGTAAGAATCATCGAAACCACCATATCAAGCACCGAGAATATCGAACCAGCTGTACCGCCGGTACTTGCAAGACGCTGAGTAATATCACCAATGATGCCGGTCGCGATACCAAGGACAATAAACCGGCCTACTAGTGGCCAAAAATAGCCTTTTACCAGTTCTTTGCTTCTCTTTAGTACTTCTATACCCCGCTTTCCTTCGGCAACAAAAACAAGCGTAAACATCGAAAACCAAATTGCAACTACAAATCCCGGGATAATAAACAAAACACTGCCAAGAATCACAGCAAATACGGTGGCTAGCGATACCAGTAAATAACTAGGTAAACTTGTGAGACCATACCTTAGTGTATCCGGTATATTGATTGCATCTTTGTTTAAACGCTGCCAGACATACTTGGAAAAAGCTAAATTCATCAAACTTCCTAGCAGTAGCGCTATGACTACAAAGGCAATAATCCAGGGATCTGTCACAAACCCTTTTATCAAATCCCAGTATTTCTCTGGACTAGAGTGTGCTGGCAGATTAACAATTTCGCTTAATTTTGACCAGTTGGAACTAACAAAGCCCGCGGCAATTACTGCCACCGGTATGGAAGTAATAAGACCAGCTACAATCTGAAACAATAGATAGTCTTTCCAATATATCTTGAAGTTATCAATAGAGCCCTCGATAAGCTCCATGATGCCACGTATTTTAGTGCTTGTATCTGCCTTTTCCATTTGACCCCTTATCTTAGTTCGTTTTCAATTTCTAACAGTCTATTATATTTCGCTAACCGCTCACCGCGTGCTGGCGCCCCAGACTTAATCTGTCCCACTCCCGTTGCCACCGCAAGATCAGCAATTAAAGTATCACTAGTCTCACCACTACGATGCGAAATCATACAATGATATCCGTTTGTAGTTGCCAGTTTTATTGCAGAAAGAGTCTCGCTGATGGTCCCTATTTGATTGACCTTAATAAGGACTGCATTTGCAACTTTCTGGTCAATTCCTTTTTGAATCCGCTCTGGGTTTGTCACAAAAAGATCATCACCAACCAGCTGGACCTTACTACCAATGCGATCAGTGAGCTGCTGCCAGCCTTCCCAATCATCCTCACTAAGACCATCTTCGATAGAAATTACTGGGTAACTTGCAATAATTTCCTTGTACCAGCTACCAAGCTGCTGTGCACTAAGACCAATTCCCTCGCTCGCAAGGATGTATTTCCCATCCTTATCTGGGTGATAGAGCTCACTAGCAGCGACATCGAGTGCGATAGCAACATCTTTCCCTGGTTTATATCCAGCTGCAGTAATCGCTTCTACGAGTAGGTCCAGTGACTTCGTATTTGATTCTAGATTCGGCGCAAAACCTCCTTCATCGCCCAGGCCAGTAGATAATCCACGACTAGATAACAAACCCTTCAAAGCATGGTAAACTTCGGTTGCAATTCGTAGATTTTCGGCAACGGTATCTTTTTGTGGCACAATCATCGACTCTTGGATATCTATATTGTTGTCTGCATGTTTGCCGCCGTTTAAAACATTGAAAAACATCTTTGGCAGAACATAGTTGCTTTTCACCCCTAGTTCAGTCTGATATGAACCGTCGTTCTCATAAAGTGTCATCAAATATTTATATAGTGGCATTTCTAGTGCCTTTGCTGCTGCCACTGCGACCGCTCCTGAGACGCCAAGAATAGCATTCGCACCTAGTTTGCTTTTATTCTTAGTGCCATCAGCCTGAATCATAGCCTTATCGATTTCACTTTGGTTCAGGGGGTTCGCCTCAAGAAGCAAATCACGAATAGGCCCATTCACATTTTGGATAGCCTTCTCTACTCCCTGACCACCATATGCCTTTTTACCATCACGAAGTTCGAGTGCTTCATGAACCCCGGTAGAAGCGCCGCTTGGAACAGAAAAAATACCCGTAAAATCATCAACCGTTACACTCACTTGTAGGGTTGGGTTTCCACGAGAATCAAGAATCTGGATTGCAGTAACATCTTTTATCTTCATAGCAATATTATTCACTACTATCGACTGAATTTCTAGTCTTATTGTCCCTTTTGCATCACAAACTAATCGGGTGCTGACCTTTAAGGGACTTTACTTGGTTAGAATAAAGTAGACAGCCAAACCTCCACCTAGAAGCAATATTCCCAAGACAATACCAATGACAACAATCATGAGCTCTTGCTTGTGGCTCATAGACATTGGTGCCTTACCATAATCTTGGTTCTGATTCACTTGAGTTGGCATTTTTTCAAGCTTTTCTTCTTCAGCTGACTCATTTTCAGCAAGAGGATCACGATAGATAGCGGGGTCCTGAGGTAGAGCCCCCTTAGATTCTGGCAATTTCACTACTTTGTTAACAGACTCTGTTTCTAGTGTATCAATTGCTGCTTCAGGAATTCTCATCGCCTCAGACGGTACTTCTTCCGGCGATGTTTCTTCTACAATTTCAGAATCCTGAGGAGAAGTATCTACTTCATTATCATTAACAGGAAGTGATGGCACTTCTTCCACTACTGGTGGTATGACTTCGATATTCATATTTTGTGGTGTATATATACCAGCCACCTGTTCATCTTTAGATGTGCTTGGGTCTACAGTATCCGTAATCTGGGAAACATCTTCTGAGTGAGCAGCTGTATCAGCCATAGTTTCCGTACTCGAGGCGAGACTATCATCAACTGGGACATCTTCAGTAATTGCCTGGCTTCCTGGTTCAGTAACCACTTTCTCCCCCTCAAATGAGCCCTCACCCCAGCTGCCAACATTAACTTCTGACTCCGGAACTTCTTTACCACAATCAGAACAAATATATCTTCCATTTATGTTCGCGAGTTCAGTTTTGCAATTAGGACAAAGCAAAGTTACTCCTTACCCTTTATCACCGAGGCGGGCCTCGAGCTCTTTAATCTCATCTTTCATTTTCACAACTTCATTCAGAAGAATCTTTTCCTCAACTGCTGCTACAAGGTGGCGGGTGCTGTCTATCATGTCGGGGTTAACAGAGATAGAAGTAGCGCCATACTCTACCATCTTCTGCGCCACCTCAGGATAAACACTCGGAGCCTGACCACAGATAGAACAAGTAACGCCATATTTAGCACAGGTTTCTACGGTCCGCTGAATCATCCACTGAACAGCCGGGTAGCGTTCATCAAATTCTTCCGCTACGACGCTCGAGTCACGATCTAGACCGAGGGTTAGCTGCGTCAAATCATTTGAACCAATTGAAACCCCATCGATGCCCATCTCACAATATTTGTCTATTTCAATGACGGCGCTTGGCACCTCAACCATAATCCAGAGCTTGAAGTCAGGATCTGTCTGTTTATTAAGACCATTTGCTTCAACAATTTCCTTCACTTTCGCAAATTCATCAGTCCGACGAACAAATGGAATCATCAAGTGGAGATTGTTGTAGTTTTTACGCACTCGCTTGATGGCTTCTAGCTCAAGCGCAAATTCTTCTGGGTCCTTGAGATAACGAAAACAACCACGGTAGCCAATCATCGGATTCTCTTCCTGTGGTTCAAACTCTTCTCCGCCCTTTAGACCACGATACTCATTCGTCTTAAAGTCAGTCGCTCGATAGACCACATTACGCGGGTGAAATGCCTTGGCAAATGCCTCCATTCCTTCTGCCAACTTCGTAACATACTCTTCTTGACGCCCCTCTTTGATCATCGCTTTTGGATGCTCACCAATCGATTCCATGATGATAAATTCGGCACGCAAAAGTCCAACACCATCAACGTTCATCGCCGCCACTTTTTCGGCTAATGAAGGCTCTGCAAGATTAACATATATCTTAGTTGCAGTAACTGGCGCTGCAGCCTGAACGGTAGCCGTGCCCGCTGGCACCGCTTCGACCTTTGGTGCCTCCACTTTACCGTCATAAACATTACCACCCTTACCATCAACTGTAACAATCTGACCATCTTTCAGTGTCGTTGTAGCAGTACCAGTGCCAACTACGCATGGGATTCCCAGCTCACGAGAAACAATCGCGGCATGGCAGGTACGTCCACCAGCATCTGTAATAATACCCGCCGCCCGCTTCATGGCAGGCACAAAGTCCGGTGTCGTCATCTCAGTTACTAGGACATCACCTTCTTTAATCTTGTCGATTTCTGATGGGCTATGAATGATTTTCACTGGACCCGAAGCCATACCTACACTGGCAGCTTGCCCCTTGATTATTACTGCATGACTACCATTATCCGCTCCTGAGTTTTCTTCGGTCACTGATTCCTCCTTTTTATCTCCTAGTGTCGTCACTGGTCTAGATTGCACCATATATATCTTGCCACCCTCAAGTGCCCACTCGGTATCCTCTGGCTGACCATAATGTTTCTCAATTGCGAGAGCGAGATCAGTGAGTTGCATAATCTGTTCATCAGTTATCTTTTGAGCTTCCTGCTTCTCGGCAGATACGGGGATACTCTCTTTTTTGAGAACCGAAAGATCCCCTGTATCGCCCGATCCAGATTCACGAGTGAGCATCCATTCCTGTTTGAAGATTTCTTTCGAGGTGATTTTTTTGGTTTTCTTATCAACGAGGTATCGATCTGGAGTCACCGCACCCAGCACCACTACTTCCCCTAGGCCATAGGCAGCTTCAATTGAAATATGATCCAGGTCATTGTTTGAAGGATCAATTGTAAACATCACTCCGGCAGCTTCTGAATTGACCATTTTTTGAATCGGTACGGCAATACCAACATCGAGTTGCCCAAATCCCTGCTCGTCACGGTAATAAATTGCCCGAGCCTCAAAAAGTGAAGCCCAACATTTCAAAACTGCTTCCAGCACTGCTGCATCACCAAGCACGTTAAGGTAAGTTGCCTGCTGACCCGCAAACGACGCCCCAGCCAGATCCTCTGCGGTTGCTGATGAGCGAACCGCCACATACAATTCACTGATTGGTGTACCACTAGTTTCGGCCAGCTTGTGATAATTATCGAGAATCTCGGTTTTTAGCTCTTCTGGCAAAGGAGTTTCAAGAATCAACTGCTTACACTTTTCGGCTCTCTCTTGCAAATCTTTCGAGTTTTCCTTATCAAAACCTTCTATGACCGAACTAATTTTTTGTTCAAGGCCAGTAGCCTTCACGTATGCAAAATAAGCATCGGCAGTAATAATGTAACCTGGCGGTACTGGGAGCCCAGCACGAGTCAATTCTCCGAGATTAGCGCCCTTACCTCCGACTATTGCGCCATCATCCTTACCTACTTCACTAAACCATACAACATCTTTTGCCATAACCCCTCCTATACTCTTTAGGCCTTACCGGCGCTTCCAAACATCACTATTTTCTTTTTCACTACTTCCTTAATCGCCTCGATTTCTTCTGGTAAATATTTATAAGGAACAATTTCATCCGGATTTTCATTTAGTTCTTCTCGCAAAGTATCGGTGTAGGCTACTCTAAGCTCGGTATTCACATTTACTTTGGCAATTCCTAGGGAAATTGCTCGCCTCACCTGGTCTTCAGGAATTCCAGAACCTCCATGGAGCGAAAGTGGAATCCCAATCTTCCCAAGCTCCTCTAGTCTCTCAAAGTCCAGCTTCGGTTCATTCTCATATATCCCATGAATATTCCCAATCGATGACGCTAAGACGTCGATTCCAGTCGCCTGTACAAAAGCCTTAGCCTGTTCAGGATCAGTATATGTACTCTTTTCCATCTTCGCTGATTCATCGTGAACTTCACTGGCACCACCAACATGACCCAGCTCACCCTCAACCGTAATCCCTTGAGAATGGGCGTAATCTGTAGATTCTTTTGTTAGCTTTAGATTTGATTCATAAGAAAGAGCAGAAGCATCGATATGTACAGAAGTATAGCCAGCAGTGATGGCCTCCTTAATCTGCTCGAGGCTTTGACCATGGTCAAGATGTATCGCAACTGGTACAGTCGAACCCTCAGCAATATTTGTTACGATATCTACCACGTTAGTGGCTCCCATATAATTCATCTCACCTGGACTAGTTTCTATCACTACTGGAGCCTCTAGCTCTTCTGCGGCTGCTATTATCGCTTTTATGGCCTCCAGCGTAGAGACATTGAAAGCACCGATAGCGTAGCCGCCTGCAAGGGCTTTCTGATAAAGTTCTTTACTTTTTACGATCATTTTTCTTGTCCTTTTCTACTATTTTCCCTACGGTCTTCGGCCAAACATATCCAAACAGTTTCGCAAGCCCCCAGCCCATAAAAGCGACTATTCCAACCAGAAGCGCTACGAGGCCACCACCGAAAATCCAGTCGATAGCTCCCGTGTTGGGCTGAGTATATCCGGGCACGATTGACATTATTTATTCTTCCCTTTAACAGGTTTTTTGGCAGATTTTGTAGGCACATTTTTCTTGTCAAACGCCTTCACGATAGTGCTAAATTTCTTGTGGTCTAGACTTGCGCCCCCGACCAGAACCCCATCTAGCTCTTTTGCTGCGGCAATCTTCTCGGCATTTCCTTCATTAACACTGCCACCATAAAGAATCCTGACTCCACTAGCGGCCCTTTCACCATAGAGTGCTTTCACAAGCCCTCGGAAGTCTTTCGCCATTTTTTCGATATCACCATTCTCACATGTCATGCCAGTACCAATAGCCCAAACTGGCTCATATGCAACGACAGATTCAGCGATTTCTTCGGCGGTAAGACCAGAAAGCGCTGTTTCCAGCTGAGAAAGAACTACTACTTTCGATAAACCATCACCCTTCTCGTGGTATGTTTCACCGACACAAATGATAGGACGAATATTACTAGCCACTGCGGCGGCGGCTTTTTTCGCTATCTGCTTATCGGTTTCACCAAAGAGCGCCCTGCGTTCAGAGTGACCAACTATGACATACTTCACAAAATTGGCTAGTTGTAAGGCAGAAATCTCGCCGGTGTATGGACCCATTCCTTCATGATGAAGGTTCTGCGCCCCGATAGAAATGTCCCCAGATGCAAGCTCCTTTGAGGCTGCATATATATCAAGGTATGATGGACAAACAACCACCTCAGCATTTTTCACCTTTGATAGTTCCTTTTTGAGTTTCTCAATAAGGACCGTACTCTCAGGAACCGTAAGATTCATTTTCCAATTTCCAACAACGAGTTTCTTGTTCATTGTTTTTATCCGACAGCTATCGGACCCTCCTACTCTAATATTGCCACACCCGGCAACGCTTTACCCTCTAGAAATTCCATACTAGCCCCGCCAGCCATGGAAACAAAACTAAATTTATCTTTTATCTCTTCTTCCAGCACTGCGATTGTGTCACCGCCTCCAATTACGCTAAAGGCACCCGAGCGTGCAATTGCTTTTCCGACTGCCACTGTTGCCTTGGCAAAGTTAGGATACTCTGCAATCCCCAGTGGACCATTCCAGAAAACCGTTTTTGCAGAGGCAATTTCCCGCTCGAACTCTGCCACCGTTTCGGCTCCCAAATCAACGATGATGTCTAGCTCACCTACTTCAGATACGGGCGTAGTGATACCGCGGGCATTCTCCGAAACATTCTTCGTTACAACCACATCTTTGGGTAGAACAACTTTTACTCCTTTTACCCTAGCATCAAGGATAATTTCTAGCGATTTTTTGACATATTCTTCCTCATAAAGTGAGCAACCGACCTCGACACGCTGTGAACAAAGAAAAGTATTGGCCATCCCACCACCGATGAGCATCGTGTCTACTTTATCAAGCAGGTTATCAAGAATCCCAAGTTTATCAGAAACTTTTGCTCCTCCAGAAATAAAGACAAACGGCTTTTCTGCACCACTAAGTATCTTCGAGAGATTGTCTACCTCTTTCTGAAGTTGAAATCCAGCGTATGCTGGAAGCCATTTTGCCACACCTACAACTGAAGAATGCGCCCGGTGCGAGTCAGGAAAAGCATCATTAACATAGAAGTTACAGCCCCTTGCTAGTTGTTGAGCAAAGAAAGGTTCGTTTGCTTCTTCTTCGGGATGAAATCTTACATTCTCAAGAAGGATAACATCGCCACTTTTTGCTTCTGCAACAGCTTTATCTCTCTTGTCTCCGACACAGTCATCAACAAAATGAACACTTTTATTGATCAGCTTCTCCAATTCTTTTACAACTGGTTTAAGTGATAATTCAGGGTCTACTTTGCCATCCGGTCTCCCCAAATGAGCCGCCAAAATAACTACGGCGCCATGTTCAAGAAGAAAGTTAATTGTTTCAAGTGAAGATACAATACGTTCGTTATCCGTAACCTTTCCTTCTGCCATAGGAACGTTGTAGGTCACCCTAACGTAGACTTTCTTACCCTCTAGATTGTCGAGATCCTGGATTCTTTTCATCTTATTTTCCTATATAAACACACATTTCGGCCAAACGACAGCTATAGCCCCATTCGTTGTCATACCAACCAATAATTTTAAAGAAGTTACCGCCAATGTTCTTGGTAAGTAGTGAATCATAGATTGCTGAATAGTGATTACCCTTATAATCCATCGATACCAGTGGCTCGGTGGCGCAGTAAAGATAGCCCTTCATGCGACCCTTGGCAGCTTCCTGCATCTTGGCCGTAATCTGCTCCACCGTCGTCTCTTTCTCTAGCTCCACTGTCAGGTCTGTTACAGAGACAGTAGGCGTAGGGACACGTAGAGCAATACCATCTAGCTTGCCATCAACCTCAGGAATCACCTCCTTAAGCGCCTTTGCGGCACCTGTACTAGTAGGGATGATATTGATGGCAGCAGCCCTGGCGCGACGCAGATCCTCGTGTGGAAGATCAAGAATGCGTTGATCGTTAGTATATGAGTGCACTGTGGTCATAAGACCGGCCTTCAGGCCAAAGTTATCAACAAGAACCTTCACTATTGGCGCGAGGCCATTAGTAGTACAGGAGGCATTAGAAACAATATTGTGTTTCTTTTTGTCATACTTTTCTTCGTTCACTCCGAGCACTAGGGTCACGTCAACGTTCTTGGCAGGTGCAGAGATCAGCACCTTCTTTGCTCCAGCCTTCAGGTGCGCCTTCGCCTTTTCCCCGTCTGTGTAAAACCCTGTGCATTCGAGCACTACATCTACCTTTAGACCCTTCCATGGCAAAAGCGCGGCATCTTTTTCTGAATATACTTTCACCCGCTTATGATTAACGAATATCGAACGATCAGCTGGTTCAATACTGGCATTCCAAACCCCGTAGTTACTATCGTATTTAAGTAAGTGCGCTAGGGTCGGAACATCCGTAAGATCATTGATTGCCACTATTTCAACGTGCGGATATTTTTCAGTTAAGATCTTGAATACTTGGCGGCCGATACGGCCGAAGCCGTTGATTGCTACTTTCATGCTATTTCCCTCTCCTTTTAGCCTTCGCTAGCTCTTCTTTTGCATATTCCTTAAGTCTATCTATAAACACAATCTTGATACCCAGGAGCTCTAGACCTACAAACACTAGTAGCCACCCCGGTAGTATTGGTAAGGCTATACCCGCAATCCCAATCACGAGTGCCAATATACCAAGAATAAGCTTAAACAGGTCGAAAATACTCTCGTGTTTCCGACTAACCTTAAACTCCTTCATAAATACATTGTATCAAGAAAGACAAAGGAACAATAGCAATAAAGCAAAAATCCCACCGTGAATGGTGAGATTTTAGCTGGCAGTCCCAAGGGGAATCGAGGCACAGCCTCTTCTCACCACTATCACCGTCGTCATTCCCAACTATATTTAGGATCTAGCTCTCTCGTTTTAATCTGTAAACTGAATACTTACGTTTATCATTCAGGGGTTTTCATCCCCTTCAACTAAAAAGTAGATAACAACCGAAGTTATTACCTACTTTTTGGCAGTCCCAAGGGGAATCGAACCCCTGTTACCAGGATGAAAACCTGGCGTCCTAACCTCTAGACGATAGGACCACGTCAGAATTTGCTACAAGATTATAGCAGATTACTTGCCTATTTTCAACATTTTCGAGGCGGATGTCCTAGTGCCACCGACTAACTTTGTAAGTTCAAGTACAACTAGGAGACTGGCGGCGATACCGCCCACCATCCAGATGAGATGCCAGGGGAGTTCTCCAAAACGAAATACTTTTACCAGAAAGCTAGTACTAGTCGCTAGTACTAGCATCACGTATGTAAATATAACTACGGCAATAAGCGCCCTGTTGTCATTACGAGGCAGCTTCGTAAGTAATAATTCTTTCTTAGATAAATTTACCAGTATAAGTACTACATTTATTGTAACTAGCAGAGCAAAAACAAAGGTTCTCGCCGTATTTTCACCGACAACCGGTAGCAACTGCAGATACGATACCGTAAGCACAACACCACTCACGAACCCTAGTAAAATCGGTGATAGTAGATTGCGGAGAGATACTATGCGCTCACTAACTGTACGAGGCCTTCGATCCATGATGTCACGATCTTCAGTGTCCGATTCAAAGACTACCGTACAGGTCGGATCAATCACAAACTCCAGAAAGACTATGTGCGCGGGGAAGAGTACCAGCGGTAGTCCTAGAAGTACCGGTACTACTGAAAGAATAACGATTGGGATATGTACGGCGATGAGATAACCTATGGCCTTCTGGAGATTGTCATAGATTCTCCGACCTAGTTTGACTCCTCCAACTATAGAATTGAAATTGTCGTCGAGAAGTACGATACTAGCCGCCTCGCGAGCGACATCAGTCCCCCTTTGGCCCATGGCAATACCAATATGAGCCGCTTTTAGAGCTGGAGCATCATTGACACCGTCTCCAGTCATTGCCACCACCTCCCCCATCTCTTTCAGGGTCTGGACAATCAGTAACTTCTGAGTAGGCACTACACGACTAAAAACAGATGTCTTCTCGAGTATCTGTCTCCTCTTTGCATCACTAGCTTTCTCAAACTCCGCTCCACTGACCACACCCTCAGTCTCGATGCCTATCTGCTTGGCTATCGAAAATGCAGTTTCGTGATAATCGCCGGTGATCATGATTATCCGGAGCCCTGCTCGTTGTGCTAACACAACCGATTCGGGGACACCACGACGGATTGGGTCCGCCATCGCCGCAAGTCCTACGAATTCAAACTTAATATCATGACGATTCTCGGGTAATTCTGACCCTTGATATTCTGCTTTCGCTACTGCCAGTACCCGGAAACCATCATGAGCAAAGCTAGCCACACTAGTAAGAATCTGCTTCTTCTCCTTGACACTCAGATGACAAAGGTCGATTACCGCTTCTGCCGCCCCCTTCAGGGCTACCTCATAGTCTTCCCCGAAACGATATCCGTGAGCGACACAGAGAGATTCTGGCGTAACCGGATATTCTTTCACAAGTTCATAATGGTCATAAAGCTTATCAAGATCGAGGTATTTCTTCCCTTCAACCACAAATGCCGATTCCATGGGATCAAACGGCTTCTTTTGTGATGCTAGGAGACCGTATTTAATTACTTCTTTATCGGCAGTAAAGTCGTTCAGCATCACCTCTCCGCCTACTGGGACTATTGCCTCGATTTTCATCCTGTTTTCAGTCAACGTGCCTGTCTTATCAACACAGAGTACTGTTGCGGCACCAAGAGTCTCTATCGAAGCAGAGCGACGTGTCAGGACATTATGTCTTGCTAGCCTCCAGGCCCCCATCGTCATAAATAGTAGCAGAACGATTGGAAACTCTTCTGGCAGAATTCCGATAGCAAGAGTTAGCCCAGAAAGAATCCCCTGTATCAGATTGCCACGAGTTACTGTATAGACGGCTGCCAGAACAATACAGAGTAGTATTCCGATAATCGCAAGATATCGCACCAGGGTAGTAATTTCTTTTTGCAGCAAGGTCTTTTCTATCTCTATTGATTTTAGCGACTTACCAATCTTCCCCAGCTCAGTCTGAACCCCTGTCGCCTGAACCACCGCTACGCCGTGTCCACTGACCACCATAGAACCAGAGAAAACTTTGTTCTGGTCCGATACATTCTTCTCGACCGCTACTGATTCTCCCGTCAGTAGTGATTCGTCTACTTGAAGATTAACTGCTTCCAGCAGTCTCGCATCTGCCGGTACTCTATCCCCTTCTACTAGATGGACAATATCTCCGACCACCACTTCGCGTCCAGGAATACGAACTTCGCGACCACCGCGTACAACGATTGCTCGCGGACTCGAGAGCTGAGTCAGGGCCTGTAGCGATTTTTCGCTCTTGCGTTCTTGATAGAGCGATATCGCCACCACTCCTACAATCGATAGTAGCAGCAGTAGCGCTTCGGCGACATCACCGAGAAATATATATAGTAGACCTGCTGCAAGAAGCAGAGAAATCATCGGTTCTTTGATTATTTCTAGTAGAAAATACCCCAAAGTTTTGGGTTTTGCGGTAGGAAGTTCGTTGTACCCATTTATCTTCAGTAATCGTGCCGCCTCAGCGGTCGTAAGGCCTGTCTGCATCAGTAACTATTCCTTTGCTGATACAACTTCACTTGCTGTCGGTGGTGTTGCTGCAATAGTTTCTGTTGTCTTGGGCGCTGGTGCGCTCGCTAGCTTGGGCATAGAGCGCTTCTTTAGCGGGAATCTAAAACCAAAGATAGAGCCCTTACCCTCAGTGGAGTCAAAAATGATTTCTCCACCATGATCCTCGACTACACGCTTGGCGAGGTAGATACCTAGACCAGTTCCGTCTGGGCGAGCAGTGCGGGCATTATCAGCACGGAAGAATTTCTCAAAGAGGTGATCTCTTTGTGCCTTCGGTACTCCGATGCCGGTATCATGAACTTCGTAGATAAAGTCGTCTTTGTCATGACGAAGGACTACGGTCACACCACCTGTATTGGTATAGTAGATGGCATTGTCCATAAAGTTCATCACTACCTGACGAATCTTCGTCTCATCAGCATAGATATGTGGCACCTTACCCTTCTTCTCTACCTTAAGATAAAGCCCCTTCGCCTTGGCACTATTCGTCAGCTGCTTCATCTCCTCTTCCACTACCTTCTCGATGTCTACCTCTTTTGGTTCAAGGAAGAAACGGCCGGTATCCATACGAGAAACGTTCAGAAGGTCGTTGATAAGACCGACCATTCTATTTGCACCGCTGTAGGCCTCGTTGATGAAGTCGTACTGGCTCACCTTGATATCGCCCGCGTCACCCTCGAGAAGCATCGACAGATAGCCCTTAATGGCGGTCAGCGGCGTACGGAGTTGATGAGATGCCATCGAGATAAACTCGTCTTTGGCATGGTCGAGCTCCATCAGCTGCTCATTCTTCTGTTTCAATCTGTAAGTAGCTCTCTTAACTTCCTGACGAAGGGTGGTGTTGAAGCGACTAATTTCCTCATATGCCTTGGCATTCTCAACTGCAATCGCCAGCTCTGGTCCGAGAATTTCTAGCACACTTAGGTCCTGTTGTGAGTACATATCGCCCGAGCTCTTCTCACCAAGGAGCATAACGCCGATAATCTCGCCCTCAGTCTTCAGTGGTATTGCTAGATTTGCCTCATATTCAGAGAGAAGGTGCTTCATGCGAGAGCCTTCCTCGAGGTCGTCATAGTGTATTACGCCATCATGAGTCATCTTGAGCACATCACGAGGATCGACATCCGGCGTCTTCTTGTAACCCGTCGCCTGGACGGTGTACATCCGAGTATCGTCCTTGATGAGTGCAAAGAGTACTCGACTAGCCTTCAGATTCTTGGTAATGATGTCGCCAACCTTGTATAGTAGCTCAATAAGGACGATGGTCGAGCCCATCGTATTTGAAAGCTCAGAGAGCAGCTCATCTTGATCATACTGATTGCGGAAAAAGATCTTGTCAGTAGCCTTGGTAATCCAGGTTTTAAGCGGCTGAAAAAGAAATACCATAATAACAGCGATGACGGTACGCATTGCGCCCTCGGCAAAATTGAATCCTTGCATCTGCCCCGGGAAAAACAACATTTCTAGTCCTAGAACTGAAAGGGCGTAAAATGAAGCCAAAGAAGAAATTAATAGAATATATGCCAGGGATCTAGCAACAACAAGCCTAATATCAAGAAAATGGTGTCTAATTATTGCGTAAGCAGAAAAACCTACAAGAATCATTGAACTTTGAGCATCAAATGGCACTGCGGGTGTTATATTAAATAAAGGCAAAATAAGCCCTATCAATATAGCTACAGCTGCATAAAATGATAATCCGAGCAAGATTATCGTTAACTGAGTCCTTTTTACGCCTCTTGAACCTAATCTTGCCTTTATTACAAGATAAAACAGATATAATAAGGCTACAAAAACTGCCACGCTGAACGCATTAAAAAGTGGACCTGTACCAAAACTATAACCTGCAGCACCACCTTTTTCTAACGAGCTAATAATCGTCCCATCGATAAATGGAACTACAAACAATACAAGCGCAAGAAGGTAGAATAATACAATCCCAAAAATCTTATTCTTATTTTCTAACAAAAATAAGAACCAAGGAACTAACAAAGGAGCTATAACTCCACCAGTTGCATAAACGAGTTTAAACGCAAGTAAATTTTTATCAAACACAAAGAAATAAAAATTTGCTAAAGCCCAAATCGCTGAGGCAAAGGAAAAAATAAGAAAAGTAATATTTACGGCTCTCTTTGGATTCTTTAAAAAAACCAAAAGACCTAAAACTATGTTTGTTATCGCGGCTAAAATTGAAAGTGAATTTAAGGAATCCATTTTAGATCAATCCGAGCTCTTTTCCAATTTCCTCGCAAGCCTTAATATATGCATCAAGATGTTTCTTTGTATGTGTTACCATAACGATAATTCTAAATCGACTCTCTCCCTCAGGAACGGCAGGCCATCGGACGATTGGTGACAGGAATTTCCGTTCAAAAAGTTTATTTCCGAACTCTACTCCCTTCTTCTCTGGACCAACCATTAGAGCCACTGAAGGAATATTGTCATTACCGACTATCGTAAAGCCCCTTTTCCTTAATTCATCTCTAAGATACTGAGATTTTTCAAAAAGTTCTTTACGAAGCTTTTGACCCTTTTTAATTTGCTTAACTGATTCAATCATCCCTCCTGACATCGAACAAGTCAAAGATGAAGATAAGATTGACGATCTTGTTGCAATTCTTAAGTAGTCAATTAACTCTTTTTTGCCGCAAAGATAGCCACCAGTACCTCCCATAGCCTTATCCATACAACCCATAAGTATGTCGATATCTTTTACGCAATGGAAATGCTCTGGAGTTCCCCCACCATTTTCGCCTAAGATACCAATGCTATGCGCGTCATCAAGCATTATTTTTGCATCATACTTCTTTGCAACTTTAATTAATGCTTTTAAGTCTGTTATTTCTCCATCAAGACTAAATACGCCCTCCGTGATGATTAACTTGTTCTGTATCTTATTATACTTCTGCAGTTTTTCTTCTAGATCAGCAAAGTCATTGTGTTTAAAAACAACCTTTTTGGCTGCACTTAATTTACAACCGTCAACAATTGACCCGTGATTATACTCATCACTGAAAATAACTCCACTGCCTTTTTTATAAGGAAGACCCATCATAAATTCATCCATAACAGCTCGAATGACTCCGACATTAGCCATATATCCAGTAGGTAATGTCAGGCAGTCTTCCGTTCCCGTTAAGGACGCTATTTCTCGTTCTAGTTCTTCAATAATGTCAACGTTGCCGCTAATTACTCGCGAACCACCTGGACCCATCCCATATTTTTCAATTGCTGCAATACCGGCCTTCTTAACGGCAGAATTCTCAGACATTCCCAAGTAATTGTTTGCACAAAATATGGTAAACTTCTCACCATTAATTATACAATCTGGCTCGTTTACCCCGTCTGAAATTACTGGGAACATTGGGTAAAGTTCCGTGTCTTTGAGATAATCGACCAAACGATATGCATTTTCGAAATGCTTCTTCTCTTTATTTAATTTAGAACCAGCAAACAGCTTAATTTCTTTAAGCATCTTTCCTCCAGAATTATTTACTTAATTCAATTCTAGCACCGAAAAGCCAGCCGTTACAACCACTCTACAATTATCAGTTGTACATTTCGTCTATAAGTGCGGCCTGTTTCTCGAGTACGACTTGCCTCTTGAGCGAGAGCTTCGGTGTAAACTCCCCTGTTTCGATACTGAAGGGCTCTGTGAGCAAGCGGAACTTACGGACTCGTTCGATGGATGAAAGCCGATGTGTCTTTTCTATCGCCTCACCAGCGATGAGGTCGATAACTTCCTGCATCTTGGCAAGCTTGTGGTTGCCCTTGATACCAAAGCGCTCTGAAAGCTTGGCATAGTCAGGTACGATAAGGGCAGCGATATGCTTTCGCCCATCCCCCATCACAAACGCTTGTTCGATATATTCGCTGCTCTCTAGGGCGGTCTCAATC
Source organism: uncultured Candidatus Saccharibacteria bacterium (assembly GCA_964511435.1). GTDB lineage: Bacteria > Patescibacteriota > CPR2 > UBA1875 > CAIMLA01 > JBGSPL01. The sequence goes on from CAZEFH010000001.1 coordinate 62,605, forward strand.
GGTACAGGGGCCACCTTCTTGCCCGTTGTTAGAACGATAAGATCCTTTTTGCGCCCAGAAATGGTCAGAAATCCTTCACCGTCGATATAGCCGAGGTCACCAGTCTTAAACCAGCCATCCTTTGTAAAAGCATCTGCAGTATCACTTTTACGGATGTAGCCCTGAGTAATCGTAGGACCTTTTACTAATATCTCCCCTTCGCGAGTGAACCTTACCTTGACGTTATAGATTGGGTCACCGACGGTACCGAAGCGATACTTTGCGAGCTGATTGACGGCGATAATCGGTGAAGTTTCTGTTAGGCCGTATCCCTCTATAACAATCATGTCTAGCTTCTCAAAGAAGCGACCAATCTTTGCAGGTAGACTTGCTCCCCCGGAGACGAAGAAACGGATGTTGCCGCCAAATATGGCTTTTACTTTCGAGAAAACAATCTTGTCAAAGACGGGGTAAAATATACTACCCTTCTTTGTCGCAAAAGCTAGCTTAAAGATAAGTTTTGTTACTGGACTCGCCTTGGCCTTTGCCATTACCTTTTCATATATCTTCTCAAATAGGCGCGGCACCGCGAGGACAATCGTGGGCTGATACTCCAGGATTTCCTGAGTCAAGGTATCGAGACTGAGACAGTAGCCGATGGCGGCACCGGCATAAATCGGAATGTAGTAGCCGGCTGTACGCTCAAAAACATGCGAGAGCGGTAGCACTGAGAAGAACTTGTCTGTTGGTAAGATCCATATAGACCTCGTTGTGCCCACAATATCCTGAATAAAGTTCTCATGGGTTAAGAGTACGCCCTTAAGATGTCCGGTAGTACCAGAGGTATAGATAATACTAGCCAGGTCACTTGGTTTTACTGCTAGGGCTCCTTTCACTATACTCGCCTGGTCTTCTTCGGTCAGTTTCACGTCGTCAATGTGATTTCTGAAGTAGTGCAGCTTCGAGAGCTTGCTCTCCTTGATTTTTGAATAGGAAAATAAATGACTCACCGTTGGCATATTATCGGCAATCGCCAGTAATTTATCCTCAATATAGCGCTCAGAGAAAAAGATTAGTTTCGGTTTCGTCTCCTTTACAATTTCGGCTATTTGCTCCGGTGAGAGCACCTCATGGACAGGCACCGTCACTCCCCCGAGAAGTTGCATCGCCAGGTCCGTAATTACCCACTCGGGACGATTCTCGGAAATAATCAGTGATTTGTCACCAGACTTGAACCCGAGCTCGGTCAGAGCCTGCGCTAACTGCATTACCTTATTTTTTAGTTCAAAATACGAGAGACTTTCGTAGTGGTGCCCTTTTTTATACCGCAAGGCTTCATTGTCCGCCCTCAGCTCTGCTGAAGTCAGAAACATATCACCTAAGTTTATCGGAACCCATTGCTTACTCTTTTTTTCCATATCTATCGCCTCTTAACCTGTAAATAATATCAAAGCGAAGCGCAAATGTCACTTTGACTGTCTTACTCTGAACCAAATAAGTCCTTCGCGATTGTCAGGAGAGATTCCTTTGAGGTGATTTTGGAACCGATAGGCAACTTTAGACTCCCCTCATAACCATAGTTTGCAGTGAGTGAAAAACTATAGCTAGTAAGAACGGGCAAATTTTGAGTCAATCCTTCTTCTTCATCGATATTCTCTAGTCTGGTATTATTCTGCATCGCCATTGTCTTTGCCGTACCGCCAAGACTAATGACTCGTCTGCTTTTAGGTGAAACTATAAAGCTCAAGCTTAAGACTTCTTCGTCCTGAATAAGCTTATCTTCTTCTCCTGTGATTATCTTTGATATACTTCTTAGACTGTCGGCGTTCAAAACCAGGCGATATTTTTCGCACTTAACACCGTCAATATCTTCCTGGCCCTCAAATCTGATATTATTCGCTATTTCATTATTACTTGCTGGATTTGTAATAATCCCCTTGAGACCCTCGAGGTCAGAGAAGATAAAGTCCCAGAAACCAGAAATATTACTGTACTGTGCAAATTTCCTTACACTAGTATCACCGTTTCTTAGAAACGCCGAGTCCTTAGTTTTTAAATACAAAAGGCCAAAGGTACCCGTATCACCACTTGCTTCTAACTTTGCATTTTTGCTTGAATCAACATCAAGTACAAAGTTACCGCTTTGTCCGTTGCCAGTAAACTCAAATTTGTACTCAGACTGTTCTAGGTTGCTAATATTTTTGAGAGCATCAGAAAGTAGCTGTGCCCGCTGATTTTTACCATAAGAAATATAGCCGTAGTAGCCACCAACACCAAGAACTAGCACAATTGCGGCTGCAAAAACATATTTTAGATAACTAAATATTGGCTGCGAGGCCTTCTTCCTAGTAGGCTCACCAGGACCAGAAACCCCACTAACAACTGGGTTTTTTATGGTACTGCCGTCCACAGCAACTCTCGGTGCTGGCTGTGGCGACTCAGGATAAAGCGGGTCCGGTACCATTGCTGGGTTAGGAGTAGCCGCTACTTGTGGCATCGGGGAATAAGTTCTTTCCGGTGGCTCAAAAGTTTGAGGGCTAATCTCCGGCGCTGGTTCTGAAACTTGGGCACTTGTCTCATTGGCAGAAACCGCTGATTCTGACATGAACATATCAGTCGGCTCGGCGTGATATGTCGATGCTACCTGCCCCAAGGCCTCACTGTTATTCGTCTGCGCCTGATAGATTTGGTTTGTTCCAATATCAAATTCAGCATTTTCTTCTCTAGGCGAAATTTGGTCGGAAAATGAAGGCACAGATACAGCTGGTGAGCTCTCTGTCTGGGCTTCTGCTTTCCCTCCGATATTGATGTCCTCAGGACGTACAATCGGTGGCATACTTGTGTCTTCGGGCTGACCACTAGTAACGGCATCAAGCTGATTGTCTAGATTATCTCCCATGTTCCCCTCCCCCCGGCACTATACTGACAGGTCTCTTCTAACAAATCTGACCAGTGCCAGAAAGCCGAATACTGCTGCAATCCCAAGATAAAATACTAAGAAGTTGTCTACGAATGCACCTTTAACCAAGTTGACTCCCCCACCAAAGTAGTGAAAGATAGAGAAATACTGAATATCTACATAGTCTTTATTTAGTCCAGCGACAATATTCGCAATGTAACTAAGTAAAATAACTCCTACCGCCAGAAAAGAAGCTTTACTCTTTTCGGAAAATATTGAAGACGAAAAAGCAGCGAAGCTATAAACCGCAAGTGAAAAACATAGCCCAGAAATAGCAAGGTAGGAAAAATCGATACCAGTAAGACTTATCTTATGTAGTGCGGCAAGTAAGTAAACCGAGTAGACTGTTACAAACGTAAATACTGCAAGCATAGCCACGCCGGCAAGGTAACGCTCTAGGAATAACCTGGCTCTAGATACAGGAAGTGAGATAACTTGCTCAATCGTTCCTTTCTCCACTTCGCCCGCGATCATGCCATTAGCAAGCGATATTGCGAGAATGATGACTATTACCGGCCAGATAAAGCTGTATTGTTCACTCGCAACAAAAACCTGAAACTTAGTAAAGTTCAGCATGGATGGGTCGAGACCGAAAACTGTCCATATTTCCTTCGGATAACTATCGAGGAGAGTAGTAATTTTATCTTGTGCAAGGTTCCCGAAGGTCGGGAAAAGTGCTACATACATCTCGAGAAATACTACCGTTGAGGCGATATATAGCAGTAAGGATTTATAACGATCTTTGATAGTACGAAAAAAAATTGCAAACATCCTAACACCTCTCATAAAACTTCATGAACACATCTTCGAGATTCGCATGTGTTACTTCGATATCAATCAACTTATGTTTGGAAACTGCGCCCATAACCTGATTAATGTCACCGCTCGCGGTGATTACAAGACCGTCAGAAACTTCCTCTACTGAATCGACGCCCGCAAGTTCGAACTCTTTCTTTGTAAATTTATCTGCGAAACGTACCTCGATACGATGAAGTTTCTTGTCACCTAAGTCTTTGATATTCTCTACCGCTGCCAGCTTGCCCTCTTTAATAATGGCGACTCTATCACAAAGCTTTTCTACCTCTGGTAGATTATGAGAGGAAATAAAGATTGTCGTTCCCTTTTTCTTCATATCCAGAAGAATTTCGTAGATTGCATTCTGAAGCAAGGGGTCGAGACCGACTGTCGGCTCATCCATAATCACTACCTTCGGACTATTCATCAGGGCGAGAATAAGACCAAGCTTCTGCTTGTTACCACTAGAGAGGTGTCGAAACTTCGCCAGTGGGTTGAAGTCAAGCTTCTTTATCAGTTCCTTCACACTATCCGAATTACCACGAATACTTTCGAAAAAGTGAATATGTTCCCAGCCTGTCCAGTTATCGTATAGTTTTACATTGCCTGGCAGATAGCCGATATGTCTCTTTTCTTTGATACCACTCTCAAAAAGCTTCTCTCCCAGAACTGTAACAGTTCCGCTGGTGGGTTGATTGAAACCCATCAGACAGCGAATTGTAGTTGTTTTTCCGGCTCCATTCGGTCCTAGAAAGCCAAATATTTCACCTTCTTTAATTTCGAAGCTGATGCCATCTACGGCGTGAAGCTTACCAAACTGTTTTTTGAGGTCTCGTACTTCAATAACGTTTTTCATATTTACCATTTTAGGCCTGAGCAAATATTTTGTCCATAATCAAAAATGACCCTATGGGTCATGAGTTAGTAAGGTTAACGCGGGGAGATCGCGACGGTGTCGGGCAGCAAACCCAACCAGTTCTTCGTCGCGATCTCCCACGAAATCCGCATGCGCCCCTTCCTCGAGTATGGGGTCGCGCCTGTCGCGGGTGGTTTCCAACCAATGGAGTCAGGAGCGCTATTGCGACTGGCTCGGAAGGCCTTATAGCCACCACTTAAACGGCAAACATGCAGATCTTGCGTCACGGGAGTGACTAGAGCTTTGCTTCAACTAGGCGACTTCGTCTCATCAGGCTCACCTGACGAGCTACCCCGTCCCTTACGTTTCGCTGTCTCCAATCCCGTCCCGTATCTCACAGCAGTTTCGCTCTTGGCGGTTGCTCACAATCCTCTTTACGAGGACGCCTCAGACCATGAATCGTCTGGACAGTGTAAGCTATTAAGGTTTCACCCCCGCGGTAGGCTATTCGCTGCTGTTAGAATCTAGTTGTCAAACTGTCGTCTTAGACGACAATGTTCAAGATTATACACGAATATCGTATATTTGTCAACACTTTTTTTATTTGACACTGTCTACTCACAGTGTAAAATGAAATTAGGAGATATTATGGCAATCAAAGTTCTACTCGCAGAAGACGACATTCAGCTCGTCGATATGTATAGCCGCAAGTTTGCCCTGGACGGCTTCGAAGTCCGCCTCGCTGAAGATGGACAGAAGGCAATCGACTTTCTGAAAGAGGGCTATGTACCCGATGTAGCTATACTTGACGTGATGATGCCAATGGTTGACGGCCTACAAGTACTTGCCTATATCAAGGACCAAAAGGAACTCGCTGACGTAATTGTCATTATGCTTACAAACCTCTCTGACGAAAAAACAGCTGAAAGAATCTACGAGCTTGGCGCCACTGAGTACTTAGTGAAAGCAGAGCTTACTCCCCTAGAAGTATCGGCCAAGGTGAAGGAATTAATCTCGTATTACAAAAAGGATAAATAATAGCTTTTACAAAAAGAGCCAGGTAGGGCTCTTTTTAATTTTGCATTTTTAGTTTTTACTTACTTTAGATATTTATCGATGAGTTCTTTAAATTCTGCCTTAGTTCTCTCGCCCGTAAAACTCTCTACTTTTTCTCCATCTTTGAAAATCGTAATCGCTGGAACATAGGCAAAATTCTTATCCCAATTTAGGATAAATTCACGATTCGCATCGACTGCTACGCTCATTTTTGCCACAACTAGCCTATCACCATATTCATTCGACAGATCTGTTAGAATCGGTGCTATCTTCTGGCAATGCGAGCAGGTTGGTGAGTACATATCCACTAGCACCACACCCTTCCCTGTAGTCACCTGGTTAAAATTTTCTGGGGTTAGCTTTACTTCTCGCGCGTCAAGTTTATCTACGTCTGCCGTCGAAGTCGAGGTGTTCACTGTTTCACTGTTATTTGTATCGTCTGTATTAGTACTATTTGAGCCGGTATTATTCCACGCCAAATATATCACACCTACAAATGCGAGCACTACGACTACCGCGACTATAGGTAACAACTTCTTGTTTTTTTCTTTTTCAGCCATATTTCTCCTTCCTGCCCGTCCGAAACTTATTGTGTAGGATGGTCGGTTTAAGTATTATATCACTGTTCTTTGATTGTAAAAACACTCCTGATAAGCTATAATCTAGTGGCTTTTTATAGCGAATTGTGACACGCGCCCGTAGCTCAGGGGATAGAGCAGTAGCCTTCTAAGCTATTGGTCGTTGGTTCGAATCCAACCGGGCGCGCCAAATATTATTGAATATTAGAGCAATTTCTGTTATAATCTTCTAGTCATTTGAGGGCCCGTAGCTCAGTCGGTAGAGCAATTGCCTCTTAAGCAACTGGTCGTGGGTTCGAGTCCCACCGGGCCCTCCATAGAAATTTCTCCCCGCCCAGGCGGGGTTATTTATTGGAAACATGATGAAAAATAACACGCATACACTTGGTTTTGTTCTTGGTCGCGATACTGCCCTTTCAGTGGCAGAAATTTTTGCTTACCTAAAAAGACAAGAGATTACGGTTTACTCAGAAAATCTTATCGGCAATGTACTTATACTCGAGCTAAGTAGCGGAAAGGTTAGTATTGGTGATCTCGGCGGTACTATTAAGATATTTGAAGTAATCGGGACTTACGAGACCCCGGCCCAAATAATCGAGACCCTTATCACAAAGGTTGATTTTGAATCAGAAAAACGTATCAATTTCGGCGTTTCTGGATACGGAAATGTGAACAAAAATCTTGTTCTAAAAGTAGGTTATGAGATTAAGAGTAAGCTTGCCGATAGCGGATATTCTGCCCGCTTCGTCACTGGTAAAACTGTCGACCTATCTAGCGTAATCGTAACCGAAAACAAACTACTAGAGAGAGGGTTTGAAGCCAATATTCTTAGAGTGAGCGATGGATATTTACTCGGGGTTACTAATCAGGTTCAGGACTATAAAGCCTACTCCAAGCGTGATTTTGGTCGCCCCGTCCGTGACGCTCGCAATGGTATGCTACCACCGAAGCTCGCTCAAATCATGATTAATCTCGCTGCAAAGCCGACTTCGGCTACTATTTATGATCCCTTCTGCGGTAGCGGCACCATCCTCCAAGAAGCCCTATTCCTCGGCTATAGAGACATTTACGGAAGTGACATCGAGAAGAAAAACATTGAGGATAGCAGAGAGAACCTCGACTGGTTATATAAGGGCTTCGGGATGCCGAAGGTGCCCGAGGACAAGCTTTTCGTCAGCGACGCCCTGCAGCCATGCAAAGTTGTAACTGCGGCCGCAATAGTTGCTGAAGGATATCTTGGAGAGCCGGTACGAAGATACAAAGATATCGCCGTTAAAGACGCTCAGAAACTAGCTCAGTTCTACGAAGTCGCCCTAAAACAGCTTATTTCACAGCTCTCTAGCGGGGGCACAATTGTACTCGCCATCCCCTTCTTCGTTGTCGGGAAAGAATATATCTACCTCCCAATCATGGATTCTATCGAGCAGCTGGGTCTGACCCATGAAAACTACATCCCAAGTAGCCTAGGAATCAGACTCTTTGGCCGCGGTAATCTCACCTACTCTCGCCCCGACCAGTTCGTCGGACGAGAGATACTTATTCTTGAAAAAGAAGCTAAAAAGTAATATAATATTCGAGTTATAATCAATTGGAGTCCCCGAAAACGGTAATTTTTAAGGGGAAGAGGAAAAGTCGCGTAAAGTTTGAGCTTTTACACCAGTGAAAGCGGCAACTGACAGCGAACTTTGACGCCGGGGTGTAGCACAGTTGGCTAGTGCGCGCGGTTTGGGACCGCGAGGTCGAAGGTTCGAGTCCTTTCACCCCGACCAGAAAAAACTGCCTTTCGGCAGCTTTTTTAATTCCGTCTCAGGAGATCAAATGTATCATATGACTTCTCGAGATGATAATTAGTATCAAAATACTCTGTCATGGGCTTATTTTTGTAATATAGTGTACTACGGTCTTTATAGACAACGACATACTTTGTCTGTGACTTCTCCATTTCAGAGATAAATAGTTTATTCAAATCAAATCCATAGTGGTCACGGTAATCAAGCAGCAGCACACTGGCAGAGACAAAACGACTACCACTATCACGATGAGAGAGTTGATAGAAAGTAGCGCCATAATCTGCCGTAAAGACCTTATCTGTAGGCAAAGTATGACTCTCTACATATTTGGCAATCTCGCTGTACTCTTTTGCTTCTACACTAGTGTAACCATGATACCAGCGGTATACCTGAACATCAGAATAAGCCAAGTTGATAGCAGCCCCAAAACAGAAGATGGCTATAAATATAATCCAGAGATATTTACCGACTTGTTCACGCGAAAAGATAATCGTAGTGGCTACTAGTGCATATACCGGCATCAGGATCTCAAAATAATATAGATATGGTACCCCCACTGCGAAAAATGCAAAGGAGCCAAATATTACTGATATAACAAGGTACCAGTAGGCCAGATTCTGATACTGTTTGCGTATCTGAATAAAGAAAAATAGTGGACCTAGGATAATCAGAGGAGAGGCGAAGAGAACTAGGACATAGAAAAGCGTTAGATTCGAGAGGTCGCCTTTCCAGGCACTAGTAGAATACTTGGCGCTGAAGGAGAAACAAGCGATAATTGCTTCATTTAAAGTACCCTTGGCAGCGAAATAACTTGCCCATGCACCAGCTTGAACAAATAGAGGTAATACAAATATCAGACTATGTCCGACAAGTTTCGCGAAATCCTTATAGAAGTCCACAAGCATCAGAATCCCAATAGGAACACCGAGCAGGAGGAAATTTCCTTTCATGAAGAAAAGAATCGAGAAACAGACGCCTGAGGCAAATAATTGCCAGATCTTGCGGTCACGCCGGTAAGTAAAGTATGAAAGCAACATCCCCAGATAGAACACAAGGCCGAAGTTCTCGTTATTGTTTCCACTACTAGTAAACTGCTGCAAGCTAGACCAGAAGGTAAAAATAATGACCGACACCTTGATTGCTAGTTCGGTTCGTGACTTTATTAGCTGAGGGAGTAGTAGCTTCGCAAGTAAATAAAACATGTATATACCAAGAAGTGCCACTAGAGTGAAAAATATTCGATGGAGAATAATATTGTCACCAAGAATTATGGACATCAGGCCATTGATAAAAAAGATTACTGGTGGCTTGTGATCCCAGGCAGTTACATACAGGCTCCCACCATGAAACCAGTTGTTGCCAACATAGTAAAAGATCCAATGGTCACTATCGTATGGATAAGACCAGGTGGAGAAACGACAAACCACGAAGGTAATCGCTACTAGCCCCCAGTAACCGAGCGTAGAATTCCACATTTTCAAACCAAAATCTTTGAGCCTTGCAAACACCTAAGCCTCCTCTACTACTTGTTTCTCTATTCCTAGCTTGATCATTAACTCATCCACCTTTTCAAAAAGTTTCTCTAAAGAGTCATTATTTTCAATCAAGTGGTCCGCATTTTCGATCATAGAGCTAATATTCTGCTTGTGTTCCGACTCACTGTGCATCTCGACTTCCTCATCTTGTCTGAAATCCTCCAGCGAAACCCGATCACTGACTCGATTGCGCGCCTTCGCCCACTGGTAGCGCTTTTCGAGAGGTGCAAGCGTTGCGATAACGATTCCTTCGAGCTGTTTCACTGCTTTTAGTTCACCCACCGCTCTAATACCGTCAACAATTACTCTACCGCCCCCGGCTGCAATCGCCTTTTTTACAAAATAATCCGCCCCGTGAGACAAGCGTAGGTCATTCGCCGTTTTTACCATCAGCTCTCTCGTGGGCTCACCTAAATCGTTTTTTGCAATATGGTCACGCACCAGCTGGCCCGTAGAAACATGTCTGAAGCCGTAGTGTTGCTCCAGGTATTTCCCTGCGGTGTCTTTCCCGCTCAGAGGCATCCCAACTAGCGCGATAATTGCTTTCTCCATATTTTGTATTATAGCAAACAGTGGTTGTCTACTGCGAATATATTGAAAAATGGGCCAATTTCTGCTAAAATAACTAGGCATTTTACGAGCGGGTATCGTATAGCGGCTTATTATGCGACCCTTCCAAGGTCGAGAGGCGGGTTCGATTCCCGCTACCCGCTCCAAGCGCCTATAGCTCAGTTGGATCAGAGCGTGTGGTTTCGGCCCACAAGGTCGGGGGTTCGAGTCCCTCTGGGCGCGCCAAAATAAAATGCACATGGTGGTCGTAGCTCAGTTGGTAGAGCCGCGGTTTGTGGTACCGCTGGTCGCGGGTTCGAGTCCCGTCGACCACCCCATATAGAAATTTAAAAGAACCCCTTATGGGGTTCTTTTATTACTGCTTATCGTACTTCTTCTTTGAGGTTCTTGCCGGCGCGGAAACGAGGCATCTTCATCTCAGGGATGCGGATGATTTCGCCACTCTGTGGATCACGACCACGACGTGCAGCTCGCTTACCTAGGTCAAAGGTACCGAAACCGGTAACAGCAACCTTTTCGCCCTTTTTCACGGTGCGAGTAACTATATCTACGAATTTATCCAGAAAAGCATCCACTTCCTTCTTAGTAAGCTTGGTTTCCTTTGAAAGTACATCTATAAGTTCTCTTTTTGTCATCTTTTCTCCTTCCGCCCCGTGGGGCCTTTACAGACTTATTATACCATTTCTGTAAAGTTTTTTCCTGTCTACAAGCTAATATCTGAAACTGAGAAATAGCTGAGAATTATGCCTCAACCCTACGGTCAATTCTTTCAATCGACTTTGCTTTCCCATCGGGTCCAAGGTCTATTAGCACTGCATTGAACTGAACCGGGCCATCGGCAAGCTCAAACTTCTGTGGCATGCTAGTAATAAAGGTGTTGAAAATAATGTCATCACGGACCCCCAGGACCGACTCTGCTGGACCCGTAAATCCAACATCGGAGACCATTGCTGTACCCCCAGCAAGTACTCTGGCGTCAGCAGTTGGTACATGAGTATGAGTACCAACTACCGCAGAGGCTTTGCCATCGAGATAGCGGCAGAGGGCCACCTTCTCACTGCTCATCTCTGCGTGAAAATCGATGAAAACATACTTCGCCTCTGGATGAGCTGAGATAATTTCATCTGCAGTAGTGAAAGGCGATTTCACCACTGCCTTGATATCGTGCTGCCCAAGAAGGTTAATTATCAGGAGTTTCCCGTATGGTGTATCTACTACTTTATAGCCTTCACCTGGTGTCCCCTCTAGATAGTTCGCCGGACGAATGAGAGGTAGGTCGAGCTGATCTATCTGTGAAGCAAAATCCTTTTGTCTCCAAATGTGGTTACCCGTAGTAAAGAAATCAATCCCTGCCGCTACCATCTCTCGCACAATCTTCTCTTCCACACCAACGCGGTCAGAGAGATGCTCCCCATTCGCAATCGTATAGTCGATGCCATATTCACGTTTAAGCTCTGGGAGCAGCTGCTTAACCGCTTCCCGGCCTGACTTACCAACAATATCACTGATGAATAGTATCTTCATTACTTTGCGTACTCTATTGCCCTAGTTTCACGAATTACATTTACCTTAATCTGACCAGGATACTTGAGGTCGGCCTCAATCTTGGTCGCCACGTCCTTCGCTAGCTTAATTGCTGTCAGATCGTCAATCTTCTCTGGTGTGACGAAGACGCGAACTTCACGTCCAGCCTGGATAGCATAAACTTTTTCTACGCCGGCGAAGCCCTTGGCAATATTTTCGAGTTCAGTCAGGCGCTTGATGTAGTTATCGAGTGAGTCACGACGGACACCAGGACGACCGGCCGAGATGGCATCAGAAACCTGGATAATAACAGCCTCTACAGTACGGAAAGGTACCTCCTCATGGTGAGCCTCGACAGCATGGATGACTTCGTCTATCATGCCAAACTTTTTACAAATGTCCCTAGAGATAGATGCATGTGAGCCCTCGATATCTTGATCGACTGCTTTACCAATGTCGTGCAATAGTCCTGCCTTCTTCGCAATGGCGACGTCTGCACCAAGTTCTGAAGCAAGCGCACCAGCAAGCAGTGAAGTTTCAACAGAGTGTTGTAATACGTTCTGAGAGAATGAGGTACGAAACTTGAGACGACCAAGAAGCTTTATCATCTCAGCTGGGAGACCAGCAACACCAGCTTCATAGACTGCTTTTTCACCAGCCTCTTTGATCTGTTTATCTATTTCTTCCTGTGCCTTGGCCACCGATTCTTCAATCTTAGTCGGATGAATTCGGCCATCCTTGATTAGTTTCTCGAGAGCAACGCGAGCTACATTACGACGGACTGGATCGAAACCAGAGACAACGATCATTCCTGGAGTATCATCAACGATGATGTCACAGCCCGTAGCTCGTTCAATCGCCTGAATGTTGCGACCTTCACGGCCGATGATGCGACCCTTGATCTCATCATTTGGGAGTGCGACGGCCGTGACAGTACTCTCAGCAGTCTGCTCACCAGCTACGCGCTGGATGGCAGTAACGAGAATCTCACGCGCTTTTTTGTCTGCCTCTTCCTTGGTCTCTTCTTCAATCTTCTTGATATAGCTGACGATGTCTTTGCGATAATCCTTCTCTACCATCTGAATCAGCTTGTCCTTGGCCTCCTCCTTCGTCAGCTTGGCAATCTTCTCAAGAGCCTCTTGCTGACGGACACGGAGGTCACGAAGGTCAGTCTTAACTGTTTCTATCTCTCCTTTTGCTTTATCGATGTCGTCACGCTTCTTATCAAGCTCATCATTCTTCTTGTCTAGGGCTTCCTCGCGTTGAGCGACACGCTTTTCCTGAGCTAGCAACTGATCACGACGCTCGCGCTCTTCTTTCTTGGCAGTTTCTGCGATCTTTAGAGCCTCGTCTTTTGCATTGATAACGATTTCCTTGGCCTTTGTTTCGGCTTCAGCAATCTTCTTCTCAGCCTTGCCCTCAGCATTCTGAGCATCCTTGGCCATCTGGGTCTTGCGGTAGGTGTAGCCACCAAAACCGCCAACACCAAGAGCTACTACAGCAAAAATAATGCTTATAGGTTCCATATTTTCTCCTTCCTAGTTCCCCTCTTTGCGGGGTGCTTTTCATAAAAGCTGACAGGCCGATTTTCAGTCTTTCCCAATATTCGGTTTTCTAGTTTCTCTTCTTATTTGAAAATTGAAAATTCTAAATTGAAAATTTGGTATATGTCAGCTAGTTTTTCTTACTAACAATGGGTATATTATAACGCTTTTGGATGTTTTTCACAAGGCTGAAAAGAAACAGCGGCCGCGACCCGCCGTTCCATAGAACGGGGTTCACGACCGCGTCAGTCAGATCGCCAGGTTGGCTCTCCATCTGTCATGCATGCACCAGTATCAAGACCGTATGGACAGCCTTGACCGCTCGGATCATCATGCTCATCCAAGCATGCTTCACACACAGCCGGGAGACCGACCGGGGCATCAAGGTGACTTTCGGTCTGGTCACCATTGGTAAGTACCATCTTGCCACCTCCTTCCGGAGGAAATCTCGGGCGGGGTTCGCGGTCCCCACTACTATCACAATGCTGCCAAACCCTACACCACGAGCCCTCGACTCTCAAGATACCTCTTGACGGTCTCCTTAAGGCTTTCAGGCCAGGTATCCGTCATGGTGATCGGCTTCTCTTCGCTTGGAGGCGGACAGAACGTGCCCGCAAGGTGGTAGATGGCATCGAGAACATGTCGCGCCAAGAAGAAGTTGCCGTCGAGGATTGTCACCTTGACGCCGTCACTCTTGAACGTGAAGCTGTATCCACGCGACACAAGCTGTCGCATCGTGTAGTTCTCGAGTTCCAGATCAGCCAGACGCCGGAGTGCGTCCATGCCTTCGTGTGCCGACATACTGAATAGCTCAGTGTTGCCATGTATGATCATGGCAAGCACCTTTGCATCATCAGAGCCGTACTTCTCGAGATACTCCTTGACACCATAGGGATCCGTCATTTCTGACCCTCCTCCTCATTTCTGACTCATGTCGATTCCGGCAAGCACCTGCATGGTTTCCCCGCAGGCACACTTCCATCTCTGGAGACTCACTTTACTGAACCTCCCGATGGTCTTACCACCGTCTTTCTCCCACTGGTGAACGTGCTTAGTCTCCTCGAGCTTAGTGGGCTTGTCCACGACTTGCTCCCCTCGTCAGCTCTCTCAGCTCTTTCCGGTTACGGAAGAACTCACTCACCCCGACGATCATCCCGAAAGCGAAGATGTAGCCGGGAATCTCAGACCAGTTCAGTCGAACCACGCCCTCGATCCAGCCAACCATCGCTATGAGACAGATGACGGCCTGGATGGCTGCGTCCTGCTTGCCCTTCTTGAGCTCAGAGACTTGCTCCGCCCGTGTAGGCATTTTAGCTCCTCTGCCGTCTTCCCAGCTCCCGCCAGGACTTTATGACTAGGACTACTGTATATATAGCAGGCCATCGTACCAACTTCGCAGAAGGTGCGACAAGTTCGAGCTCCTTAGACCGGTTCCTTGCAGACACGAGAAACCCACTCGGGGTACGTTCTGCCATACGGCAACACCTACCCCTTTGGTTTTGGCTCTGTTATATGAGGTTCACTCCCATAGAACGGAGTGACAACTCCATCGAATGTTACGCCCCGTGATTTTAGCATAGAGAGGCCCTTTTGTAAAAGGTCTTCGACGTCTTTCGGCTCTTTTACACCCATGATTGGTATATCCAGCTCATGTGCCATAGTATTTGCTATTGATATCCCGATACGAAGCCCTGTAAAGCTTCCCGGACCAGCATTGACTATTATCCCCTTCATCTGGCTAAATTCTACATCAGAAACATTACGACATTCTTGCGAATGTCGTAATGTTTTTTCTAGCTCAAGGATGATTTTTGAATTTAATTCTCTGCCGCCCTCGAATGAGTTCTTGGCAAGCCATTTACCATCCCACAAACCGATAAAAGCTTGACTCGATGCGGTATCGATAACTAAGACCATGAATTCTGCTCCTCTATCTTGATATTGCGTTCATCTTCATCAGTTTCCTCAATCGTAATCGCAATATGTGGTATACCCATAAGGGATTTCATATTATCTGGCCATTCAACCACGACCACGTTGAACTTTTCTGAGAGTAAGTCGCGAATCTCATGCTCCAGCTCCCGATCCTCTGTAGTCCTATATAAATCGAAGTGATGAAGGACCAGCTTCTTACCTTCATACGTTCTTTCAATCGTAAAGGTTGGACTGATAACTGTTTCAGTAATTCCAAGTCCTGTTGCTATTCCCTTGGTGAACTGAGTCTTGCCGGCACCGAGATCACCAAAAAGCAAGATCAGCTCACCACCGGTGAGTGATTCTGCTACCCTTTTGCCGAAGTCAATGGTTTCGGCGGCTGATTTTGTGGTAAAGATTTCGTATTTCATGGCGCTTGTCCCATAGATTATACCCGAGAAGTATGGTTACCGCCATTATGATTAGGGAATAACCAAGCAGTGTATTATTGCCCCGAACCGATGTTACTGCATCCTTGCCTCCCGAATCGTTCGGACTTTCAATACTCACTCCAGCCACCCCCGGAGATTCTTCCTCTGCCGTTACACCACTAGAGCTATTCTTTACCACCGTCTTCTTTACTTTCTTACTAGTGCTTTTAGGCTTTTTCGCGACCATCGTTTCTAGCTCAATAGTATCGATAAAAATATTTTCCTTTTCTGGAGTAGGCACCTTAGTCCACTTAAATTCGCTACCAAATAGGGCTAGCGCTATACCACTATCAGCATCGCCATAGTCACCACCACTGTCAGTAATTAGATTATCATCGCCATCACGCAGCTCCACCCAGTCGCCCGTATTATTGAGAGTAATCTTGGTTACCTCTTGTGAATAAATTTTGTACTCAAACGGGTTCAAATAATCATTGTGAGTAAAGTAGTAACAATGTATAGAGCCCATAGCATCACATAGCTTTAGCCCATTTAAGGAGACCAGCAGACTCGTCGGATTATATATCTCAATCCACTCTTTTCCTTCGTCTGGTGCAGGCATCAGTTCAGTAATAAGTAGCTTGTCAGCGTTCGGATCAAGCACCACTGCCTTCACACTCGAAACAAAATCGTCATAGTTGTTATCTGTCTCCTGGGTTCGTGTATAAACTTCACCTACTGACGGCTCTGGCAATAAAGATCCCTCGTAGCTACTCGCCTCACCATAGCCAACAAGATCAATAATTGTTTTATCTGGAGCAATGATCGCTACTGAATTGTCAGCAGTCAAGGAATAACTAGTAGTAGAATAAACAAAATCTCGCACTCCGGTATATTTTTCGTGCGAAATCGTAATAATTTGGTGTGGACCGATTGTGCCTGCAGTAAACTTATAGAGCGTATTCCAGCTCGTTCCACTCTTTGTTTTGCGACTTATGGAATAATTTGTGATATCGAGTGGAACGGGAGTATCGTTCGATATCGAGACAAACTCGTCGTAAGTATTCTCACCAGAAATTTGAAAAGAATGAATTGTTAGTCCTTCTTTACTAGCAACTCCGAATGCAGGAAATAGTACTACCACAATAGCAGTATATAACCACCACCTTTTCATCTACCCTCCGATAGTTGATTTCATTGTAGCAGTGGGAAAATATGTGTCAAGTAGACAAAGAGAGCTTCTGATAACCTTATCTTTGTATGATTTCCTTCTTAGTAAATGTTGTTTGTGACTATATTTGAAGCACGGTCAATTTCTTTGCCAAGTTTCTCGATTTTTATCTCAAACTCTTTGGTTTTGATTAGATAGGCGATGGTCAAGGCGCTACTAGGACCCGACATCTTGCCAAATTTCTCGTTGAAAACCATTATTTCAGTACTCAGATTTTTCGTCGCTTCAGTGTTATTTGACCTAACTGCCGTGAGTAGGCGGTCATATATATCAGCCTCTTCCGATACTGAGTCACGAAACTGTTTATGAGCATCCATCACCCTAGTCGAGACCTGCATAGCATCCATTTCGCGCACATGAGCCCGCATGGTTGAAACTGACTCCTCCAGGGTAGTAAGTAGAGGCCCACTCCCGTCATTGAAATTTATATTTGCTATCACTTGATCATTCTCGATAGAAATAGTGTTCAAATCCTTTGACCACTGAAAATCCTTGTGCATATCTGATGTAAAGACGGAGGCATAGTCAAAGAAATTGATAATATCAGCCTTTAACCCCTGAGCGTTTATCGGCGCTGACCGCTTCTCCATTTCTTCTTTAATCTCGGCAGTTTCAGTATTTAGCTTCTGGATGTCTGACTCAATCGTAGCTTCGTTTGTATTCTGTATTGGCTTCCAAACCTCTACAAATTCCTGTAATTCATTTTTGGAATATTCAGCATACAGACTCTTCATATACCCAAAAATAAACCAGACCGCTATCACGACCGCCATAAATCCAAAGAATGCCAGTCTTCTAATCCTCTTCTTCTGTTTAATTTTCAGTTGCTCTTCTTTCGAAGGTGCCTTTTTACTATCACCAGTCCCTTTTATGCCAAGCATACTAGCCTCCTTGGATATAAATTATAGAACCACTTTCATAACTAAGTATAACAAGAAAGCTGGCGGTAATATACTAGGCTCAATGGATAAACATTGCATCGCCATAGGAATAAAACCGATATTTACTCTCTATTGCGTGCTGATATGCATTCTCAATATTTTGCTTCCCCGCAAACGCCTCTACTAGTAGTAGTAGCGATGATTTGGGCAGGTGAAAATTAGTAATGATAGCGTCTACAAATTTATAGTCATAACCGGGATAGATGTAGATTTTTGTTTCTCCCGATTTGGGCATTAGCAAATAGTCTCTGCCACATCCAGTCAGCCCACATGAGTCAACTTTTACGGCTGCGCTCTCTAGCGTACGCACGGAGGTAGTCCCAACAGCGATAATCCGCTTGCCTGCAATTTTTGCCTGATTTAATCTCTCTGCAGTACCTGGATCAACTTCATAGTACTCAGAATGAATCTGGAAATCTTCTACCCTATCTGTATTTAATGGCTGGAATGTCCCAAGCCCAACATGTAGAGTGACATATTCTATTTGTACTCCCCTTTCAGCCAGTGTTAGTAGTAAGTTTTCTGTAAAATGTAGTCCGGCCGTAGGTGCCGCCACCGAACCTTCGGTCTTCGCGTATACCGTCTGATATTCCTCATCGTCTACGGTGTCGTCGTGCTCTTGATGACGTGCCTTCAAGATATAGGGGGGTATTGGCATTTCACCTATTGTGGCAAGTTCGTGATAGAATTCAGCTCCCTCGAGACTAAATTCCAAATAGAAAATTTCTTCGTTGCGCCTAACATATTTCGCCTTCAGACCATCCGAAAAGGCAATTGCTTCTCCTACTTTTAGCTTGCGGCCGCCTCTAATCCAGCATTCCCAGGAGGAGTCGCTTGCCTGCTTTACGAGCAATACTTCATGCATCCGCTCCCCAACTTTACCAAATATTCTCGCTGGGATTACCTTCGAATCATTAAGTACTAGTACATCGTTGCTTGTAAGTATTTCTGTGAGATCATGAAATACCCTATCATCCAAGCTTCCATCGGCTCTATCGAGTATTAGAAGCTTCGCCGCGTCTCTAGGCTCTGCCGGATATCTCGCGATTAACTCATCTGGTAAATTGTAATCAAGTTCACTTGTTTTCATATTTCTGCTAAAATAACTATGAAAGTATAGCAGATTGTGTGACATAGTTCACGAGGGGGTACAAACTGAAGCTCACCACCGCTCAGCTTACTGAGCTTCTGGTCAAGAATAATGTCGCGACCAGAGAAAAGATAGACGAACTCACGAAGATTGCGGAAGGCAGCAAGGAGTCACTTCTTGATGTACTTTATCAGAAGAAAATTCTTTCAGAGAAAGAGTTTATTAAGCTTTATGCCAAGGAAATCGGCAGCGAGTTTATCGAAATTGGTGGATCACAGATATCCAAAGAAATCCTTGATAAGCTTCCTGAACGAGTTTCGCGCCGATATCAGGCAGTAGTTTTCGGAGAAGAAGATGGTCATCTCAAGGTGGCTATGGCCGATCCGAGCGATGTCGAGGCAGTCCAGTCTATCCAGAAGCAGTGTGGGTATGATATCAAAATATTTCTTGCTACCACCTCTGATATCAATAATGCAATAGAACAATATAAGGAGGGTCTGAGTACCGAAATCTCCAAGGCAATCAAGGAGACTGAGGAAGAAATTCAGATTAGCAAAGAAGAACTAGGAGAAGACGCATCGGTCGAAAATGTCGAATCCATCATCTCTGAAGCTCCAGTTGCTCGTGCAGTAAACATTCTTATTGAATATGCCGTCAAGTCACGTGCGTCTGACATCCACATTGAACCAAGAGAAAACTTTATCCAGGTACGCTACCGTGTTGATGGAATCCTAAAAGACACCATGACCCTGCCCCGAGCACTTGAAAGCTCCATCGTATCACGTATCAAGATCCTATCTAATCTTCGTATTGATGAACATCGTATACCTCAGGATGGTCGTATTAAGATAAAAATAGGAAGCCAAAATATTTCTATTCGTGTCTCTACTCTACCAGTAATGGACGGCGAAAAAATTGTAATGCGTCTCTTGGATGAATCATCGAGAGCCCTAACCCTAGAAGAGCTTGGCTATAAGGGCCAGGCCCTGATTGCCATTGAGAGGGCACTGAAAAAACCACATGGAATGCTACTCGTTACTGGGCCTACAGGTTCAGGAAAGTCTACGACACTATACAGCGTCCTATCATCGCTCAACACTATCGGCGTAAATATCTCAACCGTCGAAGACCCGGTAGAGTACCGCATCCAAGGCATAAATCAAACACAGGTGAATTCAAAGGTGGGAATGACCTTCTCATCTGGTCTTCGCGCCCTTCTACGTCAAGACCCGGACATCATCATGGTCGGTGAGATTCGCGATACAGAAACGGCTGAAATGGCAGTTCATGCTGCCCTTACCGGTCACGTTGTACTATCTACCCTACACACCAACAATGCCGCCGGCTGTCTTCCTCGTCTTCTTGATATGGAGATTGAGCCATTCCTCATTGCCAGTACCGTAAATGCAGTTATTGGCCAGCGTCTCGTACGCCGTCTCTGCCCTCACTGTACTGAGGCCTATACCCCAGACGACAAAGTAATTACTGACATTATCAACAATTTTGGTTTACGTACTGAATTTTTAACTGGCAAACAAAAGATTGATATTCCTAAGCCAGAGATAACACAACCAAAACCAGCTGGGCTACAAGGAGAAAAGAAAATTGCTGTCCCCGATGATTTGAAGATAGACAACAAGTCCATACTCGACAAAATTGCTGACGATCCTGACATGGTGAATCGCAGCGCTAAAGAAGCCGAGGAAATTACCCTCAGAAACCAGATCTTCCTCTCCGAGAAAGAGCGCGGATCCGATAAAAAAGCATCTGTAATCAAGCCAGGGTCACTGAGTCTAACTCTATATCGTAGTAAGGGCTGCTCCAAATGCGATGGTAGTGGATACAAAGGCCGCATGGGCATATACGAAGTCTTAGAGGTTGACGAAGAGGTCGGAAAGCAGATAGTGGGGCATGCGTCCACGGAAGACATCCAGCGAGTCGCGATTGAAAATGGTATGATTACAATGCAACAAGACGGATTTCTGAAGTGTCTAGAGGGCATCACGACCGTTGAAGAAGTATTAAGAGTTACGAGAGAATAATGGCTAAGTTTTCTTACACAGTAAAGGACAAGTCTGGTCGGATAGTAACCGGTAATATCGATGGCAGCACCAAGGAAGATGCCGCCCAGATACTTATAGATCAGGGAATGACTCCTATAAGCATTCAGAAGGAAGGAAAGGAGTCGCTGCTCGATAAAATATCTTCCTTCTCCACTATCTCTTCGACTGAAAAAGTGCTTTTCGCACAAGAGCTAGCAGCCTTGGTTAACGCTGGAGTACCAATTTCTCAGTCACTAGCAATGCTCGAGAAACAGATTAAAAATAAGCGGTTTCAGAAGATTGTGGGCGATCTTTCCAAGGATGTCGAGGGCGGTACTTCACTTGCCAAAGCCCTTGCAAAGAACGACAAAGTCTTCTCCCCTCTTTTTATCAGTATGGTGAATTCTGGGGAAATCGGCGGCACTCTCGACAAAGCATTGAATGAGCTATCAGTCCAGATGACCAAAGACCGCGAGCTGGTCTCAAAAATAAAGGGAGCCATGGTCTACCCAACGGTTATATTTGTCGGTATGGTTGGGGCACTTATATTTATGCTTGTAACAATAATACCCACTTTGCAAGATATGTTTGACCAGCTTGGTGGTGAGCTTCCGGCGACTACGCAATCACTTATATTTCTCTCAAAGGCCTTTACAAACTACGGAATAATTACAGCAGCAGTAATCGCAAGTATCGTTTATGGTTTCCGTTACGCACTATATCATGTCACTCCTTTTAGAAGATTGATGCACCAAGTACTACTCAAGACTCCAATTTTCGGTGGTTTATCAATAAAGCTCAACGTCGCCCGTATTTGCAGAACTCTTAGCTCCTTGCTCGCCAGTGGAGTTAGTGTAGTAGAAGCACTTCAGATTATCGCTGATTCGACACAGAACCTACTATTTAAGGAGGCTATTGCCAAAACCGCTGAGAAAGTTGGAAATGGTAGTAGTATCGCTGAAAATCTCAAGGGATACAAAATATTCCCTTCTCTTGTGCCTCAGATGATTGCTGTCGGAGAAGAGACCGGATCAACCGATACCATTCTTGGTAAAATTGCCGATTTCTATGACAGTGAAGTAGACAATATTACCAAGAATCTCTCTACTCTACTTGAGCCAATGATAATGATAATTATCGGAATCATGGTTGGATACGTAATCATGGCCATAATAACCCCAATATATTCCATGACCAACATGATATAAAGTGCTTGTATAGCTACCAGGGGGTAGATATAATCAAGATAAATTCACAAAGGAGGGAGGTGAAAAAATGAAAAAAGGTTTTACGCTTATTGAACTTTTGATCGTAATCGTAATCATCGGTATCTTGGCTGGTATCGTAGTAGGGATTGTTGGTACCAGTGCCAATCAGAAGGCACAGGACGCCAAGATGAAAGCCAATGTCCATGAAGTACAAAATGCGCTTGAACAGTATTACATCGATACTGGTGCTTATCCAGCTGGTGATGACGCAGCAGGACTCGTTCTGCTTACTACATCAACTCCGAAGTATTTGAACAGCACGTCTGTTTATAACAACATGTCTTACGACCATGTTGGAAATGGATACGAGCTTAGCTTTGAACTTAAGAATCAAAACGAGCCTGTTGGAGACGGTACAACCGTCAAGGGTACTCCAAAAGTCTATTATGTTACCTCTAAACAAGAGTAACAATGTGTCATGACACATCCAAAAAAGCCCCGTTGGGGGCTTTTTTGTTGTACTCGAAAAAGACATCTAAGTAAGATATAATGAGTTTCGGAGGGTACTTGAAGAAACAAGGCTTTACATATATCGAAGTACTGATAGCGCTTACGATATCAGCAGCTATTTTTAGTGCGGTTTTCCCACTACTGTTTACAAGCATTACCACCAATAGAAGCGCTAAACTCAAACTTATCGCCTACGAAGCTGCCAGCAACCAGATAGAGCAGTTACGAGAACGCAAGATTGCCTCCCTAGTCGCTCCGTCAGACAATCCCTTCTCCGTGCCAGAGATACCAGCATCGTCTGGGGTAACCAATATTACCAGACCTCTTAGTGATAGTAATATCGTTAGAGTAAAAGTAACTATCAACTGGCCCATGAGAGGCAATACTGAAAAAATTGAGATGACGACTTATCTCTATGGAAGTACAAACTGATGCGGAAAGCTGGATTTAGTCTAATAGAACTACTGATTGTAATGGGATTTATTACTGTAATTAGCCTCACCGTGACAACCGTCTATGTCGTGGGTATCAAGACCTATAATCAAGAACTCGCTAGTTCATCCGTCCAGTCAGATAGCCAGACAATCTTGGATGCTCTCACTACTGACATAAAAAACGGTGTTTCAATAGATCTAAGCTATGATACCTATACTACCGACACTGACACGATTATCATCCGTGTTCCCGCCATTAGTAGCAGCAAGGACGTATTATATACTGGCACGAATATGCGATATGACTATATTATTTACGACTACAGTGGAAACGATATACACAAGATAGTGTACGCTGACCCATCAAGTAAACGCTATGGCCAGAACGGTCGTGACAATATACTTGATCGCAACATTCTCTCACTATCCTTCGATTACGACCCAACCCCTGACTCAGCTACACTAGTAACAGTCAATATCAGTTCCAATATCAAGATGGGAAACGAGGAGCGTAATATTTCTCTAACTGGTCAGGCAAGATTAAGGAATCATATCTAATGAAAAAATCCGGCAGTATACTTATCGGAATTTTGCTTCTCATGGTCTGTCTCATGACAACGGCGATGGCTCTTTCATCTGCCAGTCTATCATCCTCTGTCAAGATACAGCGTCAGATAAAACAACTCCAAGCCCTTGCATTGGCTGAAGCGGGCCTCAATAAAGGCTTGTGGGAGATTAATCGCGGCAATAATACATATGGAACTACCCCTACCCTTGACACTTCACTGGAAGGTGGTGAATTCGAAGTCACCATCACTAGCTGTGGAACAAACTGCAAATACATTAACTCAAAGGGCTATCTACCAACAAAAGTCGCCTCCCAAGCAACCAGAGAGGTCCGCGTTAAGATAGTTTCTGTCCAAACTACCAGCAATGTCTCCTTCAAATACGGTGCAATTACAGATGACTTCGGTATCTACATGGAAAATAACTCCAAGATTAAGGGTAGTGTTTATGCTAATGGGATGATCTATGCGACAAATAAGAGTGCGGAAATAACCGGATCGGCAACTAGCACGGGGAAGAATATTCTTCAGAGCTGGATAGCTGGTGGAACTATTGACGGAGATGCTGCTGCCTATCTTATCACTGGGTCTACTGTGAAAGGAAATAAAACTACCGGAAGCTATCCACCCACAGAACAAATGCCGATTGCGGACGCTGATCTTGCCTCTAGTATTCAAACCTGGGAAGATGCCGCCGAAGCGGGTAACAACATAATCGAAGGCAATAAGGTAATTTCTGGCACCACCGAAACTCTTGGCCCAGTAAGAATCAATGGTGATCTAATTATTAACAATAACGCGTCTCTCAAGATTACCGGCACTGTCTGGGTTAATGGTAATATCACGATAAATAATGGCGCAACTGTTTATCTAGACAATAGCTATGGCAATAGTAGTGGCGTCATAATTGCCGATTATATTCAAGATCGTACAAACTTCAACAAGGGGCGCATCACTGTAAATCAAGGCGCAAAAATTAGTGGTATAGACCCCAACAACCCCAAAACCCCGAGCTACATTATGCTATTCTCCACCCAAAAGCCTAGGCAACCATGGGAAGACTTCTGGAGACTTTGGCCAGCAATTACCATTTATCAGAACGCGCTTGGTGGTGTTTTTTATGCTCCATATGGCTCCATCAGCCTCGAAAATAATGCTCAGGCAAGAGCAATTGCATCTTCTGGGCTATATCTCAAGCAGAACGCTATCGTAGATTATGATGGGGGTATGGCAAATAGCAGTTTTGCAAATGGCCCAGCTGGTAACTGGACCATCACTGAGTGGCTAATACTTGACTAGACTAATCTAGTAAGTGAAGACGTTTCGACCACTAGCTGATTTTCCGCCTACTACTTGAACTAATGAATCAAACCTTTTGAGACTGAGGTTCATATTTAAAGACTCGTTTTTGATTCTGGCAGACTCTTTTACACTTTGGTCTTCTGCTGGGAAAAACGCAATGTATGAAAGTGCACCAAATGTCACCACTACTATTATCACCACTACTACCGGTAAAGACTTGTATATCTTTTGTAAATAATCACTATTCTTCTGATTAATTATTTGTTTCATTTCTTTATAAACACCGTAACATTAAATGTTGCTTTTACGCTCCCACTAGCAGCTCCATCGGAGGTATTCGTAATGACAGATAGATTGGTAATTTTTGCCAAACGCCTCCCCTGCATCACATCATCAACCAGCTTGGTTATATCGAGATAGTTGCCTGTAACTTCATAACGAATAGGCAGCTCGGAGTATTGGTCTTTTGCCACCGTCTGAGACAAATCGCTACCCGACTTAGACTTTTTCTGGACATCACCTATAGTCACAGTATTAATGGTAACCCGGTCACCTATCGCCATCTGTTCAAATGTCTTCACAAAATCAGATACGTCCTTTGAAGAAGGAATGATTTGATAAACAACATCTTTCTGAGAACCCAGTCTTGCAAGCTGTAATTTGAGATCAAAGAGGGCCTGGTTCTGTAAGATATAGTTATCCGCTTCAGTCTGTAAGCGGCCCTGTTCACGTCCTAAGCCGAGTATGTATGTCCATCCTAAGACAAACAGCCCTACTGCAATCACTGCAAAAACAATCGCCACTACCGTTAATTGCAAGTTCATTTTTTTAGCTGTCATTTTGGTCATTTCTTGGCCTCGTTCATGTTTAGGGTCAAAGTAATCCGGAAACTAACACCATTCTTCGCTTTATCCGCAGGGTCAGTGGCTGCGCTTACAGATTCAAGATCTATATACTGAAACAATGTCGTTTTAGAAAGCTGATCACGAAATATACCGACATCAGCACTAGCCGAAGCGAAACCAGCTAGATTTACTCTATCTTTGTCCGCGTTTGTAAAATCAATATTGACGAGCTTAACACTTGCTGGAGTCTGGGCTGCGAGCTCAGAAAGTACCTTATTCCAATTTATTCTATCTGATTTAAGCTTACTTATCAGTTGTAATCTGCTATATATATCAGTTGCAGTGACTTCAACTTCTTTCATATTACTAACTTGTTTGGAAGCATCATTTCTTGATTCTCTGGCAATATTTCTATTATTCCAAACAATAAATCCGATGATAAACATCATCACTAAAAGTGTAAGAACAATAGCAGCGCCCCGAACTATTCCTTCATAAATCTTGGCGTTTTTCCGGGAGTATTTACGCTCTTCTTTGATGTCTGGTGGCAGTAGATTAAGTCTAATCATCATACACCCCCAGCAAAGCGAGCCCTATTGCGTTGATATATGCAGGAACTGATTCTTCCGGTAATACCACTCGTCGATTCGGAATCATTCCCTCAAGCTTATCGACTACTTCCGTATTAATACCGAGTTTCTCAGAAAACACTTCTGCCAGGGAAGGCAGACTAGCACTACCTCCACAGACATAAATCCGAGAAACCTTCACTTGTTGCTTGTCTTTTTCTTGATAGTAATTAATCATTGTTGTGGCTTCGCTGCAAATCTGAGTTACGGCCGAGTCTAGGGCTTTTTTCGTTTTTTCTGTTTCTTTTCCACCCTTACTCTTTTTCATCTTCTCGGCAGCAGCTTCACTAACCTTAAGGGCTTCAGCAATACGATATGTAAGCTGTTCTCCTCCTATTAGAGTGCTGCCAGTCACGCGGATAGCATTATCAAAGATTGCAAGATTTGTTGTTTGTCCACCAATATCAATTATTAGTGCGGCTTCAGAGGTTTTCCTTCTCGGTTTTATCGCTCTGATTATAGCTGTCAGACTTGTTTCTATGCCTGCCAACTCATAGCCCAGGATTGAGTATAGTTGAACGTATGAGTTTACAATCGCCTTAGGTGCAGCTGCATAGAGCACATCGTCCATAGTAGAGTTTTCTATCGATGGTCCAACAACCTGCCAGTCTAAATAAAGGTCAGTCATTGCCATCGGGACTGTCTGGCTAGCATCCCAACTGACTGCTTCCTCGATTGATTTGTCGTTTGCATGAGGTAACGATATCGTACGTGTAAATATTTTTGACTCCGGCAGAGATGCATATACGCGCGTTGCCGATATCTTACCGGTCGAATTATTTTGTATACACTCTTTTATTTTATCGGCTAGCTTCTCTGGCTCAGCAATTATGCCTTCGATAATGTAGTTTTCGGGTACAGGAAGCTGACCAAATCCAACCACCTGATAGTTAGAGCCAGTTCTCTTAAGTTGCACTATCTTAATTGAACGAGAACCAATATCAACACCGACGACATCACGTCGCTTCCATATTGGATCAATTTTTGTTTCAAAACCCTCCAGATTCCCTCCAAATTGTCCTAATTATCGCTAGGATACTCGATTGTCGGCGGAGCCAATGATTCATCTTCTGTAGCTAACGTACCATTTGCTACTCTTGATGTTACATTCGCATTACGTGAAAGTCCATCACTTTTGATTCCCACTCGTTCACAATACTGCTCTTCTATCGTCATTATTTTCTGGGCAATTGCGTTTGGATCAGGAACCAGCTCAATCACAAAGTTCGGCAGTTCTCCGGCGGTCTGAACATCAACTGTTCCAAGGTTAAACATTGTATGAACTATCCCCTTTTGACTTGCTGAAACGTCTTGTATCTTGTCGAGAGACATCTGAGAGACCTTACGAACGAATAAACCATTTTGTGCCACTTCAACAAAGTGGTCGTCTGTTAAAATTGCAACATGAAGGTAATGAAGTATCCAATTATGAAAAAAGTAGGCCGTATTAAATAAAAAGAGACAGCTGACGAGTAACACATAGATATTATAAGTAAAACCACTTACTAGCGCCGGGACTAAAAGAGGCAGAACAAAAACTAGAAGTAAGCCCAGTAAATATACGAGGGACGCAGTAATTACGTGAGGCAATATCGCCAGGAAATGGCGCCGAATAAGAAGAATTACCTTCTCGTCTGGCAGCTGTGATTCGAAATACCTCTTTGTATTATCAATTGTTTCCACTATACTCCCATCGACTTAAAGAACTCTGGCACTGTTACCCAGTCAGCTCTGGCAATGAAAACAAAGGATACTATCAAAAACAGAATAGAGAACGCCCAGAAGATACCAAGGCGAACTAGACCAATATTATCTGGGTAACGATATTTTAGAATTATGTATGTCAGAACCCCGGCCCAAGAGAACCAGACGATCATCAAAAGTACATATAAAAGTAGAAATATTGCCATAAACCCTCTAATGATAAGTATAGATTAAAAAGACAGAATGATAAAGCTATTTTATCTTAATTTTACTCTCAGCGAGAGATAATTTGCAGCCACAGTAGCGCTGACGATATATACACATTTCCTTGGCCTCTTTTTGGCCTTCACGGAAATACGGCCGCCAGTCGGTATAGTAAAGATCTACCCCATAATCCGCGGCTACATCCTGGGCAACATTTATGAGCTCCTCATGCTGCTGGTATGGAGAAACAAATAATGTCGTCGAGATAGCGTCAAAACCATTCTCTTTTGCATGTTTGGCCACTTTTCCAAGGCGCATCTTGTAGCAATAGATGCACCTGGCGGGGAATTTGGTCGTTTTCACTGTCACTGACTTACCATAATTTTCCGAGTTGTAATTAGTAACGATAATTGGCACATTTCTGTCCTTAGCCACAATTAACAGATTATCCTGTCGCTTTTCCCACTCAGTTTCTGGGTAAATATTGTCATTATCATAGTAGAGTGTGGTCAAAATCTCTGAGTGAGTACCCAGCTCTTCCCAGACACCGAGAAAACACGGCCCACAGCAGGTATGTAGGAGGAGCTTCATTAAAGCAGGGAGTCCTGTTCTGGATTTAGTGAATTATAACCAAGATGTTTAAAGGCTGCTGCCGTCACCTTCCGTCCACGCGGAGTACGCTCAAGGAAACCTATCTGAATCAGATATGGCTCATAGACGTCCTCGATAGTGTCAATCTCCTCACTAGTGGCGGCGGCAAGGGTTGAAAGACCAACTGGTCCACCCTTGAAGTTCTCAATGATAGTCGCGATTAGCTTGCGGTCAGTATTATCGAGGCCATACTCATCTACTTCGAGCATATCGAGAGCCTTGTTGGCAATGTCAGAGCTAATTACTCCTTTCGCCTTTACCTGTGCAAAGTCACGCACGCGCTTCAGCAATCTATTTGCGATGCGCGGCGTCTTGCGAGCACGTTTCGAGATCTCCTCGGCACCACCAGTCTCTATTTCGATTCCGAGAATCTTGGCAGAACGAACTATTATTTTTTCTATCTCGTCATCTTCATAAAACTCAAGGCGATTCACAAGACCAAAACGATCCCTCAGCGGTGAACTGATAGAGCCCATCTTCGTTGTTGCACCAATGATGGTGAACTTCGGCAAATCCAGACGAATCGATCGAGCAGCAGGGCCCTTACCGATAACGATATCAAGCGTAAAGTCTTCCATTGCCGGGTAAAGAACCTCTTCTACGGTCCTGTTCAACCTATGAATCTCGTCAATGAACAGGATGTCGCCTTCTTGTAGGTTAGTAAGAATTGATGCCAGGTCGCCCGCCCTCTCGATCGCGGGGCCACTAGTAACACGAATCTGGGCCCCTATTTCTGAGGCAATCACATTCGCGAGAGTCGTTTTCCCGAGCCCTGGAGGACCATATAGAAGTACATGATCGATCGGCTCATTACGAGTCCTTGCCGCCTCAATCATTATCTTGAGACCCTCTTTTGCCTTTTTCTGCCCGACATATTCGGAAAACTTCTTCGGCCTCAGGGTCTCCTCAAAAATTTCCTCTTCGGGAGTTTCTTCACTATCTAGAATGTGGTCAATCTCTTCCTCGATCATATTATTTCTTCATCATACTTAAACAATATTTCAGTTGTGATTCTGTGTCAGTACATTCGGCTGGCATGCTGGCAAGCGCCTCACGTGCCTCGACTGGCTTAAATCCAAGACCAAGAAGGGCTTCATAGACATCTTTAGTTTTGCTACTTACACCATCAAAGATACTCGCAGTCGAACCCACCTTGTTCTTAAGCTCTACTACCACCTTTTCGGCAGTCTTCTTGCCCACTCCCGAAACACTGGCGAGCAGTGACGGGTCCTGGTTCACGATGCTGGCACGGATTTTGTCTACTGGCGCAGCTGCCAATATCCCCATCGCTGCTTTCGGTCCAATCCCGGAAACAGATATCAGTAGCTCAAAGAAATCGAGACCTTCCACTGTTTCAAATCCGTATAGCGCTAGAATATCTTCGCGGACTTGGGTATAGATATATAGCTCTAGTTCGCTCTGCTCATGAACACGACTAAGCAGGTCAGGACCTACTGAAACCTTATATCCCACTCCGCCAGTATTCACAATAATCCATCCGGGACGCACAAGCTGTACCGAACCACTAAGATATCCAATCATGGCTATATTTTATGACTGGAACCTATATAAAACAAGTGTACGGATTATTTTTCCTTCTTCCGATTGTCGAGTACCCTATGATACATTGGCGAAACTTTGAATGCCAGGATAAAAGCAAAGATGACGGCAAACCCACACATAATGGAGGCGATTCCGTTCCTTGTCCCTGCAATAAAGATGTAAACCAAGCTAAGTGGAAGGATAAAAGACAAGTACCCGATAATCATCCATAAAAGTGCCGACTGAGAACGTTTGTCCTTCTTGTTTTCTTCCATTCCTCGGAAGGCAAAGTAGATTCCCAGTAGCAGCAAACCGAAGTAATAATATCCATAAAAACTATGAACCAGTGGCTGAACGTTCAGAATCACATAATTACCGGCGCAAGCAGCGTCATTCACCGTATTAGGCCAGAAAGAGAAAATAATTGAGAATGCCAAGGCCACCAGTGCCCCAAGTAGCGAATATCGAGTATTGTTTCTAATGACGCCAATCAGAACAAAACCCAGTAGCGGAAGTAAGGTAATCGATACTAGGCCGATGCGCGACCAAAGTAGTGCGTCTCCGCCCCGACAAATCATATACTCAGAAAGCTGAAACGTGGCAAGAAGTGTCAAAATAGAAACGATTAGAGTATTGTGACCGAAACGGCGATTCTGAAAATAAATATATACTGCAAGCGTTATCTCGATGATAAATGTTGCCACCATTACCGCAGGCGAAAAACAGAATAATGTTGTTTCTCCAGGTTTTTTAATTCGTTTTCTAGGGTTCATTTGATTTCCTCTAAGTTTATTTAATCTACAAGTTTGAGAACCGATTCAAAAGCCTCTCTAGCCTTTTTCTCACCATGATTTACATACCCTTTAACGGACTTTTTGGAAATACTCGCACTAGAAATCATGCGGTCTGGTGAAATTGTATATATTCTCACGCTTTCATTGGGAATCTCTCTCCCAAAAGCCAGGTCTAAGCTATGATTATATAGCTCTACTCGATGGTCTCGCACATCTTTGAAGTCAATAGAAAATTTCCGACTCATCAATGACTGAAAGATATTGTATGTTTTCTTGGTTTCTGGCTCGTGATGAGATTCCGGCACAGTTGCAATGACCAATATATCAGTGCAACCGTCTTGTATTGCTTGTTCTATTGGCAATATCGTAGCAATATTACCGTCAAAATAGCGCTTACCAAGGATTTCTACCGGTGGGAAGAAGTTTGGAAAGGCACAGGACGCCTTAATTGCTGAGAGAAGGTCTATGTTTTGGTGGTTTGTAAAATAATCGAGATGCCCAGAGTCGTAATCAGTTACATACATCTTAATGGTTGTTTTAGAATTCCTAACCTTCTTCAGGTCAAGCGGTTTGTGCTTCGAGGTCAGAAAATCAATCAAGTAATCAAGGTTCATTGCCTTACCAAACCCAGCTCGCCAAGGGCGAATAAAACGAAATCCCGACAAATCATCCTCGTAAATTGATACACCTAGTGAAGTTTGACCCGAGAGCATATAGGCAGCTGTATTACAGCCAGATGATGATGCATAGATATCATCAAAATGATCGTTCAGGCCGAGTCTAGTTAGCTCTAGAGCCACGCCGCCGCCAAAAGAACCTCGCATTCCTCCACCCTGAACCACAAGACCGATCTTCAGGCCATCTTTGTCCCCAGGTTTATGTGAAAGTAAATTTTCTAAAACTAAACGATTTTCGGTATTGTACATAAATTATCTCTGAAGCAATAAAATACATAAGATAATTACGATAGCATCAGTCAGAAGGTATATTGGTTTTCGATGATGGGGCTGCCTATCATGATGCCACTTGCCAATCTTGCTGTAATGTAGCCACGGTACACCGACTAAGAGTGCGTCCACTGTAAGACTGCCGACAGCACCCCAAATCAAATTTGTCTGATTTGTTTGATAGTACTTCAGTGAGAAATAGAATACAGGTATGGTGATTAAATAGTCTATCAACGTGAAGATATGTCTCTCAGTTTTGGGCCATGGCCAATAATGAGGAATTTTATCAATCAAAAGATGGGCACCAATTCCGAGACCAAATGCTAGTACTGGATTTTGCGCTTGTTGTCCCACAAGTGCACCGCTTGCAAGATGTGCGAGCTGCCACATACTCCCTCCTTAACAATCTAATTTTAGCATAATTTGTTGTATTTTCTTGAGCTGCTGTGGCAAATCGCAATTGCAAGGGCATCTGCAGCATCATCTGGCTGAGGTATTTCCGTAAGACCCAGAATCATCTGAACCATCTTCTGCACCTGCTTCTTATCTGCACC
>CAZEFH010000001.1:95339-102322 GCA_964511435.1 uncultured Candidatus Saccharibacteria bacterium
CTTGGTTAGGAGTGTACTCAGACACGGGGGTGCCGGACTTCTGAGTTGCAAGTAAAATAACTCCTCGAGCCTGGCCGACCGCTATCGCCGTTTTGGCATTATTACTAAAAAACAGTTCCTCGATGGCGATTTCGTCAGGATTGTATTCATCAATAATGTCACTGAGCTGGTCATAAAGGATTTCTAGCCTCTGTTCCGCAGTATGCTTTGGCGCTGTCAATATCACGCCATAGTCAACTAGCGAAAGCTTGCCGCCCTTTTCCTCCACTAAACCATAGCCAGTGGTCGCAGTACCAGGGTCGATACCGAGGATAATCATGCGAACAATACTCCTAGAGCTATACTGATCATGGCGATATCAGTGAGCCAGTACCACTCATTATGTTTATGAATTTGTCTATTTTCATGCCAGACACGTATTGGATGATCTCTCCACTTTTTGATAAACAGAAACGGAATAACAACCAAGAATAAATCTACTGATGCTCCACCAATTGCTCCGGCCACGATGGACCACTTGTTCACTCCCGTCCAGAAGCAGAGAGCAAAGATGAGCAGAATCCCGACAACTGATTCGCCGATCATCATCCCCCGTTGGTATTTGGTTGTCTGAGGCCAGGAATGTGGTACTTTATCAATTACGATATGTGAAATAATGCCAGCGATTAGAGCAAGTAAAGGATTTGGGATAAATTTCCCGACCGCCGCACCAACTGAAATATGAGTTACCCCTGTCACTAAATTTGCTCCAATATTTCCTCAGAAATGTCATAATTACTATATGTACTGGTAACGTCCTCTATTTCATCCAGAGCGTCAATTAGCTTCATTATTTTTCGAGCCGTTTCCAGGTCGGCAATCTTTACCTCATTTTTCGGCTTATAGATAATCTCGTCGTTAGAAACAGTGACTTTTTGGCTCTTCAGAGACTCTTTCACTTTTTGAAAATTTGCGACTTTTGTATAAATAATGTATTCAGTATCTGTTTCTTCGAAGTCATCTGTCTCTGATTCTAATATTGCCATCTCAATTTCATCACCACCAAGACTCTGCCCTTTCCTGGGCACAATAATTTCACCAATTCGTTCAAACTGAAACGATACAGCACCAGATTCAGCCATACTGCCACCATGCTTGGTGAATGCCGCTCTTACTTCTGGGCCCGTACGATTTCGATTATCGGTAAGAGCCTCAACGAGCACGGCGACACCGGCTTGAGCATAGCCCTCATAGAGGAGTTCCTCTGGGGCTGCTCCACCAAGCTCTCCTGTTCCCTTTTTGATAGCGCGCTCTATGTTGGCAGCTGGCATATTTACCGACTTTGCCTTATCGATAGCGAGGCGAAGGGTAAAATTCATCTTTGGATCACCGCCGCCCTGTTTTGCCGCGATTGTAATCATCGCTGCTGCCTTGGTAAATTCCTTACCTTTTGCAGCGTCGGTCTTGGCTTTTTTGTGTTTGATACTGGCCCACTTACTGTGTCCGCTCATCGCTTCGCTCCAGTTTAAAGTTTGTAAAGTTATAAAGTAGAAAGTTCTGCGTTACTTTAGGAACTTGATGGACTTTCTACTCGAGCTATGCTCTATTTTAGCACAAAACGGACTCGGCGCCCACCCCGCAAAGCGGAGCGGGCGCCAGATGCGACTCTAGTAGCCGCGCTTTTCCGAACGTTCGGAGCAATACTGGTGATTTGCCACCCATCGCCCCTTCTTGTCCTCGCAAAACTTGAGGACGGTACCACATTTGTATGGGCACGGAAGCTGCTCCGGCAGCTCGTCTTTGCAGTCACAACTCAGCGTGAGCACTATCATGTCCGGCTTCTTTGAGCTACAGAGACCCAAGCAAGCGCGTTCCGCCATGACATCCTCGAAGTAGAGTACCGCTCCGCAAGAGCACGTCTCCCCGGCATACTCCTGGAGTGTCGTCTGCTCTATCATCGCACTTCCCCTCCCCTTGTAGGTACACAGCGCCTGGCTGCAATCGACTTTGGCGAAACCGATGAGAACTTATCACATCCGTTTCATATAAAAAGACCTCGCCGAAAGCGAGGTCTTGTGTCTTACGTATTTATAAACTAAAATCTCGCTTCTTTACCGGGTGTAAAAAAGAAGAAAAAGAATCTGCGATTTGTGCTTGTTGTTACCATGTATGAAATATTACCTTATTGCTTGCCTTTGAGTCAACAAATTGTGGGCGGCGCACCGCCCACATCATTCACTGGCGTCGGGTAAACCCTCACGGGACCGACTGAAATTATCATTCCAGTGAAACCATCGTGGTGTTTACACCACTCAGGCGATGTGGACAGTGTGCCATACAGGACCCTCTGGTCCTGGTAATGTGCCGCCCGCTAGGGACGGCGACGAGAGATCAGGCGAGCGAAGCTGCGGTCAAGACCCTGGAGGTCGACTGACCACTACCCTCGAGTGCTCGGCGCTGCTGGTAGAGAACGTTCAGACGCGACATGATTGCCTCGTACTGTGGCGTCTTCTCTGGAGTAGACTCCAGTTCGGCCTCGAGACTAGAGATCTCTTCGGCTTTTTCTGCCAGTTGCGCCATGTTCTTGTCAAGTCCGTCGGTCATGGTGCTTTCCCCTCTCGTTATGCGCCGACAAATGTGGCCTCGCGTCCGTTGCGAGTCGCTACCGCCACATCATTCAGTCGTGTTCGGACAACGCTGGCCGCTCTGTGATCTACCATGATCAGCGTTCCTTCACGCTTGATCTGGTATCCCATCTTGACGACGCACGCTACAAGACGGACGATGTCTGCCTCGACAACTTCCTCAGGAATGTCGACTCGGACAGGTTGAACCTTCGGATCAGCCCCATCAGCGCGAAGATCACGAACTAGTCGATGCTCCGCACCTACAGGAACCTCTACGAGGCCGTTGCGCTCTGTGTCGCCAGAGTCGTAAATCGTGAATCCTTTGTTCCTGATGGATTCATCAACCTCAGGCGAACGTACAAAATGGATATGAACCATCCCCTTACCCCCTCTCTCGTTTTCTCAAGTTGCTCGGATCCCTTCTGGGCGATCCGCATTTCCCTTTGGTCGGCTCAGACAGGGATTGGACCTACCTGAGCCGTTATAAAAAGCCTCACCGGATGGTGAGGCTTGTCTGTGACTTACTACTAGTTAATCTTCTATTCGAACTTCGTCAACTGCAACCTCACCATAGCTACGGAGAATAGCTAGGACTACGACTAGTACGAGAATAAATGTGGTTGCTACGATTAACATGTAAATAATATAAACGAATTATTGGCTTTAGTCAAGGTCAATCTCGATTACTTGTTAATAATATGCTATAGCATATTATTAAACACTATTTTAGTCTCCTTATTTCATGTTCCCCTACTTCAAAACTAATGTCACCCACTTCATCAGTACGAAATATCTGAGCCAATCTATAAAGTCCAAGCGCCTTCTGTGTAGGGTGTCCAAATTTATTATCTTTACCAACTTCGATTACCACGAACTTTGCCTTTATAGAATCGTAGAAATTTTGATAAGCTGAGTCTTTACTACCATGATGCGGTGTCTTATACAGGTCGCTTTGAATCTTCTGCCCGCTACCGAGTAACTTCTGCTGACCTTCCATCTCGAGATCGCCCATAAAAAGAGCTGCTTCATCTCCATATGTCAGACGCGCTACCACAGAACCATTGTTAATATTTTCGCTTGTCATCCCCACCTGCGACGTGAGCGGATACAGAAAATCAATTATTATACCATTCCCAAGGTCTAGCTTATCGCCTTTTTTTACGGCAGTCGTAGCCACATTTTTGACTTTTAGTTTTTCGAGTAATTCGAGATAGCTGGGAGTGGTATAAGCTACTCCAGAAAAGTAAACATGCTCAACTTGGTATTTATCGAGTACAGAGTTAAGTCCTGCCACATGATCCGCATGTGGATGCGACAGAATAACCGCATTTAGCTTGCGAGCATAGAATGGAATGTAACTATCAAGCCGAGATATGACAGTCTCATCTGGACCGCCGTCTATGAGAACATTTTGTCCCGCCGCCGTCTGAATTAGTTCAGCATCGCCCTGACCCACATCAAGAAAGCGAACGTATAGACCCGAGCTTACTGGCCGAGTCGCAAGGTAGTACAGTCCGGAAACTAAAAGTAAAAGTACAACAATTGTTGTAATTTTAGATAGCCATTGTCGAACATTAACTGCCTTTTCGAGCATATTTTGATTATAACGGTAAAAGATATTATTTACAGGTAGACAATAAGCTGGTAAACTTATTCACATGCAAATCGTAAATGTACAAATGAAGCGCTGGAACAAGGCTCGCCGCATGATAGAGAGTACGTTTTAGATTTGTTTTATCACAGATTGAAGCTGCTCTCCAGTAAAAGGAGAGCTTTTTTTATGGAAATCTAGGGGGAGGAACCTCTGGCTATCCACCAATACCTATCGAGCGGACTAGGAATCCGCGTACCTCGACAACAAGGAGTGATGAAGATGACTCAAGGAAAAGCAAACGGAATGATTGGTGGCCAGCGTAACCAGCCTCCAAACATGAGGGGTAAGGGCGATGGCTATGCACCCTGTCGACCGCGTCCAGACGCAACTAGACGTGGCTGGGCAGAACCAATCAAGAAGATGGTTCCAGCGGCTGTCGACGACGTCGATGAACCAACGCCGTACCACGATATCCCCTTTGATCCTACGCGAGTCGGAATCACCCGGGAAGATCTCGCCCAGCGAGCCCAGGAAGAGCCTCCAGTCTCTCCTGGTGCCTGGAACAGCCTCGACTGAAAGGAGCTGCTATGAGCAGTCACCCTGAGAACGGATGGTGCCGCCACCAGGAAAAGGCCGGGGCCCGCCCCGGTCACTGTCCCGCCGGCAACAAGTGCGGTAATGTGAATGACCGCCGTACCTGCCACGGTAAGGACAATCAAGGCTGTGACGGTACCCCCAGGGCGAAGCTGTGTCTTGATACAGATATCGCCGCCTTCAAGTCTCCAGCAGTTGTCCAAGAGGGTGAGTACATCTTCTGCCGCTTCGGCCACAACAGGCAAAAGCTCGGTGGACAGATTGTCTGCCTTGCCGCTGGCGACGGCTACCCCGAAGACTGTGCTCACTTCCCTGGATCGCCGCTACATCAGCACACCCGTGCTGGTGTCGCCGCCTCCAAGTAGTCGGTCATGCCGACGCCCCACCACTAGGTGGGGCGTCGGCTCCCCACTTTTCGAAAGAAAAACCAAATATCAAATATGAACAAATACAGAATGAGAAGCCACCATGGATTCTCTATTTTTATACTCGTTGCCGCCCAAGACAAGCTACCAGACCAATCAATAACATTATTTACGAACGAAAGCATCAAATAGGTTGGCGCAGCGAGAAGTGCACCAAGTGGCTCCCAAACCATTCCGAATAATCCTGTTGCAAATGACATCGCCATGCAGGCTGGTAATATCCCTAAAATAATAAAGTTAGTTACCGGAGAAATTACCGAAATGATTCCGAAGTAATATGATAGCAGTGGCATAGTTGCGATCTGAGCTCCAAGCGTTTCCGAAAGTGCGGCCGCTAAATCTTCGCCAAATATTTTGAGATAATGTTCAACGATTGGCGTTAGATAAATAATCCCGGCAAATGCGAGAAATGAGAGCTGAAAACCGATATCAAAAAGTGGCAGAAATGGATTCACCACCGCCATTACAGTGGCAGAGAAAATAATCGAAATAAAGCTATCACTTTCACGGTATAGAAAGCGCGCTAAAATTGGCATACTTCCCATTATCGCCGCCCGCACCAGACTGGGCGCTGCGCCAGTCATCACCGTAAATATCAAAATCAATCCTATCGGCAAAGATAAAGCCACTCTGCGAGACATCTTATTCCGAAATAGCAGGATAGCCGATAATATTATCGTAATGTTATAGCCCGAGAGTGCAATAATGTGCGTCGTGCCACTAACTTTGAGTGCCTGTATCATTTCCGGACTTACTAGCGCTTTCTCGCCGAGGATTATTCCGCTGGCAAGTCCCGCTTCTCTTTCCGGTAATAATCGCGAAATAGAATTATTTAGCGAATGGCGCATCCCCAACAAGACACTCATTACCCTTGTTCTTATACTATTGTTGGCACCAACAACTTTGTATTCCGTTATGGTGGTCTCGCCGCTGATTCCTGTATCCATTAGTCGCCACATCGTTTCAGTCTTGTAGAGCTTGACCTTTATGTTTGCTGAAATCTTTCTGCCGTATTCCAAATCAGAAACACTCGTGAAATAGCCAATGATCTTCGTATGTGAGTTAACAGCCAGCCTCACCTTGTAGCCATGAAGTGCCTTCTGCGGTAAGTCGTCAACAGTCAGAACTACTACCCGCTCTGTTTCCGTTAAAAACTTATTCTTCTGAATCAAGACATTTGCTCTCGTCTGGAAATTCCAAACTGCCAGCAGAAATATTCCCATGCCGAAAATCAATGCGAAAATCCAACGTTTTTCATATAGCAGAATCGCTGCAAAAAATAAGATTGCAGCACCGATAAGGTAATAGTAGACAAAAGTCGGCATCCGAAAAGCAACCAGACAGCCAATTAAATAGAATCCCATCCACACAAGCAATATTTTTGCCTTCATGGGGGAATTATATATCAAAAATCCCCCGATTTCTCGGGGGATTCTCTAAATCAAATTTGATTAGCTTTCGCGGTGCTTAGCGAAACAATCGCGGCAGTAAACTGGACGATCGCTCTTAGGCTCGAAAGGAACTGTAGTAGTCTGGCCACATTCAGCACAGACAACCTCGAAGCTCTTTCGTTCAGACTTAGCAGCCTTGAAGGCACGTCTGCAGTCAAAGCAACGCTTTGGCTCGTTTTCGAAACCTTTCTCGGCATAGAATTCCTGCTCACGAGCAGTGAATGTAAAGTCCTGACCACAATCTACACACTTGAGTGTCTTGTCTTCATAACTCA
This sequence comes from uncultured Candidatus Saccharibacteria bacterium, assembly GCA_964511435.1. Lineage (GTDB taxonomy): Bacteria > Patescibacteriota > CPR2 > UBA1875 > CAIMLA01 > JBGSPL01. The sequence continues at coordinate 102,285 of CAZEFH010000001.1, forward strand.
TTTAGTCGATATCTCCTTTCAAAAGATTCTCCATCCGG
>CAZEFH010000002.1:0-77154 GCA_964511435.1 uncultured Candidatus Saccharibacteria bacterium
CCTCCGACCTTACGGACCGCAACCGTACGCTCTAATCCCCTGAGCTACAGGCGCATAAATAACCCGTTGATTATAGCCTATTTGGGGAAATAATTCAATCATTACCTCATACTAAAGCTATATTTGATATGTTAAAATAATTGATAAGGGGAGGGAATTTGGCGGATCAGAAACAGATAAATGATGTCGCAAGCGATCTTTATCGCAATGGACAAGAAGCAGAGACTCGTGAACGCGCCTCCCAGCTTGGTGTTGGCTATGCCGATCTTCGCCACAGCACTATACCTGACGAAGTACTTGAATTTCTCTCAAAGGATGAGGTAATCAAATTTAAGGTTATTCCCCTCAAGAATGAGCCTCATCGCTTGTTCCTGGGTGTGGTTGAGCCAGAAAAAGACCTGTCACTTTTGATTGACTCTCTAAGAAAAAACTATGCTATCACCGACACACCAGTGGCTCTAATATCTGAACCCTCATACCTCGATTACCTCACAAAGTACAATTCGATTCAGAAAATGGCACCTACTAACCTGGAAGACGAAAAGATAGACCTGACGAAAGTTGAAAATATCAAGAGCTTTGATGAGCTAGCCGATAGGTTACAAGAAGCCCCGATTCAGGACTTACTGAAAATGATTCTAGTGGTAGCATTTGGTGCAGGTGCCTCCGACATTCACATTGAACCGCGTGAAGGGTATGCCCGTATCCGCTATCGCCTAGACGGAACACTTCACGAGATAGCGACCCTTGACCCAGATAAATATAATTACGTCCTCTCACAGGTGGAGCTAAATGCCAATATTAAGCTTAATGCTCCTTACCCGCAAGGTGGCCGTTTTTCAATTAAGTTTGAGAACCGTGACCTCGGAGTCCGTATCGAGACCATGCCGTCCTTGCACGGAGACGACATCGTGATCCGTCTTTTCAATACTCAGTCAGAAACGTTGAAAATAGAACAGCTCGGGTTCTCTGATCACGACCTACCAGCAGTAAAAAATGCCATTTCCCGGCCTCACGGAATGATTCTGGTGGTCGGGCCGACCGGTGCAGGTAAAACCACAACCATATATTCGATTCTCAATATCTTAAATACCGAAGATGTCAAAATTATTACCCTCGAAGACCCTGTGGAATACGAGATGCCAGGGACAACTCAGTCACAGATTAACGACGGTGAGTCATTTTCTGACCGCCTCAAGGCCGTACTCCGAGAAGATCCGGACATCATTATGGTTGGTGAGATTCGTGAGGCTAGCACCGCCGAAACAGCAATTCAAGCCGCTCTCACTGGACACCTACTCATCTCTACACTGCACGCGAACGACGCCATCACTGCCATTACTCGCCTATATGATATGATTGGCGACCCAACCATGATAACTGCCAGCACTAATATTATTATTGCGCAGCGTCTTGTAAGAAAGATTTGCCCAGCATGCAAACAAGCATATCAGCCCACCGACTTCGAACTCAGTGAATTTAACAAAATATTTGAGAAACTTCCAGCTCAGTTGCGACCCACCACAGAAATACAGTTTTATAAGGGCGCAGGATGCCCAGAGTGCCAACATATTGGTTTCAAGGGACGGGTAGGTATCTTTGAAGTCCTCGAGATGACAGGCGAGCTTCAGAAGCTTATTAATGAGCGGCACTCCATCTTTGAGCTTCGTGAAGCAGCTCGCAGTCTCGGATTTGCTACTATGGAGCAAGACGGTGTACTGAAGGCAATTGCCGGAGAGACAACCCTCGGTGAAGTTCTTCGAGTAGTACGTGAATAGCCAGCAAGGTCTTCCACTCTCTACTGCTTAATCCCTAGAGAGTACCATCCCCCACACTTCCCTATATCCTTGTTGTCGTAATATCTTGGCACATTCCTCAAGAGTAGCGCCTGTGGTATAAACATCATCAACTACCAGGATGCGCTTGTTCATACCTGCCGCATGGCCGGCATCTAGAATACTGCCAGGCGCATTTGCAAGCCTTTCCTTCCTAGTTAATCCCACTTGATGAAGGGTATCTTTTGGCCTTGCTAAAGCTTCTAAGTAAATCAGGCCTGCTTTCTGAGCAAGATAGTCTCCCAGCTCTGCGGCTTGATTATATCCACGCTGGCTCAAGCGGACTGGACTGGTTGGGACAGATGTAATGAGCGGCCGTTTTTTCTTTAAGAATTCACCGTATTGCTTGTATAACATATCGCCAAAAACTGGAGTTATTGCCTTTATAGGGCCGTATTTGTACTTCCAGATCAATGTTTTTAGTACTCCGTCATGTGATCCGAGCACCATTACTCCGGTTAGATTGCTATGTTGCCGGCAACCAGGGCATGTTTGACCGTGAGGCGATAGTTTCTTACATATAGGGCACACCTCAGTATTTATGATTTCTACATTTTGGCTACAGGTAGGACAAAGTATTGTCCCCCATTTACCACAGATACAGTGGTAAGGATAGACCGCCTCAACTATACTGTCTGAGAGATATTGAAATAGTTCTTGCATCAGGACAACCTTCTCAATAATATGCTATGGCATATTATTAGCGAATTCTCTTCTTAAATCCCGAATTTCTTCCTCAGCTCTAGCTCACCCTCAATCTTGTCCACTAGCAATATCTTTACGAATTGCTTTACCTCATATGCGACGCGTATAAGCTCTATCTGGTTATGACATTCATATGGATGAACATAGACACTGTGTTGAAGTTGAATAAACCCTAGCTGATCAAGCTTCTTCTTGAAGGCGTTGCGTGACGACTTGCGCTCTTCTGGGATGTCAAAAAGGACCATTCGCCACTTGCGGTCCCACCATTCTAACTTATCTATCTTCAGGCTTTCTAGCTGATAGACAAGTGCCCGGCGCTCGCCCTCAGGCAAAATCGAAAGTTGGATACCATTTTTCTTTTCGCTATAAGTGATTAGCTTTTGCCTTTCTAGGGCCCGTAGCTTATTACGCAATCTAAAACGACGAATTTTGCCTTCGTCTATAAACATTCTTGAAACATTGAGCCTATGATAAGGATCCAGGAATGACTCTGCTAGAGACCCGCCCGCCTCAGTCAGGGCCAATAAGATCTCTTTAGTTATTTGAAGTCCCTCAGCTCGCGCTGATACAGTCTTAGCCATAAACACCCTTCCTAAGCTAGTTATATCATATACTATTCGCAATATAATTGTCCAATAATATGCTGTAGCATATTATTAAATCATTACTTGTAAGGGTGGCTATAAATAACTTTCAATAGGATGCTATAGCATCTTATTAAATAATTTTGTACTTAAAAATATATTTTTTACCTTATATCTGAGACTTGCTTTATTTATTTCTTCGTGAGATTATTATCACAGAAATATCGAAGGAGGGAATAATATGATGATGCTACCAAGCAAGAAGAGTAAAAAGGCTCCAAGTCCAGTTACAGAGGAGAGTTTTTTTCTTGAGGACAATATCTTAACGGAAGACTGGCTAGATACGCCGGTAGTAGCCGCACCAGAAGAGCCAGCACTTGACGGCCAGCTTGCTGTAGATATCTATGAAACTGCCAAGGAAATGGTAATCAAGGCACCTGTCGCCGGTGTAGCAGGAGACGACATTGACATTACTGTGACTGACGAAATGGTAATTGTTCGTGGTGAACGCAAAGACGTCAAAGAAGTAGATCTCGGATCATACCATGCCCAGGAATGCTACTGGGGATCATTCTCTCGTACCATCAGCCTTCCCAAGAAGGGTCTTGCTGACGAGGCTAAGGCCGACTTTGACAAGGGGATTCTCACAATTCGGATACCAAAGGCAGAGACTAATAAGCTCAGAAAACTAAAGGTAAGCTAGGGGACACATTGATTTCTAAAAGAGCGCAGCAGGCATATCTCGCATCAACTCTTGCCTTGGTGTCACTGGTTCCTAGGTTTGTTTTTGCGGCTCTACTTGAAAAACCAACTTTTTATCTCTTTACAGTAAAAGCTAGCTGTGAGGACACCGAAGTTCTTACTTGTTGGATTGCTAGTGTCTTTAGTTGGTCTCAAATGGCAATATTGCTGCTATCAACTGTAGTTATTGTGCTCGCTGGCATAATATACATGACTAGCGCTGGGAACGAAAGACAGATTACTCTTGCAAAGAAGCTGATTTTGGGCGCCCTAACAGGCGTCACTGTGATTGTCCTAGGAAAATTTTTCCTAACAGTAGTAATAGGGGTGCCATGGGTAAATTAAGTAAATCATTACAAATATTGATGATATCTTTGGCTGTATGTTTCGCTATAAATCCATTGTTTGTCTCTGCCGAAGATAATTCGACCTCAATAGACTTGGGTAAAAATAAAATTAACGAAGAAATCACTCCGACGAAGTGTGATCCTCCTATTGGAAATGGAAAAACTTATACGAATGGCTTGCTTGAGGGTGTGCCCTGCAATAAGGCCATCGCTACAAGGGGGGCCGTCGTTAAAATTATAGAAAATGTCCTAAACAAGATACTCTTGCCAGTCTCGGGTGTTCTATTTGTGATTATGTTTATAGTCGGTGGTATCGCCTATATGACCTCGACTGGGAACGAAGAACGGGCAAAGAAAGCCAAGAAGATCCTTACAGCCGCAATCATAGGACTGCTTATTTCTGCCCTCGCTTACGCAATAGTACTTACCTTCATCAATCTACTTGGAGGATCGGTAACATGATAAACATACGCGATTTTGGTAACTGGACAGGGATAACTATACTAAGCCTCATACCGAGCAGCCTTTATGCGGCCAACCCCAAAATAAGCCCGTTCGATGTAACAAACGATACTACCATACTGTCGTACCTTAGGAGAACCAAAAACTATCTACTCGGCTTTGCGGGGGGTATTGCAATTCTTTTTATCATCATTGGGGCAGTTCAGATGATCACGTCTTCCGGCAATCCTCAGAGACTGGAGACTGCAAAGAAGACCCTTACTTACGCTGTTATCGGACTACTTGCAGTGTTACTATCTAGCGTGATACTTGGTGTCATTATGGGAGACTTTTTACCGGCAGTGTTTAACGGATCTGGAGACCCTTACCAATGAAAAAGTTACAGACTATCTTGCTTACACTACTGTCTTTATTACCAGCATCAGCTTTTGCAGCCTGTACCACGGGAAGTGATAACGTCACATTGTGTACATTGGGTAGTGGAGCGGGAGCCAATAAGGTTGCTGAGTTGGTTAATAAAGTGACTGGCTGGGTACTGGGATTTGGTGCAAGTATAGCAGTACTATTTGTTATTTTCGGAGGATTTCAATACATTACTGCTGCCGGAAATGAGAAACAAGCCGAAACTGCAAAACAGACCCTAACCTGGGCTATTCTAGGTTTAGTTGTTATGCTGCTAGCATATGTAATAGTAAAATTAATCACTAATGCTACAAATTCTGTCTTATAAGAAGACTGGGAGGAAGGAGATATTTTGAAGAAAACAATAAATACCGTTCTTGTCGGAATAGTAGGACTGCTACCTTCAAGCATAATTGCAGCTGGCGGTTGTGGAGTAAACACCGACACAACCAGTGACAATTACGGTAAGGTAACACCTTGCACAAGTACAAGTCAAAGTGTTGGCGGCTTGATCGTAAAAATTACCAACTGGGTGCTAGGATTTGGGGCCTCTATAGCCATCCTTTTCATAATCTATGGGGGATTTTTATATCTCACCGCGGCTGGGAACGAAAAACAAGCCGAGTCTGCAAAGCAAACATTGACCTACGCAGTTATCGGGCTTATTGTAATATTACTCGCATATGTTATCGTTTCACTTGTCGGTAACGTCACTGGGGCAATATTAACCACCACTACACCTACTGCCGCCACAACACCTACTACGCCATAAATTATTAATATATTTAGGAGGAATAATGAAAAAACTAACATCTTCAGTACTAACTGCTGCCGGTACTTTGGCCGCTATGCCTGTACTTGCCGCTGATACCAGCGACGTCAACAACAACGCCGGTCTAAACCCAATCACCGTCAGTGATCCTAATACCCTAAGCATCGGAAATGTACTTTCAAACATCATCCTCTGGGTACTCGGCTTTTCAGCTGCCGTAGCCGTACTTTTCCTTATCATCGGCGGTCTACAGTATATCACTGCCAGTGGTAACGAGAAACGTGCAGAAGCTGCTAAGCAAACTATTATGTATGCCGTTATCGGTCTTATCGTCATCCTACTTTCATTTGTCATCGTAGGCTTTATCAAGGCCAACATCGGCGGCGTTGTCGGTCAGTAATCTAAAAGGTAAGACTAGGCTAATAAAAGACCTCGTCACGAGGTCTTTTATCATTTTCTTATGTAAGTAAAATACATTTGACATAAATGTAAAATTATTTTATAATACCATCAAGTTCACGTCGCACCCAGCCAGAACATCCAGCTCTCACATCGCCTCGGAAGGAGGAGACATGAGCACAAACGGAACCGTAAACGCAAGTGAAGGTGTCACGCTTCCGAAGTGGCTAGCCTACCTTATGGCCATAGTCATTGTCCTTGCAGGTGCTACGTACCTGTACAAGGAGGTGGTGAAGCCGGCAGGGCAGAAGACAGCCGAGTTCGCGCAGACTGCAGCCGAAGCGACCGGAAACGACCGGTCCGAGATGCTCAGGTGTGTCGCGAATATCGACAACGTCACAGTATCTACCGAGAATCTACACTTCTACCCTGCAAAGGATGAGAAGGAGGCATACTACTGCGATGTTCCTGTAGCGGTCGGCGACCCCGACTCAGGCAACATCATCACGTACAGGCTGTCCTTCCGTAAGTACGAAGGGGCGTGGATGTACAGCATAGACTCCGAAACCCCAGGCAAACTCCAATAGTGCGCAGGGGCAGGGGCTTGTTGAAAGGCCGTCAACGTGAACGTTGGCGGCCTTGCGCCTTTTAGCTAGCAACTAAATATTTTATATTGAACAATAGACTTTTAACGATATAATAATATTATGAGGGTGTTCAAAAAGTTTATATTTGCCAGCATTACCGCTTTAATAATATCAAGCACTTTATTTGTTGCGTTTGTCGAAGCAGAAGATGTTGCTACTTGGACTTCGGACAAAACGATATCGTACCAAAACATAACGTATAGCGGCCCAGAAAGAAAAAGTGGCCTAGTAGAGCATATTCAAACTAAATACGCCGATGACAAATATTACGTATACCAAAATAGCGCAGATTGTCATTTGACGAACGTTCATCTAACGGGTGTTCGTTGGATTATTGTGGACCAAGAAAACCCGATAGGAACGGCTACTTATATAGATAATTGCGGTGATCCGACTGATTCTGGGTACCAACCGAATCAGGAATTAACTGTACAGCTATTAGACCCCGAAGATGTAGCAGTACCCGCCGTAAAAAGCATAACTGTTGGAGCTATTACTGGAAGGGTTATCCCAAAAGACTGGTCTGGTACAGACCCTGCCGCAAAAGTTCCAAAGCATGAGTTTGGCTTATATACTAAGTCAGGAGTATTGCTTGGAACCTTCACACCAACACAAGCCGCCGATGGTAAGTTTAACTACTCGATTGCGATATCCGAAACAACGAATAAAAAACTACTCGAAGGAGACTATAGTATTGCCTTTAGAGGCACCGAACAGGGTAACTACATGTCTGGAGACGCAACCGACGAATCTACGTTGACGCTGGGGACATTTACTTTTGTCGCAAAGATGACTTTCAACCTAAAGGCTGGTGAAAACGGAGAAGGCATAATAAAAGTAACCGGAGACGATCAAGAAGAAATGGATTCTCTTGGTGACGGTTTAACATTAAATGAACTTACCTTTGATAATGGAATAAATGTTCTTGAAACCTACTCGGTTGAGTCTCCGCTAGACAAGGCTATCTCAAATGCAATCAAGTGGGTGGCTGGATTTACCGAGAAAGCCATGCAATTCGTAATGAGCAGTATATATACATTATTAAACGAGACCGAGAGATTTGTACTAGGAACAAAAGCACAGGCTAGAAGTGGTGACTCTCCTATGATGCAGCCCTGGATAAGCGTAAGAAATATCGGTCTCTCTCTGCTGGTAATGGCGCTAATAATTATAGCTTTTGCCAATGTGGTCCAGGTGGATATAGAGCAATATGGCTTAAATAGAATGATTCCAAGAATCATCATATCTCTTATAATGGCATACGGAAGCTGGGTCATCGTAACATTCTTTTTTGATCTTTCTACCGCAATCCAAACCACAGCAGCCGGCCTTGCAACATCAGACGTTTTGGGCTCGCTTGCAGATATTTCGATAAAAACGCCTGGTGCCGAACAGATTGCCGCACATATAGGAACACTTATAGCTATCATTGTTATTCTACTAGGAGTGATTGCCTGTGGCATCGTTCTAATGTTCACACTTCTTATAAGAATAGTTATGCTTTCATTTCTGTTGGTAGTAGCACCCCTTGCGTTTATTCTAAATATTGTTCCATTCACTGCAAATCTGTATAAGCAGTGGTGGAGTGAATTCTTTAAGTGGATGTTTATGGGACCTATCGCGATGGCTATTATCGCCCTTGGCTCTATAATAGCCGGAAGTACCACAGCAGGAGGGCTTGCAACACAAAACCACAATTTAATGGACCCCTCTGTATCATTTTCCCAAACTGGTAGTCTCAACATATTTATTGGACTGGTCATATTTGCGGCAACTTTGTATATGGCTGCCACACTGCCGATGCAGTGGGGCGGTAGCTTGATGAAGAGCTGGGCAGGAATAGGGAAGAAGTTCGGACTTGCACCGCTACAGAAGGCTGGGGGATTTGTCGGGGGGGCTGCCTGGGATAGAACTGGTGGGAAACTATGGAGAGAAACTGCGGGAGGAATTCTAAAGAACCGCAAGGCCTTGAGACATCAACGTGAAGATCTACTTGGCGCTGAAAGAAAGGGGAGAGTTGCAGAGGGCGGAGCTTTGGGACGGTTTGTCACTGGTGCTAGCAAACAACAATCACGTGCACTCAATGAAGCTATTATTGCCAATACTGCCAAGGAGTACGAGTACGGCGCAGCTGACAGAGGCCAACTAAATGCTGCTTTAAGGGATCCGAAGCTCAATAACTATCAAAGAACAGCCATCCATAGAGAACTTGCTTCCCGCGGTGACTACGAGTTTGCATTTGCAAAAGAAGGCGACCTTGATAGGTTCGGTAATTGGCAAAGTAACGGTAATCTAAGTAAGGAACAGGTTGAATCAAATGCAAAAAGGGCAGCTGGGAATTGGCTTAATGATCAGGCCGGTAAAGACCAGGCTCTTGTTAATTCAGTAGTAGATAAGCAGGCTGAACTTGCGTTCGCTGCCGGTAGAAAAGATGATGGAACTCTTCGTGGTCCCGAAGAATATGGCTCTGGTCTGTATGGTCGAGCTGCGTCATCATGGAAAAAGAAACCTGGCTACGAAAAAAGGCCGAATGCGTTCCCTGACTTCAGCGGTAAAGAACTTGCAAAGCAATTTAACGGCAATGATATCGATCAAATATATGGTCCCAAGGGCACTAAAAGGGCTCAAGATGAAATTCTTGCTATTTCTCGTGACGATTATAAAATGGCGACTCTTGAGGATGTTGCCAGAACTGCGGGAACAGAAGAAGAGAGGACAAATGCACAAACCGTACTGGATAAAATTAACCAATATGCGACAGCTAGCACGGCACCCGATACTAATCCAGGTCAAGGTAATAGACCATCAGCGCCACCGGCTCAATCACAGCAAGGGGCCCCAGATCAAACTTCAGCCCCCGCAGGCGTAAATCCAGATGGATTTGAAAAAACTCAAAGCGGTTTCTGGATACCAAAAAAGTAAATGCAATACAAAGTTCCACAAAACATTGATATCGAAGACAGGGTGATCGCCGGGCTGACTCTACGACAGTTCATGTTTATTATGATTGCTGGAGGCATCGGACTCCTAGAATACTTCGCCTTGAAGGGACCGCTTAGTTTTCTCTTTCTTCCTGCCGCCATCGTCACAGGTGGTGTCGGGGTGGCCTTTGCCTTCATCAAGATCAATGATCGTCCTTTCGAAGCCTTTGTCTCTGCAGCCATCAAGTCACTCTTTGCTCCGCATACGAGAATCTGGCAGAAGGACGAGGATGCCGACATCCCCAAGCATACAGAGACCCCACACACTCGTGCCAAGGTAGCGGCACCAAAAAAGAAAACTATCGGTGAAATCAAAAGCAATCTAGAAAGGCTATCACTACTTGTGGACTCTGGTGGCGCAGCCGGTCTGGAAAGTATGCCAGAGAGGCCCACAAACCTCAACATGAGTACAAAAACAGCAGAGCCGAGTGACCTGCATGACATCCTTGCCAAGACGGAGGAGGCAGCTCCTACGGTAGATGCTATCATGAATCAGGCCAAGGAATATGTAGAGAAGACAAGCGCAGCCAAGGAAAAGCCCGTGAGCGCTATGGCCACTACAGCCGCGAAGCCCACAGACTTCGAGTACGAGAAGCTCGCCCTCTCTGACGAAAAAAAACTAGAAGAAACTCTCGCGAAGGTCAATGCCGAGCAAAAAGCCCTCAAAGATAAGCTCGAAACCGCCAAGATCGAGAAGTTTGAACGATAGACATTAGTTTCTAAAGTTAAAAAGTTTGTAAAGTTTGTAAAGTTATAACGACGTGAAAATTGAAAGATTTGAAGACATTCTTGCTTGGCAGAAAGCTAAGGAATTAAACATTATCATTTATTCGGCAATGAGGGATTGCGGAGATTATTCCTTCCGCGACCAACTCCAGCGGGCATCTGTTTCGATAATGAATAACATCGCAGAAGGTTATGAGCGCAGGAGTAACGCCGAATTTAAACATTTTTTATTTATTGCAAAGGGGTCGTGTGGTGAATGTAGGTCCATGCTAGACCTTGCGAAGGAGCTTGCCATGTTCGAAGAAACGGATTTTAGCAAAGCATATGACTTGTCAGTAGAAATTTCAAGAATATTATCTGGCCTCATAAAAACTTTGTAAACCTTTAACTTTATACTTTATGAACTAATCGGTGTTTATGCTAAAATAATACTAGTTGTATCGTTCGGGAAAACTTGAAGAACTTTATAACTTTACAAACTTTTCACTAAAATTCCTGGAGGGAATTTGTCTGATACAAAATATGACAAAAAGGTAAAGGCCCCTTCTACCCAGCAGTTTATTCCTATTAAGGAAATCAAAGAAGGGGTGGTAGTAATGCGAAATGGGTCACTGAGAGCCGTGCTCTTGGTGTCTTCTCTAAACTTTGCCTTGAAGAGCGAAGACGAGAAGAATGCTGTCATCGCTTCATATCAGAGTTTTCTCAACTCTCTCGGCTACCCAGTACAGGTCTATGTCAAATCCCGTCAGCTACATCTAGACAATTACATCCACTCTTTGGAGAAACAGCTGGCGGCACAAACAAATGAGCTCCTCAAGCTCCAGACCAGCCAATACCTCGAGTTTATCGCTGAGCTGCTACAATACTCCAATATTATGGAAAAACGCTTCTTTGTTATCGTACCCTTCTATCCTACCGGTTCAGAAAAGGTAGGCCTAATTAAAAATCTTTTTTCAGGCAAGGAAGGTGTCGCAACCGCAGACTTTGAAACCCAGAAGACTGAGCTAATGCAGCGAGTTGATCATGTTATCAATGGCCTCACTGGGATTGGCGTGCGCTGTGCCGCACTAAATACCGAGGAGCTGATTGAGCTCTACTACTCTGTCTACAATCCTGATATATCGGGCTCTGAGAAGATTACTGATGCAGACATCATTCAGTCAGAAGTAGTATCTGGTGGAGCGGCCGACAATTCTGCTACAGAGGAGGGAGCGCCAAATGCTTGACGACCTATTTAATCCTCAAGCAGCCGAGGAGAAGCGTGCTAGGGAAGCAAACGAGCAGCGTCTCCAGGAGGCTGAACGTATCTACAATGAAGGTATGGCCACTCTTAGGGACATCATCGCTCCATCGAGCATGAATGTTGAACTCGACTATATTGAGATTGGTGGTTATTTCACCAGGGCATTCTTCGTCTACACTTACCCTCGCTACCTCTACACCGAATGGCTATCGCCTGTCGTAAATGGCTCTTTCGAAGGCGACCTCTCGATGTTCATCTACCCAGTAGACAATAAAGAGATTATGCAGAAGCTCCAGACCAAGGTAGGACAAATTCAGTCTACCGTGGCAGAACAGCAAGAGAAAGGTGCCGTGCGTGATCCAATGCTTCAGACGGCCTACCAAGACGTCGAGGAGCTTCGTGATACCTTACAACGTGGCGAGTCACGCTTCTTTAAGATGTCGCTCTATATCAATCTATATGCCAAGACCAAGGAAGAGCTAGACCAGCTAACAGACATCCTAGAGACCAATCTCGGCGGCATGCTCGTCTATACCAAGAGGGCTACCTTACAGCAAGAAGACTGCTTCAACTCCGGGCTTCCTCTTGGAAACGATGTCATGGACATCTCGCGCAACTTTGACACGAATGCGCTCTCGACTAGCTTCCCCTTTGTTTCGTCTGAGCTCTCAAACAACGAGGGTATCCTATATGGAATCAATAGGCACAATAACAGCCTTGTCCTCTTCGACCGTTTCACCCTCGAAAATGCCAATATGGTCGTGCTGGCGATGTCTGGTGCGGGTAAGAGTTACGCTATCAAGCTAGAAGCGGTGCGCTCAATGATGTTCGGTACCGAAGTCATCATTATCGATCCAGAAAATGAGTATGAACGCCTCTGTGAATCCGTCGCTGGTAGTTACCTCAACGTTTCACTAAACTCTGACTACCGCATCAATCCATTTGACCTACCCACCTCGGCTAGTGGCTCGAAGGAAGGGGAGGATATCCTTCGCAGTAATGTAATCATGATTCATGGCCTAGTCCGCATCATGCTCGGTGGTAAACTCACTGCCATCGAGGACAATATCCTGGACCGCGCCCTGATCGAGGCATATGCTTCTCGTGGTATCACTAGCGACCCATCGACCCATGGTCTCACACCACCAACCATGGGCGATCTGGAAAAAATCCTCGGTAGCATCCAGGGTGGAGAAACCATGGGAGTCCGACTTCAGAAATACACCACCGGTACTTTCTCAGGCCTCTTCAACCAGCAGTCAAACATCAAAATGGATAATCAATTCATCGTCTTCTCGATTCGTGATCTCGAAGACGAGCTACGGCCTATCGCCATGCATATCATCCTAAACTTTATTTGGAACCGCGTGAAGAGCGAGCGCCGTCGCAGAATGCTAATCGTAGACGAGGCCTGGCTAATGATGAAGTACGAGGATAGTGCCCAGTTTATCTACTCTATTGCCAAGAGAGCTCGTAAATATTATCTCGGCCTCACCACGATCAGTCAGGACGTAGATGAATTCATCAGCTCGAGCTATGGACGCGCTATCGTTAATAACTCATCCCTAACTCTGTTATTGAAGCAGCACCCAGCAACCGCTGACGTTATCTCAAGGGTATTCAACTTAACCCAGGCCGAGAAGTACTTTCTTCTCAATGCCGAGAAGGGCGAAGGGCTCTTCTTCGCTGGGCTCAACCATGTCGCCCTCAAGGTCACTCCGAGCTACCAGGAAGATCTACTAATTACAACTAATCCAGAGCAGCTTAACGAAATAGGAGCAGAGTAACTTGTGGGTGGAGGGAAAGCACAAGCTGGTTGTTCGATAGCTGGCTGCTTCGCAGCCTCGGTTGTAATTATATTTTGTTTTGCCCTAACTGTCGGATTTATGGGAGGCGGAAGTGATAGCGCAGCCGCAGACGATGACGCTGGTTCGGGAAAACTAACGTCATCAATTGAGGGAACAGTCACTGAAATGAAGAACAAGGGGAAAACTATTAAGATCCCCGCCACCAAAGGGAAGACAGCTGGTGAAGAATATCTTCCCGGGATGACCTTCTCAAAGCAGTGCAACTCAGAAGAAGAAAAGTGGTACATTACTATGAGGTGGCCGTATGTGAAATGGCGCTTTAATGGTACATCCGCCCTTGTTGATTCAGCAACGACAAATACGAAGTCGGCCTATGCTAAGGTAAGGGTTGTGGTTTACAATCCCAAAACAAAAAAATCTATCATTACGGCCATCTGTGAGTCTGGTCCTGCACCCTGGACAGGGAGTTCCTGGTTTGAACGCCTGCCGTCCTCAACCCGGAAGAGTCTTTCTAAAATTTTTGCCGCCGCAACAAATAATCCCCCTAGCTTTTGGAAAGGCGCTCGTCAATTTGACCCACCAGAAGCCGATGGCCGTGTTTCTGGTCTAGCTCCAAAAGCTTTAAAAACAATTGGCGCATCAGCAAATACTGTCCTGGAATATGGATTTGCAGAAGATCAGAACAGGCCACTTGGCCTGATAAAGGAGTAGTCAGACATGAATAAACAATTACTCAAAATAGCAGTTATCTCTTTGTTAGTCATAGTGGCTGTCTATGGAAGCTGGCACTACCTGAGTCGAGGACAGCTGAAAATATTGTCTACTGTTCCCGTTACTGAAGTATTAATTAACGGCCGTGCTATAACTCTAGATAAAAATAGCCAAGCTAGCTTACCGGCATGGAACTACAATATATCTATCAAGAAAAACTATTATCAAACCTACTCTGCTTCTGAATTTATCGGTTTTTGGCAGACCAAGACCCTAGTGGTTGAACTAGTGCCCGACGCCGAAGGAGAAGCCCTCTTATCAAAGTCCAGAAAGGTAGTAGCTGCATTTGCTGAATATACAAATACGGATGACTTAGCCGAGCTAACAACAGAGGTTAAAAACTATCTTACCGCCGAGGCCTTAGATAATCTTGAGTATGAAATAGCTGAATCAGTGTCAAGCCGAGACACTACTACCCCTATCACTTATCCGAAATTTTATCTGCCAATCAGTAGCAGTTATATAGAGGGTGGCTCTAGGACCGTAAGTGTAGTGTTGTCTCTACACAAAACTGCCGACACAGACTCCCTGTCTCAAGTTAAATATTCCTATATAAGGCTTGGCAGTTCCTGGAAGATTAACAATATATCTTACGAGTATTAATCCCTTATGGCAAAAAGTTACTACGACTATTTCGATGAATATATCAAGAAGCGTTCTGGGCTCGGCAGAATGGGATCTTACTATACTGGCGCTAAGGGTCACAAAAAACTCCATGCAGACCACCCTGAGATAGAGCAGGCCGCACACTCCTGGGCCCTTTCACAAAGTGGCGACATGACAATGTCAAATATGACGGATGAGGAGAGGCTGGAGCAAGAAGCCTGGGACTCCACAAATCCGAATATGGCAGACAACTTTGGTGGCGATGGAGGAGTAGACTTTGGTGATACGTTTGGCGGTCTCGCAGACGCCACTGAAGACAATAGTGATCAATCAACGAGTTCCCGCAATCCCAGCGAATACCCAGAGGATGAGGGTCCTACTGGCGACGAACCAAAAGACACAGGAGAAGGTGGTGGATCCAGTTCAGAAGACCCTGACTCAGAAGGGGAAGAGAAACCCGAATCAGAAGGTGCTGGTGGAGACGAAGCCAATGCTGCCAAAGACGCGGCGAAGGCCGGAAAAGGTGAAGCCGCCTCAGGTGCAGCCGAAGCGTCCGCTGGTGCCGCAGAAACTGCAGCTACCGCTGCCGAGGCTGCTGAAGGTGCTGCGGCGGCCGAGGCAGCCGTTGGTGCCGCCGCTGCCGCAGCGGAGACAGAAGTAGCCACAGCCGCCGCCGCTTCACTCTTTGCGAACCCTTGGACATATGTGGTCTTGCTTATTCTAGTAATCGTAATTTTTTTCTTATTTCAGACAATTGCTGCGGCATTCCCAAGTGCAGACACAAAAACCACTGCTACCAGCGAGGAAATATTAAAGTATTGTACCAAGAACTATGGGAAATACGACTCTCAGACTCAGCTTAAATCTATCTTTGGCTCTACCGAATCAGAAGTATCCTCACAGCTCCAAACGATAGATTTTCCTTATCCGAGTGGCAAGATAAGAGTCCACGAAAAGGCCGCTCCTTGCTTTGACGCAGTCGCAAAAGAACTTGCTAATATTAACTACAAGATAACAGAAACCGGAGGCACCTTTGTCTGGAGAGCAAATGTAAATAACTCTAGCGTCCTCAGTCTCCATTCTTTTGGAATTGCTACCGACGTCAACCCAGACAAGAATCCAAATGGAGGTGGTAGCCCAGGAAACTGTGAGACTGATATGCCTAAAGAATTTGTTAATGTTTGGAAAAAGTATGGTTTTAGGTGGGGTGGTAATTATAATTCGACATGTGATGCGATGCACTATGAATGGCTCGGTGGTGCTCCTGGTGTCGCTATACCAGCACTGGGAGGAAGCGAAAACAAAACGACAGAAACTGACCTTGGGGCAAAAATAGTTGCCTACGCAAAGAAACAAGAGGGGAAACCTTACCTTTGGGGAGCGGCCGGTCCTGATAGCTTTGATTGCTCTGGACTAGTTCAATATGTTTATAAACATGTTGCAAATATTACATTACCGCACAGCTCTGCTTCACAGTTTACTAGTAGCAGACTGTCTACCATTAAAAAGGGCAGTGAAAAGCCGGGTGACCTAGTCTTCTTTGGTAGCCCAATCCATCACGTTGGCATCGTTGCTGGAAATGGCAAGATGTGGGAAGCACCACACACCGGTTCCTTTGTAAAATTGTCTTCATACAAGAATAGATCAGACGTAGCAGGATTTAGGAGGCTAAAATAGTGAAACAAAGCGTTAAGAGGCTATTAATAATAACAGGACTACTATTAATCTTTACTGTAGTCGGTGTTTCTCTATATATATTCGTAAAGAATAATCAAAGAACCGCCCTTACAAAAGAGCTTCTAAGTATTGTTCAATCGGAAAGATATGCAACAAAAACAGACCTTAGCGAATGTGCTGATAGTGAAGTTTCTGAAGCTTGTCTCGGCTCCAGTTTCTCGTATTTAATATCAGGTCTAGAGTTACAACTGAGGTATCTTGGTTCAGAGGCTACAGCGGAGATGTCAAAACTCTCAGACATTCAGATAGCTTATAAAAATACCCAGTGGTCGGTGGTTTCTGAAAAAACTAGATTGGCTATAGCGGCAAAAAACACTCTTATCGAGCAATATAGTAAGTCACATCTAGCAGACGCCAAGACTATAAAATCAAAGTACCCTAGCGTTTCAATATGCAATTACTACTTTTCGGGGAAATGGGCGGTAATAAGTTTGTGTCCAAAAGATTCAGATACTGCGAGCGTGATCCTTAAAAAAGGTGACAAATTAAAAGATTGGTCAATCTCTAGTGGCCCAGGAACTGATTTTTCAACAGGACAGTTAAGTGCAGTAAGTGTACCAGACGATATAATATTAGTAGTAAATGACCTTTATCCTGTCACTATTATACCCATTGGAAACATAACAAATACCACTCTTGGACCACTATCTATAATAACAAATGCAAAAGCTTCAAACGTCTCTGGTTTCAGCCTCCCAAATGAAGATTTACTACCATTTTATGGCAAGACTTTCAGCATAACTTCCCAGATAATTAATAATCGCAAAATGTATGTTGTGAGTACTATTTCAGATAATGAAAAAGAACGGGAATCAAATATTAAGTTGGCTAAATCTTGGCTTACAAGAAACGGCATCAATCCGGAGACTAGTCCCGTTTATTACGATCCACTCGATGAAGATACGGGGGAGTAATAGACACCTAACGGTTAATATATTATGTGGGTTGTAATCTAGCGATTAGATTTCTTCCTCGGGTAAATTATCAATTACAAACACCACTTTCTCCACTGGAGATTGCTGCAGTTTAGTAGTGATACCCCGACACTCAGCAGACCAAGAGCTGGAGCTACTGGCGATCTTTAGGACTCCCTTACGGAAAGAAACTACTCGAAGGTTTTCACTTCCACGGCTTCCAAAGCGCTTGTTTATAACCTCTTGTGACCGGGCCACTACTACGGCTGCATCAACCTGTCTATCAATGCCAAGTTGCTTCAGTCTATTCGCAAATATGCTTCCGTTATCCAAGATTGATTACCTTTGCCTTTTCCACAATATTATCGCTTACATGGTCAAGATCAGTCGTAGTGATGATTGTCTGTTGATTTACAAATATCTGTGACAGTAAGTCGCGGCGTTTCTCGTCTAGCTCGCTGAAAACATCGTCAAGTAGGAGAATCGGTTTCTTTCCCGTAACTTCATAAAGGTAATCTACCTCAGCGAGCTTTAGCGCCAAAATTACAGTTCTGAGCTCTCCTCGAGAAGCAAATGTCAGTAGGTTGCGGCCGTCCATTATAAAGGCAATGTCATCTCGATGTGGGCCAATAGTCGTCACGCGAGCCAAAACGTCACGAGGGCGGCTCTCTGCAAGCCTCATCGCTATTCCAAGGAGTTTCTCAGACGGTAAGATACTAGGCCGATACTCCAGGGCGAGAAATTGCTCTGTTCCAGATAAAAGCTGGTAGTACTTACTGATGTATTTATTAATATTTTCAATATAAGTACAGCGGGCACTAATAATTTCCTCCGTGTATTCCGCAAACTTACCGTCCCAAACTTCAAGTTCAGTTTCCCGTGATAAACCTAAGTTGATTCGCTTCAGTAGAGAGTTTCGCTGTTCCAGTGTTCTTCTAAAATGCACTAGCGCAAGTGCATAGCGCCGATCTGACTGCGAAATAATGAGATTTAAGTAGCGCCTTCTAGCTTCTGGGAGAGTAGAAATTAGTTCTATATCCTCAGGTGAGAAGAGTACACTCGTCATATGTCCGAGCAGCTTCGATGAAGCTACTTTTACACCTTTAATCATTACTGTCTTTTGTGTTTTTGGTTCATTCTCGAGAACGGCCGTGACAAGCTCTGATTTTCCTGATTCATCTGAAGTAATTTCAGCCTCTATTCTTGTAAAGTGGTCTTCCCATGCCACTAGTGCCTCGTCTTTAGCCCGAAAACTCTTACCACAAGAAAGATAATAGATAGCCTCTAAGAAATTAGTTTTCCCAGACGCGTTTGGACCAACCAAAATAGTCACACCATTAAAATCAAAGTGGAATTTCTGATGGTTGCGCCAATTCTGCAATGTGAGTGATTTGAGAGTCATCGCGCTCTAAACTAAAATTAAGAACGAAGTGGCATAATAATGTAAGTGTAGTCTCCCTTACCTTCGAGACGAATGACACCAGGGTTTAGTTTCCCGCTAATTTCAAAGATAATTTTATCTTCTTTTACATTCGCAAGAACATCGAGAATATATTTACTATTAAAGGAAATTTCACCATCTTTACCCTCAACTTCTGCTTCAACCATAGACGAACTGTCACCAATCTGGGAACTAGTAGCATTTACTTCAATCTTTCCCTTAGAACGAATGAAGATATTAATACTATTTGCATTTTCTCTAGCAAAGAGTGAGGCTACTTTCAAAATTGAAGTAAATTCTGCGGCCGATACCACTGCTTTTGTATCGTTTGTATCTGGAATAATCTGTTTATAGTTAGGAAAGTTTCCATCGATAAGTCGAGAAGTGAACTCAATTTCATCAGCCGCAAAGAGAACCTGATTATCATTAACACAAACTCGAAGATCTCCTACAATGTCAGAGAGAGTTCTACTGAGCTCCATAAGGGCGCGGGCTGGAATAATAATCTCTACCTTATCCGCTACCTTCTTCGCTAGTTTTATTTGTTTTTCGGCTAACCTATAGCTATCAGTAGCCGCTAGGGTTAAAGTATCTCCTTCCACAAGAAAATAAACACCCGAAAGAACTGGTCTAGCCTCATCAAGAGCGGCGGCAAAGGTTACTTGTGAGAGAGCTTCTCTTAGAGTTTTTGCGGAAATAGAGAATGCCGTAGATTCAATACTAGGAATAAGTGGAAATTCATCGATTGAGATACCTTTAATAGATAACTTATCTTTATCTGAGTTTACATGAAGAGTCATTTCTTCTGTTTCTAAAACTACTTTTTCACTACCAAGAGAAGTGATAACATCACTAATTAGTCGGGCAGGCACAGTAATAGCACCATCCGCTTCGACTTTTGCACCAACCCAGTAATTTACCCCTACTTCTAGATTTGTCGCTGATATCTTAAGTCTTCCGCTTTCTGTTGCTATCATCACATTACTTAAAATTTCTAGACTTCCCCTAGTTGTAACTACTCTCCCACATACTGCAAGTGCTTTTGCGAGATTTTCTCTTAATATCGATACTTTCATTTATTTACTCCTTTCCACACCCCGGTCTATATACTTTCTTATTTATATATTAATAGTTGTTGTAATAAGGTATGTGTATTTTGGTTAAAACCACGTTTTTGTGCTTAATTTTATCCACTTTTTACCTGTTTGATTTGTTAAAACTCTGAGGTAAGAGTGGTTATATTGTGCTAATAAGATTTTTACTCCTTATTTATACTATGGATTTATACCAGAATCATCCTCAAGTTTATCCCAAAGTTTTACTACTTATAACCAGACTTATCCACAGTCTATCCATAAAGTCGTTCCCGAATAAGGCCTATTTCATGTCTCAAAACCTCATTGTCCTGGATTTCTCTATCAATTTTGTCACATGAATGAATCGCAGTAGTGTGGTCTTTTTTTCCGAGTTCACGAGCAATTTTGGGATATGAGAGCTGAAGCTCTTCTCGCATTAAATACATTGCGATTTGGCGAGGAAGCACAATCTCTTTATCTCTCTTTGTGCCAAGTATTTCATTTACAGAGAGATCATAGAAGTTGGCAACCTTTTCCACTATTTGTCTGGCGGTGAAGCCGCGCCTACGGGCATTTGAGATAAGGTTTGAGAGAATTGATTTAGTTACATCCAGGGTTGGCTGTCCACCATTAAGTTCACAGTATGCCAGGATACGATTAAGAGCCCCTTCAAGTTCACGGATATTATTCTGGATATTACGAGCGATGTAATCAAGAACTTCTAAGGGCACAACATAGCCCCGAAGTTGACTTTTGCGCTGCAAGATAGCAATTCTCGTTTCTAGGTCTGGCGGCTGAATGTCTACCATTAAACCCCATTCGAAACGAGAACGGAGGCGCTCCTCTAGAGTTGGGATTGCTTTTGGAGGACGGTCGCTCGCGAGAATGATTTGCTTATTTGCTTGATGGAGAGCATTAAAGGTGTGAAAGAATTCCTCCTGAGTTTGCTCCTTATTAGCGAGGAATTGCAGGTCATCAACAATCAAAACGTCTGCTTTACGATATTTATCTTTAAAACCGCCGGTTTTTTTCTCTGTAATCGAAGAAATAAAGTCGTTTGTAAATTTCTCGCTGGTGACATAGACAATGTTTTTCTTAGCGTCTCGGTTACGGATGGCATTACCAACCGCTTGCATTAGATGGGTCTTCCCCAGTCCAACTCCGCCATAGATGAAGAGTGGGTTGTATTTTGTTCCTGGATTTTCGGCGACACTCTGACAAGCGGCAAACGCAAGCTTGTTTGAAGTTCCGACGACGAAAGTATCTAGGGTATAGCGCGGATTCATCCCGCTAGCAGTACCGCCATCACTACTTACCGCCGGGGCAGTAGGTTTAATATGAATAGTGTCGTCAGTCGTGACAGCTACTGGTTCTACCTTTTCGTTTAATTTTTCGATAGTTTTTGCTGAGCCAACCCGATATTCTATTTTTGAGACTTGGGGCGCAGCATGTTTTATGGCTTCGAGTATCTGGGGGTGATATTTCTTTTCTAGCCACTCTTTAGTGAAAACATTTGGGACGCTTACCAGAACAACTTCACCATCAATAGACGCAATCTGAGTGTTTTTGAACCAGGTCGTAAAGTTTGCCTTTGACAGGGAAACTTCGAGTTCACCCAGAACTGATTTCCAGATTGCATCTTTTTCCATCATTGCCTCGTGCCGGTTACTTATAGTGCAGTAACGGCTTTATTTGCCCAACATTGCTCAAAACGAGTGTAAAGTAAGTTCATTATAGTACATAAAAAAGTTTTCCACAACCCCCATATGTTATCCACATTTTGGGGGATAATAAGCACAAAATGATTGAGCAGGGTGGCGGTCCGTGCTAAGATATAAGCTGCTAAAGATAAGGTATATTATGAGTCTATTTGACACTATTCTAGTTCAGCCCTTCGTAAACATATTGGTATTCTTTTATAGCATCATTCCTTTTCATGATTTTGGCCTGGCAATCATCCTTCTTACTGTACTTATCCGAGCAATACTTTGGCCAATTCAAGCAAAGATGATGAAAAACCAGAAGGCGCTAAACGAGCTGCAGCCAGAAATAAAGAAGATCTCTGAGAAGTACAAGAATGATCCACAGAAACTTCAGGCGATGACCCTTGAGCTTTATAAGGAGAAGGAAGTGAATCCGCTGTCTTCTTGTCTGCCGTCTCTGATACAATTCCCGATTATGATTGCACTTTACTACGCTATCATTAAATTTAGCGAGCCAGCATTTATCAATCTTGTTAAGAGTGATGCGGGTATTTGGCACTATCTTTATGGCTGGATGCATAACTTAGGCTTCGTGAAAGACGCTCTTAGCGGCAGTTTCAATACTACTTTCCTTGGCTTCTTTGATCTCGCAAATAAGGCGGTAGTTTCGTTTAGTCCAATCAAGATAAACAAGGAGATTGTCTTTGCCCTTGTTGCAGCTGGAGCCCAGTATCTACAGATGAAACAAATGATGCCAAAGCAGCAGGACAACAATCAGAGCGCCCAGACACTAGGCATGATGACCATCATGATGCCACTGATGATTCTTTATATCGGCCTTATCTGGCCAGCCGCTCTGCCACTTTACTGGGCTGTGACCACAGGGGTTGCATATTTGCAGCAGTGGCTTGCGATGCGTGGCGATGTCGCTAGTCTCGACAAGGAAGCCATTATTGAAGTCGAGGCAGAGGAAAAGAAAGTTACTCCCAAAAGGAAGAAATAATGTCAGTTGGACACGCAGAAATCAAAAAAGTTGAGACCATCGTTGCTGATATGTTGCGCTGGATGCGCGTGTCGCTTTCCCCAAATGTTAGCGCTGATACGGATGGGATAAAGGTAGATCTTGCAGGGAATGATAGCGCCATAATGATTGGTTTCCATGGAGAGACACTAGCAGACTTTACTTACCTCGTTGGGATTATCGTGAAGAATGAACTAGGAGAAAATATCCAAGTTCGTATCGATACGGGAGGCTATTTGGCTGGGCGCGATCGTAGGACCAAAGATCTGGCTAGAAAAGCGATTGAAAAAGTGAAGACCAGCGGCTTCCCAGAAACAATCACAGGCCTGAATTCATATGAGCGCAGGCTAGTACATGCCGAAGCGAATAAAGAGGGCCTTGTTAGCGAGTCGACTGGTACTGGAAGAGACCGCAAGATTGTAATTAAGCCAATCTAAGGCTTAGTTATCAAAAAGGTGGTAATACTGCACAATACTATATTTATCTAAAGCCCGCTTAACGACTTCCTCGGTTCGGTCAATTGCTTTGCCATTTTTGATGCAACCAAAGCTGTTACACGCATCGTAGTATTTCATTTGTCCTTCAAGAAAGGTGAAATAATTAGTTGACTCAATACCAGCCTTCTTTAGTAGGATTGGTGCTAGAAACGTGTCGTTGATAGTTCCTAGGTTAGTTTCTGTGTTTGAATTGTTGCTCCAAATAAGAAACGGTACTGAGTGTAGCCTAGTCAAGTCTTTGTCTGATAAATTTATACCACTAATGTATCCCGTTTCTTTATATACCGAGTAGTCGTTACCCAATATTGGCAAATGGTCTCCCCAGAAAACTATATAAGTAGGGGTATTAATCTTTGAGAAATAATCCACTAATTTCTTTAATGCTAAATCGGCGTCTTTTACCCCCTCAGTGTATGTTTCAAGTGCCGCAATCTGCTTGAGGCTAAGAGATGATGAAGTAGCTGATATCTCGACAGCATCATATCTATTTGGGGTGTAGGAAGGGTGATTCTGCATTGTAACAAGAAAAGAATAAAAAGGCTTTTCTTGTTCCCTATTGTTATACATATCAACTATGTAATCAGTGGCTGCTCTGTCGGAGACATACCACCCCTTCATATCTTTACCAGAGAATGAGCTAACTGATGCAAATTTATCAAATCCAAGCAGGGGATATATTTTTTCTCTGTTCCAGTACCATCCTTCGTAGGGATGAATTGCATAAGTATCATATCCCTGGCTTTTTAATAAGTTTGGTAATGAATTTATTGGCTTTTTAATATACTGCAGGTATGGCGAAGATGAAAAGGGTAAAAATTGCATAGAATTCCCAGTTAATACCTCAAATTCAGTATTCGCAGTATTCCCACCGAACTGCTCCGTAAGTAAGTTTCCATGAATGCTTGTTTTCTGTAGTTGATGGAAATTTGCTAAAGGATCCTTCGAGAAAACAACATTAGGTAGTCTAGTGGGGTCCCAGAATGATTCGTCCATGACCATGATAATATTTGGCTTCTGAGAAGTTGTCTCGTATTTATTTGATTGATCTTTAAGATAGTCTTTTGCCAGCTCTTTACTGTAGTTTTCAGGTTTTTGAGGTATGGAATATCTTACTTGTAACAAGAAAGCATTTAGTAGCCCATTTGTAAGGTAATTATTTTTCTCATTAAAAACCATATCGTGAACACCTAGCCTAACTTGGTTCTTTTGGTTAAACAGGTAGCCAGGAACAATTAAACAAGATACAAATATTAGAATAACTAGCAAAGAAAAACGGAAATCACGATCAATTTTTAGTGGCTTGCTTTTGTATAATATAGTTGCGATAAACACGGTGTATAGAAGAAAAATAATTAGTGATATGGATTCGTTAAATGATAGCTGCCCGATAATTTTCAGCGCCTCTCTACTAATAGTTAAGTCCCATGGCAAAAATGGTTCTCCCCTAAAACTGAGCTTAAAGTAATTCACAAGACTTAGCGACAGCATCAATATATTTTGTAATAATAGTGCAAACTGCAGGCGTTTTAGAATTAAGAGGAAAATACTCCCGATAAGTAATACTAAAAGAACATTTATAGTAAACAACCACGACTTACCGACAACCCATTCAAATGTTAAGAAAAGGGACTTCTCCAGGGCTTCTCGTTGCACATAGGCTGCGAGAGCCGTAATAATTATCGAATTGAACACAAGCACTGTAGTCGGATGATTGGAAATAATTCTAGTTACTCCTTCCGACATTGAGATGGCAGTTTTATAAATCTTTTTAATACTATTCATGTTGTACAATAATAAAGCATATATGATACTATCGTCTAGTAAAGTAATGGAGATAATATGTCAATAAAAGTCCGTAAAGCCGTTATCCCAGCTGCTGGTTTTGGAACCCGGTTTTTGCCAGCCACTAAGTCAATGCCGAAGGAAATGTTACCAATTATCGATCGTCCAGCGATTCACTATGCTGTAGAAGAGGCTGTCAGAGCAGGGATTACCGACATTATTTTTATCACAGGGCGTGGTAAGAATGCAATCGAAGACTATTTTGATCACTCATATGAGCTAGAACATACTCTAGAGCTTCGTGGTAAGACCGAGGTCTTAAAGGAAGTACAGCAGGTCTCAGATATGGCGAACATTGTATATATCAGACAGAAGGAGCCCCTTGGACTTGGGCACGCAGTTTTACGTGCAAAGGACCTTGTAGGTGACGAGCCCTTCGCCGTGATTCTGCCTGATGATTTTCTATATGGAGAAAAGCCCACTATTGGCGAAATGGTGCGCGTCTTTGAAGAGACTGGCAAATCAGTAATACTGACTGAAGAAGTCCCGGAAGAAAGAGTTAGTTCTTATGGGGTGGTTGAGCCCGAATCTGGTACTGATGGTGAATATTTTAACTTAAAAGGAATTGTCGAAAAGCCAGATATTAAAGAGGCTCCATCCAACCACGCAGTAGTCGGACGCTATGTGCTGAAACCAGAAATATTTAATTACCTAGAAAATACAAAGCCAGGTAAGGGAAACGAAATCCAGCTTACAGACGCCATTATTGAACTAATTAAAGACGATGGCATGGTGAGTTATAAAATGCAAAATGAGCACTATGACACTGGTGATAAACTGGGCTTTTTAAAGGCCACTGTCTGTATGGCTCTTAAGCACGAAAAGCTGAACGGGGAATTCAAAAAGTTCCTACACTCTATCGGGAAATAGCTTAACGAGGAAAATTCTTTTGTACTATTCTCTTAAGATATTTTGTGCTTAATTGTGGTATAATTAAGTGCAGAAAACGTAGGAGGGAATATAACTAAAAAGATCCACACCCCTAAGAAGAAGCTAGTAGTAATTACTGCAGTAATGGTCTTAATGGTGACAGTTGTTTTCGTTGTATGGTATATTTTGTCAGCTAATAAGTTTTCAAAGGAATTAATAACAGCATCTGATGGCATCAAAACGTCAGAAAGCGATAGTTATACCGAGAAAAAACCGACAACAAATATTAATGTCGACACCTCAAAGAATACCACCGAAGTACCGGTTTCAACTGAAGTTAAGCTGATTATTGACCAATTGAGTGAAGACAATGGTTCAGTTCTGTATAGGGCGACTGTTACGAACCCAGGCGAGAGCGGAACCTGTAGCGCTGAATTTACAAATCCAAACTCTAAGCCCGTGACTAAGGTTACAGATGCCACGGGTGGTATCTGTGGTCCGGTTTCATTATCAGTAAATGAGTTTGATAGTCTTGGAAGTTGGACTCTAACTCTCAGGTATTATACTGGGGATACTCAGGCGGTAGCGACTAAAACATTACAGATTAATTAAATGAAATCAAACATGGAACTTAGTAAATATAAGTTATTTATTATTGGAATAACCACAGCCCTTACAATTATCGGTGCAAATTTTTTCGTGTCTCCAAATAAGACAGTTGCCATCAGTGGGAGTGATTGGTTAGCGGGGAATATTATTGCTGACACATTATTTTATAATGGCAGTTCGATGACTACAGCTCAGGTTCAGGCGTTTTTGATGACGAAAGTGTCCAACTGTGATACAAATGGTACTCAACCGGCAGCAGAATATGGGCGTTCAGATATTACTCACGCCCAGTATGCAGCACTTAATGGATGGTCGGCACCTCCGTATTATTGTCTAACAACTTATCGACAAGTTCCCCGCGCTGACACCGTAATCAATAGTTATAATGCTAGTAGCGTTTCTTTGGATAGCCAGGGTGCACTGACAGCGGCTCAAATTATTCAAAAGGCAGCCTCAACTTATGGGATTAGTTCGGAAGCGCTGATTGCTACATTGCAAAAAGAATCACCCGGACCTCTTGTAACAGACACTTGGCCTCTCTCTTCACAGTATCGAAACGCCATGGGTTATGGTTGCCCAGATGGAGCACCATGTGATCCTACCTTTGAAGGCTTTTATAATCAGGTTATGAATGCAGCAAAACAGTTTAAAAAGTATAAAGATAGCCCAGAATTATTTAGGTATAAGTCTGGCCAAAACAACACAATTCTTTACAATCCAGATACCAGCTGTGGTAGTTCGAGCGTATATGTCCAGAATAATGCTACAGCTGGGCTGTATAACTATACTCCATACCAGCCAAATGCCGCTGCTCTTGCAAATCTTTACGGCACAGGGGATTACTGCAGTGCTTATGGAAACAGAAATTTTTGGCGAATATATAACGACTGGTTTGATCAAGTTCAAATTATCGCTAACTCTCTTTCTTTCCCATATCTTTTCACTTCTGACGCAACCCCGGCAGTTGGTCAAGATGTAACAGCTGACTTTGATATCTATAACAATACCGATACAGATATCATTCTGGATTCTGTTGGTTATATAGGAAGAGCTTCAAATGGTAATAATCGTGATTTTGGTTGGCGTGGTCCTGTGACCGTTCCAGCCAAGGATAAATACGTCTTCTCGTCAACCTTAAGGGTAAAGGACGTTGGAACGGTTTCTATTACACCTGCATTCAACTATCGGGGATCATTCTATCTATATAATGACAAAAAGACAGTACTCACAACTCACTTCCCAAACATTACAGTAACAACCCCAATTTCAATGACACCTACAAGTGCGATTGCTGGTCAACAAGTGACCTTGGCGGCCACTGTTACTAACAATGAGGATCATACCATCAACTATGATAACCTTGGTTTTGGTGTGCGTCTTGGTACAAAAAACTATGATACTGGTTGGGCTGGATCTGGCTCAATTGCTGCTAGCGCCACGAAAAATCTTTCAGGGAAAGTTATGCCAGCGCAGTCAGGGACTCTCAGTGTTTGGGTAGGGAATTATTTTTCTGGGGAATGGGGCACTTTTGCTGGTTCTAATAAGTCATTTAATATAAATCCATTTCGACAAAGTTACCTCTCTTTCCCATATCTTTTCACTTCTGACGCAACCCCGGCAGTTGGTCAAGATGTAACAGCTGACTTTGATATCTATAACAATACCGATACAGATATCATTCTGGATTCTGTTGGTTATATAGGAAGAGCTTCAAATGGTAATAATCGTGATTTTGGTTGGCGTGGTCCTGTGACCGTTCCAGCCAAGGATAAATACGTCTTCTCGTCAACCTTAAGGGTAAAGGACGTTGGAACGGTTTCTATTACACCTGCATTCAACTATCGGGGATCATTCTATCTATATAATGACAAAAAGACAGTACTCACAACTCACTTCCCAAACATTACAGTAACAACCCCAATTTCAATGACACCTACAAGTGCGATTGCTGGTCAACAAGTGACCTTGGCGGCCACTGTTACTAACAATGAGGATCATACCATCAACTATGATAACCTTGGTTTTGGTGTGCGTCTTGGTACAAAAAACTATGATACTGGTTGGGCTGGATCTGGCTCAATTGCTGCTAGCGCCACGAAAAATCTTTCAGGGAAAGTTATGCCAGCGCAGTCAGGGACTCTCAGTGTTTGGGTAGGGATGCTCCAAACATCATACTGGTTAAGCCTTTCTAATAAAGTATTGTTTACTGTACAATAAACGTATTAAGGCAGAGCCGAATGCTAAAATTCAAAATTAACCCCAATCCTATCATAAAGACGATAAGTCGAGGACTTCCATATTTGGGAGTATTGATTTTGTCTCCAGCGGTCATGTTGATTTGTTACGTTGGTCTTTTTCAGAGACCAATTGCCGATGATTTTTGCACGCTTTCTGTTGTAGCCGCAAACGGTTACTGGGGGACTTTATTTAAATATTTTGGCATTAGATATGGCAGTTCAATATTTTCATATTTTATTGCTCTTTTTGGAGCTCAGTCATTTCAATTTCTTGTCATGATTTTGTTTGTAATCTTGGTATTGTTTTGCTATCTATTGTTGCGCCTGCTTACAAAAATTGCCCAAAGCGGGAATATGATAAAGTCAATTTTATTAGCCGAAACACTGTTTGCTGGCCTTTTTCTATTGACACCAAAGCCAAGCGAGTCATTATATTGGTTTGGGGCTTCAATTGTCTATACTTGGCCCCTTTTATTCATTTTTATTGCAATACTTTTTGGTGGGTTTGTTCTGAGCAATAATAATAAGAAGTTACAATTTTCAGGAGTTATAATACTATTTATTTTAACCTATTTTACCTTTGGATTCAGTGAATCATTAGCATTTGCTTTTTTACCAATTACGGTAGGACTAGTGATTCTGTCTGTTGTGAAACGACACAATAAAGCGTTGTTAGCCGCAAGTATATTATTTGCAAACATTTTTTCTATTGTGACTATGTATCTACTTCCGGCCAGGGTGCAAAGGGCCCAGATGTATAAAGATGCAGGGATTATTTTTAAACCAACCATACAAGACGTAGTTGTCGGATCACTTCAAGGCGCACTTTCGTTTTTCAAGACGATTGTTATTACGCCGCAATACCTGGTAATAACGGTATTTATTTTCGTGATTAGTTTTTTTGTTTTTTATGGTCAAAATAGTTTTAAAATCCAAATTAATTTTAAAGGTTATATAAATAAGTTAATAATATTCCTATTCTTTTTAGTGCTGCCATTTAGTGTCTGGTTTTGCCTAATACCTGGGTATTATGTCTTTCCTGATGGACCACCAAGCAGGTCTTTTGTTACGATGGTTTTCTTATTTATTGCCTACGTCTTTATGTTTGCATTTGTCTTTGCCGCCTATATTAAGCAGCTAAACTTTGATGTGTCAGCTATTAATCTACGAACAAAAATCCTTGTAGTAATGTTAGTTTGCGCATTGGTTACTGCTGGAAGTTTATTTATTTACAAAAATCACAGATATAGCCTCTCTAGAATCTATAGCAAGGTGACATATATAATTGACTATAATAAAAAGTTTGCCTATAACTATGATCTAAGAGAAAGATATATTCTTGAGCAAAAGAAAACAGGGAAAGTGTTGATTGAGTTTCCTTCTATTGTAGACAATGAATCTCCTGAACGAAATATGACCACCGAATCAAGCCATTGGATAAACGTTTGTGCTGCAAACTACTATGGCGTAAAAAAGTTGAAACTAGTCTCTCAATAGGGCAATTAAAAGGGTTTTGTGGATACCGTCGTATTTCTGGCCCAACAATCTTGAATTACTTGAGTAATGGTCGTAGTTATCAAAAATCTTTTCGATTGCACTTACATACTCACTTACCTTCATGCTAGAAACGATGCCTGCTTTATTACTAACAATCTCTCCCGTGGTAGAGTGGGAGTCTGTGGTTAGGATCGGAAGTCCAAAAAACATATATTCTCTACATTTAGTGCTATCTCCAAATTGATTGAAGCCCCAGGCACCAGTATAAAGGGCTAAGCCAACCCCAGCCCTGGACGCATGTTTTAAAGTCTCTTCGAGAGTCATATGTCCTAGCAACTTAATATACTTTGATGCAGAATTTTTCTTAATAAAATTATTGAGGGCCTTTTCTTCTGGGCCATTTCCAATTATTTCATATTCTATGTCAGGGTATTTTTTAGAAAGTTCCTTAACGGCTAAAATAGAATTTTTAAAATCTAATTGATTGTCGATAATGCCGTAGGTTATTAGTCTGTGTCGATAATGCTTGTTTGATTGAAGATAAGAGTACTTAGTTGGTGGAACATTTGGTACAAATATATTTTTAGTATCCTCTAAACCCATTTCTCTGCGGATTTGACAAATTTTTGTTGAAACTGACCATACTTCATCAGAATTTTTGACACAATACTTATCAATAGAATGGTAAATTGAATTTAACCATATATTATCGAACCTTTTGGGTGAATAGTCTGGAGTAAAGAACACTATTTTTTCTACTTTGTTGATTTTTTTTAACAACACCCCGGCGAGGGTATTAAGAGGGTCTACCCCAATAAATATATCGGTTTTTTTGACAAATGTGAAAAAGGTAAAAGTGGACATGATTTCTGTCAGATACCGTAATGGCGCGACCTTTGAAATGATTGCTAGCTTGTGGAAAGTAGGCCTTGAATTCGCATTCTGAAGTTCGATTCTTGATGGTAGTTTGCCGTCCATAGAATGTCTAACAAAATAATATTCACTGCCGATATCGTTTAGATTATCGCGCAACACGTTCCCAATACCATCATATTCTTTGCCGTTTATTAATGCGGTGTGTGTAGCAATAGCAAGTTTTTTCATCAGGAATTCCGTATTAAGTTGAATAGCGAAACCTTGAGATTGGCCGGTATTAGATAAATTGAAATGAATTGAGCGATATTGTAAATATAGTCGAAAACCGTTGGGTGGTAGGCAGGACTTTTACTATATTTTAGACGCAGCCGGATAGATACAAGCTCCATTTCTTTTAGCTTACTTCGTGTAAGGGAGTTGCTGTTTTGTCGGTAGCGAATAGCTAATTGTTGTATATTTGCAAATTGATATTTTTCGCCAGCCCTAAAAAGCATTTCTAGATCTTCAGAGACCCTTAACTCTGGGTTAAATTTACCAACAGTTTCAAAAACAGTCTTTCGATACATAGAGGCTGGGTTTGCAACTGGATTATATTGAAAGATCTTGTTTCGCAGGGATTTATCGTCTTTTGCATATTTTCTTACTGAAGAACTGATTCCTTCTCCGAAAATTTCAATAAAGCCCCCAACAACTCCAACCTCAGGAGTTGTTTCCATGTAATTTACTTGGGATTCGATTCGGTCTGATAGAGAAATATCATCAGCGTCCTGCCAGGCAATGTATTTGCCGTTTGCTTTTGATATGGCAAAGTTGCGTACCCAGCCAACGCCCATATTTTCTTTGTTATAAAAGGCTAAGATATTATTATGGCTTTTGGAGTAGCGTCTGATAATGTCGGCTGTCTTGTCTCTCGAGCGGTCATCAATGATGATAATCTCAATATTTTTATAAGTTTGTTTTAAGATGCTATCAATAGCATCTTTTAAGTATTCCTGAGCATTATAGGCAGGGATAATTACGCTGACCAAGGGTTGACTGTTGTTATTTTTCACGCGCTATCTCTTCGCGAACTATGTATGTTGGCCGTCCTTTAACGGCATTGAAAATATCTACAAGGTAGACCGCAATGATTCCTTGAAAAGTAGAGAGTATGCCCGTAATAAAAATTATTACAGTTAAAAGAACTACATTATTGCTCACATAGTTGTAGTTAATAAATATCTTCAAATAGGCCATAATTAGTAGGCCAACTAGGGAAACTCCCGAAAGTGCGATTCCAATCCCGATAATGACTTTAAGTGGAGCCATGCTGAATGAAGTTAACCCCAGTCTTGCGAGTTCTATCATTTTCTTTATAGTGAACGAAGACTTCCCATAACTTCTTGCTCCAGCTTTATATTCAACTTCAGTCGATCTAAAACCAATCCAATTAAATAGACCTCGATAAAACTTGGGACTTTCAGGCATGCTGTTAATTTTGTCCAACACTTTACGATCGACAAGTCGGAAATCGGCTTCACCATCCCTTAGATTTAAACCACTAAAAGTATTCAATATGAAATAAAAGATTGTTGAAGTGATTCTTTTAAAAACTGAGACGCCCTCAGTGAATATCCTGATTGTTTTTACTACATCAAAGCCATTTTCCCATTCAGATATGAGTTTAGGAATTAGAGACGGAGGCTGTTGTAAGTCACCATCCATCATAATAATGGCATCGCCCGTAGCCGCTTCAAGTCCAGCCTGAAGTGCAGCCGCGTGGCCGAAATTACGACTAAATGACAACGCCTTGATATGCTCATTTCTAGCAAGATCGACTAGTTTGTCCCAGGTATCGTCAACCGAGCCATCATTAATGTAAATGATTTCAAAGTCGTATTTATCATATAATAGATGGCTCTTTAATTCTTTGTAAAAACTACTTATATTACCACTTTCGTTATAACAGGGAATCACAATCGATATTTTTTTCTTTTTGCTCATTATTTTCTCCAGATTAGATAAATACCACCGACAAGTGCAACGCAATTAGCTATTAATAAGTCGATAATAATATCAAATAACTGTCCATGATTCAATATCACTAGTATATAAAATACTAGAAGACTTAGCAAAACTGGGAAAAGGGCCCAATACTTCCTAACTGATAGGTGATAAGTAAAAATTAGGTTTACGATAGACGATACTAGCATTACCAACCCTAAGGGGACTAGTAAATAATAAAACGTTTGGAATTTTGCACCCATTAAAATCCCAATTATTAGTTTTGGGAAAAGAGCGAATCCAGCTAGACCAATAAGTCCAAGACTGACAAGAATTGCTATAGACCTGTATAGTAATTTCCTGTTTTGCGATGGGGAGTTTTTCGTGCTAACACTGGCCAATAGGACTCCAGGAACTGATGCGGTCAAAAAATATATAATTCGAGCAATTGTCGATATCCCACTATAAAAACCAGCAATTTCTGAAGAAAAATATTTTCTTACTACAAGAACGTCTGCGGTATATAAAACGGTTAGCCCAAATAAAACTGAAATAATAAACAGTCCCAGCTTAGCTTGCTGCGAAATTATTTTCTTCTCAGACAAAAACTGTTTTCCTCTTAGTATTATAGGAAGATTAAATTTAGAAAATGGAACTTCTTTTTTAGTATTTGAGTATAAATAAGCCCAAGTTATTACAAGAGAAAGAGTATATCCCCAGATTGCCCCTGTTACCTGTATGCCTAATAGTATTAGAATTGAGGCCAAAATCAGTTTACCGATTGAGTAGATAATATTTCCAATAGAAACCTTGCTTAGGTGTAGCTTTGATTGCAAATAATATAAACGAAAGATATAGGGTACGGTTATGACAAAGAGCGGAGCAAGGGAAATAATCCCAGCTGTTCCGCTGTATTTAAGGTTAATAGCAAGTAGTGGGCTAAGTAAGATAATAGTTATTCCAACGATTAAGGAGATAAATAGTGCTATTCTTTCTAATTCAGTAAGAATTAATCCTTTTTCATCGTCACTTGAATGATTATTTTGTATGTTGATTATTAGATAACCAAAAGAAGTAAAGATTACTCCAAATTCCATGTAAAGAGTGATTAGTGATTGGACTTCGCCAAAGTTTGCGACTGACAGTAATCTGCTTATTACTGGATAATATAAATAATTAAAAAACGAAAACGATAACGTTCCTAGGAAAAATACTAAATTGTGCTTCAGAAAATCGTTCTGTAAAAACTTTTTGACCACAGTTGTATTCTACTATTTATCAGCCTGGTTTTGAAGGTAATAATAGAGTAAAATCAAATATGTAAGGAGATAGAATGAGTAAAATACTTGTTACTGGTGGGGCCGGTTATATAGGAAGCCACACTGTAAGAAAACTACGTGAAGCTGGCTATGAAATAGTAATATACGACAACCTATCTTCTGGTCACAGGGATGCCATCAAGGAGTTTCGTCTGATTGAGGGCAATCTCGAAGATCTTGAAAAGCTAGATAAAGTCTTTGAAGCTGAAAAATTTGAAGCGGTGGTCCATTTTGCCGGTAGTATCGAAGCGGGCGAATCAAATACTGACCCGAAACGTTTCTTTCAGAATAATTTCGTCAACAGTCTGAATCTAGCCGATATGATGGTGAAACACGGAGTAAAAAAGATTATTTTTTCGTCCACGGCCGCTGTATATGGTGAGCCAGAGAAAATGCCGGTGGTTGAAACTTCACCCACTGAGCCAACGAATATTTATGGACTTTCAAAACTGATGTTTGAACATGTTCTTAAGGCTTATGACTATGCCTATGGACTAAAGTCGGTCGCCTTACGCTATTTTAATGCGACCGGGGCTGACCCATCTGGAGAGATTGGGCCGGACCATAAGCACAAAACACACCTTTTGACCGTAGCTTTCCTAACGGCACTCGGTAAGCGGGACGCCATAAGTATCTTTGGAACGGATTATCCAACCGAAGATGGAACTGGAGTTCGAGACTATGTTCACGTAAACGATCTCGCAGACGCACATGTGCTTGCATTAAAATATCTTGATGCAGGGAATGATAGTAATATCTTTAACCTTGGGAATGAGCGTGGCAATTCAGTGAGAGAAGTGATTGAGATTGCAAAAGATGTTTCTGGTGTTGACTTTAAAGTTATTGAAGAAGCGCGTAGAGATGGCGACCCAGCGAAGATTGTTGCTAGTTCAGGTAAAGCAAAAGATATCCTCGGGTGGAAGCCTCAGCTCGAAGACCTTCGAAGAATAGAAGAAACAGCATGGAAGTGGCATAGCGGCCACCCAGACGGCTATAAGGACTAGTGAACAAATAGTTCAATTTATAACCTTTTTATGCTAAAATAGCGAAGTATGAATGATAGTCGCTATTTTAAATACTGGCACTTAATCAAAGAAATCGCTGTCACAGACTTTAAGATGAAATATCAGGGCTCCGTTCTGGGCTATATCTGGTCTTTGGCGAAGCCTCTAGGTCTATTTACAGTACTATATGTGATATTTACGATGGTTTTTAAGTTAGGAACCGGTATTCCACATTACCCAGTATATTTGCTTTTGGGAGTAATGATTTTTCAGTTTTGGTCTGAAGCAACGTCGTCGGCAATGCTTTCAATATTTTCTAAGGGGGACTTGATTCGAAAGGTATATTTCCCACGAATAGTATTAGTCGTCTCGGCAACAATGACTTCGCTGATAACCTTTTCTCTGAATATGATAGTGGTTCTATTCTTTGCGCTCCTAAACCATGTAGAATTGTCCTGGAACATTTTACTTGTGATACCGGCGATAATTGAGCTTTACATATTTATTTTAGGGGTCTCTTTCTACCTTAGTGCGATGTTTGTTAAGTTTCATGACATTGGACATATTTGGGATATTACCAATCAAGCGCTATTCTATTTAACTCCGATACTGTATTCGATCGCCGCTGTCCCAAATATCTATGCAAAATTTATGATTCTTTCTCCAATTGCTCAAACAATGCAGCAAATACGACACTCATTTATCCCGCTAGAAGGAGTCTTAACAATCCAAGATTATTGGGGGTTCGCGTATATACCGGAAATTTTTGTTTTATTTGTGTTTATATCCGGTTATTACATTTTCAACAAAATGGCCGCTAAATTTGCTGAGGAGGTTTAAGTGAATAGCGGTATTGCGATTAAAGTTGAAAATGTTTATAAGTCTTTCAGGATTCCTCATGAAAGAAATAGTTCTCTTAAGTCAGCGGCAATCAATCTCTTTAAGAAGAAAAAGTATACTCGTTACGAAGCAGCTAAGGGGATTAGTTTTGAGGTAAAAAGAGGGGAATTTTTAGGCGTCATCGGCCGTAATGGCTGTGGCAAAAGTACTATGTTAAAAATGTTGGCTGGTATCTATGTCCCAGAAAAGGGTAAGATAACCATAGATGGGACACTTTCACCGTTTCTTGAGCTAGGAGTGGGCTTCAATCCAGAACTTTCAGCAAGAGACAATGTTTATCTTAACGGGGTTATTCTTGGCCTAACAAGAAAAGAAATTGACGAGAAGTTTGATGAAATAATTAAATTTTCCGAGTTAGAAGAATTTGTTGACCAGAAGCTGAAAAATTTTTCTTCAGGCATGCAGGTAAGATTAGCCTTTTCTGTTGCAATACATGCTCATGCAGACATTCTGCTAATTGACGAAGTTCTGGCTGTTGGCGATGTGAATTTCCAACGAAAATGCTTTAATGTTTTTAAAGAATTGAAAGCATCCGGTAAAACAATTGTGTTTGTGTCTCATAGTATGGATATGGTTGAAAAGTTTTGTGATAGGGTTTTAGTCTTTGAGAAGGCAGAAATCGCCTTTGATGGGGGCGCTCAGGAAGCAGCAATTGAGTATCTGAAACTCCAATCTCAAAGTATTGATACCGAGAAAACAGTAAGCTTCGATACAAGTGTAGTTATCAAAGATATATCCCTAAATGATAAAAATGAAAACGGGTTGTTTGGTTTTAAGGATAAGGTTCAATTAACGATAACAGTTGATAGTGCGATATCTGGTTCTGATTTAGGTATTGGTTTTGGTTTATTTGAAGAAGAGACCGGATTAAGAGTCGCCGGTTTTAATTCTCACAGTGATGAGAAAAAACTTGGTTTTAAGAGAGGGATAAATAAATTTTCACTCTCGATTGATCCGGAGCAGATATTACAAGGAAGGTATTATTTTCAAGCTAGTATCTTTAAAGGCGATCCGGATTTGGGGAATTATCTTGCTTCATATGACAGTAAAAGAACATCAAAATATCTAACTTTTCCCAAGTCAAATCAAGTTTCTCCTGGTATAGTCTCTCTAAAACACTGCTGGGATCAAGATGAAAAAAGCTAGTATAGTTGTAACTGGTGGTGACGGAGGATATGGCAATCTTGGAGACGAAGCTCTCCTTGAATCTGTAAAAGAGTTTTACCATCAATATCTAGAAAAATTTAATGTCATTATTTTAATGGCAAACACGCCCTTAACACAGAATGATGGTTTTGTTTATGTAAAAGATGATATAGAATCTTGGGAAAAGGCAAATATTAATACCAAAGATATTAAGCTAGTTCATTATTATGGCGGTGGCTATTTGAATAAGTATTGGTTTGAAGAAAAAATATGGCTCTATCGATATCTATGTGAACAAGGACTTTCTTCCAAAAAAGTTGTTTTTACCGGTCAAGGCTTGGGACCGTTTAATGAGAAACAAATGACTGAGATAGGGGATATTGCTAAAAATTCAGCTGTTTTTGCGATGAGGGACAATGCATTTCAATCCCCAAAAACAAGTTTTTCTTTTGATGAAACAATCTCGCGCTTTAGTCTATGGAGATTATACCCCAGAAGAAGAAAATATATTAATGTTCATTTTAGGCCAGGTGAAGCATACTCTGAAACTGAAGAAAAAGATATTATTTCAAAGACGAACTTAATTACCAAGTTTGCTAATAAGCGGGGCCTAAAAGTTCGTATTTTTACAATGTTATATCAAGAGAAAGAGCGTCTCGAAAAGATTTTGAGAGGGGTGGAAGGTATAGAAATCTGGGATAGGCCAATAAATTTTTCAGAGTTGACTAGTTTTCTTGGTAGGGGCTATATAAATATTTCCCAAAGTTACCATGGTGTGTTGGCTTCATTATATTCAGGAACACCAGTTATTGGTATATACAGCAACGACTATTATCAAAGTAAGTACCAGGGTCTAAAAGACATACTTGTGTCAGATTTATTTACTATGGCGCCCATAGATAAAATAGAAGAAACAAATATTCTAGAATTATTGAAACGTAATTCATTTAAAAATAAATTAATACGTTGTTTACGGCTAAATAATCTAAAAAAACAAAATCACGACGTCTACAAAAAAATTAGGAGTATATTAAATGGTTAAAAAGCCAAAAATTAGCGTTATTATTCCTTGCTATAATCAGGGTCAATATGCTTTTGATGCAGTGAGATCTGTTTTTGCACAAACGAGAAATGATTTTGAAATAATTATTGTTAATGATGGTTCTAATGACGATCATACAGACAAATTGCTGCAAGAAATTAGCAAAAAACACCCCGATGTTATGGTTTTTAATAAGAGAAATGGTGGACTTTCTGATGCCAGAAATTATGGTATCGGTAAAGCCCGAGGTGACTACATCGTCTGTCTTGACAGCGACGATGCTCTTAGACCAACCTACCTAGAGAAAACAGCTAAGATACTTGACGGCGACAAGGACCAAAGGATTGGATTTGTATCAACTTGGATACAGGAGTTTGGTCTCCGTTCAGAAGTATGGCGACCAAAGGTGGAGAATAAAACCGATATTCTGTTAACAAATCATTTCATAGCTGGGTCAATGTTCCGCAAAAGTTCTTGGGAACAAGTCGGGGGTTATAAGAAAGAAATGATTGGCGGCTACGAAGACTGGGAATTTTGGCTTAGTATTGTTGAAAGCGGTAAGGATTGGAGGATAATCGAGGAGCCTCTATTCTTGTACCGAATTAGGCATAATTCTATGCTTCAAAATGCAACAGAAAAACACAAGCAGCTCTACGAATTACTCATTAAATTTCATAAAAAGTTATTTTCTGATCAAAGTAATGAAATAATTGCGGATTATGCAGCACTCAACCAAAAGCTTAGAACGGATCTTTCAGACGCATATTCAAAAACATCTCAAGTCACAAGCGATTACTACAGTGTAAATGAGGAATTGATTCAATTAAAAATGTCTCGCGTTACTCGTTACGTCATTAAACTTAGAGATAATCTGGTTGATCTACGAACGGCAGTACACGATCGAATAGCGAAAACTAAAAAGGGTACCAGGTCGCAGATCAGTAGGTTAATTCCCGCAAAAATTAAATCAAATATTTCAAGTTTTAAAAACGCTCTTTTGGGAATTCGATACACAACTATTGAAAATCAAGCTATCCAAAGCGGTCTCCCTTTAGTGTCGATCATTACTCCATTTTATAATCATGGTGCAACTATCCTTGAAACTGTCGATAGTGTTTTGGGACAAAGTTACCAAAACTTCGAATACATTATTGTAAATGATGGGTCAAATCCAGAAAATACTGCTATACTCTCGAAAATAAAGGATAGTCGGATAAAGATAATCACACACCACAAAAACCTTGGGAATGGCAGCCCAGCGACGGCACGTAATACCGGCATCAAGGAATCTTGGGGGCGTTACGTTCTCTGTTTGGATGCCGATGATAAACTTGATAAAACATTTTTAGAAAAGGCACTGGTTTTGCTTGAAACAACACCTGGGGTTGCTGTTGTAACTACTGATACAAGTATGTTTGGTGCAGTAGAGCGTGTACTGGAATACGCTGATTATAACCCAGCCGAACTAATTAAAAACAATATAGTTATTACAGCTGCTGTTTATCGTAAAGAAGCCTGGGAAGCCGTAGGAGGCTATAAATCAGAGATTGGCTATGAAGACTGGGAGTTTTGGATTGCGTTAGCAGAAAAGGGTTATTTTGGTAAAAAGATTGCTGAAAAACTATTTTTTTACAGAACTGCAGACACATCACGTTATCAGGAGGACGTAAAGAACCATAGTCAAAATCTAGAAAAAATTAATCAGCTACATCCGTCTTTTTACTCAAATATTGAGTACTATCTGAAAAAATTTCAGAAAAATAAGCAAATCGTGATACCAGGCACAGCTTTCATAAACCTAAGGAGCAACAGTGATTATCTGAAAAATGATCAGCGGAAAAAGGTCGTAGTGGCAGTTCCTTGGCTTACTTATGGAGGAGCAGAAACACTTTTATACAACTTCTGTAGAGGGTTGTCGGCCGAATACGATTTTACATTTATTACTGGCTATAAGTCAGATAATGAGTGGGAATATCGTTTCAGAGAGTTTAGTGACTCCATCTATCATTTGCCAAATATTTTGGAACATGAGCAACTACAGTTAGAGTTTATTTCAAACTATATTTCTACTAGGAATGTAGAGATTTTTCATGTTTTTCACTGTCAATATCCACTTACTATGCTATCTGAATTAAAAAAGCGCCATCCAGGTCTAAAAATTATTGTGACAATGTTTAATTCTAGTGTAGATTTTTTCTGGCAATCCCTTGAGTTAGGTGACTACGTCGATGTTTATACTAGCGATAATACTACGGTTACAGATATTGTTAGCGCTAGGTTGCCCCATAAAATAGTTATACCGATTTTGAATGGGATAGATGTTTATGGAGATTATTCTCCAGATAGCTATGATCGGAACGTAACAAGGGAATCATTGGGTGTTACCAAGGATGATAAAGTAATATGTTTTGTGGGGCGACTATCTGAAGAAAAGAACGTTTCAGCCGTTGTAAAACTAGCCGATGCCATAAAAAACATTCCTAATACGAGGGTGATTATCGTAGGAGATGGTCCAGAGAAAAAGCGGGTGTTGGCTGCAGTGAGAAGAAATAATAAAGTACTATATCTTGGATATAGGGATGATGTGGCAGCAATATTATCTGCTAGCGATATATTTTTCTTACCATCTCATGTCGAAGGTTTCCCCCAAACACTAGTCGAGGCCATGGCTCTCGGTAATGTTTTAGTGACTTCTACGGCAGGAGAGATGAAAAAAATAGTCGATGATAGTATAGGCAGAACATTCGATTCAAAAAATATTGGTCACGCAATAGAGATTATTAAAGACTTATTATTACAGGACAAAGGACTTTTTGACATGCAGAGAAATGCTGTCGCTAAAGCGCGTAAATATTATTCATACAGTCGAATGATTGATGATTATGATTGTCTTTACGGGGATCTAGGGAGAAAATAAATTGCATTTGGATAGTTATAAACTCCTAGGGATAGATATAGTAGATAGTAGTTTGGCTAAACTTGGCCGAGAGCTTGGCATTGCTCTGTCAGGGGACAAAAAATTAGCACTTGTAAAAGTAAATACGGAATTACTACGAAGACAGTTAAATGATACGAGCTTTAAAAGAACATTACATGAATCTGATGTCATTATTCCTGATGGCCGAGGGGTTCAGTGGGCAGCTAAGTACCTTACAATGCCTGTTACCCGGAATAAATTTATGAGACCAATACAGTCTGTCTGGCAGATGATTTATAGTGGCGCAGCAATTGTCCTGAACCCAAGCTTTATTTCTTATCCAATCACAGAGGTTTTTCCGGGGATCGAAGCCTTTAATCTGATGCTACAAGCCGTTGAAGATAGTGGGAAATCAGTGTATTTTTTTGGTGCAAAACAGAAAGATCTCGAGCTTGCTATCGAGAATATTCGTCTAGACCACCCGAAGTTGAAAATAGCCGGCTTTCAGAACGGTTATGATTTCCAGTCTGATTCCAAAGTTGATCCAGTGGCAGATATCAACAAGACGGACGCAGCCCTTCTGATAGTGGCACTTGGCAGTCCTAAACAAGAATACTGGATTCATGAAAATCTACCAAAATTGAAGCACGTGAAAGTCGCTGTCGGTGAAGGTGGTACACTTGTCCGTATCGCTTATCCGAGGCAAAAAGCTCCAACGTGGGTGAATCGCCTAGGCCTTGAGTGGCTCTGGCGGCTCTTCTTCAATAGTAGTCTCACCGAGGGTAGGGGTAGGTGGAAGCGGTTTTGGGATTCAGTGCCGCGGTTTATTTATGAGATGGTAAAATGGAAGATAAAGAATGGATATGCAAAAGTTACTAAATAAATACTGGTTAGACATCCTCGTCTTATTAATGGTGCTTATTTTTGTGGCCATTGGTTGTATCTATTATTTGAAACCGACCTCTAAAACTGGTGAGACTGTAAAAGTCACTATCGAAATTATTGACCAGGCGCAGGCCGAATTGATAAAAACAGAAGCTGAAAGAGAAAAAACAGTATTCATAAATAGTATTAATACTCCGGTTTCGGTTGTTTCTGTAAGAGAAGACTCGGATAAGCTTCTTGTGACAGTATCAGGAGACGGGTCAGTCGATGAGGACGGTACTACTACATTTATTGGACAGAGACTATTAGTTGGTCAAAAAGCCGAGATTCACGGTGGTTACTTCGCTCAGGGTAAGATCTCAAAAATAGAAAAGGCAAACTAAATGGTCTTCAGTGACTCAGTTGTGGGAAGGGTTTTGAATCGATTATCTTTCCCGAAAGTTTCAGAAGGATTCCTGCTATTAGCGCTTGCAACCTATTTTTACGAAGGTGGTTTATCAAAGATAGGCGTGAGTTCGTCTTTGGTGCTATATTTGCCTGCAGTATTTTTGGTGGTGGCGCTAGTACTTGCTGATAAGAAAAGAATTACACTGAGTAAGTCAGGAAAGATACTACTTGGTTTTTATTTGTTTGCCCTGATTTCAGGTCTAATCGCGGTCATTAACGGCGCTAGTGGTAGACTAATTATCCAGGGATGGCTACTGTACCTCCAGTTTGGCATTGCACTATTCGCTAGCAGTGCCGTGGCGAAGCCGATAAAGTTTATCAGGGATACTATTATCGTCGCACTACCAGTGTTGGCTTATGGTCTTTATCAAGTTATTGCGAACGTAGGCACATCTAGCCTCTGGTTATCTAGTTCTGAGAGTGGGATATCGACCAGGGCCTTTGGTTTTTTCGGAAGTCCCAATGTATTTGGTGCTATTGTAGCAATTATAGCAATTACATCCATTGCATATTACCTGCAGGTAAAAAATAGAGCATACCTAGTCGTATCTCTAGTAGCAACCTTTTTAACGGTGTTTTCCTTCTCTAGGAGTGCATGGCTGGGACTTATCTTGGGAATCGGCGTGATGGCGGTAGTGGTGAATTGGAGATACCTTTTTATTACTGGATTAGGTGTATTCACCCTTCTAGTGCCCCAGGTTCGGTTGCGTATCTATTCGCTACTATCTGAAAGCTACTGGCTCGATGCTTCATTAGACGGAAGATT
Organism: uncultured Candidatus Saccharibacteria bacterium; assembly: GCA_964511435.1. GTDB lineage: Bacteria > Patescibacteriota > CPR2 > UBA1875 > CAIMLA01 > JBGSPL01. Next base: position 43,759 of record CAZEFH010000002.1, read on the forward strand.
ATGGTCGCTAAACAACGGACTTCACATTTTTTCAAAACATCCACTTCTTGGAACCGGACCCGGTACTTATGGCGGGAAACTAGCCTTGAGCAGCTCAAGCCCAGTCTATCTTGAAGGGATTCAGCGCGGATATGTTGCACTATATTATACCGATAACCAATGGCTTCAGCTTCTGGTGCAGACAGGGATAGTCGGACTTCTTATATTTGCCATATTTATTGCGGAGGTTTTTAAAAGCCTTATAAATAGCTATAATGAGAATAAGCAGTACCTCACCCTCGGAGCCATCGGGTCTTTGGTTGCATTCGTAGTTACTGGGTTCATGGGTAACGTCCTCGAATTTGGTGCAGTTTCTGTTTTGGTAGGAATAATTATAGGGTTAACTTCTTATGAGTAAAGAATCAAAGAAGATCGCTGTCGTCTACAGTGGTGGCGCCGGTTGGGGCGGGATTGAGACTTATCTTAATCTTCTATTTAAATACTTTCCCAAAGACGAAATGGAACTAACTTTATTTAGCTTGGGAGAATGGCCACTAACTGATAGTCTTCGTAAGACGGGGGCAAGAATAGAACTTTTCTCGGGAAATCGTATCGGAATTACTACTGTTTATAAGATGTCTAATATGCTGAAACAAGAAGGGTACTGCTTAGTAGTTTCTCACGGGAATGTCTCTACTGCTTATGGCAGAGCAGCTTCGCTTCTGAGCGGAGTACCAAGTCTAGTCACGGTGCACTCAGACATTGATTATGACTACCCCAATCCACTTTTTCGCTTAATATACAAAACCATTGATGTTTTAACTCGTTTTCAGACTACTAGATATCTCGCAGTGTCTCAATATATCGCTGAAAAAATTCAGAAAAGTGGTATTAAAAAGAACAAGGTCGATGTGGTGTATAACGCCATCGAGTTACCTCAAGATAATTTAGTAAACAAACGAAGTGATGGTGCGGTTGTTATTTCTACCGTCGGACGTTTGCATCAGGTAAAGGGCTTTCATAATCTGATTCGTGCCATGAAGTTATTGGACGATAAAGTTACTCTTCGAATTGGTGGAGAGGGTGAAGAAAAAGAGAATCTTGAATGCATTATTGCTCAGGAAGGTCTCCAGAAACGAGTCCAGCTTGTCGGCCATGTTGAACCATTTGAGTTTATCGCGAAAAGTGACATTTTCGTCCAACCTTCGCTTGTTGAGGGTTTTGGTTTAGCAACAATTGAGGCTATGGCTGTCGGTGTCCCTGTGGTTGTTACCCCAGTGGGGAGCCTGAGAGAGATAGTTGAGGACGGTGTAACGGGGATAGTTGCAGGTGGACAAACTCCACCTGCCTTAGCAGCTGCAATCAATACTTTGATTGAAAGTCCTGCGTTAAGACAAAAACTTGCGGTGTCAGGACAGGATTACGTTGGCAATAACTTTACTATTGAGAAGTGGGTTTTAGGTACGGCTAATACATATAGAAAGGCTATCAGATGAAGATAGTTCATGTAATCAATTATCCAGGGCAAGGGGGGATGGAAAAATACGCTTATTTGTTGGCTAAATATGCGATTAACTCTGGTCACTCGGTTGAATTTGTTTTTGGTGGAGAAGGTCCTCTCGTTAATCAGGTTAATAATATTGGTTGCCATGTCCATATGCTGAAAATGAGAGCTCCATATGACCTTGTCGCTGTCTATAATTTAGTGAAGTTACTTAAGAATCTGAAACCAGATGTTGTTCATACTCACTTTATGAGAGAGAATTTTCTAGTTATCGATGCATCAAGGTTTGTTAAAATTCCGGCAATATTTTCTACCGTTCATCGACTGGAACCAAAGAGTTCACTGCAGGCCTCTGTAAACCAACTCTATTCGAAGGGGCTTACAAAGTTTATTGCAGTTTCGCCACTTGCTAAAGAATATTTATTAAATGAGGGTATTAAAGAATCAAAGATTATTACGATTCCAAATGGAGCTGAAATCGGCGAATTTGACAAAAACAATATTCGTAAAAGGTATAGTCTTACAAAAAAAGATATTATTTTTGCATATGTAGGAAGATTTTCTGAGGAAAAGGGCCACGAAATACTGATTCGCGCATTCGCAAAATCCCATAAAGCGAATTGGAAGCTATTATTAGTGGGAGATGGTGAACTTATTGAGTCAATGAAGGGTCTTGCCCAGAAGTTAAAGATTTCAAATAAAATTATTTTTACTGGAGCTATAGAGAATGGTTACGAGGCCATTGCGGTTGCGAACTACTATGTACAGCCTTCAAAAATAGAAAACATGCCTATAAGCGTAGTTGAGGCAATGCTTCTTGGTGTACCAGTTCTTGCGTCTAATTGTTCAGCCCATAATTGGCTATTAAAGAACGGGGAGTTTGGGATATTGTTTAAAAATGGTAATATAAATTCCTTGATAGCCGGGTTTTCCGAAATAATTGGTGATAAGTCGACTATGAATAAGGCAAAGAATGCACAAGAATATGCACTTTCCCACTTTACCGCAACTAAAATGTGGGAAAATACAGAGAAGCTTTATCAAAAATATGTTCAAGCGGCCAGAGTGGTGCTAAAATAGCGTCTAGAATATGATTACTCCAAAGTTATTTATATTACCTTTTCTTGCGGCGGCAGTGACGATGGTACTACTTCCGATAGTTCGTCGACTGTCCGAGAAAGTGGGAGCGCTTGCTCAGCCAAATGAGAGGAAGGTTCATAAGTTTCCTGTGCCGCAGACTGGCGGAGTGGCGATATTTTTTGGTTTTCTTGTGGCGACACTCTTTTTCAATCGAACGAGCCCAGAAATAATCGGTTATCTTCTCGGCGGCACCGTAATCACAGGGATTGGCCTTCTTGATGACATCTTTGATCTCCCACCAATTACAAAGTTTTTTGGTCAGATTCTTGCGGCGCTGATTGTGATTTATTCCGGGGTTCGGATAGAGTTTGTAGGTAATCCAGCTGATGGGGGACTGATCAATCTTGGTTTTCTTTCTCTACCGTTTACCTTCCTCTGGATAGTGGGAGTCGCAAATGCGATTAACTTCCTTGATGGCCTTGATGGTCTCGCCGCTGGAGTCTCTGGTATTTCCGCTTGGACCCTTGGCACTGTTGCTCTGATGAGTGGACGTTATGATGCTGGAGTACTGGCGTTCACGCTTGGAGCCGCAGCATTTGCCTTTCTTCCAACAAACTTTTCGAATGAGCATAATCGTAAAATGTTTATGGGCGATGCAGGGTCAAACTTCCTCGGCTACTCCTTGGCGGTTGTTTCTATAATGGGTATGGTGAAAGTAGCGGCTGCATTTTCGATGATTCTGCCGATGCTAGTACTAGCAATACCGCTTTTTGATACCGGGTTTGCAGTAGTAAGACGTCTCCTTTCTGGGAAGAGTCCTTTCGAGCCGGACAGCGCCCATCTCCATCACCGAATTATGCACAAGGGGTTCAGTCATAAGCAAACTGCATTTATCATCTATGGTGTGAACATCATTCTTGGAGTTATCGCCATCGCTTCGATGAAAATGACTAATCCTCAGGCAATTGCTACCTTTGCGATTACGGCGGGAGTCCTCTTCGTTGTCGCCTGGAAGCTTGGTCTCATCACGATAAAGAGAAGTGTAAAATCCTAGCTTCTGAGCACGGATATTGTTATAATAAGGCGGCCGAAAGGCTGTTTTATTTTGGAGACAACTATGAAGAATCGTGCCGCTATTATCCTTGCCGCTGGTAAGGGTACTCGAATGAAATCTGATCTCCCCAAGGTGCTGCACCAAGTTGGCGGGAAAGCAATGGTCAATCACGTGCTTGAGTCTGCACATGAAGCAAATCTTGCTAAGGTGGTTGTTGTTACTGGTCATATGGCAAAATCGGTTGAAGATACTCTGTGCAAAGAGGCGACTTGTGTTTTTCAGGACCAGCAGCTTGGTACTGGTCACGCAGTTCTGATTACTGAGAAAAATTTTCCTGACCCAGAAACATCCGTTGTAGTTCTCTGCGGTGATGCACCACTAGTAAAGGCGGCGACCATTACGAAACTTATGGACTACCATGAATCAGTTGGCGCCGACGCAACAGTCCTGACAGCAGTTGTTAGCGACCCATTCGGATACGGGAGAATTGTTCGCGACGCTGAGGGGCACCTGGAAAAAATAGTCGAAGAAAAAGATGCCACAGATGAAGAAAAGCAGATCAGGGAGATAAACACTGGCACATACTGCTTCCGGTCGGGCGCTCTCTTTGACGCTCTAAAGCAGGTTGGGAACAATAATGCTCAGGGTGAATATTACCTACCAGACACCCTTGAAATTATTCGTGAGCACGGCGGTACTATCAGGGTAATGAGCGACAGTGATGCCACAGAAGTGCTTGGCGTAAATACCCTAGAGCAACTTGCGGAAGTTGAGAAAATATATCAAGCCAGAAAGGGGAATAAATAATGAATGCATATGCAATAGGACACAAGAACCCAGATACTGACTCAGTGGTCGCAGCAATCGCTTTTTCTACCATCCACGAAGGTTTTGTCCCAGCTGTTGCTTGCGAAATCAATAAAGAGACATCATATTTGCTAAATAGATTTGGCTTTACTATACCAGTTCTGCTCCCAGCAGAAGAGAAGAAGGTGGCGCTTGTTGATACCAATAATCCAGAGGAATTTGCTGATAATCTCAAGGAAGACGAAATAGTATCGATAGTCGATCACCACAAAATGGGTGGAATCAAGACGGCTGAGCCGGTTGTTGTGACTATTCGTGTCGTTGGCTCTACCAACACCGTTCTCTACGAGCTAGGCAAAAAAGAGAGTATTAGTTTCGATGCTAGGCTGGCCAGCATCATGATTGGGGCGATTGTTTCCGATACCCTTAATCTTACTTCTCCTACCACGACGGATGCAGACAGGACCGCCGTAGAAGAGCTAAATATGGTCGCAAATCTAGATATTCAGCAGTTGGCTGATGAAATGTTCGCGGCAAAGTCAGACATTTCTGATATCAGCACAGCCGAGCTACTCGGGAAGGACTATAAAGAGTTTGAAGTAAATGGCAAGAAGGTCGGGGTTGGAGTCTGGGAAACCGTTAAGCCAGAGATGGTGCTCGAGCGTAAATCAGAAATTCTAGCCGAGCTCGCACAGAAGAAGCAGGCAGAGGGACTCGCTGTGATTGTATTCGCCTGTGTTGATATTCTGGCGGCAAAAAGTGATTTCTTTGTAGTTTCTACAGACGAACAGATAATGCTAGAAAATATTTATGGAGTAAAGACGGTTGATTCTATTCTCACTGCCGAGGGAGTGGTTTCTCGCAAGAAACAGATGAACCCGCAGATTACCGATTATCTCTCGAAGTAGCCGTGGTTGACCAATCCTGGATTTTATGCTAAAATACCTAGGTTAAATGCGCCAAATAACACATAGGTAAGATACGAAATGAGTAAAAGAACATTCCAGCCAAAGAAAGCCCACGTCGGCAAGACACACGGATTCCTAGTCCGCATGGCAACTACCGCAGGGCAAAAAGTCCTCAAGGCTCGTCGCCTGAAGGGACGTAAAAGTCTGACTCCAAAGGCATATGCTAAGTAGAGCCCTCAGGCTTACTGACAATCGAGATTTTCAAAATGTATATAGGCGCGGTCGTTATAATGCGACCGCGCTTCTTAGTGTAAACGTCCTTGCTAGTCGTGGTGGAGCGACTAAGATTGGTGTCGTTGCGAGTAAGAAGGCAGCTAAAAAGGCTCATGACCGTAATGCAGTGAAGCGTAAAGTGCGCGAAGCAGCTAGGCTTGCATATTCTAGGCTGAAGCCAGGCAACAATGTCGTAATTACAATTAAGGCACCAGCCCTTACTGCCGACTATAAAACTCTTGAGAAGGACTTGCTTGGTTCATTTAAGCGACTCGGACTTTTTACTGATGAAAGCTCTAAATAAGATAATTCGGTGGCCGTTTAAGGCACTAATTACCCTGTATCAGAAGACTATATCTCCTGACCATGGGATTATTTCTGGCTTCTTTCCTCATGGATACTGCAGGTTTTCTCCAACTTGCTCGGAGTATACCAAGCAAGCGATTGATAAACATGGTGTAGTGCTCGGCACGGTAATGGGAAGCTGGCGCATACTTCGATGTAATCCCTGGTCTCGTGGTGGCAATGATCCAGTGCCCGATAAGCCACTCGAGGCATTTAAGAAAAGTAAATAGAACGAAAACTGCCCCGCACGCAAATGGGGCAGTTTCCTTACTTGCAGGCGGGGCAGATGCACGCGTGGTGCGCTAGCTGGACGGAACGAACTCGAGCCTCGCAGCGTAGTCGCGGTTCACGCGGCAGGTGTAGAAGTGCGGTGGAGCAATCGGGTCAGCGTACGCAACCACGACGGCACGGCCGTTTTCACGATTGGCTGCGACGAAGGCGAGGTCAAACCTGAATCCGTTGATGCTTTCGCCCTCGAAAGGCCCGCCGAGAAGCCAGCCGTTATCCCGAAGGACGCACTCCAAATCCTCCAGAGAAGGGCCGTAGGTAGCTGCTTTACGAGTGGCAAACTCGGACGCGAGGTAGGGGTGAGTGTCCTTGGCCACCTTCTCCCTGTTGATCTCGGTGAGGTCTGTGACAAAGGTAGGCCAACTGTGGATCGATCTCAGCATGTAGGGTCACCTCCGCTACTCGCGCTCGGGCAATGCGCCGGTCATCACCGTGAAGCGCTCGAGGTCGAGAACTTCGGTGATGAGGTCGATTGCCAACAAGATCAGAACCTCATGCAGACCTTCGGTGATGTAGAACTCGACGCTACGCAGCTCGCCCCTGAAACCATTTGCCCAAGGGAAGCAGACAGCGATCTCTCCGATGACATCGTTGCCATCCCTCTCCAGGACCTCAATCCAGGAGACGAGTGCGTACTGGTACCCGTCAGGGCCGTAGACCTTGGCGCGCTGGTGTGTCAGGCGATAGTCGCCTTCCGTAAGGGAAGCGCGACACTTCGCCATTCCTCGTGACAGGTCGATCCGGTGATCTCCGCCCAGGCTCTTGGCCCAGGCGTCGAGACGGGGATCAACCAGATTCAGCTTGTGGCCAGACTTGATCTCTCCGTAGGCGAAGACGACATGTGTCTCTTCCACGATGGTACACCTCCTACTTCTTCTTGGGAGTGGGGGCGGCCGACATCGTCGGCAGCACCTTGGTCTGGGGCGGCTTCGGGTCGGCGTTGAACCGACCTATGATGAGCGAGAAGAGTATGCCGAAGACGATAATGCCACCGATGACAATGGCAAACGCCAGGCGGTTCAGCTCGCCAACCGTACGTTCCTTATCCAACATATTCACGTGCTTTCCCCTCTCAGTCAGACCCTACCTCGGTAGGGCATTATCTATGAGCAGAACACGATATATTATAACAAGTTGGCCAATAAATCAATAGTTTTAAAGCCCGGTCCAATGAATATACTAGAATAAACATTACGACATTCTTGCGAATGTCGTAATGTAGTGGTACATTATACTTATGACGAAAACCCCAAAACAACTTGAAAGATATTTTAAAGGAGTATCAAATCACCGGCGGATACAGATTTTGAAATTAATTAAAGACAGGGGATCTTTAACCTTATTCGATATTTCTGAGACTCTGAATTCGAATATCACAACAATTTCCGAACATACAAGTCGGCTAGCTAAGGCAGGCTTAATTAACAAGGAATATAAAGGCAAGTTCGTTTTTCACTCCTTGTCTCCCTATGGAGAGATTATGATAGAAAGCTTTGAAAGGTTCTCATAGAAGTAAGTAGATTCGTGTTTTGTAGTATAAACATTACGACATTCGCAAGAATGTCGTAATGTTTATATATTGACAATATTTACACATATACTCATAATATAGCCAAATAATGGAGGTAAGAGGTGGCTTCCATGGGTAAAAATTCAGCTGTGATTTCTTGGTTTGAATCAATCATTAACCAGGAAAATTATTGGAGAAGTGTATTTTATGCAGGGCTTACAGTTATAGTGAGTCTTTTTTTGTATTTACCGCAAAAGACATTTGCAGCGGAGTGGGTGAGCATGGGTTTCGAAGATACACAGGTCAGATCATATGTAGTTGATCGATATGATAAACAACATATCGTTGTAAATCTCTCGTCTACAAAAAATGGTTTCTATAATTATTATACAAAAGATGGGGGAGATACGTGGCAACCAATCCAAGGGGCAAATAGCATATGTGATACGGCGATTCAAAATCGAGGTAATAAGCTGGAGTTTTGGCTTGGTTGTATGGATGGACTGAAAAGATCAATTGATGGTAGTGATACTTTTCAGACGGTGGTAAATTATGGTAATAACATTGTTTATAATATGTCTTCCTCGGACGATGGAACGCTATATTTTTCGGCTGCGAATTCTGTCTATAGAGTAAGAGACAGCCTGATTATCGAAAAAACCAACCTGCCAAACACAAGTAGCTCTATCGCGTACATTTCTGTAAACCCGATTAACAGCAGTGAAGCGTATATTTCCAAAACTGGAACCGGACCAGGAATATACAAGACAAGCGATGCCGGGGGTAATTGGGCTCAAGTTTCTGCGATGGCGCAGTTTAATAGTGGAATTAATGGTTTATATTTTCTTGGTGACGGTAACCTGTGCATTACGGCCAGCCCCGGTGGTGTTAGTTTTTCGTCAAATGGTGGCTTTACGTGGAGCAATCTAAAAACACCTGATCCGAGCGGTCAATATGAATCTAATCGTCTGTATTCTGGTGGTCAAAATCCTGATGTTTTGGCAAATGTGATAATTACCAACTTTACCTTGGCGAATGTAACCCCTAGAATTTACTCTCAGACTGGGGCCAGTACTCTCGATACCGTGGTTTCTCCACTCACATTTAGTGCTGTCTACCCGGCTGTGTCTCAAGGAGTGACGTTTGTAGTAGGGCGTATTGGGACAAATGGTATTTGGAGAAATGACGGGATAGCTATTCAGCCAGAATATCTCAAGAAGCGACCGGTAATAATTATTCCGGGAATAATGGGGAGCTGGGGTAAAAGTTTTAGTAAAGAGTTGTTTTTAGACCCAATTTTTCACACATACGACTCGCTAATCAATTCTTTAGTCGAAAATGGTTTGAGGGAGGATGTGGACTATTTTACATTCCCGTATAACTGGATGCAGGACAACCATCAGTCTGCAATTCAACTTAAATATTTTATAGATAAAATCAAAATTAATACTGGCGCTGATAAGGTAAATATTGTTGCTCATAGTATGGGTGGTATAGTTACTCGGGATTACGCAGAATCAAGTAATTATGAAAATGATATAGATAAAATAATATTTTTAGGGACGCCTCATTTAGGTAGTCCATCATCATATATTACATGGGAGTCTGGAAAGGTTGTTTTTGGTAGTGATTTGCTTACAAATGAATTAACAAATTATTTATTTGCTGAAATGGCAAAACAGTTTGGTTATAATAGTCTATTTGACTTTATCCGTCACAAAGTCGTATCTGTGGGGCAGCTATTGCCTATTTATGATTATTTGGCAACGAGTTCTGGTGTTTTATTATACCCAAACGGTTACCCTCGAAATAACTACTTGGAAAGACTTGATGTAAATAACAATTTACTAATTAGTTTAGGGATTCACGTGACCAACATCATAACGCAAGATATCGAAACCATTAATGGGTACAAAGTAAGTAATGATGAAGGATCTGATGGCCATTGGGAATTTGGGTTCCCGGAACTCCCAATGATTGGGTTTGGAGATGGTGTTGTTCCAAATAATAGCTCAACATTCATCGCAAGCCAAAAACAGGTAATACTGAATGGTGTTGGCCATCGTGAAATAGCCACTAGTGCAACAAGAGAGGTCTTGGTCGCACTTGGTATAAATGATCCTAAGACTGTAATTGAGGAAACTATAGAAAAGTACTTAATAATTAAGGCATATTCCCCAGTAGACTTTTATGTTATTGCGCCAGATGGTTTGAAAATTGGCTATAACAAAAATGGAGGAATATTTAACGAAATTACTGACGCCTTTTACTCTGGAGCAGACAGTGCAGCAGAATTTGTTACAATTCCGAGTCCTCCAGATGGTGAATACCGGATAGTTACGCTGGGTAACTCCTCGGGTTCATATAAGATTGAATCAAGCTATATCGATGATCAGCTGAACAAAGGATCTACGACAAGTTACGAGGGTGTCACCAAGGTGGGGTCTGAACAAACCGTCATAACAAATCTCTCTAAAGCAGATTTTGAGACAGAAACAGAAATAGATGATCATATTGCACCAGTTACCACTGCATCCATTGATCAATCAGAAATCGAATACAATAAAGGCCCGCTAACAGTTACTCTTTCTGCAACCGATAACGTAAGTGGTTTAAAGGTAACTCAATATAGTTATGATGGTAGTAATTGGAATGATTACGTCGATCCAGTAACAATCTCTGAAAATGGTACGAACACATTACATTACCGTTCAGAAGATAATGCCGGCAACGTGGAAGAAACAAAGACACTGGTGGTGAAAATTGATTATACTCCGCCAATGATTACGCTCACAACAGACAAATCAAGTTATACAAGATATGATAAAGTAAGTCTAAGTTGTGAGGTAATTGATGTATTTTCACAAGTAAAAACCGTTAATCTAGAATTAGATGGAAATCAGATTCAGTGTAGTAATCAAGAAATTGATGTCTCGAGATTGGCGCTCGGTAGTCATACACTTCACATTGTCGCGACTGATGTAGTTGGGAATGTGGCGGAACAGACCGTACATTTTAATATAATCGGAACTTCTACTTCATTATTGCTCGACATCAATTCACTGTACTTTGGCAAACAGATTAGTCGAATGCAATACTATCAATACAACGCGCTCTTATCAGTCTATGAATTGATGTCTAGACTAGGCCTGGGAAAACCTGCGAACTCAATTTTGGATGCGTGGTTAAAAATTATTGATAAAGACAAAAAACTTAAGTTTATTACTGATTACGCGTATAATTTACTTAAAGAGGATATGTTATGGCTAAAGTAAATGTAAATATCTCTCCACTCGGGTTATGGATTTACTTCGAATCACTCATCTCGGTGTTATTGTTGTGGTATTCGGGAACATACACAAATTGGGGAATCCAGTTATTGATTGCCTTGGCAGTCATCTTGATTGTCCTGTGGTTATATATATTTAGTGCCAAATCAATAATATATCGAGCAGTTATTTCAAACTTAATTCTGACAGCCGTAACCTCTGTGTATTACGTAATCATTATTTTTATAGGGCTATCAAAAGGTTTAGTATTGGGAGATTACTGTTTTGATGTATGTATAGGAGAATGGCTATTGTTTTATATAGTAATTATTACCTCGATTTTTATGACTATAACTCAATTATTAATTTTTAAACTAAATTACAAAAACCTATGACTATCCAAGAACTTAAAACTACAATTGACCGAATCGAGGGGGAGTATGCTGTGCTCGTCTATGGCAAGGAGCAGCTGCTCTGGCCGAAGGATAAGCTCCCTGCTCACGCCAAGGAAGGTGATACCCTTGTACTTACTGCCAAGCGGGACGTAGATGCGCGCAAAGACCGAGAAGAACTAGCAAAAACGGTTATCAACGAGCTGCTGAAAAAGGACTGACATGTCGGCACATAACCCTCAGACCCAAGCAGGAACTGTCGCCCGGGGGCTACTTGCTGCCTGTGGGTTTGCTCTTGGTGGCTATATTACGCTTGTTATCATACAGCCGATGGTTTTTGAGAATCGATTTGGCTATGGCAGTGCTATAGCAGGTATTAGTGTTTCTCTGAAGACTGCCAGCGAGGCAGAAGACATCGTCGCCGAAGAGTGGAAAAGATATTCTAAATCAGAGGTAGATTTTTCTGGTCAAAGTATACCTGTGACGGCACTGGTGAAGGAAATAGATATTAATCGAACTATCGATGAGGCGTTGGTCGATGAAGAGAGACATTACTTCGGACTTTCTAAGTACAGTGGCAAAAGTCATAGTACGAAGCTTGTTTATAATGATGACGAGATCTCGGCGCAGCTATCTCAGCTTTATGACGAGGTAGCGACAGTACCTGCAGACGCTGTGATTGCTGACATTGATGCTGGAGTTGTGGAGTCTGAGAAGTCGGGGATACGGCTACTTCTTGCGGAGTCCCGGATGAATATTTATGACAGCCTCACGCGCTTCGAGAGCATCATCGGTCCTCGTACTGAGCAGTTGGAGCCAGGGTTAACAAAAACGGCGGCAGAGGCGCTTATTACGAGTGTACGGGCTAGTATTGCCACCCCAGTACAAGTAAAAGGCGATAATTATAGTGAATCGATATCCGCAGCTAGTCTAAAAGAGTGGCTAAAATTGTCACCAATCTCATCGCAGACACTAGTAGCGAATGACACGTTACTTCCTGACAACGATGATGACTATTACTATCTCGACCAGGCCAAGCTGTATCAGTATGCATCCATGATTGCGGAAAAAGTAAATCAGAAGGCTGCGAATGCTGTTCTAGGGATGAATGGAGGCGCATTAGTAGTGGTCCAGGCTTCGGTGATAGGACAGGAACTAAACAAAAATAAACTCATCGCCGATATTGAAGACGCAGTAAAGTCGGATCACTCTGTTAATCTCTCGGTGTCTGTAATACAACCAGAGGTGACAGAAAAGAATCTGGGTCAACTAGGAATTACTGAGCTTATCTCTGAGGGGTGGTCGGATGCCGCCGGTTCTCCCGCCAATAGAATCCACAATTTCAAAACAGGTACATCAAAGTTCAATGGAGTTCTCATAAAGCCAGATGAAGAGGTTTCGTTCAATAAAATTCTCGGACCAGTCGATGCTAGTACTGGTTATGTTCAAGAGCTAGTGATTCTGGCTGATAAGACGGTACCTGAGTATGGTGGCGGTCTCTGTCAGGTATCATCGACGGCATTTCGCGCTGCTCTGAATGCAGGACTTCCTATTCTGGAGCGACACAATCATGCTTATCCGGTCGTTTACTACAGGCCATATGGAGTAGATGCGACCATCTATCTCCCTACTCCTGACCTTAGATTTAAGAACGATACAGGGCACTACATCTTGATTCAGACAAGCGTGGTTGGTACAAAGGTTTACTTTGACTTCTATGGTACTAAGAAGCCGGGGAAAACGGTTTTTTCTGGTAGCGCGAGTCCCGTGAATGAAGTTTCTGTGGTAGAGCAGGTTACCCCGACGATTACTGACGTAAATGCAAGGGGTCCGAAGTCATTTACGGCAACATTTTATCGTCACATCTATGACGCTGCAGGAAAGCTTACCGATAATGATAAGTTTACTAGTCGGTATGATACACCCGACAAGTACCCGCACTAGATCAAATAATAATTAATATGTAATAACTCAAAAAATTTAGACAAAAAGCAACGCGCCCTGTTCCCTCGGATGAGGTTACAGGGCGGTTGTGTTGCATGGAGACAATCAGTCGCCGGCGATCGGCTCGTAGGGAGGCAAGTTCGCTGACCCAGCGAAGGTGTCCGATACGACGGTCGGGGACCAGTGGTCTTCAGCGATCTTGTGCCAGTAGATGGCGATGATGCGGATCTTCTCCTCGATGCCGGAATCATGGTCCAGGTAGTCCTGGAGCTTGGTACTGGCGAGAGCGAGGCGGACTCCCTTGCCATCCTCGCTATCAGGATCTGCGGCGCAGTCCTCGTGGCTGTGCAGCAGCACGAGGCGTGAGCCGTGGCCTCTGATGGAAGTCAGGATCTCCGAGAGGAGCAGGTCGCGGTGCGGCCCTTCCTCCTCCAGAGTCATGAAGCCACCAGCACGATTTGGAGCGTCGAGGAACTGGATGCGGTGGGCGCTTGCATAGGCGAGCACGTCTCTGGTGAGACGACCGTCCATACAGCCCACACTTGTTCCGAATACTCTGTTACCCATCTGTACCCCTCTCACAGTAGCCGATAATGTGCAACACGAAGCAAATTATACACTGAAAATAAAAAAAGTCCAGCCTATTGTGGCTGGACGAAAGCAAAATATTATTATTCGGTGACCTTGTTCACAAGGTGATTTACTTCCCAGTCAAGATCAGTAATCTTAGTGAGCCAGAGACCATCGACGGTAATCCCAGCGGGGAGGCCCCACTTGGTAGCAACAATTTCGACAGCTTCCTTTAGTTCTGTCAGTTGTTCCTCGTCAGAAATCGGGTTCTTGGCGCACCCTTGATGTGCCACAATAGAGAGCTTGGTCGAGTGATGACCATTGATCGAAATCATTGTTTCGGCTTTATAGTGATCGATGATGGTTTTGTCACCTTTTACGATCATGTTTGTAGGGCCAGCTGGATTTGGTGCATCGACTACATCTAGTTTATACTGTTCCTTCATCCACTTAACAACGGCATTTTGAGTGCGGCCATCCATACAGTTAAGCATAGTACCGAAAACAGTTGCGGTATCTGACATATCTCTCCTTTTGTTACTGGTTAAGTTTTTCTGGCTTGTGTTGATGTTTTGAGTGTAGGGAAGAATGACGCCCAAGTGAACGTAGCTGTGTAGTGATGCGCGCAAGTTCGGCTTCTGATACAGCAATCAGCTCTTTGTTATCCTTGGCGGTGTCTAGTGCCTTTTCAGCACGCTCCTTTGCCTTCATAATCTCAGTTTGATTGAGCTCGTGTAGGTGATCAGCACTATCTGCGAGAATCATTACTTCACCATTTTCTTTTACGTAGACAAAACCACCATAGACGAGGGCTACTTTACTTTTGCCCGCAGTCTTTACGATGATGTCACCGTGAGTCAGCTCTGCCACAAGAGGCATGTGGTGGGGTAGAATTGCAATCTGGCCAGTGACCGTAGGTAGCACTACCTCTTCGACTTCTTCGTCGAGAAGAGTGCGTTCTGGTGATACAACTCTAAGGTGAAGTTTGGACACTACTTAACTCCCTTGATGGAACCCTTCATGTAGAAGGCTTGTTCTGGTTTGTCGTCGTGCTTGCCTTCGAGGATTTCCTTGAATCCCTTGATAGTTTCTTCTAACGTGACGTATTCACCAGAGACACCGGTAAAGACTTCGGCCACAAACATCGGCTGAGAGAGGAATTTCTGGACTTTACGGGCACGAGAAACGATAACCTTGTCCTCTTCAGAGAGCTCATCCATACCAAGGATAGCAATAATGTCCTGAAGGTCCTTGTATTTCTGAAGGATGTTCTGAACGCCACGAGCTACTTCATAATGCTCTTCACCAACAACTTTAGGATCAAGGGCGGTCGAGGTAGAGTCTAGTGGGTCAACTGCAGGGTAGAGGCCAAGCTCAGATAAACCACGTGAAAGCACTACCGTAGAATCAAGATGAGAGAAGGTAGTAGCAGGGGCTGGGTCGGTAAGGTCATCCGCAGGAACATAAACCGCCTGCACTGAAGTAATCGAACCCTTATCGGTAGAAGTAATACGCTCTTGCAGAGCACCCATCTCTGTTGCTAGTGTGGGCTGATAGCCTACAGCTGAAGGTACGCGGCCAAGAAGAGCAGATACTTCTGAGCCAGCCTGAGTGAAACGGAAGATATTATCAACGAAAAGTAGTACATCCTTGCCCTGGCGGTCACGGAAGTACTCACTCATGGTTAGCGCCGTGAGAGCGACACGGAGACGAGCTCCTGGTGGCTCATTCATCTGACCGAAAACTAGCGCGGTCTTATCAAGAACTTTAGAGTCTTTCATCTCATGGTAAAGGTCATTTCCTTCACGAGTACGTTCACCGACGCCAGCAAAGACAGAATATCCACCATGCTCAGCGGCAAGGTTGCGTATGAGTTCAGTAATCACCACGGTCTTACCAACGCCGGCACCACCAAAGAGACCAACTTTACCACCCTTGATGAAGGGACAGATTAGGTCGATTACTTTGATACCAGTTTCAAAAATCTCAGTTTTCTTTGACTGTTCTGCAAAGGTAGGCGCATCTCGGTGAATTGGAGCAACATCCTTAGCATCGAACTTAACGCCGTCGATAGGGTTTCCAAGAACGTCAAACATATGTCCGAGGACGTTTTCACCAACCGGTACTGATATTGGCGCACCGTTTGAAATCACATCCTGTCCGCGCTTGAGTCCGTCTGTTGAGCTCATTGAAACGGTTCTGACGATACCGTCTCCGAGGTGTTGCTGTACTTCTAGTACAGGACCGTCTGTCACCGTAAGCGCAGTATAGATTTCTGGAATCTCACCAGTAAAGGCTACGTCTACGACTGGTCCGAGAACCTGTACGATTTTACCTGCTGTATTTTTTTCTGCCATGTTTTCTCCTTCGGAGGCTATTTAATCTGTATTATTTATTCTTCCAAGGTCATTTTGCCGGCGGAAATCTCGGCGATTTCCCGAGTGATACCTGCTTGACGGGTCTGATTATATGAGAGAGTCAGGTCGTAGATTAGTTCCTCGGCGTTTTCATTCGCGTTCTTCATTGCCATCATTCTAGCTGAGTGTTCGGAAGCTGCCGCCTCTAGAATGTATTGCCAGAGTTGAGTCTCGAGCACGCGCGGAATCAGAGTGGAAATAATTTCCTTTTTGTCTGGGTCGAAGATAATGTTATCACCCTCATCACATTCGGTATTAATGACGAACGGTAATAGTTGAACTGATCTTGCAACCTGGGAAAGACTTGACTCAAAGTGAGTGTAAACAACTTTTACCTGATCATATTTACCAGCCAAGTAGTCGTCAGTAATTTGCTGGATTATTGGCAGGATTTTTTCAAAACGGAGATCATCACCGAAGCTCAGATAACTAGAAACCACAGAATACTTGTGAGAAGTGAGGAAGTCTCTGCATTTCTTACCGATAGCGATGTAGTCGACTTCTGAACCTTCTGTTTCGGCGACGGCTTCTTTGATGATACGAGTATTAAGCGCGCCACAGAGCCCGCGATCAGAAGTAATGACAACTACTAGCTTCCGATTACCATCACGGCGAACCAGTAATGGATGTGTGGAAGGGTTAATCCCAGCACATACTTCACCTAGGAGTTCAGTTCCGAGGTTAGAGAAGTCACGGGAAGCGAGGTTTTTTGTGACAGCTTTTTGCATTTTGACGACGGAAACTAGCTCCATAGCACTAATAATCTGCTTGGTATTACTTGCAGACCTAATGCGACGCTTTATCTCCTTCGTCGATGCCATATCTAAGCCTCTTCTCGCTCGATGCTGATGTTATCAAGAATCTTCTTGAGGCCTTTTTCAACTGCCTCGGTAAGATCGAGATCTTTCTTAAAGTCTTTAAGGAAGGTTTTGTCTTTCGCAATTGCGGCAAAGAGCTGAGTCTCAAATTCCTTAATTTCACGTACGGCGATCCCGTCAAGGTAACCATTTGTTGCAGCGTAGAGGATTGCAACTTGATTCTCGACAGCTAGTGGCTGATATTGATCTTGCTTCAATACTTCGACAATGCGTTTACCACGTTCAATCTGTTTCTTGGTTTCTTCATCGAGATCAGATGCAAACTGAGCAAAAGATTGTAATTCACGATACTGGGCAAGCTCAAGGCGTAACTTTCCGGCTACTTTCTTAATTGCCTTGATTTGTGCCGCAGACCCAACACGAGAAACCGATAAACCGACATTTAGAGCTGGACGAATACCCTGATAGAAAAGGTCTGATTCAAGGTAGATTTGGCCGTCAGTAATCGAAATTACGTTGGTTGGGATATATGCAGAAACATCACCAGCCTGAGTTTCAATGATTGGGAGGGCGGTGATAGAGCCACCGCCAAAAGCCTCGTCACGACGACAAGCGCGCTCGAGAAGACGTGAGTGGAGGTAGAATACATCTCCTGGATAGGCTTCACGTCCTGGAGGACGGCGGAGCAGCAATGATATTTCGCGGTATGACCAGGCATGTTTGGAGAGGTCATCGTAGATTACGAGGACATCTTTGCCTTGATCCATAAAATACTCTGCGATAGTTACGCCGGTATATGGTGCAATAAATAGTGCTGGCGCAGGGTCAGATGCAGAAGCATTAACGATAATAGTGTTTTTCATTGCTCCGTGCTCAGAGAGCTGAGCCACAATGCGAGCAACCTTGGAATTCTTTTGTCCGATTGCAACATAAACACAAATAACACCGGTATCTTTTTGATTGATAATTGTATCGATGGCAATGGCAGTTTTACCAGTTTGTCGATCGCCGATAATCAATTCACGTTGTCCGCGGCCGATTGGAATAACTGCATCGACTGCCTTAATTCCTGTTTGCAGTGGCACATTGACTGATTTACGCTCGATAACACCTGGAGCAATCTTCTCGACCGGGTAACTTACAGAGCTGTTGATTTTGGTGCCACCGTCGATTGGATTGCCAAGTGAATCGACGACACGACCAACTAGTTCATCTGAGACAGGAATCTCGAGCACTTTACCAGTACAGCGTACTTCGTCGCCTTCTTTTACTTTTTTCGAATCTCCAACAATGACGATACCGACACTGTCTTCCTCAAGGTTGAGCGCGATACCATAGATACCGCCAGCAAATTCAACCATCTCGAAAGACATTACGCCCATTAGGCCAACGGCCTTGGCGACACCGTCACCAACGGAGATAACTTTTCCGATTTTGTATGAGCTGACAGCTGGTTTGTAGTCTTTTAGCTGTTCTTCGATTTTTTGGAGCAAAACATCTCGGTTATTTAACATTTTCTACTCCCGCTGAGAGCTTAGTTTGTTTGATAAATTCTGTGAGGTCGTGAACTCGACTTCTGAGGGTGTTATCGATAACGGTTTCCCCACGACGAATTATCACTCCACCAAGAAAATCTTCGTTAATGAGGTAGGTAACCTCCGGTTTTTTGCCGGATTTTTTCTCAAAGATCTTTTCGATAAGTGATTTTTGCTTAAATGAAAGCTCGCGTGCGCTAGTAACAGTGATATAGCTGTCACGAAACTCGTCTTCTAGCGAAAGACGACCGGCAAGCATAGCAGCTTTCTGTGGGTAACGCTCGACTAGTTTATGGGCTAGTCGCTCGACTACCTTCGGGTCTTCATCCTCGGTAATGAGGCTAAGAATCTTGGCGACATCAAAACCTGCAGCCATTCTTAGCCTTTCTCGATAAAGCCGGCGAGTGCCTCATTAATGAGGGCATCGTCATACTTCTTGGTATCGTTTTTTAGTAGTGATGTAAGTGACTGCTCGACAAGCTTAGCCACATCATCCTTTGCAGATTCAATAATTGCGAGCTTCTGCTTCTCGGCGTCGACTTCAGCGTCGGCAATGATAGTCTTGGCCTTAGTTTCGGCTTCAAAGGTAGCATTCTTTTCGATTTCTTTGGCTTCCGCCTTGGCACCATCGATAATTTTGTCTGCTTCGGCCTTGGCCTTCATAACTAGCTTTTCTTTTCGTTTTTCAATTTCTTGATATTCTTTGTCTATTTCTGCAGCCTTTGCTAGTGAATCCTCAATTGTAGCTGTTCGATTATTAAGCATCTTGAGAATTGGCTTATATAGAAATTTCCAAAGAATCAGGAAAAGCAAACCAAAATTAACGAGCTGTGCAATCATAGCTCCGCCATCAATTCCTAGATTGTGTAGTGCTTCTCCCATTTCTATAAGCTCCTATTCAGTGTTATTAAACGAACTTTAGAACTAGGGCGATAACTAACGCGTAAACAGCGATAGCTTCTACGAAAGCACATGTGAGAATTAGACTTGGTTGAATCTTGTCAGCTGCTTCTGGGTTGCGGCCCATTGCCTCTAGACCCTTACTAGCAATCATTGAGATTCCTAGGGCTGGTGCGATAGCGCCGACAGCAATTGTTAGTGCTGGTGCAAGTAGTTTTACGACTTCTGCGTCCATTTTTACTCCTTTTTACTTTTAATTATTACTTAAATACTTTAATGCGCTTCATGTGACATAACCGCCATCGAGAAGAATACAAGTGCTAGCATAGTGAAAACGAGCGCTTGAATAAATCCGACAAACAGCTCTAGCATATAGAAAGGAATGGGAGCAATGTAAGGGGCGATGGCACCAAGAACTATTAGAAGGACCTCTCCGGCGAATACATTTCCGAAAAGACGAAAAGCAAAAGAAATGATACGCACAAACTCTGAAATGAGTTCAAGAATGCCAACAAAGAAATTAATTGGGTTGGAAAAGTTGAAGAACTTTTTACCGTATTTGAAGACACCCAGTGCAGCAATACCAAATACCTGAGTCATAATTACGACGATGACTCCCAGAGCGATAGTGGTGTTGAGATCGGCGGTCCCAGCGCGGAGTAGAGGGACGAGTACTGTATGTCCCTCAGGGCTCAATTCATGGAAGCCGATTGTGCCTACGCCTGGTACTAGGCCAAACCAGTTGTTGAATAGAATAAAGATAAAAAATGTAGCAATAAGAGGGAATATTTTGCGAGAAAATGCCTTGTCATGGATGACACTGTCAGTGAGTCCTACCAGTTTCTCAATTCCGAGCTCGACTATATTCTGTAGCCCACGTGGTACTAGCTCCATCTTGCGAGTAGCAAAAAGTGAGACCAGCCAGAGGATGATAAGTACACAAGTAGCAGCGAGAAAACTATTCGTTAGATGAAAGGAACCAATTTCGATGACTGGATTCGCGGCGATAGAAATATGCACTAGTTGTTTCCTTTCAGATTATCAATTGTCTTTTTGATGCCATAGGCAGAAGTAAAGAGACTTAGCCCGATACCTAGGAATAGAAATAAATGCCCAGTGTGGAATTCTTTGTCCATCCATACCCCCAGCAAAATAAAAAGCAGTAGGGGTACACTAATGCGGAAGCCAATTTCTAATGAGTAGCCGTAGATATTGAAATCTTTTCCACCTTTATCGGACATAGCTTTTCTCCATACAAAAATGCGTCAATTGGACACGAGTTGCGGCAAGTGGCGCACTTTGCGTCTCCATTTTACGCTAGTTTCTCGATTGTGACAAGTGTTTAGAGAGATTCTTGATGGTGAAGCTTTGATATAGTGGTGTAGAGACCCCAAATGGTGAGGATGATAGCGGTGACAGCGAGTCCGACCTTGAAGAATTTGTGCAGATGAAACGCTCGGTCAAGGATGATTCCAAGCATCTCGAGCACGGTCAGGGGTGCGACAAGGCGCCAAACAAGGTTGCGGGGCGTGATAGGAATACGTCCTTTTTTCTCTAACATAGCAAGAAACATTTTACTGTTTTCCGAGTTTGTGGACAAGATTTTCTTTAACCTTCCGTTGACGAAGAGGGTGATTTTTGCTATAATTTGCGAGTTGAAAACAATAAGCAGTTAACAATAAACAAACATCAATGGGAACTGTTAATTGATTTCTGGTACCTGAAATTTGATTATATTCCCGGGTAGCTCAGCGGTAGAGCAGTTGGCTGTGTATACTAGTAACTTTTGTAGCTTGTAATAAACTGGAAGTATGGGCGACAAAAGAAAATATGCAGACCGTCGTGAATACTTGATAGCGGCAGTGTCTAAAAGAAGAAAACTTCTGCGGGCAAAGGCTATTGAATACAAAGGCGGAAAGTGTAGTATATGTGGCTACCACAAATGCGCAAATGCTCTTGATTTTCATCATTTATCAGGAAAAGACTTCAGTCTTTCCGCTGATGGAATGACGAGATCATGGGACAGAACAAGAACGGAGCTAGATAAGTGTATTCTAGTTTGCGCAAATTGCCACAGAGAAATCCATTCGCAGCTTCAGTCGGAAACGGTTGAATGAAAACTGGGTGAATTGCGGGAAACCCTAACGTTAAGTCGAGGGCAATCCGCAGCCAATCCTCATAATGAGGCAGGTTCAGAGACTAGGTGATTACACCCTAGAGCGCCCAGCACCTAAGGCATTAGCTATGGTGATGAGATAGTCCACGCCTTGTAGAAATACTTGGATTAGTGTAACCAATTGGTCGTCGGTTCGAATCCGACCCCGGGAGCCAAATAAGAAGAGGCTTAATAAAGCCTTTTTTTGATACCTATTTTCCTTAACCCCTATCGGACTTAGAACTTTTGAGTTAAAATTTGGGTAATATGATTGAAAAAAATGTATTAGGGAATTACAAACATTTTAAGGGCGGTTTATACACGGTTATTGCAGTTGGGAAAGACTCTGAAAACTTAAGCGATGTTGTTGTCTATAAATCCAAAAAGGATGACGGTGTCTGGGTTAGGTCTTATGAGATGTTTTTTCAAGATGTTACGGTTGAAGGAAAAGTGATACCCCGTTTTCAAAAAATGGATTGATTGTTCTAAACTCAGCCCACCAAGCGAGCCATATAAAATAGACCACGCTTGTGGTCTATTTTTCTATTAATTTGGAAAGTTGCTATAAAGATACTACAATATATTCATGTATATAGACTGGACAGATGACCTCAGTGTCGGGGTTAAGGAGATAGATCAGCAGCACAAGCGCTTCTTAGTGATAATTAATGAGCTCTATGATGCACTTGAGAATCAGAATGAGAAAACTGTCCTTGGCGACATTCTTGGTAAGCTCGAATCCTACGCGATGTACCACTTTATGACCGAAGAGAAGTATATGGATGAATTAGGGTTTGATGGCGCGGAGGAGCATAAGGCAGAGCACAAATCACTCAGTCTAAAGATTGCAGACTTTCGAACTGAATACCAGGATGACGAAGAAAAGTATGCTCAGGAACTCTTGCACTTTCTCAAGGACTGGCTCACTCACCACCTGATGGAGGTGGACAAAAAGTATGAACAATGCTTCCGAGAGCATGGGCTGAAATAGGGCGAGAGCCCTATTTTTTTATAGACAAAACAGCACAAATATGTTAAAGTATCTTGCGTTCACCATGGTTGTATATGTCTCTGAAGGGGGACTCGCTATGACTACGACTGAAAGTACGGGGATAGTCCTGTCGGAAGAGGAGATGAATCTCAAGGATATCGCCTGGAGAGCCTTCGGGAGACGGCAGAAGATGCCGTTCGATGATCTGGCTCGCGCGATGACTCGGGCATCCTGGGCGAGAATCCTCATTCGTCTCGGTGTGGTCGTTGTGGACGAGGCGGAGCCTGGCATTGTTCGCAAGACGAAGCTCCCTGTCAGGCTGAAGGAGCGTCCGGTAATTCGTGGAAGCGAATTCGGGGATGTTCCCCAGTCGGTGACCAGACAGCGTGAAACCATGGAGGTGATGCGAGATCGAATTGCAAGTCTGAGTGAACGAGAGCGACAGATACTGGATGCCTGCGCTTTCAGTGTTGACTGGGCTAGTACCAGTCATGTCTACCGTATCAAACTCGTCGAAGTCAAGCGTCGTACAGGCTGTAAGACTTCAGATATCGCTGCACTGATGAAGAAGATCGGAATCCCGACGAGCGGAAACAAGGGACTTACCTGGGTCCTGCCGTCTTGGTTCCGTGGCGCTTTGCTCTAAGGGGCGGTGTCGTACACCACGTGTAAAAACGAGGGTGCGGCACCGCCCCTCGTTCGTTTTAGTCTTTCTTTAGTAGCTCCATGAAGACACCGGAAGGGATCTCTACCTTACCGAATTTCTTCATTCTTTTCTTACCCTCTTTTTGTTTATTGAGGAGTTTATTTTTACGTGTAACATCGCCTCCATATAGCTTGGCTGTGACATCCTTACGCATTGCCGAGATGTCTTCACGGGCGATGATCTTTCCGCCGATGGCGGCCTGAAGCGCAACTTTGAAGAGCTGTTTTGGGATAAGCTCCTTTAGCTTTTCAACTACTTGTTTGCCGACAGTCTGAGCCTCGCTACGATGGACCAGAAGAGAAAGAGTGTCTACTACTGTTTCAGCGATGTAAATGTCAACTTTTACTAGGTCTCCAGTCCGATACTCTAGAAACTCATAGTTCATACTTGCATAGCCGGAGCTGATGCTCTTTAACTGATCAAAGAAGTCGGTCACTATTTGTGAAAGCGGAAGCTCGCACTTTATGACCACTCGGGTTTCTTCGAGATAATCGATGTTGCCGAAGATACCGCGGCGGTTCGAGATTAGCTCCATGATAACGCCGATATATTCACTTGGGGTCACAATCTCAACTTTGACCCATGGCTCTCTGATTTCCTGGATGTGCATAATACTTGGCAGCTCCGCGGGGCTATTTATAATGATGACTTCTTTGTTTGTCTTTACGATTTCATATGCCACTGAGGGAACGGTTACAAGGAGGTCAAGATTATACTCTCTCTCCAGACGCTCCTTAATGATGTCCATATGAAGGAGTCCGAGGAAGCCACAACGAAAGCCAAATCCAAGAGCGCTTGAGACCTCTGGTTCATATGATAGGGAGGAGTCTGATAGGCTGAGCTTGCCGAGAGCCTCACGCAAGAGTGGGTAATCGTCGCCCTCCGTAGTATAGATACCGGCAAAAACGAATGGCTTCACCATTTTGTATCCCGAGAGCGCCTCGACTCCCTTGTCTGTGGCTAGAGTAACAGTATCACCGACTCTAGCTCCAGACACATCCTTGAGTCCGGTGACGATATAGCCGATTTCGCCCGTGAGAAGTTCTGTTTGTGGGATGAACTTCGGTGTCATATATCCTATCTCGAGACTTTCAGCACCAGATTTCGTCCCAAGCATATACAGCTTCTGCCCCTTTGGCAGCTTGCCATCAACAACTCGAACATAGGCGACCACACCTTTGTAGATGTCATAGTATGAATCAAAGATGAGAGCACGGAAAGGTTTATCTTTCTCACCAACAGGAGCTGGCACTTTCTCGATCACGCGGTCCAGAATCTCGGCTACGCCTTCGCCAGTTTTCCCAGAGGCCAGAATTATTTCTTCGCGCTTCACCCCGAGAAGGTCAATAATTTCCTGAGCCACCTTCTCTGGTTCTGCATGGGGTAAGTCGATTTTATTAAGAACCGGAATAATTTCGAGATTATGTTCTAGAGCAAGATAAATATTGGAAAGAGTCTGGGCTTCAATCCCCTGGGAAGCGTCGACGACCAGAATCGCACCCTCGACCGCCGCCAGAGAACGAGATACTTCATAAGTAAAGTCGACATGACCAGGGGTATCGATGAGATTCAGAATGTGACCATTGTATTCCATACGAGCAGGCTGAAGCTTGATAGTGATGCCGCGCTCTTGTTCTAGTTCCATCGTGTCGAGAAGCTGAGCATGCATGTCCCTTTTGTCAATGGTACCAGTCACTTCCAAAAAACGATCCGACAGCGTAGATTTGCCGTGATCGATATGGGCGATGATGCAGAAATTACGAATTTTTGATTGGTCCATTAGGCCTTTCGAAGTCTTAATTTATCGAGTACAAATTTCGTCTCTTCGCACTTCATTAGCCAGGTAAAGAAGACGTAAGTCAGGGCGCCGAGGCCGATAGCGCCCATAGTCTGAAGGAAAAGGCCGACAACACTCAGGGTATTAACAAGTGGGTCAAAGAGGTAGAGCCCGTAGTGGACTATGATTCCCATTAGAGTAGAGGCGAGAATAAGTCTAGTCGTTGATTCAAATATTTTGTGGTCGGGGTCGAGTGCTCCAATCTGATTGTGTAGGGCAATAAATAGGGCCACAGCATTCACGATACCTGCAATCGAGAAGGCGAGAGCGATGCCGGCGACACCGAGCTGGAGTGGAGCCACAAACGGTAGTGCTACTGAAAGCACTGCATTTACTATCATAACGGCAATACTGATATAGAGAGGGGTTTTGGTGTCTTGAATCGCATAGAAAGCCTTCAGTAGAAGGGGAATGAGTCCCTGGGCGACAAGACCAACCGCAAAGAAAAGAAGTGCTTTGGTTGTCCAATAGGTGTTGTCCCAACTGAAGTTCCCGATGCCGAAGACAAGGCGAATTACTTGAGCGCGGAGGACAATTAGTCCAATAGTAGCAGGGATCGTAAAGTAGAGGATGCGGCGAGCGCTCCAAGAAAAGTTCGCCATGAAGTCTTTCATATTGTTCTTAGTTTTCGCTTCGGAGAGGACTGGGAAAATGGCTGTTGCGATTGCGATGCCAAAGATGACCGTTGGTGCTGTCTGGATATCGTTGGCAAAGTTTAGTACGGTGATACCACCGACAAAGAAAGAGGCGACGATGGTGTCGACAAAAAGATTTATTTGTCCGACACCGATGGCGATAGTTCGGGGCAACATCAGTGTAATGATGCGGCCGATTTGTCCTTTTTGTAGATTGAGAATTGGCCGCCAGCGGAAGCCAGTAGTTAGCACTGAAGGTAGCTGAATCAGGGCGTGGAAAAAAGCGCCGATGATAACGCCGATACCAAGGGCATAAACTGGGGTTTCGAATCGAGGCACCAGTATAGTTGCAGCTGCTATTATGGAGAGATTGTAGATTAGTGGAGCTAGAGAGTAGGCGATAAATTTTTTGTGCGAATTAAGGATGCCCCCAAAAACACCAGAGATAGCCATTAAAACAGGGGATACTAGCATCATCCTTGTTAGGTTTACTGTAACCTGGAATATTTGTGGATCATGTCCAGCCTTGTTGAAAAATCCAGGGAAGATAAACGGCACTAGCTTCGGCGCCAGTAGAAAAAGTACCGCAGCAAATACGATAGCGGCGAGAAAAATAAAGTTTAGGAAGGAGGTAGCGAGCTCGTTTGCTTCATCTTGATTTTTCGCGTTTAGCTTCTCAATGAATACTGGAATAAATGCACTTGAAAGAGCACCTAGAATTAGTAAGTTGAAGATGGTATCTGGGATGCGAAATGAGGCATAGAAGGCATCTGTCATCGAGCCGGCACCAAAGGTTCCAGCAATAACGCGTTCACGCCAGAGGCCGAGTATATTGGACATAAGACCAGTAGCACCGAGAATAACCGCAGCATTGCCGATAGTCAGCTTCTTGCTACTGATGTCATACCAAAACTTTCTTACTCGATTCATATTTTCTATATCCTCTTTCGTCATTCCAAGCTTGATTTGGAATCCAATCTATATCTATTATCTTTGATTAATATATTTTTTGCCACCTCCTCTTGAAAGTAGGTGGCGCCAGGTTCAAGAAAAATTGAACTCCTTCATCTCAGTACGAAATTCTGCTTTGCAGTAATTTCTAGCTAGAGGGTGATAGTCGGGTGACTGTGGTCACCGAGCGATTTTTCAAAGTAGCGCACGGGAAACTTTATAAACTTTTTACTTTGATTTATCCATGATTGCTTTAAATTCATCTGCATCAAGAGTTTCTTTTTCGAGTAGTGCAGCAGCAACGGCTTCTAGCTTCTTCTTGTTCTTGGTAATAGTGGCCGCTGCCTTCTTATAACCTTCTTCGACAAATCTATCAACCTCAGCGTCAATA
Source organism: uncultured Candidatus Saccharibacteria bacterium (assembly GCA_964511435.1). GTDB lineage: Bacteria > Patescibacteriota > CPR2 > UBA1875 > CAIMLA01 > JBGSPL01. The sequence continues at coordinate 71,018 of CAZEFH010000002.1, forward strand.
AGGGCTGCCACTTTTTCTGAGTAATCTTTGTCGTGTTCACCTAGCTCACGGCCGAGGAAAACTAGCTCTTCGCGGCGACCATAAACGCGATTACCAAGGACATCACTCATACCATAGCGAGTGACCATTTCGCGTGAGAGCTTGGTTGCTCTCTCCATATCATTCGAGGCACCAGTTGTGACGTCAGAGAAAAAGATCTTCTCAGCTGCACGTCCGCCGAGCATCATCGCTATATCGTCCTCAAGCTCAGATTTACTAGAGAGCTTCTTGTCTTCTTCTGGCAGTGACCAGGTAACGCCGAGTGCCATGCCACGAGAAACAATCGAGATTTTGTGGATAGGATCAGTGCCGGCAAGAAGGTGGCCGACGACTGCGTGTCCAGCTTCGTGATAAGCCGTGATTTTCTTTTCTTTTTCGCTCATACCGGCGCCCTTGCGCTCTGGTCCGAGATAGACTTTTTCAATTGCCTTTTCGACGTCGATGGCAAAGATTTCCTTCTTGTTTTCACGAGCGGCAAAGATAGCGGCCTCGTTCAGAATGTTCTGAAGATCTGCTCCAGAGAAGCCTGGAGTCTGGCGTGCTATCACAGAAAGGTCGACGTTCTTTGCAAGTGGCTTATTCTTGGCATGAACCTTGAGAATCTCCTCTCGGTCTTTGATATCGGGCATATCAAGGACTACTTTACGGTCAAAGCGCCCAGGACGCTGAAGTGCAGGGTCAAGGACATCAGGACGGTTAGTTGCTGCCATCACGATGACATTAGTATCTGTCTCGAAACCATCCATTTCAGTAAGAATCTGATTCAGGGTCTGCTCACGCTCATCATGAGATCCACCCATTCCAGTACCACGTTGGCGACCAACGGCATCGATTTCGTCAATAAAGATGATGCAAGGAGCATTCTTCTTCGCCTTGGCGAAAAGATCGCGAACACGAGAAGCACCGACACCGACAAACATTTCTACGAATTCAGAGCCAGAAATAGAAAAGAAGGGTACTCCGGCTTCACCAGCCACAGCGCGTGCCATCAGAGTTTTGCCTGTTCCTGGTTGACCAAAAAGCAGTACTCCCTTAGGAATTTTGGCACCGAGAGCGGTGAACTTCTTTGGATGTTTTAGGAAATCAACGATTTCCATTAGTTCTTGCTTTGCTTCAGCGGCACCAGCGACGTCAGCAAAAGTAATTTTGTCTTTCTTGGCATCAGCAAGACGGGCACTCGACTTACCAAAACTCATTGCCTGATTATTGCCTCCTTGTGCCTGACGCAGCATAAAGTAGAAGAATCCGATGATAAGGACAAACGGCACTACGGTCGTAAGTAGGGTAATCCAGATTGAATTATCGCTACCAGTCTTAATATCTATATTTACTTTACTTGGATCAGCACCGAGATCTTTGAGAGTGGTGGTAATTTGTTCGTTAGTGCCGATTTGAGATGCCTGCTTGCTGCCATCCTTTAGGGTGGTGGTCACGTCAGTACCCACAACATCAATGTTTTTTACCTTGCCGTCTTTGACCTCTTGAGCAATCTGGCTGATGCTGACTTCTTTGATACTTTCTCCCTGTCCAAGATAGGTGTAGACACCGGCGAGGACGACAATGAAGACGATGATGCCGATGAGAGTTCTATATTTGTTGGGTTTTCTTGGTGTTGTCATGAGTTACTCTTTTCTATCTTAATAGTATATTTGCCTTTTTTATTTCGCTGACTCTCCGCGACCGCGAGTCCGGGGACCCAGATAATTTTCTCATCTCCGTCAGTAATTACTGGCCAGTTCGTGCGGGAGGCTTTATCTATTTTAGCATTTACGAATAGGTCTTGCAGCTTTTTGTGGCCAGAAAGGCCGAGAGGGGGGATTCGATCTCCTGCCCGCGGACCCCTGATTCTTATGCCTCGGATTTCTTCCACTACTATGCAGCTGGGACCAGCTACCGAAGTTGTTTCTGTGTTCTCAGTAACTTGGACATCAAAGCCCGGCCACATATTTAGTCCTAGTCGGAGCGGCTTTTCGCTCGTTTCGGGTGTTTTATTATCCTCTATTTTACGCACAAAATCAAGGTGATTATAGTTTCTTACAGCAATAATCCTGTCCGGTAAATCGACGCTTTTGCTGCCACAAGTTTCTGTGGTTAATTCAATAATACTATCTAGGTGTGCAAGTGAGAGGTTTTTGCGGTTCCCCCGTACTTCTTCGTACATAGTTGCGAGCGCCTCGTAGAGGAGTGGTTTCGGTATCGCGGAGGCGATTGCGATATTTTCCTTCAGCTGTGATATAAGCCAGGCTGATTTAGTTACAAGATAATTTTCAATCTCTTGCTGTAAGTAAGTGGTTCGACCAATTCCCGACAGAAAATCGGGGTTTATCCGTGCGAGCAGGGGTAATATCTGGTGGCGGATGTAGTTACGGGTATAGCGAGTATCGGTATTAGTACTATCTTCGTGCCACCTTAGCTTATTTTTTGTCGCATATGACTCAATTTCTTGTCGTGAAATATCGAGAAGGGGACGGATAATTTGGTCTTCATTGAGGTTCATAGCCCCTAGTCCTGCCGGGCCGCTACCTCGAAGAGCATTCATGATAAAGGTTTCTGCTTGATCGTCGGCATTGTGTGCCAGGGTGAGGTAATCGGCTCCATGAGTCTTTAGTACTGATAGTAGAAAGTGACGCCTTTCGTCTCGAAGATATTCTTCTTGGTTCGAACTCATTACGACATTCGCAAGAATGTTGGAATGTATACCACTTCCTAGTTTTTTGCTGACGAAGGGGAAGCCGTACTTTTTCGCGAGAGCTTTGACAAATTTTTCATCGGTGTCAGAGTCAGTGCGAACGCCATGGTTGAAGTGGGCAACGACAAGATTTAGCTTCAGTTCGGACTTAGCGAATAGGTCAAGCATTACGATAGAGTCGACGCCGCCGGAAATTCCAAGGACGATAGTATGTCCGTCCTTGAGATCTATTTTTTCTAGGTTTGCTGCAAATTCCTTTTCAAGAGGAGGGTTTTTTGCTATAATTCGCTTGTCTTCGTGATGTATAGGGGCCTGTAGCTCAGTGGTTAGAGCAGGCGGCTCAATTGACAGTTTGGCTAAGTTTAGAGTTGGATTGTGAAGCTGCATGTGACAATTTGCACATAGTAGCTCGCACTTCGTAATTTCCTTACGGATGGTATTAATCCCACGGTTTGACATTGATCTCGCGTCTAACTTATACTCCTTACCGCTTGTGTGGTGGAAGGATAGTGCGGCGAGGTTGTCTTTGTAACCACAGCGGTTACATTTACCACCGAGAGCTTCAACGAACGCTAGTTTTCTCTCGAGAGAACGTTCTTTCTGCGCATCATAAGATTGGTGTACTTTGCTCTTACATCTGTTCGAACAGTACATTGTTTGACGGCCAGAAAGCAGCTTGTTACATACCTTACAATGGGTTATGAAAGCATTCATAACCCGATAATACTCTAGATAAGCCAAGTAGTCAAAGGGCTGCTAGTAGAGGAATCTGCTAGTATAATCTGTCAAATTCGGGGAAGCCTGTAAAATGGTAATCCCGAGCCAAACCCGCAAGGGGAGGTGTAGAGACTGAATGGCAGACATCCAGGACGGATGAAGAGACAGTCCAGACTACAAACTCGAAAGGGGCAGCGAAAGCTGTAGTGGTACGCATAACCGCTTGGTCGTTGGTTCAAGTCCAACCAGGCCCACCAATTATAAATAATGGCTTTTATGAGCCATTATTTTGATATTCAGAGGATAATATTAAATAGATACCCAGTAAAAATAATGCCCAGTCCTACAATGGCGGCATAAGTAGCGATTAGCTTTGGTTTAAGAATCTTTTTTAGAATAATAAACTCTGGCAATGATAACGCGGTAACGGCCATCATAAATGAAAGAGCCGTGCCCATAGCCATTCCTTTATCAACTAATACTGAAACAATGGGTATTGTCCCAGCTGCGTTTGAGTAGAGGGGGATACCGATAAGGGTTGCAATAGGAACTGCGAAAAAATTATTCTTTCCTGCAAATTGAACAAGTAAGTCGCTAGGGGCATATCCGTGCATCAGAGAACCAAGACCAACTCCTATAACTATATATATCCAAACCTTACCAACAATATCTATTACGTAATCTTTTGCGTATACAAATCTCTCTTTTGTGGACATTTCTTTTTCAGTTTTCTGTCCAACTACGACTTTATAAACATATTCTTCAACCCACTTTTCTAGCTTTAGTTTCCCGATAATCCAACCGGCTAACGTGGCGATGATTACTCCAGACACAATGTAGATAGTTGCAACCTTCCAACCAAACATTCCCCAGAGTAATACTAAAGCCACTTCATTAACCATGGGAGATGAGATTAAGAATGAAAAAGTCACTCCTAGCGGAATACCCGACTGAACAAAACCCATAAACAGAGGAACGGCTGAGCAGGAACAGAACGGAGTTACTATTCCTAGTAAGGATGCTAGGAAATTGCCAACAATCGTGTGGTTGTGCTTTCCAAGAAATCTTTTAGTTTTCTCAGGAGGAAAGTATGAACGAATAAGTGAGACCACGAAAATAATGACCGAAAGCAGAATAAGGATTTTAATGGTGTCGTAGATAAAAAAATTAAGCGAGCTTCCAAGAGCTGTTTTTTTATCTATGTTTAGTAAAGTATAGGTTATGTAGTTTGCAAACATTTGTATTGGTAAGAAGATATCCATTTAATAATTATACATCAGAGGATTTATAAACATAGGTATTGGGGTGTTAACCCTTTCAGGGATATAGATTTTTATCCAACCTATATCGTTCATATTCAGATCCGAGTATAGACCTCCAACGACTCACTTCCTCCATAATTGGGTTCAAACTATCCCCACAAGGTCCACCAGATTGGAATCAGAGTCGCGTGGCGGCTCTTTTCTAATATTTGCGCTATAATATACTTATGAAATGGCCTATGCCCCCTACAATCAAGATTTACGAAGCGCTCGGTGCCATCGGTGATGGTCGCATTGAGGTAGATGGGGATACGGCGAAGCTCTATTCGTCGTCTCGCGGCAAGTATTACACGATTACCTACGATCCAGAAACCATGCAGATATATGCAAATGACAATGCTTCATTTTTTTCCGGCTACCTAGGCTATCCGGCCATTGCTTTCCTATTTGCAAAGGGTGTTTTGCCCTACCATACCGAGACAGCAGAGGCACTCGCTGGCATTGCATGGAAAGACATCAATCAAAAGAATAAGAATAACTTTGCGAAAACACTGGACGAAGTGAATGCTAACCTCGAAGCCAAGGGACTGCATCCGCAGACGGTATCGCGGGAGGTTTCAGAAATCTTGCGCCAGCTCGAGAATTTGGGTTTACAGAAACCAGAGAAGAAAACTAAGCCACCAAAGGGTTACTAAAGTGCAGGATCTAGTAAAGAAATCGCGGGAACTCATGCGGCAAATGACGGATAAAAATGGGGCGCCTGTTTGGGAGCTTACCGAGACAGCAGTCGCGAAGGGTAGGGAGCTGGCCGAGAAATACGGAGTCGATGAAGTAACGGTTGTAGTTGCACTCTATCTCGCACACATTTGCTTCGATAAAGTGGTCGGTGGGAAAGTTCAAAAGAACCACCCAGACCTAAGTGCCAACATGGCCGAGGGTTATCTGAGTGATTGGGGTTGTCCCGCAGAGCAGAAGCAGAACATTTTAGCAGCCATCCGGGACCATCATAAGCCTGGCAAACCAGCGACCTTAGTAGCGGAAGTAATGAAAAACGCCGAGTGCTACAAATTTATTACTTGGGACAAACTCAAGCTATATTATGACGATCTGCTGTCGCGTGGCTACAGTAGGGAGCAATCCATCAAGCTTGTGCAACGTAAATTCGACCAGAAAAAGGCAGTTCTTACTTTTCCCGAGTGCATTCGTGATGCAGAAGATGACTATACAGAAATCGAGGAAGCACTAGCCAAACTATAGGTTGATACAGCACTCTAACGGTGCTAAAATAGTTTACGAAAAGCGTCCGGCGGGAGTCTTGTTGGGTTGGTCGGGCAATAATTACTTTAACTAATTACTAACAGGCGCCCATTTTTGCGTGCGAAAGGAGTAACTTTGACCTGGCTAAAGAGTATTTCACAGCAGATTCATCA
>CAZEFH010000002.1:77164-99491 GCA_964511435.1 uncultured Candidatus Saccharibacteria bacterium
ATTTTGAAAAGCACAGGAATGATAAGAACTCCGTGAAAAAAATTGATAAGGCGATGGCGACTATCGGTACCTTTGGTCCTTTGATGACTGGTATCCAGATATTTCACATTTTTGCCACGAAGACTGTGGCCGGAATTTCTCCTGTTACTTGGGTGGGTTACTCACTAGTCTCGATTTGCTGGGCTATTTACGGTTTTTTCTATAAAGACAAACCGCTGATTATCGTGAATACCATCGGCGCCTTTACTAGTGCGACTGTATTTGTCGGTTATATGATGTTTCACTAGGATATTCGTGGTAAAATCTAGTTATGTCAGAGTATTTTACAGGATTTAGTGGTCCGGAACAGCAGTCATTTAGACCGAATAATGGTGAGCAAACAGCTAAGCCATATTTTGAGGTTTTTGTCCCACAGAAATATGAGAATAACCCAAATCTATTTGATATCCAGAGTCAACTAGAACTTGATCCAGAGAATACTATCCTTGTTGTTGGTGATCAGGTGATGTACTTTGGCGGTGAGCTGAGAGCTGAAAATCTAGAGAATGTTACTTTGCCAATGCCGGCATATGACAATCCCAGCGCGCGTAGGATGGCTAATGTAAAGAAAATATCTGAAGATGGTCGTACGATTGCCTTCGCTATGGACGCTGATAGAGCAATGAATCATATTAGGCAAAATCAAATAGAATCAAAGATGGCTTCATAATGTGTCTTGCAACCCCGATGCAGATAAAGAGAATAGAAAGCGAGTATGGCTTTGTCGATCACGGGGGCAAAGAGTATAAAGTCGAACTTAGTCTCATCGAAAATCCGGCCGTTGGCGACTGGATTCTTGCTCATGGGCCGCTGGCCGTGAGCCGAATCCCTTGCGAAGATGCTCTGAAGATACTAGAATTGATTTCCCAGGCCGGTAGTCACTAGGAGGTGAACGGGATGCTTTTTGATAAAGAAGGTAAGGAGGCGCTCGTTCGTCTTCTGCCGAGCTGTGGTGGCACCATGGCGGGAATGTGGTATCTCGCGAAGCTGATTCGGGATAGCGATAGCATGGACATCGTCGAGACACTTGGTGAGGAAACACTGAATCACCCTGATTCGGCGGCCCTCCTCGAGTTGATGGCGACCTGTGAACAGGTCAACGGAAAGCTCGACCTTGAGGGCATACTCACGCACTTCGGGAGCCACGACCATCTTCACAAGTTTGACCGCGTAGGAACGGCAGTCGCTGCGGAGCTCCCTGAGGAGCTACGTCCGGTAGCACACACACTGCTACCGCTCACTCTTGTCGGAGGCAAGTACTTCTACGAGAATGGTGACGCAACAGTCGAGTTCCGAGGACTGGTTCAGCTCGGACCAAGTCTAGGCGCACCTTACGCTCATCTTGCGAGTCTGATCTGGATAGAGGATGGCGGCCTTTCGGCCACAATCCTCGACCGTCAGCTCCACGACGGAGTCGCGGGGAGGGCGGTCCACATTCAGGTCATCGACTACGCGCAGGCGCCACTGCTGACAAAGGCAACCGTGGCCGCCAAAGAGGCACTGGGCATCTAGGCCGCTCGACCCGAGAAGGGGAGAGCGGCTTTGCCTTTTGGTATAGTGATGAATATATTGCTTTCGATGCGTGATAATGCTACAATTCCCAGTCGGCATAACAGCCGTCATCTGTGAAAAGCAGATTTTCCATTACCCTGGCAGGTAATCACAAGAGGGAGGGAGGTGTTTGTTATGACAGCACCGCTTGTGGAGTTTCCTTTCGCTAGCCAGCGCACTGATGCGCCCCTCCTTCAGGGGTGGGTCGCAACGGCTGTCTTCCGAACGAAGGTCTCCAAGATCATGGCCGCGGGAGGTGAAGTCCTCTTCGAGTATGAACATCCCGAGTTCTCGTACGCGTACTTGGTCGATGGCAGTGGTAAGCGCCGTGCATACTGGGGAAGCATGGGCAATTTCGTATCCGACTGTGTCTTCCTCGAGCAGCTGGGCGCTACCACTACGTCGATCACCAGTGAGGATGCTTGGGATGGATCTCAGGAGTCCGGCAAGTTCCTCACCGGCTGCAAGGTGGTTCACTACAAGGCTCACTACTCCTACTACGACTTCGGTTGTTGCGGCCATTCAGAGCGCACCACTGAGTTCGGGGAAGAAGAGCTTGCACTTGAGCTGCTCGACCGAGATGGTGCTTCTGTACTCCGGTGGGTCGAGGGTATGATCAAGAAACAAGCATACCTGGAACGCGCCGAGCGCTATGGTGCAGAAGCTGTCGTCTACGATCTGAATCCGTAGTGGTCCTGCCAGGGACGAATTGGGTAGGGCGCCCCTAGGGGCGCCCTACCGACAACCTTAAGTACAACAAATGGTCGTCCGACAGGACGACCATTAAAATTATTATAACTATCTAGTGTACCGAACAGGTGATGCAAGGATCGTAGGCACGAATGAGCATCTCAATCTGTTTGTAGAGATCTTTTTCGTTTAGTTTGTCTTTATTCTTCATCAGCTCGTCAGCATCCTCCTCGAGGTTAACTAGACTCTGGACTGTCGGGGTGACGATATCGTAGTAGGTAATGATGCCGTCGGCATTCGTTTTTACAGAATGATAAAGCGTTCCTCGAGGAGCTTCGATTGCAGCAACGCCGGCACCCTCACGAACGACAAATGGGACACGGGCCAATTCTTTTGACTTTGTAACCGCAATATCGAGTTGCTTTGCTGCCTCTTCTAGTAGATGAACTATTTCTATGGCTTGAGCGACATTATTATGAAAACTATTGTAGCTAGGTAGTTTTTCGCCCCAGATTTCACGTAGTGCATATAGCGCCTTTGGGTTCAGATTATCTGGATCTAGTGAGAGGCGAGCGAGGGCACCAACCATGAATCCATGCCCGTCACGAGTGCCGTATTTACTATTACTTCCTTCACGCGTCTTCTCGGTAAAGGCATAGCTATAGTTCTCGATGGGAGTGGCAAACTTGCTATTTGAGATAATCGTATCAGCTTCAGTATAGTTAATTTTGCCATCCTTAGTTACCGCAAGGTATTCTGTCTTGCGGCTGAGATTCGGATACTTAAAGCCAGCGAAAAGCTCTACCGTCTCAAGTGCTAAGGGTAGGGCTGTACGAATTTCTTTTGCCAAATCTTTTAGGACTTCATTTTTGGGAATGCTCAAGAACCCTCCAACAGCCGGTGCGACAGGATGAATGGCTCGACCACCGATAGTTTCGACTATCTTATCGCCGATTTTCTTGAGAGCTAAAGCTGTTTTATACAGGTTAGGGTTCTCGTGATGCAGCTGAATTGTATTCGTGACTCCAAGATAGTCAGGCGCCGCAAGGAAGAAAAGATGTAAAGCGTGCGACTGAATAATTTGGCCGGCTTCGAGCGCGAGACGTAGGGCACGAATGCGGTCATTGACCTCGACTCCGAAGGCGTCTTCGATAGCGCGAATAGAGGTAAGGACGTGAGCCGTCGGACAAACGCCACAGATGCGAGCAGTGATAAATGGTGCGTCATCATAGGGACGATTCAAAACTAGCTGCTCGAAGAGGCGTTCTCCCTCGTCTATCTTTAGAGTGGCTTTGCCAGACTTGTAGTTTAGCTTCAAGTCGCCGTGGCCTTCGATTTTACAAATATAGTGATTTAATACGGATTCCGACATTTTCCTTCTTTCGTCATTTCAAACTTGATTTGGAATCTAATCTATTTCTATTATCTTTGATTATTTTCTTTTTTGCCACCTCCTCTTGAAAGCAGGTGGCGCCAGGTTCAAGAAAAATTCGACTCTCTTTTCTTAAGTATCACCGCAAGCTAGCATGCCCTAGCTTGCTGATTGCCTTGACTTGAGCTTGTGGCTAAAGATTATCACAGTTTTTAGGGTGATACTTACTCAAAGTGTCGGCCGCGGGCTCATGAATTTTTCGAAGGAACTTACTAAACTTTATCTATCTTTTGGATAGATTTCTTTAAACTCATTTTGATGAATCATAAAAGTTTCTAGTAGTTGTTCCGCGCGCGCCTTGCCATATTTTGCTCCCAGGTATTTGTTGAGTGACTTTAGATTGCCGCCTCGGAGAGCGCCGAAACATCCCCAGCAGCGTAAGCCTTTTGAGGGGCAAGCAGCATTACACCCACCCTTGGTGATGGGGCCCAAACAGGGCTCTCCTTCGAGAAGGAGACAGTCATTTTCACCCGCTTTACACTCGAGACATACGGGATAGCGGATTTCATTGGGGCGCTTATTTACTAGTAGCGCTCCGAGGAGACCCTCAAGTTCACGTGCATTAACTGGGCATCCAGGCAGGTTGTAGTCAACGTCGATGTAGTAAGAAACTGGCCTTGGTTGCTTTGAAGTTGTTTCGTATTTCTCTCCATAAACAAGCGGAAGACCCTTTTTGCGAGCATTTTTCCCCAAGAGGCTCTGGACGCCTCCCAGGGCGGCGCAACTACCAAGTGTAATAATGAAGCGGGAGGCAGCCCGGGCTTGTTTGACCGCCTCGATGTCTGTTTCGGTAATAGGTGAGCCTTCGATAAAAGTGGCATCGAAAGGTCCGAGATTGTGATTGTCGCTGGCAAGGCGCCAGTTTGCAAAATCAGCGTTATCTGCGAGAGTGGCTAGTTTCTCTCGAAGGGCGATAAAGGTGAGTTCACAACCTTCACAATCAGTGAGGTCAAATATCGCTATCTTTAGTTTTCTTTTTGTTGCTGCCATTATACGAAAGCTTCCCAATTATTTTCTAATACAGAATACGCAAAAGTTGGTCCGTCCAGACAAACATATTTGCTGCCGCAGGTACAATGCTGACATTTTCCGATACCACACACCATCTTCCTTTCAAGCATGAAGAAGATATTTTCTTTTCTCAGATGTTTTGTAACAAGCTCTTTTGCTAGTGGTTGATACATTATCGGAGGACCGCATATTATTACTGTCCCATCAGGTTCAAATCGTAATTTCTTTACTACATCGGGGATGCGACCAACCTCGCCTTCCCAATCAGTATCGGCTTTATCGACCGTAATGTGAGTTTCAGCAAATTTGCTCCATCCAGCCAAATCTTCCTTGAAAATCAGATCATTGGGGGTTTTGGCACCATAGATAATTTTTAGGTTCGACACGAGTGTCGAGTCTTCACTGATGTGGCGAATTACTGAACGCAGTGGGGCAAGACCAATTCCACCGGCGATAATTGTGAGCTCAGTCCCGGCAACTTTGTCGAGGTTAATACTGTTTCCGAGTGGACCGCGAAGATGGGCGCTATCACTTTTTTGCAATCTATTTAGGGCACGGCTAGTATTTCCAACACTGCGAACGGCGATTTCGAATTCGGGCAGTTCAGAAGGTGCGGTAGTGATTGTGATGGGGAGTTCCCCAAATCCAGGAATTCCAATCATGACAAAGCTACCCGGCTGAAATTGAAAGTTTTTTCGGTCGGCGCTATCTACGAACTTGAAGCGAATTGCTCTGGTCTGTGGGTTTAGGCCACGGACAGAAAGCACTTCAATCTTTCGGTATTTTGTTGCCTCTTCAATCATTTCTTTTTCTTCTCACTATCGATTAAGCCTTTTAGAACTTTACGGTAATTGATTCTTGCTGGACAGTAAGTGATACAACGGCCACAATCAATGCAGCCAACAAAGCCATATTCCCTCGGCATTCGAACAAACTTATGGTGATACCAATTGTAGATACGTTCTTTGTGAGTGGGTCGAAAATCTTTAAATGATACAGCAGCAAAGTCAGGGAGCATGCATGAATCCCAGCGGCGCTCACGACCACCTTTGACATCAGCTTCAACATTTCCCGAGAGGTCAACTCGGTCAGAATCCTGGTAACAGTAACACAGTGGACAGGTATAGCTGCAAATGCCGCAGTTAAAACAGATTTCAGAGAGCTTGTCCCAAACCTTGTGATCACGCGAATTCTCAATTATTTCTGCAAGTCTTGGGTGGTAGATGACGTCGTCAGGTAGATGGCGAACTGAAATCTCACCGGCGTTGGCGCTGTGGCCGAAGAGTCTATTGCCGGCGACTAGTGACTCCCCGAATTCACTGAAGGTAAAAGCAGTATAGTTGTCTGGACCAGTTATCTGAAGATATAGATCGCAGTTTAGGTTTCCCGATGGGGCAAGAGAGTCAATCACCACTAGTTTCATATGTTTTCGCCGTTCTAGGTAATGTGGGTCAGGTACAGGACTAGAATAAATCTTATCCAAATAAAAAAGCCCCTCCCCATCTCTTTTATTGATTCCGAAAACCACAAAGTCTTTATTTTTTGGTGGGAGAATCTCTCCTTTTTCGAAACGGAAGACATCCTCACGAGCCGGGAAGAGATATTTTTTCGGTGGTATCACGGTAGGACCGTAGAGTTCAGCTAGGTCACGAGCACGGGTCAAGCGAGTGAAGCGAAAGCGACTTTTCGTTCCTGTTTCGTCTTCGACAGGGCCATAGGTAGGCCAGCGCTCTATTACTGAGCGCAGCAACGAATCTAGATCTTTTTTCGCAAGTGATAGGCTCATCTTGAAAGTACCTTATCTATCCTCTTAAGTAATTCTTGCATATTTGTTTCTGACTTTATCAAATAATCCTTGGCTCCATGGTCGAGTGCCTTTTCTCTAATGTTACTATCCGAGAGCTCGGTAAGAATCACGACATCAGTCCCGTGACAGCTATGGTCCTTACACAACATGTCTAGTATGTGGAGGCCACTAATTTTAGGCATTAGTATGTCTAAGAGCACTAGCTGTGGTTTCTCGGAAACAATGGTCTTCAGGGCTCTCTCTTCATCAGATATCGCTGTTACTTCATATCCAGCCGCCCTTAAAGTGTCTTCATAGATACGACAGACATCCTTATTATTATCAACGATAATAATGTGTGGGCTCATAGGTTGATTGCTTTCCTCGTTGAGCGAATAACATTTCCAACAGTATTGTCACCATCGACAAGGTAGTCGAAAGCGGCTTTAATCTTCTTAGTTTCCTCTTCACGAGTGGCATCTTCTCGGAGGTCAGTCACGATGATGGCCGGAATATGATCAGGAACTCGCTTTTCCAGTTCTTCTACTAGGTTGTAGTTGTGAAAATCAGTGACGATTTCGTCGATTAGAACCAGATCTGGCTCTACTTCATCAATCTTTGCGAGGCCTTCTTTTACAGTTGCAGCAGTGAGAACATTGAGTTTCTGAAATTCTAGGGCGATGTCGTATAAATATCTCTGATTTTCATCACTCTCAATGATGACTACTTTTGGTTGCTGAGCTTCCATAAAGTCTTCCTTGTTTACCTAAATATTCTAGCACATTTCTTTTCCATTTTCTCTTGAAAGAAAATGGGGCTAAGTTCATCTTGAGATATTAATTCTTGCCACCTCCTCTTGAAAGTAGGTGGCGCCAGGTTCAAGAAAAATTAAACTCGCTTTTCGTGGGGTACACCGCAAACTAGATGTGTCTAGTTTGCTGAAATCATTTAATCTAATTCATAGACTAAAGAAAAACATTATCTTGATGGGTGATACCCCACTCAAAGTGTCGGCCTACAGGCTAAGTAATTTTTCAAAAAATCTTGTGGCTACTTTTTTCAAACTAATCAGTTTATAAGTTATTACTGAGATGACTAAATACTGCGGAGAACCGCAGTTTGACGCATAGAAAGAGTCTTTTTGTAGTACTTTTGTGACGATAGACAAAAGTACTAGTAATGTTGTCTTATATTGGTAAAATGGCCATTACTTTTACCAAGAATAAAAGTGGAAAGAAAGTATTGACACTCGATATAGGAGAGTGCTAATATTGTCTTGGCACTTAACATTAACGAGTGCTAAGACAACTTACTGTACTGTAGGAAGAAGGGAAATGAACACTCGAACCGAAGCAATATTAGACGCAATCATCCGTGATTATGTCGAGACGGCAGAGCCAGTCGGCTCACTCAGCTTGGTGGAGAAGTTCGATTTTCCCTTCTCACCTGCGACTGTCAGAGGGGAGATGGCGGAGCTAGAGAGATTAGGCTACATTTATCAGCCGCACACTTCGGCGGGACGCGTTCCTACAGATAAGGGGTATCGGTACTTTGTAAATCTAATGGTGAGTGAATCAAAAGCACTAGCACTACGTGATGAGCGAGAGATTCGTCATCAGATGCTCGAGCAGCATATGAAATATGAAAAGCTGATTGACCTCGCCGCCAAGACACTTGCAGATGCTACCGGAAACGTTGGTATTGTGGGTGTTTCAGGATTGATATATTCTCATGGGCTCGCAAATCTTTTTGCTCAGCCAGAGTTTCGGGAGTCTGATAATGCAGTTCGTGCGGCCGAGATTCTAGATCGGATGCACGAGCTAGTAGCTGAGATTCCAAATGTCGTAAATCCGATTGTCTTTATCGGTAGTGAATCACCGTTTTCGGCCGCTGCTGGCTGCTCACTGGTTGTTACTGGCTTCGAAACTCCTTATAACAGCATTGGTCGCCTCGCAGTCCTCGGGCCTACCAGAATGGATTATGAGAAGGTGATAGCGGTTGTAGAAGAGATCAAAGCGATGCTTGAAAGCTGGCAGAAAGACCAGGACCAGACCAACAAACTGTCTACCGTTGAGAAAATACACATAAAGGCGATTGATTCTAGTAAACAAGGTAAGAGAAGGAATAAATAATGGCGAAAAAAGTAAAAGAAGATAAGTTGCAGGCAGAATTTGATGAGCTGAAGGATTTACTACAGCGGACGCAGGCGGATTTTGTTAACTATCGTCGCCGAAACGAGGAAGACAAGGCAAGTTTCGTCAAATATGCTGCCGCCGACGTGATTGAACAAGTGCTGCCAGTGATGGACAACTTTGCTCTTGCTGCCAAACATGTGCCAGAGGAAATTGCTGAAAACTCTTGGGTTATCGGCGTGAAGGCGATCGAGAAACAGCTCGAACAGGTACTGCTAGCAAATGGTTTGACTCGAGTAGAAACGGTCGGAGTAGATTTTGACCCCAATCAGCACGAAGCACTAGGGGAGACGGTAGATAAGTCGCAGGCAGATGGAATCATTATATCTGAGGAGGCACCGGGGTACTTGCTGAATGGCAAGCTCCTCAGACCAGCCAAAGTAATTGTTAATAAAGTTAAAAATTAATAACAATAAGTAAAAACCACTGTCATTCCGACTGAAATGGAGGAACCCCTTGAAAGAAAGAGATCTCTCCACTTCGGTCGAGATGACAAATAAGATAACCGAAAGGAGATTGAAATGGGAAAAATAATCGGAATTGACCTGGGTACAACCAACTCAGCCATGGCCGTGATGGAAGGTGCCGAGCCGAAGGTAATTGCGAATGCCGAAGGTAATCGTACTACACCATCTATAGTTGCTGAGACCAAGAGCGGAGAGCGCCTGGTGGGTCAGGTGGCCAAAAGACAAGCCGTCATCAACTACGAGAACACTATTTTCTCGGCCAAGCGTCTAATAGGACGTGCATACGATGATGCAGAGGTAAAGAAAGACATCGAGCTGATGCCTTACAAGATTGTGAAGAGTGGTAATGGTGTAAAGATCAAGATGGGCGAAAAAGACTATAGCCCAGCCGAGATCTCTGCTATGGTGCTCGGTAAGCTAAAGGCAGATGCTGAAGCTTATCTGGGTGAGCCAGTAACAGAGGCAGTCATTACAGTGCCTGCCTACTTCAACGACTCACAGCGTCAGGCTACCAAAGACGCTGGTAAGATTGCTGGGCTGGATGTGAAACGTATCATCAATGAGCCTACTGCAGCTGCATTCGCCTATGGTTTAAACTCGAAGAAGGAAGAAAAGGTCGCCGTCTATGACCTAGGTGGTGGTACTTTTGACGTTTCTATCCTCGAGATTGGCGATGGCGTAATCGAGGTTCTATCGACTAATGGTGATACTCACCTCGGTGGTGATGACTTCGACCAGGTAATCATTGACTATCTTGCGGAAGAGTTTAAGAAGGATCAGGGAATCGATCTTAAGAGCGATACCGCTGCCCTTCAGCGTCTCAAAGAGGCAGCTGAGAATGCCAAGATTGAGCTTTCGTCGAAGACTGAGAGCGAAATTAACATCCCATTCATCACTGCTGATGCTAGCGGTCCGAAGCACCTCAACATCAAGATGAGTCGTGCGAAACTAGAGAGCATCGTTGAGGATTTGATCAAGAAGACCCTTAAGCCATGCGAAACAGCCCTTAAGGATGCCAAACTGAAGAAGGAAGATATCAACGAGATTATTCTTGTTGGCGGTATGACACGTATGCCAGCCGTTCAGGCCGCCGTGAAAGACTTCTTCGGGAAAGAGCCGCTAAAGGGCGTAAATCCTGATGAAGTGGTCGCTATCGGCGCCGGACTTCAGGGTGGCCAGCTATCTGGCGACCTAAAGAACACTGACATTCTGCTTCTCGATGTGACACCACTCTCACTTGGTATCGAAACTCTCGGTGGCGTTTCGACCAAGCTGATTGAGAAGAATACGACTATCCCTACGAATGCCTCACAAGTATTCTCCACTGCTGCTGACAATCAGACTAGCGTAGAGATTCATGTGCTTCAGGGTGAGCGTGAGTTCGCTGCTGATAATAAATCTCTTGGTAGATTTATTCTCGATGGCATCCCACCAGCACCTCGTGGTATCCCTCAGGTAGAGGTGAAGTTTGATATCGATGCCAATGGTATCGTACATGTCACCGCTACTGACAAAGCTACCGGCAAGGAACAGAAGATTACCATTACTGCGTCATCTGGTCTTTCTGACGAGGAGATTGAGAAGATGCAGAAGGATGCCGAGGCTCATGCCGAGGAAGACAAGAAACGTAAGGAGCTAGTAGACATTCGCAACATGGCTGATGCCCTCGTCTATACTTCTGAGAAAACTCTCAAGGATGCCGGTGATAAAGTATCTGAAGACGATAAAAAGTCTGTAGAAGAGAAAGCTGAAGCCCTCAAGAAGGCCAAGGATGGTGATGACAAAGACGCTATCCAGAAAGCTTATGATGAACTATCGGAAATCCTACAAAAGGTAGGTGCTGCGATGTATCAACAGCCGGAAGGCGAAACCACAGCGGGTGAAGAAAAGGCCGAAGAGGCTAAATCTGACGAGCCAGTTGAGGGCGAAGTCGTCGACGAAAAAGAGGAAAAATAAGGCTCAAAAATCCTTTCATCCTCGGGCTTGACCCGGGGATCTAGATTCCCGTTTTATGGGAATGACAACGAAATTCGAGCAAGATTTGTACCCCGATTTCTCGATAACTTTCAGAAAAGTTGTGCTAAGATAAAGCTGTTTGAACACAAAAGTTGTTCGCTCAAAAGGTCCTGGGAGTTAGTATTCCTGGGACCGATTGAGAAAGCAAAACAAGGGAGAAGTAGTGGCTGAAAAACGTGATTATTACGACATACTAGGTGTCTCCAAAACTGCGACTGATGATGAGATAAAGAAGGCTTATCGTAAGCTGGCGATGAAGCATCATCCGGATAGAGGCGGTGGTAAAGAAGCAGAGGAAAAGTTTAAGGAAGCGAACGAGGCTTACCAGGTTCTTTCTGATGCCGCGAAGCGGAAGCAGTATGATCAGTTTGGCCACAACCCCTTTGGCAATGGTGCTAGCGCAGGAGCTGGCGGCTATCAACAATACGGTGGATTTAATGGTGGTGGCTTCAATATAAATATGGACGACCTAGGTGGCTTCGGCGACATTTTCGAAACCTTCTTTGGTGGTGGCGGTGGTGGACGTGGTTCACGTACTCGTAAAGGGGCTGACATCCAGGCAGAGATTAGGATTTCATTTGAGGAGGCTGTATTCGGCGCTGAAAAAGACTTTTCTCTTCTCAAGATGAACTCGTGTGACCATTGTAAGGGCAGCGGTGCAGAACCAGGAAGCGGCGAAAAGACTTGCCCTACCTGCTATGGCAAGGGACAAGTACAGACGGAACAACATACTATCTTTGGCACTTTTGCATCTGCATCAGTCTGTCCTGAGTGTCATGGCAAAGGCAAGGTACCTGAGAAGAAATGTACTAAGTGTCATGGTGAAGGCCGCGTGAAAGAGCAAGTAACTATTAAGGTAAAGATTCCTGCCGGCGTAGATAATGGTCAGACTATTCGCGTCAGTGGTAAGGGTGAAGCAGGGGAATATGGTGTCCCTGCCGGTGATTTATATTTGATTGTTCGTGTTGCCTCAGATAAACGATTCGTACGGAATGGATTCAATATAGAGAGCGAGACAGAGATAAGCTTCCCACAGGCAGCTCTAGGCACCACTGTTGAAGTGGAAACTCTAGAAGGGAAATTAACTTTGAAAATTCCGGCTGGAACTCAGAGTGGCAAGGTATTTAAGCTCAGTGACCGTGGCGTACCACATCTGAATGGGCGTCAGCGCGGTGATCACCTCGTGACTGTAATCGTAAAGACCCCAACTAAATTGAGCGGTAAACAGAAGAAACTCCTCGAAGAATTTGATAACGAAAAAGGCTGGTTCTAGCGAACCAGCCTTTATGCTAATATTTCGCTTTCCAGACCAGCTCAAAGATATTTCTCATTGTCTGGGCCACGTCTTTCCCGCTTACCACAAAGCCAAGCAATTTCTTATCAAAAGCGATAAATGCTACTTGGTCGTTGTAGATATCAATTTCCGTGCTCAAGCCAAAGATTGATTCCGGCAAGTGTTTGCGTTCCCGTAGTAATTCTTTATCAGTTGCCTTGGTGTTGGATTTTAGTGGTGTCGGGGAGATTATCCTCGATTTTATACCTAGACGAGCCCTTCTTTTGGCATAGCCACCGATATAGAGTCCTAGCCTGCTAGTATCTTTTGCGGAACGGAAAACCAATATTTCTTCTGGTTTTTCCTTCAGGGTACTCTCGTATATTTTTTTTACACCTTTGACGCCCTCGAAATAGGAAACCCCGGGCTTATTAGTAGAGAGATTGAAGATGCCAGCCAGCTCTGGTAGTGCTGCTTCTAGTGCTCTCTCAGTCACTTCTTGTTCTTCGCGTCGTCTCTTCGCATACTCAACTAGGGCATTTGGGTGTAGGGGGCGGTAAGTAAGCTTCTTTTTCTTTTCGATTTCTTCCAGAAGCTCTTTTTGTACTAGTGACTTAAGAATGGCGTATGCATTTTGCCTTGTAACGCCAGAAAGCTCCGCCACGGTAGGGGGAACCATCTCACCGTGTTCAAGGACAAGTCGATATATTTCTGCTTCATTTTTGTTTAATCCGGCCTGTTCTAAAAGTGTACTTTTCATAAAGTTAGTATAATACCATGATATTAATTGTCAACATATCTCTGACAAATATAGAGATATAAGTATAAATAAAGTAATAATAGTAGTCATATAAGCATTGACAAAGACAAAAGCATGTTATATACTATGCAGTCGACCATAAGAGGGAGGAGCAGATAACCACCTCGGTCGAAGAACCTAACGTACCGCCGCAACAGCGGCTAATCAATTAGAAAAGGGGATCAGAGATGTTGCATCCGGGAACGCTGCAAGGGCTCGTTAATCACGCGTTACGTGATATTGAGGCCCTGTATGGGCCAGAGGGGGAGACCCCTCTGGCGTACCACAACGAAGCTCACACAGAGCAAGTTGTAGAAGCTGCGCGTAGGATTGCCCTCAGGGCGATAAACGCTGGGCGCATCTCCAGGGATGACGAAACAATCGTCATTCTTGCGGCCGCCTATCATGACCGGCTCCAACTCAAGGGTAGCGGAGTAAACGAGTACAAGTCGTTCTTGTCCCTGAAGGATATGGTGACGGAAGTCCTGCACTGGAGAGAGTCAGAGACGCTTAATTGCCTCGAAGAGGCTGTCATGGCTACTCGGGTGGAGTTCGTCGGCGGTGTCATGAGGCAGATGGTCCCGGAGAACGCCAGTTATACCACGAAGATACTGGCCGATGCTGACCTGTCAATCCTTGGTGAGAAGCCGGAGATTCACTTTCCGGCGGTCAGTGGGCTCCTTCGCGAGCTCCACGGTGAGTATCCGACCCGAGAGCAGACGGTCGGTTTTCTCGAGAACCAGCTGCGGCTCTTGAAGTCGCATGTCTGGCTCACTGAGGAGGCAGCAGAGCTCTTCCCCCATCAGGAAGAGAACGCCGAGATCACTCGGCGGATGCTCGAGTTCCTCCGTTAGTCGCTACAGGGCCGGGTGCATTTGCGCCCGGCCCTCTTGCAATCTATACATAGAATTACTTGACAAATACAAACAAATATGTTAGTATATTTAGTCTTGTGTATACGAGAGCACCTTTACGAAGCTATTTGGTAGCAAGTTGAGTGGAAAACCCTCCTTCTGCTCAGCTTGCTGCTAGATGGCAGAATATTGTGAATAGTTCCGGCGATGCCGGACAGATGAGAGGGGTTCTCATGGTAAACAAGAGAGAGTTCTATGTTGACACTCGCCAGTATTCGGGCGAGGCTCTGAAGTTGTTCGGTGCCGCTGTTCTTGCGGCGGCTATCCAGAATGACCGAGGCGTGTTGATGAAGGACGCCATGGAGCAGATTGAGAAGAACCTCGATCTCACGTCTCCGGGTGCTGACATCAATAATCCGGAGATGCTGGGATTCTGGACGCGCCGCTACATGATAGCCTCCGGAAATCCCTTCGGGATCCCGGCGGATATCATTCCGGTCATCGAAGCGGTGACGGGAATCAAGTCCACGACCTAGGAGGGCACCATGGGACAGAAGCAGGGAACCAACAAGGCTGTCGAGCGCGCCCGTAAGAAGCGCGCTGGGAAGTCGTCTGGTCCGCGTAAGCATCACGGCCCTGGCACGGGGCACAACCACGACCACGTCGTAGTCCCCGATGTCGTCGTTACCCCGGCGAAGCCGGAAGTTGTGACGATGAAGGCGTGTGCCAGGAATGGCGGTCCTAACGGACCGGTCCGAAAGGTCGCCAAGACCTCGGGACTGATTGTCCCCGGTCGCTCGGTGAAGCCGGAGGATCAGCGCAAGTTGCTTGGCCTCTTGGCATCACTCGAGGCTACCGCTTAGGGGCGGCGGGCCGCACTACTCGTATCACACGAGTGGGGCGGAACGCCGCCTCACTCACTTTTGGAGATAGAAAACAGGTGTATACTTGTCTTGTGTCTCCAAGCATCCAGCTTGGAACAAGTATTGCCCCCGGGAAGGAGGCTGACATCATGTTTGATTGGTGGAATAGCCTCGAATTCTGGAGGCTCATGGCTATAACTGAAGCTGTGGTTGCAGTTCTTGCAGTACCTATCGGCTTCAGCGTCTATCGTCGTCTTCGTGAAGCCAGGAGGGTCTCAAACGAGGATCCACTCACCGGTCTGGCTAATAAGCGTCTCTTCGATAACGTCTGGGAGTACAATCTGGCGCTGTCTAGACGAGACGGTCGTGTGATTTCACTTCTGGTCATCGATCTTGATGGGCTCAAGCGAATCAACGACAAGTTCGGGCACGAGAGTGGTAATCAGGTCATCGTAGTCGCTGCAGAAGCAATCTGTGACTCGATTTCACGTGAGACTGACCTGGCTGCACGGATTGGTGGTGACGAGTTCGCCGTCGTGCTCTACACGAGCGCTATGGATGGTGCTCGTGCGGTTGCTGAGAAGACACTTGCGCATGTACGAGAGCGTTCGGCTGCATGTGGTCTACCGGTGACTGCATCTATCGGTGTTCTATCGTACTACCCCACAAGGGAGTACGTGCCGACACCGGCAAGCCTCTTCGAGATCGCAGACAAGGCGATGTACAAGGCGAAACGAGCCGGAGGAGACCGGATATACGCGGTCGCGGAAGGAGTTCCTTCTATCACTACGGGCGCGGAACGTTTGTAGCGACTTAGGTCGTAGCAAACGGGCCGCGCTCGTTTGCATTATGGTGTTTGACCAATTAATTTTGTCGATTTATACTAGATGTAGTACTAACATAAGGTGAACTATGACCCTGTCTTGGGACCTCTTCATATTGCTTGTGTTTGTGATAATGGGCGTTTACGGCTTCCTTCTTGGACGTGGTCGAGTGCTCAATATCCTGATTAACAGTTATGTCGGGCTGACGGTAGCGACCTATCTCGGTAGCTACGCCTATGACTATCTCACGAAAATTACCGATATTTCACACTCGTTTAGTCTCTCGATGTTTGGGGCAAAAGTATTCGTTTTCGTACTCGTGGTATTTGTTCTCACTCTTGATAAAGAGCTTTCAGCGAGTGCTGATGGATCGAAAAACTCAGTTATAACGGCAATATATGGCCTACTTGCGGCCGGTCTAGTACTCTCTAGTGTCTTCTCTTTTATGGGCGATGCCGAGAGAGCTACGTTATTCGCAAATAGTCAGCTAGCGATTCAGGTTTCAAACTATCAGTTGCTGTGGCTGACGGCACCGATAATCATGCTCACCACACTAACTCTCTGGAACAAATTTAAGAGATAACAAAACCGCCCCAAAGGGCGGTATTTATTTCTTGGTAGAGCTCTTCGCTCAAGAACCATGAGGGAATTTTAACACGAAATTGAGTAAAATGGAACAGAAACCCTATAGCATCTCGTACGGTACCATTTTCAGCGATTCAAACACAAAATGAGACAAATGAGACACTATAAAAAAGAATTGTTATTTTGTCTCAACTATTATTTTCTGAACAATCTCAAACTATTTAGAATCACCACAACAGTGACTCCAACATCAGCCATAATCGCAAAAACCAGGCTACTATGGCCAGACATGGCAAGCAGTATAAACAATGCCTTTATGGAGAGAGAGAAAAATATGTTTGTCAAAATCACTACTCGGGTGCTTTTACCTAATTTAATTAAATTAACGATTTTCGATACATTATCATCCATAATGGCCACATCGGCGCTCTCGATAGCAATGTCAGAACCAGCCGCTCCCATTGCGATGCCGACAGTCGATCCAGCCAAAGCAGGGGCATCATTTACGCCGTCACCAACCATGGCCACATATTGGTACTTGTTTATTAAGTCCTTTATCTTCTGGGCTTTATCTTCAGGCAAAAGCGAAGCATAGACTTCATCTATACCCACCTTTTTGCCTACGTAGCTTGCGACTTTGTTGTTATCTCCGGTAAGCATTACAGGGATAAGGCCCATCTTTTTAAGTATTGCGACTAAAGATTTACTCTCTCTTTTTATTTCATCCTCAACTATAATCAATCCCTGGATCTTCTTTTCGTTACCAACTACAATAACCGATTTTCCGTTGGCTTCATTATCTTCAATTAGCTTCCTAGTCTCTGCGTCTAATGGTAGCGCGCTTTCGATATACTTTTGGCTTCCTAGATAGGAAGTGCTATTACAGACGAAACATTCGCCCTTCACACCCTTCCCTGCTACTGCTTTAAAGTTTTTGACTGGCTGATATTTGAGTTGAAGTTCCTTAGCTTTTTTTAGGATTCCAACCGAAAGCGGATGCTCGGAAAAGTGCTCTAATCCGGCCGCACAAGTTAAAAGACCCACTTCATCGCAACCATTTAGGGGGATGACTTGAGACACAGTAATCTCTCCCCTGGTGAGTGTCTTAGTCTTATCAAAAGCGATTGCCTTAATTTTTCCCATCACCTCGAGGAATCTACCGCCCTTAACCAAAATCCCTTGTTTGTTTGCATTACCCATGGCTGAAAATACTGCCATTGGCGTTGAAATCACTAAAGAGCAAGGGCAGGAAATTATAAGAAGAGTAAGAGACTGCAAGAACCAAAAACTAAAGTCTTGTTTAAAGATAAGAACAGGTATGATGACAAGCGAAATTGAAATTGCTAAAACAACAGGGGTGTAATAACCTGAGAATTTCTCAATAAACTCCTGGGTTTCAGACTTATTGCTAGCCGCCTCACCGGTCAGTTTAATAATCTGTGAAAGGGTTGAATTATCGGCTGTTTTTAGCACTTTCGCCTCAAACGCCCCGTTTATATTTTGAGTGCCAGCGTAAACCAAATGGCCAATGGTTTTTGTCTTTGGAATCGGCTCACCTGTAATAGTCGACTCATCAATGCTTGATTCTCCGTGCACTATTTCACCATCAAGTGGGATAATATCGCCAGGTTTCACGATAAAGATTTCGCCAACCTTAACATCACTGACTAAAACCGGTTTGTCTTGGTCTTTGAGAAGAACGGATTTAGGAGTTTTACCGATCAATTCTTCAAGGGCTTTCTTGCTGCGCTTCATACCGATGTTTTCTAGCTCTTCGGCAAGTGCAAATAAGACTACAATGATGACTGCTTCCTCAGTTTTTCCGAGAATTAGAGCTCCAATAACAGCAATCGACATCAAGAGATTGATACTAGAAAAGTCTAGCTTCAATAATTTCTTTAGACCACTCATGAATACCTTACGACCGAAAACAAACAGAAATACAATCGCCAGCGCCCACTCGATAAATGTTGGCAGCTTATAGTTTGTAAAAGAAAGTATCTCAAGTAGCAAAACAACTGCGACCGAAGATATGAGGATAATAAACTTTTTGTTCTTTGCTAGGAAACCCGATGATCCGTCTTTCTTAGTAACGGGGTCACAACACTCTGCTTTTGTTTCCGTTGGATTTTCGCAACAACTACTCATTTCTCCTCCCCATGACATACTTTACATTCGCCTTCTTCTTTATCTAGCACTTCCTGTGAACACTCCGAGACACTCTCTAAAATATCGGGCATTGTAGACTCGGGCAGTAGTAGGAAATCTTTTATTCTCTCGTCTCTTAACTCGTAATAAACATATTTACCCGTTTGTACGTATTTTACGATGGCACAGTCACGTAGACAGCTGAGGTGGTTAGAAACATTTGATTGATTCAGTTTAGTCTTTTTAACAATATCACTTACTGTAAGGGGACCATCAATCAAGGTCTCCACAATAGAGAGTCGGGCAGGATCTGAGAAGCCTCTGTAAAATTTTGCCCTAGCGACAAGGTCTTTATTGGTTTTCATATTTCCTCTTGTTTAACATATCATTATCTATTAATATGTTTGTATAATAACATTAAAGTTAGGGAAATAGAATGAAGAAATACCAAAAGTATACCGCCGTTTTTGCTGCAATCATTATCGTCCTCATCGTAGGCGTCGTCTTAGCCTTTTCAAATAATAATAAACCTGCAACCAGCGATAGTGTCGATAAGGCGAACGAAGGGCTTCTTAAAACAGCCAACGATGAAAAGAACCCCGCCTCTGAGATTGGTGTTGGTGAATTTATGATTGACGAAAAGAATTTTACAAAAGAGATTACTGAGTATAAAGGTGTCGCGATGGTTGACTTCTTTCTCCCAACCTGCCCACATTGCCAGAAAATCGGGCCGGTTATTTCTGCAATTGCTAACGAAACTCAAGGAAAATATAAGATTGGTAAACTAAATGCCAATACTAGTCCCGATATGGCAACGAAATTCTCAATTCAGAGTGTACCAGCTATGATTTTCTTCAAAGACGGTAAAGAGGTCGATAGATTAATTGGAGCAAGAGAAAAAGCCGAAATCCTAGCAAAGCTTGAAGAAGTCTCAAAAAAATAATGAATATCACATTCCCTCTAGTTATCTCGACAGGGCTTCTAGATAGTCTGAATCCTTGTGCAATCTCCCTGTTGTTACTTTACATTGCACTAATGTACTCGATGAAGAAGACCCACAAAACCATCATGATCTTTGGGTTTTTCTATATCACGGCGATATTTATCACGTACTTCTTCATCGGGCTTGGGCTACTAAGAGTTATGCATCTGTTTAACTTTCCAGGATTATTCGCCGTAGTTGGAGCCTGGATAAGCATTGCTTTCGGTGTTTTGAACCTAAAGGAATATTTCTTTCCGAATCTACCATTCAAGATTAGGATGCCGCTCAACGTGAGGGCCAAAGCTAGCGAATGGGCGCATAAGGCTACTATCCCAACAGCGATTGTCCTCGGGGTTCTTATCGGGATATGTGAATTCCCATGCTCTGGCGCTGTATATATTGCGATTCTAGGCTACCTAAGAAGCAATGAGAGCTTCTTAAATGGCATTATGTATCTGCTCCTCTATAACCTTATGTTTGTCCTCCCACTGGTCCTTGTCTATCTAGTGGCCACAAACAGACTGGTTACGGAAAAACTAATCAATCTTCAGGAAAAGTCGGGCCGCAAGATGCACCTACTACTAGCTGGGGTTATGATTGCCTTAGGTGTAATCATACTTTTCATAACCTAAGCACTCTATATTTAGCTCGAGTCTAGGGCGGTTTACAATAAAAACACTAATTGTTGCGAAAAAGTGCTTAGCAAAAGCATGTTTCTGCGTTACCATCGTTCTCGATGGAAAAGAACGCACAAATTGCCACTGGGCAAACAACTAGCAATGATGAGCTGAAATACTGCCTTTACGCTCGCAAATCATCTGAATCTGACGAGCGACAGGCGATGTCGATTGATTCACAAATCAAGGAAATGACTGATTTAGCTCGACGAGAAGGTATTAAAATTACCAAAGTTCTTCATGAAAGTTACTCTGCAAAGCAATCGGGCCAAAGACCAGTTTTTTTGCAACTCCTTGCCGAAATTAGAAGCGGTGAAGTAAATAGTGTGCTAACGTGGGCACCTGATAGACTATCGAGAAATGCTGGAGACCTAGGCTCGTTAGTGGATTTAATGGATGATAAGAAATTAATTAAGATTCGAACTTACTCCCAGAGCTTCACAAATACGCCGAGTGAGAAGTTTATGCTGATGATTCTCTGCTCCCAAGCTAAACTCGAAAATGACAATAAAGGTGAAAGTGTCAAAAGGGGCATCCGAGCAAAATGTGAAATGGGCTGGAGACCATGTATGCCACCAATTGGCTATTATAATCGAGCGATGGCGGGCATCAAGGACGTTGTTGTTGACCCGGATAGAGTAGATTTCGTTAAGGAAATGTTCGTAAGAGCCGCTAGAGGCGATAGCGGCCGGAAGATAAAGGTATGGCTCGATAGTGTTGGAGCTACCAGTCGAAAGGGATTGCCAGTCACTTTAAGTTTAATATTCATTATGCTTAAAAATCCTTTCTACTATGGTGAATTTGAATATCCAATTGGTAGTGGCAATTGGTACAAAGGAGCCCACGAACCGTTAGTTTCCAAAGAGCTATTTCAGAAAGCCCAAAAGAGCTTATTAGTACCT
The DNA here is from genome assembly GCA_964511435.1 of uncultured Candidatus Saccharibacteria bacterium. Taxonomy (GTDB): domain Bacteria; phylum Patescibacteriota; class CPR2; order UBA1875; family CAIMLA01; genus JBGSPL01. The sequence continues at coordinate 98,256 of CAZEFH010000002.1, forward strand.
AGAAAAGCCAAATGGGGATCAAAAGAGTTCCCCTTTCGGAGATTTCTAACCTGCTATTCTTGTGGTTCTACTATAGTTGGCGAGGAAAAGTTTAAACTACTAGATAATGGCAAGAAAAATCGTCATGTTTACTATCACTGCTCCAGGCAAGTCGATAATAGCTGCAAAGAGCCATATTTGTCTGAATCTAAGTTAATTGAAGCCTTGTTACATATTTCCGATAAGCTAACCGTAGACAAAGCAGCAATTGATAGAGGATTGGCTAAATCAATCGAGAAGTTTCAGTCAATGCTAGAAACAGTGAACCCTAATAAGAAATACACGAAACCAGAACTTATAAGGAATTATGCCAAATACGTCATAGAAAGAGGTACAAGTTCCGAGAGAATCCAGCTAGTTCAAAATCTGAATGTCAAGCTAGCGGTTCACGACCGAAAAATAGTCGAAATCTAAAAAATCTCCTAGATCTTAGTGACCTGGGAGATTTTTTAATATTTATACGTGTCGCCCTTGGTGTCTTAGACACCTCGTACGCACATAGCGCTCAATCTGGTAGCGGGGGTAGGATTCGAACCTACGACCTCCGGGTTATGAGCCCGACGAGCTGCCACTGCTCTACCCCGCGTTATTAACAGTGAATATTATAGCGTAAATTTGAGATTAAATCAAGATTAACCCTTAAAGAAGAACTGCCACCACTTTTCTGGACCAGTTAGCTTGTCATAGGGGTCTTTCTCAGCGACTTTCTTTGATTCCTCCGGTAAGATAACTATTACTTTTTCACCGGGTTTCTGTAATCCTAGACGCTCACGAGCAATCTTCTCTTGATACGACGGGCTCTGATAATAGAGGATTTTTTCAGATAAATCTTTATTGGAAAGCCTCATATTTTCAATTTCTACTTTGAGGCCGTTAATTTCTTTACGAACCTGATAGCTTTGGTAGAGGGTTTTGCCCACAACGAAGAAAAGGTATGCTAGAGCAACCACAATTACTAGTCGAATATACGAGTTATTTTTTTCCATGAATCCATTATACCAAGGGATTATTGCGTTGACTATAAGCACGATTTTCGGTATAATACTCATGTTTCAAAGTTTCCTGCCCAAATAATAATAGGCAAGAAAAGACGGTCTAGCCGTCGTACTTTGAAGCGATATTTTCACAAATAAATAACCCGCATTTGCGGGCCCGTAGCTCAGTCGGTAGAGCAATTGCCTTTTAAGCAACTGGTCG
>CAZEFH010000003.1:0-85357 GCA_964511435.1 uncultured Candidatus Saccharibacteria bacterium
AGCTAGTGGCGATAGTCCTTTGCTCAACATCGGCCGAGGTTTCCTGGGATTTTACCTGAATAAGTGTCGGATTTACAGAAAATTTCTCGATTAGGCCCTTGATTCTAGGAGCCATAGTGGCCGAGAAAAAGAGAGACTGACGCTCTTTTGGCAGTTGGCTCAGGAAATAGGTAATTTCGTCAACAAATCCCATGTCGAGCATTCGGTCTACTTCATCGAGAACGATAGTACGGAAGTCGCCGAATGAGATAAATCCTCTGTTTGCGAGATCTTTGATACGTCCTGGAGTACCAATGATAAAGTTTGGGTTATTCTGCTTCAGTTTACGGATTTGGACACCGATAGGCATACCACCCACGACTGAGGTATAGAAGATTTTCATACCCCAGGAGAACTGACGCAGCTCAGCCTCTATCTGTAGCGCTAGTTCACGGGTCGGGGCTATGATAAGAACTTTCTGTGACTTATCAAGGTGAACTTTATTGATGAGTGGCAGTAGGAATGCAGCAGTCTTACCAGTTCCAGTATTGGCTAGGCCAATCAGGTCTTTGCCTTCCAAGATTGCAGGTATAGACTGATCCTGGATTGGGGTAGGAATTTCGTATCCTTTATATTCTAGATTCTTCTTAATCGTAGTAGCTATCTCAAAGTCTTTAAAAGCATGCTTGATTGGTAATTCAACAAACTTCTCGTTTGATGGCTTCGAGGCCCGCTCGATAAATGCGTGGATATCGAGCTTCTCTGGCTTGCGTCTAGCGCCTCTTCCAGAGTTATTTGGTCCAAATGATTTGTGCCCCGCCCGAGAGCGGAAGCTAGAACGGTTTCGGTTATTTTGCATAAAAAAATCTCCGTCTGCGATAAGGTTATCGCTTAGTATTTACTATTTCTTTCATTCAGCCTGATAGAACATCGAAAGAAAGTAAAACTAACGGAAATCTATAAAACTAAATAATTTGTAGATATATTTTAACAGAAAAAACACATTCTGTCAATTACATATTTGTGGAGCGTAGTAGATGAAGTTTGGAACTACTATTGTGTAAAATTAACAATGTCGAGTATTAATCTAGGTTAATTTTTGAAAGGTCGCCATTTAAAATTATGGGATCCATGGCACGAACTTCATCTAAGATGTATTCTTGTTCTGTTAGTCCATTTAGTAAAAATATTTTTTTTCCTAAAACGTGAGCATAACCCATTTCAAGAAAAGTATTAGCACCTATATAATTTCTGTCAAACTCATTTGGGTAGTTCGCAACCAGAATGCCGTCACTCTGTTGAATGGCATCATAATACCATTTGATAAAACCATACTGCCTTTTCGCTGCTGAGTGTTCTGTTTGTATTGTTTTTAGAAGCTCTTTTTCTTCACCTCGAGCTAGGCGTATCGTCCATTCATCAATAATTGGAGTTAACCCAAGGTCCTCGAGTTTCTTGATAAGGGAAACCTTCTCATTCCTCTTCTTGGAACTTCCGCAAATAACTAGTTTCATAATGAAATAATACCACATGTATGCGATAAAACAAAAAAGGCTTAATAAAGCCTTAAAATATTCATGGTGGAGCATAGTAGAAGTAGTTTTGAACTACTTCTACCCACCATTATTATATCGTTAGTTTATTTAGCTGTTTGTGTTTTATGCTTACGTGGAATGAAATAGTTGAGGTGCCACAAGATATGGAGAATCGATATCTCTGCCATTACTGTGCCACCGATAACGTGCCAGTATATCGTGGAGAAGGGAAAGTTTAGTACTAGGCCATAAGTGACTTTGAGCACGAGTAAAATTCCAAATATTCCAGCCGGGATAAAGCTAAAGAGAAGGGTATAGTTCCAAATTTTCTTATGAGTAATAGTTTTAATTTTTTCGAACTTCGACAGTAACCAAGTAGCCAGATATAGACCAAGAGTAACTATTGTCGTTTCTAAGAAGTAATAATTTTTTGTTGGATTCTTGATTTCATTTGTCTTCTCTTGTTGCTTTTCTGAGACAATCTGATCCGTAGAGGTCCCACTACCCGTAACAAGTGATTTAGCTATGTCATTAGCGGAGCTGGGCTCAAGGCCAGCATTGTCATGAAGTTTCTGAATCTCATCAGAGGTACTGATGGTTATCCCTAGTAGCTTACCAAGATTCTCGGCATATTTGGCGGCAGATATTTTATAAAAATCAGCAACTTCCTGAACGCTCATTGCCTTAATTTCACCGCCAGATAGGCTTGTCCCATCATCTTCGGCAAAAACAGCTGTAAGGGGGGAAAGAGTGAGTAATAAACCGAAAGTAATAAGAATTGATTTTAGCTTTTTCATTTGGCTCCTTTATTATTACTTAAAATAATATGAAAGATAACTGAGAAAAAGCTGAAAACAAAAAAAGCTTCGGAAAGCCTTAATAATTGTCATGGTGGAGCATAGTAGAAGAAGTTTGGAACTACTTTTCAAATATTCCAATAAATATCACGATTTAGGAAATAGTTAGAAAAAAGCGTTTAATATTTAATATTAAATGTTATAATCGTGGCATGATAATATTAGGCGTTAATGGTTGGTTTACTCGAAGTCATGATGGTTCCGCGGCATTAATTAAAGATGGAAAAATAGTTGCTTTCGCTGAGGAAGAAAGATTTACTAGGTATAAACATGCGTTTGAGCAGCTCCCCCATAGAGCAATTCAGTCTTGTTTAGATAAAGCAGGTATAACGTCAGATGAAATTGATGTTCTTGCAATTGGCTGGGATTATGAACTTAAGTACCGTTTACGCAATATTGAGTTTCCTGATACCGATCTTGCAGATTTATATTTACCAAAAGATATTTTTAAAAGAAAAAAAGAGCCCAAGGTGGTAATTGTTAATCACCATTTAGCTCATGCAAGCCTAGCATACAGGCTGTCAAAAGCCGACAAGTCAGCAATCTTGGTAGTTGATGGTCAAGGTGAAGATTCTTCTATTTCAATTTGGAAGGGTAATGACGGTGAGATTGAGCTTATCCAAAAGTATCCCCTAGAAGCTTCAGTGGGGTTTTTTTATGAATCTATCAACAAGATGATTGGATTCGATTACTTTGATAGTGGTAAAACCATGGGTCTTTCTAGTTATTCTCAAGATTCGCTTGAAATAACAGAGATTGATACATATGGCAGTGATGTGACATTCAATTTACCAAACAAAATTGAATTTAGAAATGATTGTCTTGATGAGCAAATGCAGTTTATGGATGCGTGGGACAAAGTATATTCTAAATATGGCTTAAAGAAGTCTGAACAGAAAAATATGAATAGTGCTTTTTACGAGAATGAGTATTTACTAGCAGGAACGGCGCAGAAAAATCTTGAAAGAATTATGCTTAAATTAGTATTTATTGCCAAGGAAATTGTCGGTACAGATAATATCTGTATTGCTGGAGGGACAACTCTAAACTGTAATGTGAATTCTATTATCAAGAAATCTAACATTTTCAAGAATGTTTTTGTCTTTCCAGTAACAAATGATACGGGCGTTAGTCTTGGGGCGGCATTGGAGACAAGCTATAATGAAGGAGGCGAAAAGTTCTATGATTTTACTCCTTATCTAGGTCCAGACTTTTCTGATACAGAAATTGAAGATTGTCTAATAAGACATAAATTGCATTATGCAAAGTCTGAAAATGTTGCGAAGGAAGCCGCTAAGTATCTGAGTGAAGGCAAGATTATTGCTTGGTTTCAAGGAAGGATGGAGGCAGGTCCTAGAGCGCTTGGAAATAGAAGCATAATAGCCAACCCAACTATCAAGGGTATGAATGATAAAGTAAATAACATAAAAAACCGTGAATTATGGAGACCGTTAGCACCAAGTGTATTAGCCGACTACGCAGAAGAGATATTTGATGATAGTTTTTATTCTCCCTATATGCTTCATACTTTTAATATTAAACAAGACTATTTATCTCGTATACCCGCTGTTTGTCATGTTGATAAATCGGCACGCCCACAAATGGTAAAAATTGATGATAATCCTCTGTTTTATTCCTTAATAGATGAATTTAAAAATACTACAGGGGTCCCAATAGTTCTAAATACTTCGCTAAATGGACCAGGAGAGCCTCTTATTTGTAAGCCAGACGAAGCAGCAAAAATATTATTAAGGACAAAGATTGACTATCTTTTTATCGGCAACTATATAGCTTGGAAATAGTTTACACAAAGGTAAGAATGTGTTATAATCGCGTCGTATAGTTAGGCACTATAAGAACACTGTTAGGGGGTGGGTGACTTGAGGACTGAGCCGTTCTTTGATGAGAAGAACCGTCTAGTCAAAGAAACAATCCAAGACGGGAGGGTCGTAAGGTTCTACTTGGGAGATGATTGTCAGGGGGTCATCCACAACAAAGATGGGGAAGAATACGTATTCGATCAGCGAGGTAAGCGTCGCTGGAGGGGTACTATTCATCCAGAAGACATGGCCGTCGAATCAGAAGCTATGGACGATTTCGGAGTCATCCTGATTAAACCAGACGGCGTTGACCAGGCAGGTGTAATCACCGAGCTCCTCACAGAGGAGGCTTTCACCGTTCTTGTGGCAAGGGAAATGATTCTGACTGTTACTATAGTCGAAGAATTGTATCCCATGTTCTACCACGAGAGTTACGAGACCCCCTTCTTCGATTACATGACTTCCGGAGTTGTAAAGGCAATGATTGTGCAGAGTGATAGTTGCACATCGAGACTCCAGAAGTTCAAGGGAGTTATCCGTAGCAGATACGGCAGGAATGGTCACATGCGTAATATGCTTCATTGTTCAAGCAGTCACAAAGATGCGCTCAGAGAGGCATCTGTGCTATTCTGTATAGGACAATTGAGGCGAAACAACTAGCGGAGGACGCTTAGGCGTCCTCCGCTGAAGGGAAAAATGTTTATTAAATTACTCTTGTTAATATATATAGTTTTTTCTATACGCTGGATTTACAAAATCTTAAGTTCATATATTTGGATTATTACCTCAAGAAAAGCTAAAAATAGTTCTTCCGAAGATAAAAAACATTCAATATTCATTTTACTCCCGGTTTTATATGAAAATTATCGCTTACAAGAAGCAGTTGATTATTTTAGACAAATATTAGAAAAACACCCAAATATTAAACTTGTCATAATTACTACAGTCCGTGAAAGCTGTTACGAAGATTCGATAACTATAGATTTGGCAAAAAAGTTAAGCTCGAACAATATAATTCATATCCATGCAAACGACCCTGGTGGAAATATGGCAACCCAACTAAATTGTGCGGTCGATGCACTTTCTGCTGGTAAATATTTTGAAGACAAAAGGATAGTTTTTGGGGTTTATAATGTTGATTCTAGACCAGAAATAGAAACTTTTGATTGGTTATTAAGTCATCCAAATTTAAAGGATGATTTATTTTGTTTTCAACAGTATGGTGATTATACAAAAAATACAGACACAATCTCGAAGGCAAGGAATAAATATAGTTTGTTGGCATCATCTTATTGGCAAAATAGATGGAGTATGGGCTACGAGATTGCTAGTGCTCTAAGACAATTTTCTAAATTTAGAATACTCAACAATAACTGGAGAACTAATTATTGTGTTGGTCACGGGGTATTTATAAGTGAGAGCCTGCTAAAAAAGATTGATGGTTTTTGCGGTAAAACTCATAACGAAGATATTTTTCTTGGTCTTACTATATCCAATTTAAAGGTCAGGATTTTCCCCATTCCATTTTTTGATTTAGCAGATTCTCCAGATGATTTGTTTTATTTATTCAAACAGAAAACTAATTGGTTTATGGGGACATTTCAAGTTATAAAATATTACAGCATTATAAAAGAAAACAAATATTTTGATCATAATAAATTTAGACTTGCTTTTCAGACCCTTCAAATATTTTTATTATCTCAGTTTTGGATTTGGGGACCAAATGTACTTATGCTTTTGTCCACATATGCTTTATTAACATTAAATTTACAGCTCATATATCTTACCTTGCTCACATATGTTTTCTACCTAGTATTGCCAAACACACTAGGACAATACTATTTAAAAAAGACAAAGTTTGAGAAGAATTCACTGCTTAATCTATTTTTTATATCTTTTTGTGGAAGTTGGCTTGCATCAATTATTCATGGTATTGCACCATTCAACTCTATAAGAAAGTATTTTTTACAAAAGTTACTTGGTATAGAATTTTTAAAAGGGAAAACGGATATGAGGTTTTATGAAGAGGAATAAACTGCGCGTAAAACTGGTTTATTATAGGGCAATGATGTCTCAATCAGCTGCTTCACTTACTATGGGTAGGATTGCTAGCCTTCTAAAAAGAGATAATTTTTTATATGATTTAGTGCTCCTAGAGTCAGATGATATCAATACGATTGAGAGAATCGGACTAGACGGCTCAGTGATAATCGCAAAACCAAACTTTAAAGACTATGACATTATTTTGCCGCTACTAAAAAAGATTAAGCAGAAGTGCTCTGATATGCAAATATTCTTATGTGGTCCTTATATCAGTTTGGATTACAAAAATATTATCCTAAAAGAAAATTGGCTTGATGGCATAATAGTAGGATTTCCTGAGGAACCAAGTCATAATCTCGTAAAAGCTATTAGCCAGGGTAAATCTATTGATGATATCGATAATGTGGTTACCCTTAAGAATATTGAACAGTTTAAGATAAGTTCAAATAGGATTGATTTCGAGGACTTGCCGACTCCTACTAGAGATATAGAAAGATTTGAGGCTGGTTCATTCACGAACATAGAAGCTTCAAGGGGTTGTGATAACTTTTGTAGCTATTGTCACATACCTTTATATAGCAGGCAGTGCAACCTAACGAAGAGGGAGCTTAGAAGTAACGAGTCGATAGTAGATGAGATCGAAGAGCTAAGGGCTATGGGCAAGAACTTCTTGATTTTTAATGATAGTCATTTCTGGTCAAACGATTGTGACAATGAACGGGTGATCAACTTCTGCGACATCTTAATCAAGAGAAAACTTTCAATCCACTTTTATATTTATCTAAGAAGTTTTCCATTCCCAAATGAGGAAGTGCTTTTGAAATTGAGAGATGCTGGTCTGGCTAGGGTCTTTATAGGGGTTGAGAATGCTACAGTAGAAAATCAGAAAAGATATAATAAAATTGTAAATCTTGATCAGTTTGATCAAGTTAAATCTAGATGTGAAAACATGGGAATAAATGTCCATATTGGGTTCATGCTTTTTAATCCTTACCTTGCATTTAGTGAGATTAAGCCTAATCTGGATTACTTATTAAAAATTAATAAGATGTTTCGTTTAGGAGTAATAACTGAACCTGCTCGGGTTATTCCTGGAAGTAAGCTTGAAAAGGATTTAGAGCGAGACGGACTATTGTTTAGAGCCGAGTCATATAATGCTCCTGTTTTTGAATATAAATTTAAAGATGAGAAAACTGCAATACTATTTCGAGAAATTCGACAGTTATTTATCGGGGAAATATATCTACACAGATATAGATTTGAGTATTACGCAATTACTGGACAATTATTCCGAGATCTGACAGAACTAAGCTATTCTGGAATTTCGAATACTTTTAACAAGGAATATGAGCAATTCTTACTTTCTAGAGATTACGGTTCACGTTTGATTTATGACTTCCTGATTAGTCAAATTGATGAAATCGATATTAATGGAAAAATAAGCCTTGATAACAAGAATGTTTTTAAGGATAAATTTATTGAAGCATGTGCTGACATAGAATTGAAGTGGACTATGCTAAAAAATTCTATTAGTAAAACAGCTGCAAAAGATGTAATTAAAGAGGTGTATTTTGGCAAAGAAAGAATTAGTTAGTTTTCCTAAAGCTATTGAATTTCAGACGGCTTCTTTTTGTAATGGAGGTTGCTCCATCTGTCCCTATAAAGAGGTCTCAACGAAGCTTCCAGCGGGTGTTATAGAAGAAGATATATTTAAACGTTTAGTCGATGAGATTTCGGAGCATGAAGAAGTTAGAATAATCCCTTATTTTAATAACGAACCATTCTTAGATAAAAAATTTGTGGACAGACTTAGGTATATCAGATCCGTTTGTCCAAAACATGTTATAGAAATATCTACCAATATATCTATGCTGACCAGCAATGTACTCGATAAAATGGACGGCCTATACATTGATGATTTAAGAATCAGCTTCTTTTCTTTTAATGAGAAGTCTTATGAAAATATTATGACTGGTCTAAATTGGGATGTTTCGAAAACAAATCTAGATAATCTGGTGAAAAATAATAGATACAAAAGAATTTTTGGAAAGATTAGTATAGTTAATGTCGATATAGAAGAACTAAAAAAAGAAGATATAGATTTAGCTAAAAAATATTGCGAAGAAAAAGGACTCAGTTATGAATTTTGGGGGTTTTTCGATAGGGCGGGCAATGTTAAAAATAGAACGAATAATGTACATAAAGAAGTCGTTAGGGGTTGTGAACAGAATAGACCAATAGAAAGAATGCACATAATATTCGATGGGAAAGTTATTTTGTGCTGTATGGACTGGAAGAGAGAATATATCTTAGGCGATTTGAAAATGGATAGTATAAAAGAGATTTGGAATTCACAAGAATATTCAAAAATAAGAGACGAAATATATGATCCGCAAATTTCGCCTCCCGATCTTTGTAAAAAATGTAAATTAGCAATCTAAATGAACCGAAAAACTGGTTATCAAAAATCAATAATCGTTGTTGAGGGAAATGTTTATTCGGGCAAGACGACACTTTGCCTTAAACTCTCAAGCTCTACTAAGTTTAAGATATTTGAAGACCATGCCTTTGTTGAATTACCGAGAGCTATTCGGAATGATGCAGATGCTCTCTCAAACCAGATTAAATACCTTGAGATAGAAGTATCTAGATCAGAAAAGATTGGTGAAGAAAAGGGCTACATACTAGACAGGTCAATAATTTCTATTTTTGCTTTTACTTACTATCTTTCAACTCAAGGATACCAAATAAAAGAATTTTTTCTTGATGTTGTTGAAAAACTGATACGTGAAAATAGGATAACGATACCTGACTACCTGATTTATCTAAAAGTAAGTGCTGATGAGTTAGCTGAAAGATTTCAAATTAACAGAGATGCTTCAAAAGCCACGGAAGAGTTTTATGTCAATGAGGAATTTATTGGTATTATGGACCACTTTTGCTGTAATTTAATCAGTAAGGTTGGTGGATTAGTGATTACTGGAGAGGATGAGGACAATGTACTAACGAAATCAATCCAATATATTGAAGCTGGCAAAAGGGTTAATAAAGAGATATTTTTTCAGGTACTCTTCAGTTTAATGAGAGTTTTCGATGAGTAAATGGTCTAATATATATACAAAATCTATATCTAAAGTAGGCGGATTCGAAGAATACTATCAAAGTAAACTTATAAGTAAAAAGATTTTGATTGATACTATTACAAGTGAATATGGCGGCACAAAACCTATTGCTGAGATTGGATCGGGTACAGCAATATTGCCAATTTATTTTTCGAAAAAAGGGTATGATTCTTGGGGGATTGAAGCTGATTTTGAAATGTATACATTATCACGTGAATTTGCCGAGAAAATTGAATCAACAAATATCAAACTTATTAATGATAATTTTCTTGAATTAGAATTGCCCGAAAAATCTCTCAAATTAATTTACAGTAATGGCTTGCTGGAACATTTTGATGATGAGAAAATAAAATTCTTAGTACAAAAACAGCTGATGGTCGCGGATAGAGCTATTATATCTGTTCCGACTGATTACTTTATGTCTAGTCAAGCTGTATACGGTGATGAAAGATTTCTACCTATAAAATATTGGGAACAATTGATTACTTTGTCTGGTGGTAATATCTTATATAAGAGATATTTTGAATATAATAATCATTTTCTAAAAATATTAAATAATATAACACAAGGCAGACTTAGATTTAATCCGCCCTTTGTTATATTCATTGTTTCTAAGAATTCGTGATTTCTAGCGTTCTTTTTATGAGACTTTGAAAGTAATTTGGAACTTTGTTATTCTCGCCAAATTTCTCTAGATCTAAAATATCGACCCACTTATAGTCCTGATGTTCCTCCGGGTTTAGGATTACATTGCCTGAGATAAAATTGCTTATAAAGAAAACGGTAATATAGTGCATCTCTTTTGAACTCTCGTAGTTAGCAAAGTAGTGAAATAATTTTGGTTCTGTCGTTGAAATACTTGTTTCTTCTGTTGTTTCTCTAGACACACCCATTGTAAGGTCCTCACTATTCTCAAGAGAGCCTCCTGGAATATCCCAATAATTTGGAAGATTAGATACGCTTGACGCTCTTTTTAGTAAAAGAACTTTGTCATCATTTCTTACTACATTGTGAATAATTATTTTTATTGCCATTTATTAACCTTCCTTTATTTTAGTAATTATTTCCTTATAAATTATTCTATGAGCGAAATTATTTGGATGAAATCCATCATACGTAATTTTATTATATTTAATTAATTTATCAAAAACATTAATATAATTAATCTGGTTATCTATACACACATTATGCAAAAGATGATTATATTCTTTAATATTTGAGTTAGTTTGATATAAACTAGGTCTCCAAATGACAGGGTATGTTTTTATTTCATTAACAGGTGGAATGCTGATAATATATACATTACTTGAATATTTTTTTGTGACCTTAGATATTTCAGAAATATTTTTTCTAAAATCTTCTGGATTAATAAAGTACTTATTATTTTTTATATATTTTTGCGAATCATTTATACCTACAAAAATGACTATTTTGGAATTGTTATTACGGTTTCTGGCTTTAAGTTCCGAATCTATTCTTTGAAGCAATTTTGTAGATGTGTCGCCAGGTATACTGAGATTATAAAATTCTGAAATATTGGTTTGGCATTTATTAAAACTTTTTCTTATTAATGCTGTCCATTCCTTAGCCTTTGAACTCGTTTCAAAGGATAGGCTGTCACCAAACACAAATATCGTACTATTCATAATATTATTATAGCATAAATAAAAAGGCTTAGGAAAGCCTTAATAAATGTCATGGTGGAGCTGGTGGGTACTGCCCCCACGTCCGAAAGCGGAATCAGACTGATTTGTAGCAACCTTACTCTAGTCTAGTAGTTTCGATCAAGTGGTAAAGACTGGAGAAAATCCACTATTTCTATTCACTAAGTCTTAGGCTCGCTTAGTAAACTCACGAGTAGCATCCTGACATATATGACACTCAGACAGACGATTCAGGCCTCGACTGCTAGAATGGTTACTGTTATTAGGCAGCAACTGGCGCAAAACTGTTTACGCGGAAAGCGTTTGCAATCTTGCTAGCAAAAGTGTTTGCACTTATGCGTTGATACGCTTGGTAACGCGGACGTATCATTCCGCGGATTGCATCATTCTGATTTCAAGATACCTTCGTCGAAGCTATTTCAGCCCCTGAAATGCGGTGTCCGAAGACAATTATTATTATAGCACAAAATAGTAAAAAATCAAGTATTTTGTTTGAAAGATTCAAGTTTTTGCAAGTAGAAAAACCCTAGACCTAGTGGTAACCAGAAATTGAGACCACGGAAGGCGATAGCGATTGCGGTGGCAGATACAAGTGGAACTCCGAAGGAGGTGAAGATTAGTACTATTACGGCTTCAACCGCCCCTACTCCCTCTGGCTGGGGCGAAATAACACGGGCAACCTCGGCAAAGACATAGCCGGCAACCAGGGCTCCGTAGTGAATCTTGATATCAAATGCGACAAAGATTACGAATAAAGACAGAATGTTAATAATGTGGGCAATCAGGGCGTATCCTAGGGTTTCAGCAATTTTAAGATAATGTCCACTTATCATCGAAGCAGCTTCTCGAAGCTCTTCCGTGATTGATTCGCCCCACTTCTTCAAGAGTTTCCTTTTACTACGGAATATCTTTAAGAAAAAGTTAACCACCTTTGCTATCCCGTTTAAGAACTTTGTAGTACCAAGGGGGTTCTTGGCAGCAGTGAATAGTAGTAGTGGTGGTAAGGCAGTAGGAATAACGAATATAGTGGCCCCGATAATTTCATAGGTATTGAGAAAGTTATTTCGGGATAGAAAGTAGACTGCAAATATCAGGAGTACAGTAAATGAGGCATAGCTTGAAACAGTACTGACGAGGTAGCCAACCACAGCATGAGTAGAAGATTCTTTTCTGCGCGCTGCATCATCGGCAAAAAGAATGGTGCCTGAGTTGCCTGCTGTCGGAGCCAGGGTATTTACAAACAGGGATCCGAGAACGAGGGGAATAAGATGTTTTAACTTGCGATACATCTTTACTGCTTCGAAAGCCTTCTTGGTCATAAATGAATATACAACGTAGTAGACGGCTTGAAGTAGGGCGGCTACTAGAAGCCAGCGCCAACTGCCTCGGGAAAATGCATCTACAACTTCGGACAGCTCTTTTAGATGAAAAAATACATAAGTAATAAATCCTATAAAGAGGAGCGAAAAAATAATATTACGTGCATTAAGCTTCTTCATGGCTATATTTCTTGATAAATCTACGATAACGATTGTTGAGAGCAGCCATTTCTAGGAATTGCAGACCGACACGATAGAAGGGGAAAGCGCGGAAAATATTTCCAACCATTCTAAAATCAGCCATTACACCCTGCCAGTAATCCATCTTCTCGTGCTTTGGGGTGGCGTAAAGATTCGGTAGGTAGACACTGATAAACGTTTTACCGCGGTCTAGAAATGAATCGTTCATTAGTACTTCGAGGCCATAGCCGATACGGGGCTTGGTCCAGATATTGTAGTCAGCCAGCATTTTCTTTTTGATGCAGCGCTCACCACTAACGAAGTCCATTTTGAACCATTTGTAGATATTCGAGGAATTGCCTCGAATACTGAGAGTCCAATCAACGAGATTGGTTAGGACCGGAATCGCAAGATCAGTTACGTTCTCGGCTGTAAGATGCTTAAGATCGGCATCGAGAAGCATCACCACATCGTTTTTTGCATATTTAAGTCCATATTTTACAGCTAAAGTTTTGCCTAAAGAGTCCTTATGAACGTGTACGTGGGCCTTGTATTTTCGGGCAACTTCGACGGTATTATCGGTACAACCGTCGCAGACCACAACTACGTCGTCAACCATCGGATGGTTACACACAATCTTTAGAACATTGCCGATACGATTTTCTTCATTACGAGCTGCGATGATGACGCTGACTTTTTTCTCTCTTGCTTCCATATGCACATTCTACCTGATTTTACGCTATAATTGTACTATAAAGAGGGAAATCATGAGAATTGCTTACCTTACCGACACATATCAGCCCGAAGTGAATGGAATTGTGACTAGTATTACAAACTTTACCGAGAGACTAGCTGCTGCTGGTCATGAAGTCCTGATTATTGCGCCGAAGTATAACAAGAAGAAGGACCATCCACTGCCTAGGATTAAGATTAAGAGGTACAAAAGCTTCTCTTTTGCAACCAATAAGGAGACGCGCATCGCTTACCCGTCAGTTATTGGAATTATTTCAGACCTTCGAGAATTTAAGCCTGACATCATACATATTCAAACACCGATGAGCATCGGTGTTACCGGGGTAATTGCGGCGAAAATTCTGGGAATCCCCAGTATTCAGACCTATCACACATATATTCCTGACTTTATGATTTATGTTAGCCCCTATAATCTACTAGGTTTTGGGAAAATGGCTAATGCAATCGCGAGTTCTCGTTTCGCAAAGGCAATTATTAAGTCTGATACATATAAGTTGCTTGAGGAGACCGGCGATGGTATTACGCGTCGTTCAGAAGTAATTTCGGCGCTAAAGAAGCTTCGCCGCCGCTTCACTCGCCCTGGAGAAAATAGGTTTTCTGATCGGATGGCATGGGATATTACCCGTTTTCTGTATGGTAAATCAGACATTGTACTGACGCCTTCTGTAGCTCTAGCGAAGCTGCTCACTCGTCACCGTGTCGGAGTTCCAGTACTGGACATGAGTAATGGTATTGAGTACGACCACTTCAAAAAGAAAAACCGATATTTTATCAGGAACAGGATAATATATGTCGGTCGCCTAGGACTTGAAAAGGGAATTGATGTAGTAGTAAAGGCTTTTGCTCTGGCAAAAAAACAGAACCCTGAGCTGAAACTAGACCTATATGGTGATGGTCCTGCCAAGGAAATGCTCCATCAGCTAGCCCAGAAACTAGGTATTGAAGATAGTATCCACTTTGTTGGTTTTGTTTCACGCGCCGAGATTAAAAGGTCTTTGAAGCGAAATGACTGTTTTGTGACAGCGAGTACAATGGAGACTCAGGGTCTCGTAATTCTCGAGGCGATGGCGGCAGGACTTCCAGTAATTGGGGTGAATGCACTTGCGGTTCCTGAGCTAGTTCACGACGGGGAAAACGGATATCTAGTAGAGCCACATAACTATAAGCAAATGGCAGAAGCAATGCTAAAACTAACAGAATCAGCCTCAAGAAACAGGGAATTTGGTAATAAATCCTCTGAATATGCCGAGGTCCACAATGTCACACACTGTGCCGAGAAACTTGAGAGTGTCTACGGAAATCTTCTAGCAGGAAAATACAAGAAATAATGCACTATATATGCGTCAATTTACGGATTTGTTCTATGTTTTGTTTGCTTTACTAAAGTAAGGTACTTCCAGATACTTTTGTCTATCGTCACAAAAGTATCCAAAAAGACTCTTTTTACACGTCAGTCTGCGGACTTCCGTGAAGGCTAGTCATCTCATTGGTAGTAGTATATTTAGTTTGAACCAAGGTGACGAATAAATAATGTTTTTTCGAAAAATCGCTTTGCCGATTTAGGCCGACATCATAAGTTACAAATTCCAAACATTATATAGAATAATGATTAAAATCTATAGTTCCTTCTCTTCGCCTAGAATAACAAAATTAAGTTTTGTAACGAATGACGAGTTTGATTTTTCTTGAACTTAACTCCATTTTCTTTCAAGAGAAAATGGAAAAAGAATTATTCAAAGTTCTTTAGTTCGCGCTGGGCATCGAGGTTAATATCGTGCTCACGTAGAGCACTGCGTTTATTGTGCAGTTTTTTGCCTCGAGCAAGAGCAATTTCAAGCTTGATTAGTCCGTGCGAGAAGTATATCTTGACTGGGACAATGGTAAATCCCTGGGCTTCAACTCGACCAATAAGAGAGTCAATTTCAGTGCGTTTTAGAAGTAAGCGACGGGCGCGAGTCGGCTCTGCATTATTCTGGGCAGCTGGTTTGTAGGGTGAAATATGAGCATTGTTGAGCCAGATTTGACCATCTTTGACAGTCGCAAAGGCTTCTTTGAGTGAAATGTGGCCATCACGAATAGACTTCACTTCCGGTCCAGTGAGCTCGATTCCAGCCTCATACTCCTCGAGGAGTTCATAATCGAAGCGGGCTTTTTTATTCTCGGCGATGATTTTGATTGCCTTCATAATGAGGTCATTATACTATGATTTCGGCTTTATTTCGAGTATAATGGCTGCATGATTACAGATAAAATCAAAGATAATATATTGCTTGCTATTCAGTCTATTTATCAGCTTCACCCGAAGTCAGATGTAATAGAAGTGACTCAAGCTGCAAATCGCGAACACGGTGACTACGCTACTAACATCGCTTTTAAACTGGCGAAGGAGCTGAGCAAGAGTCCGAAAGCAATTGCTGAGGAAATTGCAAAAGTGCTAGATTCAGACGGCAGTTTTGCAAAAGTCGAAGCCGTTAATGGCTTTGTGAATATGTTTCTCGATCACAGCTATTTTCAGGGTGTGGTAGCGCAAATACTGAAAGAAAAAGAACATTATGCCGACCTTAATTTGCTGAGAGATAAGAAAATTCAGGTCGAGTTTATCTCTGCCAATCCTACAGGGCCACTGACCCTAGCGAATGGACGCGGTGGATTTAGTGGTGATGTACTGGCAAATGTTTTTACAAAAGCAGGCGCTAAGGTTGAACGCGAATACTATGTCAATGATGGTGGTAATCAAGTCCGCATTCTCGGAGATGCTATTCTGGTGTCGGCTGGTCTAAAGAAGGCTGAGGGCGATATTTATCACGGTGAATACATCGATAATCTTGCAAAGAAATATTCAGATAAACTGGTAGAGTATCAAGATAAGCCTTTTGAACTTGGTGTTATGGCAGCCAAAGACCTGCTTGATGCGATGGTGAAACCATCTACAAAAAAGATTGGGATAAACTTTGATAAGTGGTTTTCAGAAAAAGAAATGATTGACCGAGGTGAAGTTGAGGAGTCTCTCGCCAAAATTCAGGAAATGGGACTTACAAAAACGGAAGAAGGGGCACTCTGGTTCAAAACAACTGAGTTTGGCGATGACAAAGACCGAGTACTAGTAAAGTCCGATGGCGAAAAAACCTATTTTGCCAATGATGTTGCATATCACTGGGACAAGTTTGAAAAACGTAATTTTGATAAGGTAGTAAACTTTTGGGGAGCCGATCACCATGGATATGTTGGCCGAATGCAGGCTGCAGTGACAGCAATGGGCTTCGGGGGTAGATTGAATATTGCCATCATGCAGTTAGTACGACTGATTAAAGATGGTCAGGAATTCAAGATTTCCAAGAGAAAAGGTAATTTTGTCACAGTAGATGACCTGCTTGATCTGATTGGTGGTTCAGAAAAGGAGGCAGCAGATGTGGCGAGGTTCTTTTTCCTTATGCGCTCATCTAGTACCCATATGGACTTTGATCTTGATCTGGCTCGCGAACACTCTGACAAAAACCCGGTTTTTTATGTGAAGTATGCACATGCTCGTATTTCAAGTATTCTCAGGAATGCCGGTGAGTTAAAATTGCCGAAGTCGGAACTGTCACTTCTTACTGAGCCACAGGAAACCGAGCTGATAGAACAAATGGCCCAACTACCTCAGGTAATCATGAGTATCGTATCTTTTGATGAATATCCGGTGCACTATTTGACTTTTTATGCAATTGACCTCGCGAAGAAATTTCATGCGTTTTATGATAAATGCAGAGTTATAGACGAGGAAAATTTAGAGCTTACGGCTGCTCGTATTGAATTAGTGAGAGCAACTCAAATAGTCCTTGGAATTGTGATGCGAGACCTCATCGGCATCGATGCGCCTGAAAAGATGTAAAAAAAAGAGGCTCGGCTGAGCCTCTTTTAAAATACTCATTTACTCTGCGAAACTATATAGAGTACCACTAGCAAAAGTGTAAATCACCTTTGCAGTGTCATCTGCGTAGACTGCAGAAGCTCCGGAGAAGGTGTCGCTGAGATATTCGCCAACATATTTACCCTCAGCATCAATACGAACGATACGTTTCTCGCTGGCTTCAGAAATGTATAGGCCAGTAGTGTCTTCATTGGTAAATACATGTGTAGCTGCTTTGATGGTGATAGGCAGGTTGGAAAGCGAATATTCTTGTTTCTTGCCACCGAGATACTGAATAACTTCACCATTTGCCTTCATAGCGTATACGTTACTATCAATTGCTAGTGAGATTGCGCCAGCTACGTTGCTACCATCGTTAATATATTCACCCCGGGCGGAGTAACCAGTACTAGTCTTAGTTCTTTTGTATATTTTGCCATCACTAGTAAGGGTATATATATTAGTGGAAAAGGAGGCCATGGCAATAGCGTTTTCCATATCCCCGGCGATTGCCTGCTTTGTAAGTGTTAGATCCTTTGTATCAAATTCATAAACATTACCTTTGTCGGTATAGATTACGAGAGTTGACCGCACTGGCACAGCGGTGGCTGCAGTAATCTTGCCATCGATGCTTGGACTGTCGAGTACATTTGAACTTTCACCGCCATTGATGCTTACAGCAGCAATATTACCATTCGACTTACTTACCATATAGAGACTATCATTGACCAGATATGGCCCGAATACATTCTCGCCGACGATACTTTTTACGTCAGCCATCTTGGTGGGGTTTGCGCGTGTTATTGAGAGGACTGTATCGAGGACGCTAGTTAGCTCTTTCTCAAGGGCAATTGCCTTGTCTTTATAATTTGCGTTCTTTTCGAGGCTTCTAGCAATATCGAGAGCGTTATTTAGAGTAGTTGCAGCACCGCTGCGGTCACCGCTATCTGCTTGACCCTTGCCGATTGTAAGCTTACTCTGAGCCTCGGTGTAACTTGCTTCAGCGAGTCTCTGGTCCTCGGCATTTTCCCGAATTCTCCAAACAGAAAAGACACTGACAACCAGTACTAGGAATACTGCCACAGCGACTATCAGCATAGACCGCTTGTTCTGATTAGTTTTTTTGAGCTTACTACTGAGGTTATCTTTGATTTTACCAGCTTTCGAAAAATCAATTTTTTCGAGCTTAAGCCACTTTGGCTTATTATCGGCTTCTTTGATTCTGATAATGTTGTTGTTTTTAGGTGCATCTTCTACATAGGTGTTGGTGTGATCATTGATTTTGAGATCATCGATAGTTTCCTTTGCGGCTTCAACCTCAACGACTTCCTTTGGCTGCTCGAAAATAACTGATGCTTCTTTTTTCTCTTTCTTCAGTTTCCCGCTCCTGGTGCCTCGAGCGACGTCGACGATAAAATCATAAGTATCAAGCGTATGGTCGTGAATCCATGGCCACATCGTGGCGGTAACGAAACCGCCAAAAGCTGCGAGTCCTTTGCGAGTATAGAAAATAGCTTTTTGGACAAATGGGGCCGATGCCTCGATAGCGGTCTCAACAGGCTTATTGGGTTCAGCAAGCCAGACCTCATCCTGTATCTCGGTCAGCGTTTCCTCGGAGGCGGCCTCCGGAGTAATGCCTTCGATGATTAACAGCGAATTGGGCTGCAGGTCGGTACTGTTCCCTTCGAGCAGGTCAGCGATATGACTAATCGCTACCTTGGGCTGGAATTCTTCCACATAGCGCTGAAGCTCATCCTTGGAAATATGGTAAAAGACTCCAGGAGTGACAAAGACAACTTTATCTCCTTCTAGTAGATCAAAGATAACGAAGTTCTGAAATGTGCGTAGAGGATTAATGCTGTCGCCGTTCCCGTCTTTTGGAATCAGACTGTCTTTGCCCCCACGATAAAGATGGGCTTCGACCTTGCCGGTCTGGGCAACATAGATACCTTCGTCGTTATGGACTGCTAGGATGGCGTGGAGATTGCCCATCCAGTGGATATTGCCATTGTGAGTGGCCTCAGCGAGCTCTTCATTCACTCTTGCGAGAGCCGCTTCAAAGCTAGCGGAGGCGTCTTTGGTTAGGTCCTGATAATATTCGCCATGAAAAGCATCGATGATAAGCTCAGCGATTTCTTCGGCGCTCTCGGACGCAGCATTGACATTTACTAGGGCGTAAATCGAGCCATGGCCACGTTCATCTATATCGGCGGGGATGTGTTCATAGCTAGTAGCGATGCCTTGGTGTCGGCGACTACGCTTCGACTCGCTCAAAAGTTTTGCGGTTCTCGCAATGATTTTTTTCTGCATTTATTAGGCCTTAATACTTAGGAAACTATAACACTTTCTGCTATCGTTGGCAAATATTTCGATTGCTATATTTTCCTTGTAATGGAGAAGAAAAAGTGTAAGATAGTGTCATGTTTCTCACGTAGAAATGCACCGCGTCTACGGACGCTACATCATCCAACTACTGTAGAGGGGTAGGATCATCATGTATAACGGACACCGCATGGTTTGTGAGGATGGTTGGTACGTCCAGACAGGCCGGGATGGAGTCCGGTTTGGTTATGGCGACCCTGTTCTCGACGAAGAGGATTCCATCTTGCTCGTGCCATTTCTGGTCGAGTTGTTCGTCCTCAGGCAGGACTACGTCAGGGACTTCCTCGATGCCACCAGTACTGCGAACCACGATGACTATGTTCTGCATCGACTCGTCCTGAGTCGACAGACAAGAGGAAGTCATCCCTATCACTATCTTGTGATTCAGAGGACGCGCGGAGAGGACTACCTCTTCGGTTTTACGGGCTCTGAATCTCGCAAGCTTAAGGAGGGACGCGATCGGTGTATCGTGATTCCGGGGAAGGCGTTGAAGCAGATCGCTGCCTCTGGATCTCGCTTGATTCAGGGGATTGGCTACAGGGCCACTATCGACGATGTCGACTGGAGGCTTTACGGTCATCTCCTGGTATCTAGTCCTGACGAAGGTCCTCGCAGGCCGGGACGAGTCCGGTTCTACCTGAATGATCACTCGGTGGTCATCAAGACGAAGCCGGATGGTCCTTGGCCGGAGCTGTGGCTGGCTGACAAAGAGGTTCTGCTTCGGGTCTTCCACGACTTCTCTCATCTTGGGGGCGCTGACAGCGTGAAGATCAGTGAGGTCTGGGACTCCGATAGCTTGCCAGTCACCTATTCGTATGTCATCAAGGGCTTCGGTGGCGAGTTCACACTCGAGCTCAGTGCAGTCATCCAGGAGGAGAGCGTCAGAAGCGCTATTATCCAGGGGGACTATGAGCTCTTTGATCACCTTGAGAATCTTCTCGAGATGTTCTGGGATCTCAGCTGCTACTCAGATGACTACAGCTTCAGCGACTACGATGACGACGACGGAGATGTCAGGTCACAGATCTAGGGAGGAGCTATGACTGAGCAGGCCGCGAACACTATCGGCTACATCGTCCTCGGTGGTTTGGGAGTCTTGCTCCTCTTGATGGCTGCGGTCTTCAAGGTCGGCAAGGGTGCCCAGAAGTTCTACAAGAATCTCGACTGAGAGGGGGAGACATGTTCGTTTCGAATGGAGCAGCAACCACGATCGTTGTTGCTGCGGTTGTCGGTCTGGTGCTTCTAAGCTCGGCCATCCTCAAGGGTGTTTTCTGGGAAGAGAACATCGAGGAGCTCACGGGTGAGTCCCCGACTCAGCGCCATGGCGCCCAGGAGGAGATCGATCTGGGTCAGGCCTTCGCCGTCGAGAATGGCCGCGACCCAATCATCACGACCCCAGCCCTGCCCTGGCAGTAGTTCGTGCCTTTCCTGGGAACAGGGAAAGTATTACGGAACCGGCCAGTCGCGTACCAGCGACGGGCCGGTTTTTCGTTTGTCTACTAGAATCATATTTTTAGATAAATTAGTATACAGAGTATGTATACAGAAATTAATGAAACTGTGAAAATGCTAGCACTTTTTAACAACGGAAGTGTTATTCCGCAGAAATTCCGCTGGCACAACCGTGACTATGTCGTGAAAGAGGTTAGTCTGGCATACCAGCAGCGTGAGGGTCGCTCTGTTAATTATTATTTCAGTATCGAGACCACGGATGGTGGTGTTTTTAAAATCTGTTATAACGATGAAGGTTTGGATTGGAAACTACTCGAGATTTGGAATCAGTAATACTGTATTGAAAGAGTGGTAATTTTAAGGTAAAATGCCAGCGTCAGTCCATAGATCGAAGGGTGGTGAAGTGATATGTCTAGAATTATCGGAGACCTCCGTCTCCCGGTACGGCGTATCCGCTACTATCCTGAAGCTAGGGCAGAAGTGGTTATTGCCTACCCTAGTCGAGTGCGGGAGTGGGTTCCGGGCGAGAAAGTCACCTTCTGGGCAGAGTATTCTCGGAGCAGGAGGCGTCGGGGGTCGTTCTATGTTGCTCGCGATGAGCACGACGCCATGATCACGAGTGCCGTGGTGGTCCCCAACATCCGTGAGTTTACCTACGTGGTAACTGTGTCGAAGCTTTTCGGCACTGTTGGGATGGGGACGGCTGAGGTCATCAAGTTCTATGAGAATCAGTTCTCAGGTGACCGGCAGGCTAAGGTGTCGCAGTTCGGCCTTCTCGTTCTCGAGTTTCGGATTGTGGATAGCCGCTACCTCTAGTGGGGCCCCGCTGGGGCCCCACTAGAGAAAGAGAAGCTATAATCTGTATACTACTATTGTACACCAATCGGGTGTACAATTTTTATATGCGTAAGATTCTTCACATTGATATGAATAGTTACTTTGCTACAGTCGAACAGCAGGCTAATCCTAAGCTTCGTGGCAAGCCAGTGGCTGTCCTTGGAAGCAAGGCGAAGCGGAGCATTATTGTAGCTGCAAGTATCGAGGCGAAGAAATATGGCGTCAAAACTGGCACCAGGATAGAGGAGGCACCCAGGCTATGCCCGGAGATTATCTTTGTGCATGGAGAACCGCGTAAGTATTCTTGGGTAACGAAGAAATTTATTGAAATATTCGAAGACTACACTGACAAAGTGGAGATATTTTCGATTGATGAGTGTTTCCTCGATGTCACCGCCACAGAGCGTATTTATGGTGGGGCGGAGAGAATCGCTCGTGAGATTAAGCGGCGAATTCGCGAAGAAATTGGCCAGAATATTTCTTGTTCTGTTGGTATTGCGCAGAACAAATTCCTGGCAAAGCTCGGTAGTGACATGCAGAAACCGGATGGACTAACGATATTTACATCAGAAAATACTGACAAAATCCTGCTTACAACACCGCTACGAGATTTTTGTGGCATTGGTAGTCGAATCCACGCGCGACTTGGTGCTCTCGGCATTGAAACCGTAGAAGAGCTTCGAAAATACCCGAATAATTTACTAGCGAAAGAATTCGGTATAGCGACGGGAGAAAAACTGAAGCGAATGTCGTATGGGATGGATAACTCTCCAGTGACTAGCTGGCACGAGCGGGCTGATGCGAAATCTTATGGCCACTCAAGAACGCTGAATAAAAATATCACCGACCGAGAGGAAATTAAAAAGCATATCCTGTTACTATCCGAGAAGATAGCCTCAAGGATGCGCAAAGACGGGATGATGGGGCGTGAGATCGGTCTCTGGCTACGTTATGGTGATTTCGGGGGTACTGGTGAGAGACATCGTGGTAGTCAGTGGACGCACGACGGTCTGGAAATCTATGAATCTGCGGTTCGGATTTTGAGTAAGATATCTTTACGTGCGCCAGTTAGGGCAATCGGAGTCTATGTTGCCGGGATCCAAAATGAGAAGAATGTTCCACGCAGTCTGTTACTTGCCGATAAAACTAATGACAAGATTCTGGCGGCAATGGATGCGGTCAATGGTCGTTTTGGTGAAACTGTCTTGACCAGAGCTCGTCTGGCTGGGACGAAGATCAAAGAAGTGGTTTCGGGGATGGGAAGGGATAAATTTTGAGGTTGACACATCTAGTCTAGAATAATATATTTTAGCTACGCTGAAAGGCTCCTTTACTCGGGAGGGGCCAGATTAAGCTGAAAGCGCAGCACCTGACCGTTCCATCCCTTCCTTGCGATGCACACGCGTAGTAAGTGACCCGGGTGAACGTGCTGGAAAATGTTGATAGTTGCAAGGTCAACGTCTGTCCCGAGTAGGCGGGTTCCTTGCAGAATAGACCTGTGCAGGGTAGTAGGCGGTGGTAACGAACGTTGTGGCCACGCAAACTGAGGGAGATTACCCATCCCGGTAATCCCTACCTCTACTGCATACAGGTTTAGTCTCGGTGGGAGTTTGTAGCTCCTTGTACACACCGTACCGAGGCGGGCCATCTGGAGAGCCTCCGAGTGTCGTTTCCTCGGGAATTCCAGCCGTGTCGGTTACTTCCGACACGTTTCCCTCGTCCGAAAGGACGGTCTCCCATGCGCAAGTGAAGCACTGGAGAGTCACGGGGGAATGCCGGCAGAGATTGTCGACCGTTAGAAATGGTCGACTTACCCGTACTTAGGGCCTGCCGGCCTCTTCTTTTATTGACAACAAGCTAAATGTTTGATAATATCTCATATCGGTATGCCCACTAGGTGTGCCATTTTACATGTCAGCGAAAGCTCAAGCCGATGTTAGTAGTCGGCAAGCACCGTACCGAAAAGGCCCGCTACAAGGTGGTGATGAATGCTCTGAGAGTGCTCTCGGTTCATTTGACACCATTAGGGTACTGCCGACCTTGAGGGGGAGGAGATAGTACGGGGGAGTATAGGTGAGAATCCTATCGCTGACGCCAAATACTCTACGCCAGATGGCGTTGTACCACATATTTACCCCAAACCCATGGGAACATACCATGGATGATGGGACTACCACCCCCAGCAATTCCTGAAGAGTAAAGGGCATAGCTGCAGAATGTAGCGAACCCGGGTGGTAGTATGAGTGTCCTCAACCGGCGCAAGCCGTGAGGACCTGCCTACCGAGGGCTTCGGCATCTCGGTGGCAAGGTGCGAACCACGTCCAGTGAAGATTCGCACCTGGCCCCTGCGGGCCTTCGTAGCGTCCCTCCAAGTCAGAGCGGAGACGTTGCGAAGGTCCAACGGGGCCTTTCGCTTTTATTTAGTAGGTTTTTCAGCAATAACATTAAGATTTCGAGTTTTGCGGTAAAAATTATAGATTTGAACGTTAGAAAAACCTGCATTTGTGATTGATTTTTTCAATTCTCTTATAGTCCAAGCATGGAAATACCTTTTTGTGACCAGCTTGCCAGTACTAAGTTTCCAAGGACGATAAAAGTCGCCGAAGTGAAGACTATTATTACTAAAAAATGATTTAACGATTCTTTTCAAATACTCGGTTTTATTCCAAAAATACCATGTTTCAACGAATGCCCAGCCCTCAGGCTTTGTAACTCTGTACATTTCGTCCAAGAATTTTTGCCTGGTCTCCTTAGAGGGTATGTGATGGATTGTTGCAATTGAAACTACGATATTGAAGGTATCCGATTGATAAGGAAGGTTTGTAGCATCACCGACAAGAAAATGAGCTTTTGGGTACTTCTTCTTTGCAATCCTGATAAGTTCTTCGCTTATGTCTATACCATAGTATTCAATTTCGCGGTCAATAAACATTTCGGAAACGCGTCCGGCACCACATCCTATGTCTAATACCTTGAGTGTTTTATTTTTCGGAAATTTCTGCAGAATATCATTTAGTGTTTCTGTGACTTCTATCCAATTATATTTTCGGGTACTCGCAAACTGCTCGGCGATTAGGTTATAATCATCTCTAGTCTTTAGTATTAATTTTTCAGCAATCTCTTTTTTCATGTATTGTTCCTTCGTCATTCTGAACAGAGTGAAGAATCTAGATACTCCGGGGTTCCTGGATCCTTCGTTTCACTCAGGATGACGATAAAAATGGATATAACCAAACAAATAATTCTTAAACTTATCTCTGAAAAGGCGCAGACTCGGGCTGATTTTCGTCGTGTCGTGGCAAAGGTATATAGAGATAATAACACGTCCGGGTATCACGCGAATATCGCCCTTCGTGAAATTTATGATCAGATGGTAGAATGCGAAGAAATTGAGTCAAACGAGAGCCTAGAAAAAATTCTAACAACGAAGAAAATGCGTTCTCTCTCGGGGGTATCAGTTATTACTGTTCTGACGAAGCCATATCCTTGCCCAGGTAAATGTATCTATTGCCCTACGCTAGATGATGTGCCGAAAAGCTACCTTCCTGACGAACCAGCGGTAATGCGGGCTATTCTAAATAAATATGACGGCGGCAAGCAGGTAGAGACACGTCTCAAGTCACTTGCGAAACAGGGACACCCAATTGATAAGATTGAATTAATCGTAATTGGTGGTACTTTTAGTCATCTTCCTAGGGACTATCAAGAAGAGTTTATCAAGGGCTGTTTCGATGCGCTGAATGGCTTCGTTTCTAAAAACCTAGCCGAGGCAAAAGCTGCTAATGAAACAGCGAAATCTCGTTGTGTCGGTCTGACCCTCGAGACGCGTCCGGACCACATTGCAGAGGAAGAAGTACAGTGGTTTCGTTACCTTGGTGCCACTAGAGTAGAGCTGGGTGTCCAGACAATTTATGACGAAATCTTAGCAAAGAATGGTCGGGGAGAAAAAGTTGCCGACACTATAAAGGCGACTAAATTACTTAAAAATGCTGGCTTTAAAATTTGCTACCACTTGATGCCAAATCTTTTTGGCTCTAATCTCAGGCTGGACAAGAAAATGTTCCAGGAAATCTTTATAAATCCAGATTTCTGCCCTGACTACATCAAAATTTATCCCTGTATGGTGCTAAAAGATACACCCCTATATGAACTGTGGCAGAAAGGTGAATACAAAAGTTATACAGACGATGAGCTAAAAGAGTTAATCAAATACGTCAAGGAAATAGTACCTCCTTGGGTGCGAATAATGCGGACGATTCGAGATATACCGGCTCCAAACATTGTTTCCGGTTCGATACTTTCAAATATGCGCCAGATTGTCCTTGCTGAGCTTGAGAATGAGGGTAAAAAGTGCGGATGTATTCGTTGCCGAGAAGTTGGAGTGAAAGATTCGGAAACAGATATAAATGTAAAATTATTTATAGATGAGTATGAAGCATCTTGCGGTACCGAATATTTTCTTAGTTTTGAAGGCGATAGTAGAGAAACGCTATATTCCCTCTTACGCTTGAGACTCGCTGATATTGCTATCATCCGCGAAGTCCATACCTATGGTCAGCAAATTGAGGTAGGTGAAAAAGGGGATACACAGCATCGGGGATTCGGTCGAAAACTAATCGCTGAAGCAGAAAGTGTTGCGAAAGAAGCGGGGTTCTCAAAAATTGCCGTTATCTCAGGCGTCGGCGTCCGTAACTACTACCGCAAGTTTGGCTACGTGCTGGTGGGCGAATATATGGTGAAAAACCTCGACAAATAAGGGCTTTTGTTATACAATACGGGGTCCGAAACACCAGTTGTCGTCAATCCGAAGGAAGGTGCCGTCGGTGTACCCTGAACCGAAGATATACTCGAAAGAGGAACAGATTGTCTGGGGGCTTGTCTTTACGGCAGTCTGTCAGGTTTGTCAGACTCTCATCGAGAGTTTGATTGCATCCGGGAAGACTCCCGAGGAGGCATCACGCGCCGCGATTCGCTTCGTTTTGCCGATGCTTTCCAGTGCTGAGTTTGACACGGAGCAGGCGCTCATGGACGATGTGCGGAGTAAGCTTCGCTATCTCTGGCTCGCAACCGATCAAACAGACAAGCTCTTCTCCTCTGTTTTGGCCGAGGAGGGCTGGGTTGATCCGGCGAGTTTCTACTCAGTTGAGCTGACCACTGAAGGTAAGTACCGCGTCCGGCCCTACAGTTTCGTAATGTGAGGGAGGTGAACGGAATGGGAATCAAGTCCCGAACGGAGATTCTCGGCGCTTTCAATCTAGTGAAACAGGTTGAAGTCATGACACGAACGTTTCTCTACGCTCGTGACAGCAAGTCCTACAAGCGGGCAGTGTCACTCCTTGAAGTAGCCACCAGGGGAGAGCTCGTTGAGCTCATCACCTACGCCTACCTCAGGGGCGGCCACTTCGAGGACATGAATGCCGTCGAGAGACGGATTCGTGAACTTGCTGATCTGGCTACAGTCATCGTCGGAGATTCGCCGCAGGTGGAGCTGACAAGCTTCGTCCTGTCTTCGGCGAACCTCTACCTCGAGCCTGTACCTGTTGGCGACGTCACGACGCTTGAGCTGGTCAGGAGGGAAGACCTCGAGGAGTTCCTCGCCAGTGCCGGTGTCGGCACCTACTAGGTCCACCCGGGTCGCGCGAACGCATATGGTTCGCCCGATCAGGGTGGACCATTTGCGTTAAAAGCTCTCGACAGAAAGGCAAAAATCTGATATAATTTACTGGCTATTTTGAGTTATTCTTCGAGCAAAGCGAGAAGTTCTCACATGCGTTCGAACAATAACTTTTTATTTTGGAGAAACCTATGAATATCCGTAACATTGCTATCATCGCGCACGTTGACCATGGGAAAACTACCCTCGTCGATGGCTTTCTGAAACAGACCAAGGTCTTTCGTGAGAACGAGGCCGCCTTTTCGGCTTCACTGATTATGGACTCAGGGGATCAGGAGCATGAACGTGGCATCACTATTACCGCCAAGAATACCGCGGTAATGTGGAACGACGTGAAGATTAATATCGTCGATACCCCAGGTCATGCCGATTTTGGTGGCGAGGTAGAACGTACGCTAAATATGGCTGACGGTGCCATTCTCGTCGTCGATGCCCAAGAGGGACCGATGCCACAGACCAAATTCGTCCTACGTAAGGCGCTAGAACTCGGTCTAAAGATGATTGTCGTCATTAATAAGATTGATAAGCGTGACGCTCGCATCGGCTATGTTATAGACAAGATTCACGACCTATTCCTAGATCTTGCTACTGACATGGACCAGCTAGAGTTCCCGATTTACTATGCCATTGCCAAGGAAGGTAAATCTTGGGATGAGATGCCACATGACTTTAGCGAAAAGGCTGACCTCTCACCGATTTTTGAGGCAATTGTGAAGTATGTTCCAGCTCCGGAAACTGACAAAAACAAACCTTTTCAAATGCTAGTTACTACTCTTGAGCGCGATAGCTATCAGGGTAAGTATGCCATTGGACGTATCAGCCATGGTTTTGCTAAACCTGGTATGACTCTCACGCTGATTAACCGTGAAGGAAATCAGGAAAGTGCGAGAATTGAAAAAGTATTTGTTTCACAGGGACTCAAGAAAGTGGAAGTTAGTACCGCTGAACCAGGTGACATCGTCGCGCTGACCGGTATAAAGAATGCTTCTATTGGCGACACACTAGCCGATCCGGCTGCACCAGAAGCACTCCCAACTATTGAAATCGAAGAACCAACCCTCAAGATGAGCATTGCTGTAAATACCTCGCCTTTTGCTGGCAAGGAAGGCAA
Source organism: uncultured Candidatus Saccharibacteria bacterium (assembly GCA_964511435.1). Classification (GTDB taxonomy): domain Bacteria; phylum Patescibacteriota; class CPR2; order UBA1875; family CAIMLA01; genus JBGSPL01. Next base: position 28,618 of record CAZEFH010000003.1, read on the forward strand.
GTTTGTTACTAGCCGTCAAATACTGGACCGCATCAACCGTGAACTTGAGACTAACGTTTCACTCAAGATGGAGCAGGGAAATGATGCTGACTTTATCCTTTCTGGTCGTGGCGAACTCCATCTCTCAGTATTTATCGAAACCCTTCGTCGTGAAGGCTTCGAACTTCAGGTGGGGAAACCCCAGGTAATTATCAAGGAAGTTGACGGCGTAAAGATGGAGCCGCTTGAAGAGCTTACGGTTGACGTTGCGACAGAGTATGTTGGTGGCGTTACTGGTGAAGTTGGTCGTCGCAAGGGTAATCTGATTCAGCAGATTGAAAATTCAGACGGCACAACTCGCCTAATTTTCGAAATTTCTACTCGTGGGACTCTAGGACTTAGGAATCAGCTGCTGACTCTCTCTCGTGGGACTGCCGTAATGAACTCGCTATTCCTTCGCTTTGAGCCATATACAGGGGCAATTCCACGACTTCGTAATGGAGTGCTAATCGCATCTGACGCTGGTAAGGCCGTGACTTATGGATTAAATATCGCCCAGGGTAGAGGGGTGGTCTTTGTCGCTCCTCAGACTCAGGTATATGCTGGGATGATCGTTGGTCTCAACTCGCGTGATGAGGATATAGATATCAATGTCTGTAAAGAGAAGAAGCTAACAAATACTCGTGCTTCTGGATCTGACGATACTCTTCAGCTTACTCCTCCGACGATATTTAGTCTTGAGCAGTCACTTGACTTTTTGGAAGACGACGAGTTGCTCGAAGTAACACCAGTGAGCTTGCGTCTAAGAAAGAAGTATCTCGATCCGAACATTCGCAATCGGATGCGTAAACAAACCAAATAATTCTAAAATCCGGCATGCGCCGGATTTTTTATTGCCAAAACAGTGGTTTCGCGATACAATGACCGGGCCAAGAGGAATATGTGTGGCGATAGCCACCCGTCTGAAGGAGTACTAAGATGCCAGTTTCGGTGATAGCCCCAGACGGTACGAGTGTCTGGCAGATGAACCTCGCGTACGTTGCCATCGACCCCGACAAGAACGAGGCAGCCATCAGACTGCTAAACCAGCAGTACGTCGAAATCAACCCCGACAAACAGGTGGAGCTCGTCTGGGTCGATAGCGAGATTCAGATCTGGCCCTATCCGGAGGGAGCAAGTAAACAGCTCCCGATGGTGACCGACCGGGTCTTGATCGACGGCGACGGTACCTGGGGAATCTATCCCGAGAGAATCTAGGAGGTGGCAGGTATGGTCAAGTTCTGCAAGAACGAGGGTAGCGGTGTTCGTGGCCGAGTGGTCACCATCCTTAGGGATGAGGGTATGATGCGGGTTCTGACAGAGGGAGACACCATCTCTCTCCAGTTCTCGAAGTGCCTCATACCGGTCGAATTCCATGACGGCATCGTCTGCTACGATGAGCCTGGCTGCTCAGATGGCGTGGAGCCGAACTCTCCTGTCATGGTTTTCCCTGATGGTCACTGGGTGACTCAGGAAGCTCTTGACCACGCTCCGAAAGTCGACACCCGCGTCGACACTTAGGCCGACCCCGGAGAGAGCGGAAGGATCCGCCCCTCGGGGTCGGCCTTCTGCTTTTCAAGAACGAAGTTTGGAGTATAATTATCTAGTTATGAAACGATTTGTGATTTCTATAGTTATAGCGGCTCTGTTTGTATATTTCTTGTCAAAGAATTTTGACATTGTTACCGGAACATTTTCGGTAATTTCACATGTGTCACCGCTATTTTTGGTAACAGCGGTGCTAATTTCTGTAGTGTCATATTATCTTATCAGTCGAGCGAGTCGTTCCGTATTTGCAATAATGGGAATGGATAAATCACTCACAGAAATGTTCAAGCTTCAGTTCGCTTCATCAGCAATTAATATAATCGTACCGACTGGTGGTGCCTCAATAATGTATCTCTACTCTGAAGAAGCCAAGAAGCATGATGAGCCTGTTGCGGCGGCGGCTGCGGCTTATATGGTCTGGATTCTGGCGACTTATACTTCTCTTTCAATCCTCCTTGCGATTGCTATGACATATCTTTTGTTGACAGGACACCTTACTGCATTTATTTACATTCCAGCGGCGATTCTCTTCTTTGCACTAATCATAATTCTTCTAGGAATGAGGCTTTCGTCTAAACAGACTACACTCCTTCGAAAAATATTTGCTTTTATTATTCGACTCATAAATCGCATCCTTAGTTTGTTCCACAAGATAACACTACGGGAAGAGTTAGCTGATGAGCTTATTCTGGAGGTTCAGGATGCGCGCGGTAAAATTCGCTCAAATCCGCGGGCTTTCTGGACGGCGATACTAGAAATACTTGGATCTCATCTTTTCTACCTTATCGCAGCGGAAGTAATATTTCTTTCCTTCGGCTTTCATCCGCTTTATCGAGTACTTCTTGCTGGTTATGCGGCCGGAGCCCTATTCACAATTGTGTCTCCAACACCGAATGGAATTGGTTTTGCCGAGGTAGGGATGGCAGCCGTTTACACAACCCTCGGAGTAGATGTTCACTTAGCTGGTGTAGTGGCAGTTATCTCTAGAATGCTGACTTTCTGGATTCCGATGCTGATTGGGTTCCTAGTCCTTCAACGAGATAACATCAAAAAGCTTTCTCTAAAGACAAAATAGACCTTGAAAGGTGTATAATATAACTATAAATAAGGGGGTAAGTATGGCAACAGAAACACATCCTATCATTAAAGATCTCATGACTCATGTACTGCAAGTGCTCTATATGCTCTTTCTGGGCATTGTAATTGCGGCATTTGTTGGCCTAGGAGTAGACACTTTCTACACCTCGCCAAAGGCACCTGAGTATCCTCAAATTCTTCAGGACCAGCAATACAAGTCGGTTCCTACGGACCAAACTGCTGAAGAGAAGGCGGCTCAAAAGACTTATGATGAATCTCAGAAAAAATATTCTGAAGAGATGAAAGTCCATAGTCGTAACGTCTCTATTGTCGTGATGATTTTCGCAGTTGTCGCACTGGCTCTCAGCTTGACCGTGCTAGTAAAATGGGAGATTATCGCAAACGGATTTCTACTGGGCGGAGTATTTACGATGGCTTACAGTATCATTCTCGGCATGACCACAGAGGACGTGAAGTTTCGCTTCCTCGTGATTTCGCTGGCGGCGCTAGTAACACTAGGTCTTGGATACGTGAAGTTTATCCATAAGCTGGAGAAAGCCCAATAGTTATTGACGTCGAGCTTACTCTGAATAGATTTGGTTTCGGCAAAATTGCGGAGAATAAGTTTCAGCTGGGGCCACTGCGATTTTCGAAGTGGAATATTGCTGGAAAACATTCGATTTCGTTTGAAGTGAACTGGATTAACAAAGAGAAATTCAAGAAATGAAATTTTTATTAACATCAGCGGGTATAACTAATAAGAGTATTGAAACTGCCTTCTTTGATCTGCTCGGGAAGGAAGCCGCGGAAACAAAGGTGGTTTTTATACCGACAGCTGCGAACGTGGAGACCGGAGATAAACACTGGCTAATAAAGGACTTGGCAGATCAGGAAAGTCGTGGCTTTGCTGAGTTTGATGTAGTGGATATAGCAGCCGTCCCTAGAGACATATGGGAGCCACGTCTACGAGAGGCAAATGTTCTCGTTTTTGGTGGCGGTAATACATTTTATCTCATTAACTGGATAATAAAGTCTGGTTTGGGAGATATCTTGCCACAGATATTGGAAGACAAGTTGTGGGTAGGAATAAGCGCTGGTAGTATGGTCACTGGCTTAAGTCTAGCAACTACGAGTGATCGTATTTTTGCGGAAAACAAGGGAGAATTTACTAGTAATGACGGTTTAAAGTTTGTACCCTTTAGCCTGAAGCCTCACTACCTTTCTGATTCTTTTCCAGGAAATAATGATGAAAACTTGCTTGTTACCGCAGCTGAGCTTGGAACAAAGCTGTATGCGATTGATGATGATACAGCTATCAAGGTTGATGGGGAAAATATTGAAGTTGTTTCCGAAGGTAAGTGGAGGGAGTTTAACTAGATGAAAAAAGTTATATTCATCCATGGCTGGGAAAGTGGACCAAGCGAACACTGGTATCAGGACGAAAAAACAGTATTAGAGACGAGAGGCTACGAGGTTTATATTCCTGAAATGCCTGGCGGCTCTTTTGTCAAGGAAGGTGAATGGGTAGAAACTCTCGTTAAACTAGAGCCAGATTCTGAAACTATCCTCATCGGTCACTCTTTGGGCGCACCGACCATTCTACGTTATTTGGAATTAGCCGATGTCAAAGTTGATAAAGTTTTCTTAATTGCTGGATTTGCCAGCTCACTTCACCTAGACTATCCAAATGCAGAGTATCCAGATGCCTTTGTAAATCATTCGTTTGACTGGGAAAAGATTCGACAAGGGGCGGGTGAATTTATTGTTCTGAATCAAGACCATGACCCATGGGTACCATTCGAAAAAGGCGAAGAACTGGCTGAAAATTTGCACGGTAAACTAGTGAAAGTGGCCGGCGATAATCACTTTGATAAGATGGATTTAGATTTGATAAATAGAGAGATACAATGTCGTTAATAGATGTACTAAATGAAGACGGGACGAAAACTGGCAAGGAATTATCAAAAGACGAAATACATAAAGGTGGTTTCTGGCACCGTGCCGCTCATTGTTGGATATATAATTCAAAAGGAGAAATGCTATTTCAGCTAAGGGCAAAGGATAAGGATAGTTACCCTGGTCTCTTAGATATCTCTGCGGCTGGTCATGTAGATGCAGGCGAAAGCCCCGAAGACTCAATGATTCGTGAAATAAAAGAAGAAATCGGATTGGACGTAAATATTAACGAGTTAATAACACTGGGAGAGAGAAGGGTTTCGAAATATATCCCTGAAATACAATGGCAGAATAATGAGATTAATTCGGTATTTCTGTATAAATATGACGGTGATATAAGTAAATTGGAATTCCCAGACAGAGAAGTTGAGAGCCTAGAATGGGTTTCAATCAATCAACTAAAGTCAGATCTTTTGGATACTGAAGAGGCAAAAAGATATGTTGATCACGGTGATTATTACAAATTTGTTATTCATGAAGTTGAACAAAGACTTAAATAGAGCAATAAGATGAATAAAAAAGTTATCCTTACCTCTCACTATTCGCAGTCGATAGATTGGGTGGTTAATTATTTAAAGAATAATAATGTAAAAAAGATTGTGTGTATTTTGGATGCTAAAACCCCAAGATACAAAGAAAACCCGGGATATAACCTTAAGGCTTATTCAGCATTAAGGGATTACAAAGAATTTGAGGTTGTTGGGGTTTTTCTAGAGGAGCTTGGAGATGTTAAAAAATCTTTAAGTGGTTACGACGCAATTTTTGTAATTGGGGGCAACTCATTTTATCTATTGAATGCAATTCGTGAAAGTGGCGCGGATGAGGTAATCCGTGAAATGGTTAATAGCGGCACAATATATATTGGAGAAAGTGCTGGTAGCTATGTAGCCTGTCCGACTATTGAGATGGCTCATTGGAAGCATCAAGACGCAGATATCGTAGGGCTGAATAATCTCGGGGCATTAAATTTGGTACCATATTTAGTAACAGTTCATTTCAAGAACGAGTTCAAAGAAGTGATAGATGCTGCCATTAAAAAGACTTGCTATGACGTAAAAATTCTTACTGATTATCAGTTAATTTTACGTGAGGGCAACAAGGATACTTTGATTAATCTATGACTTACACCGAACTAATGCAAAAGCTGGAGTTCCTGGCTAGTCATGATCCAAAAGACTTGGCGGGTATGGCTCGGTTCGGCATCAATGTCGATAAGGCGTGGGTGATTAGTATTCCAAAACTGCGTAAATATGCTAAAGAAATTCGAAAATCCTTTTCTGACAAAAATAAACTACATCAGCTTGCTTTGCAGGTTTGGGATAGTGGAATCCACGAAGCCAGGATATTGGCTGGACTTTTTGACGAACCCACCCATGTTACTGAGGATCAGATGGAGAAGTGGGTGCACGATTTCGACTCCTGGGATGTGACTGACATGGTTTGCGGCAATCTCTTTGATCGTACAGAATTTGCAGAGCAAAAGGCGATTGAGTGGTCGGAGCGCGAAGAGGAATTTGTAAAAAGAGCTGGTTTTGTGCTTATGGCAGGGCTCGCCGTACACAATAAAACCATGGATGACAAAGTCTTTGAAAACTTTCTTTTTATAATTGAGCGTGAGTCTACAGATGAGCGCAACTTTGTTCGTAAGGCAGTGAACTGGGCTCTTCGCACTATCGGCAAAGCGAGGAATAAGTATCTTTACGAAAAATCACTAGTACTTTCACGGAAATTGTACAAAAGTAAAGATAAGACTGCCCGTTGGGTTGGCTCAGACGCTACTAGAGAGCTAGAGAAGGACTACATCAAGAACTGCTTTATGTAGCAGGCGGATATCAATAACATTACGACATTCGCAAGAATGTCGTAATGTTTAATATATACATCAGTTGTCCATAAGACGAAAAGAGGGAGCCACGCAGTCTCTCTTTTCGAGTGCATGTCTCCCTTCTAGATAGAGTACCAACCCCTTGTGTGAATTCGTTCCGGACCGTCTCTGTGTGCCAGAGGTTGGGCCTTGTTGGCACTACTGAACGAGGTGTTAAGCATCTTCTTGTGGGCAGCGAGCTCGTCCTCGTAGCTCTTCTTCCAGGCCTCCCTCTGCTCGACGAAATGCGGCTGATTCACGTACGCGATCAGCTCGGTACGGATCTCTTCGCTAACTAATCTCCTGAGCGAGGCCGCGACACGATAGCGCTTGCTACCATTGGTGCCCACTACCGGAGTATCATCTGGCAGCCGACATCTACACAGCTGACGATACATCTCGTCCGGCAGATTCACCATTCCTTTGACGACAGTGCCGGCATTCTTGCCAGGGTAGACCAGGCAGAGTGCAAGTGCTAGTCGGAGCTCCTCGGTATCGAGAAACTCCAGAATGGTCGGGACCATTTCGAGCCTCCTTTGGCACGAAGAAATTGTTTACAGGTACGCCGGGGAATTATAACCTAAAATCACAATTATTTCAATCATCATGTAGTACACTTGACGACATATTTTGATTATTGATAAGCTAAAAATAAGCTGCTCTTTGATTCTCTTAGGGAGGTGGACATGATGAAAGAATGTCGTATCTGTGGCAACTCAGACAAGTGGGCGCTCACAAAGCACCATTTCTTCCACCCGGCTAAGTACTTCAACCTTACGGTTTTCCGTTCTGTTCATGTCCGCCTTTGTGATTCTTGTCACGCTGGTTATCACCATTTCTACGACGTCTACTGTCGGGGAAGCTTCGACTGTGGTGGTTGTAAGTACCGAAAGGTTTGCTGTCACAGAAGCCTTTTCAGGTACATGCATATCGCCCTCAAGGGACGTCTAGACTTTGGCTACGGTAGAAGGGCGGCCTAGGGCTGTGTATCCGCAAAGTGGCGGATACACAGCCAAGCCGATTATTGGAAAACTATTTGACACTAGTTTTATCAGGGGTCTAAAATATGTATGAGGTGGATGTCCCGAGACGGGGCATTTTAATAAAGTAGATGGAGAGGGGAGTACGGCGTTGGGTAAGCACACAAAATACATCTTTGTTACAGGTGGAGTACTATCGGGTCTCGGCAAGGGGATATTCGCGGCCAGCATTGGCAACATCCTCGGAAGCCGAGGTTTTTCTGTTAATATGCAAAAATGCGACCCTTACCTCAATGTCGACGCTGGTACTCTCAATCCTGGTGAGCATGGTGAAGTTTTTGTTACTGACGACGGCGCAGAGACTGATCTAGATCTCGGCCACTACGAGCGTTTTGTTGATACTCCGATGACAAAGCTCTCATCAGTGATGACCGGTAAGATTTACACCCAAGTTTTGGATGACGAACGTAAAGGTAAATACCTCGGCAAAACTGTTCAAGTCGTTCCTCACATTACGACCAAGATTCAGGAAAACATCATGAAGGCGGCGGGTGACTTCGATATCCATATCGTCGAAATCGGCGGTACTGTCGGTGACTACGAAGGACTGCACTTTATCGAGGCGATTCGTCAGATGAAGCGCAAGGTCGGTCGCGAGAATGTACTTTATGCTCATCTAGTATATTTGCCCTACCTCAATACTTCAAAGGAGCTGAAGACCAAGCCGGCTCAGAGCAGTGTTCGCGATCTGTTGCAGCTCGGGATTCATGCAAATATTATCGGTTGTAGAGCCGATAGCGAGATTGGAGAGGAGCATATTCAGAAAATCGCGATGTTCTCTGATGTCGATAACGAGGCAGTTGTGCCACTACCTACAATCAAAAGTGTCTATGAAGTTCCGCGAAATCTTGAGAAGGCAGGTCTCGGTGACTACATTTGCGACAAGCTTGAACTACCAAAACATAAGCCAAAGGCAAATGGACTCGAGAAATATCTCGACGACCTGGCAGCTGCCAAGGGCGAGATTCGTGTAGGACTGATTGCAAAGTATATGGCTAATGAGGATACCTACAAGAGCGTTAATGAGGCTCTTCAGTCAGCAGCAGTTGCCAACGGTAAATGTGTCAAGATTGAGTGGATTGATGCAGAAAAGATAGAGAAGCAAGGAGTAGAGATTCTTGAGGGCCTAGACGGGATTGTGGTGCCAGGAGGATTTGGAAATCGAGGCACTGAAGGCAAGATAATGGCGGCAAAGTATGCGCGTGAGCACGGTGTTCCTTATCTTGGTCTATGTCTCGGAATGCAGATTGCCACAATTGAGTTTGCGAGGAATGTTCTCGGATGGAAGGATGCAAATAGTGAAGAATTTGCGCCTGAGGGTGGCTGTAATGTGATTCACATCATGCCTGAGCAGAAGGCAAAAATGGAACAGGATGAGTATGGCGCGACGATGCGTCTCGGGGCTTATCCGTGTGTACTTGATAAGCAATCGCGTTCACGTAAGCTATATGGTACTGACAAGATTAGCGAACGTCATCGTCATCGTTTTGAGTTTAACAATGATCATCGCGAGGAGTTTGTATCTGCAGGAATGCTCTTTGCAGGGCTTTCGCCTGATCATCACCTAGTAGAAATAGTGGAGATTCCAGAACATAAGTTCTACGTGGGAGTTCAGTTTCATCCAGAGTTCAAGTCTCGTCCAGGGAAGCCACATCCGCTATTTGATGGTTTTGTTAAAGCTATTCTTCAAAAATAATACTTGCATTACCTATTCATAGTCGGGTGTATAATATAGTTAGGTCGACTTATTGATTGGGTTAATGAGGGGAAACGTCATGACAAAGAACTTTTTACTTGTTCTCGGCGTCTTGATGCTTCTCATGGGTGTCTGGGGACTTCTAGCTGCTTGGTCTGTTGACCTTGCTTTCGGTCTTCCTGTCGACCCATGGTGGCACGCTGTCGTCAAGGTCGTGCTTGGTGGTGCTGCTGTTTATGTAGCATATACCGACAAATAATCCTTTCTGTTGATCTGTTTTGATTCGAAGAAGTCCGTATGGACTTCTTCTTCAATATGTAAAGTATGTATTGACATACTTAGTATATTTGACTAGAATATTTTAGTAATAAGAAGGAGGAAACTTGGTAAAATTATCTCAAAAATCCAGTGCTGAACCCGCGAAAGAGGGGTTTTTTAGCAAATGGGGAACAGTTTTTGTTCTTAGTATGGCGCTCGCAATTATTCTGATTGACGCTACCCTACTGAACGTATCACTATCTACCTTAGTAAAAGATTTAAATACTGATATCCAGAGCCTGCAGTGGGTGATTACTGCATATTCTCTGACTATTGCGGCGCTTACTATTACTGGTGGGCGTCTAGGTGACCTTTTCGGTCGCAAGCGGATGTTTATCGTTGGTGCAGCACTTTTTGCGGTCGGTTCATTCGTTGCCTCTATTAGTACTAGTGTACCGCAGATGATCCTGGGAGAATCAATCATTGAAGGTATTGGTGCTGCAATGATGATGCCTGCTACCGCGTCTCTTCTAGTTTCAAAGTATCATGGTCGTGATCGTGGTGTTGCTTTTGGTATCTGGGGTGGTGTTGCGGCAGCCTCTACTGCCATCGGTCCGCTACTTGGTGGCTGGCTTACTACCAACTATAGCTGGCGCTGGGGTTTTCGAATCAATGTTGTGATTGCTGCCCTACTTATCATTGGATCAGTGATTATCAAGGAGTGTCGTGATCAAGAAGAGAAACCTAGCCTGGACTGGCTTGGGGTAATCCTATCTTCTGGCGGCATGCTTGCTCTGGTCTATGGAATTATTGAATCATCAAAATATGGTTGGTGGAAAGCCAAAGAAACTTTAGTCGCTTTCGGCTATAACTTCAAGTTTATCGGCGACCTCTCTGTGACGCCGATTGCGATTGCAGTTGGAGTCATCATTCTGTCTCTGTTTATTATTTGGGAAAAGAGAACCGAGAGACTAGGGGAAACACCATTGGTATCCATGAGTCTATTTAAAAATAAACAGTTTGTGTCGGGTGCTATTACGACTTCGATTCTTTCGCTTGGTCAGTCAGGTCTTATCTTCTCAGTGCCGGTATTTCTTCAATCGGTCAGAGGTGAAGACGCCTTCCATACAGGACTTGCGCTGCTACCAATGTCAGTTACATCGCTCATTGTGGCGCCAGTGGCGGGATTCCTCGGACACAAAGTTGCTCCGAAGCGACTGGTACAGGTTGGCCTATTTGTAAATACTCTTGCCTATATCACTCTTTATTACACGATGAAGGTTACTAGTGTCCCGGCAGACTTTACACCCGCCTTTATCTTGATGGGACTAGGAATGGGACTTACGATGGCATCCATTAGTAATGTCACGCTTTCTGCCGTGTCTCCAGAACAGTCTGGAGAGGCAAGCGGTGTGAATAACACTCTCCGTCAGCTCGGCGCTACTCTGGGGACCGCGGTTGTTGGTGCTATCATGCTTGGAGCTGTTTCTACTAACCTAACAGACGGAATCAATAATAGTAAGGTTATACCAAAAGTAGCTAAGCCAGCCCTTACAGAAATGGCAGCAAATCAGAGCTCCAAGATTGAGTTTGGTGGTGGCGCGAGCGTGCCGGGCTTTATTGCAGAGCCTATCAGAGTTGAACTTACCAAGATTAGTCACAATGCCATCACCGATGCTAGTCGTAACTCCCTTCTGTATACTATTGCATTTGTTGCTCTCGGATTTGTTTCGGCTTTCTGGTTACCAAAGGGAACTCAAATAGAAACCGAAAAGAGTCTAGCAAAGAAGTAGGAGGCTGTATGTTTCATAAGAAGCCAAAAATGTGGGGAGTATCGACTCTCGGCGAGCGCGGTCAGATTGTAATTCCGGTGAAGATGCGCGACGAGCTAGGCCTCGAGAAAGGTGATAATTTCGTATTCATCACTAAGGACAGGCTAATAGGTATGGTTCGTGAGGAAGATATGACTGGTATGTTGAGAGAGATGCTAGATAAAATCGAGGACTTTAAAAAAGAAAATTAATACAATGCCAGGGCAGCCGCCCTGGCATTTTGCTATAATACTTATATGCGCAGAGATGATAAATGGCTATTTCAGAAACTAGATGAGGTGTGGGATGAGTATTTTTCAGACGTACCGCAAGATAATGATGTTCATATAGTTTGGGGACGTAAAGCAAGGCAGCGACTCGGGAGTATCAAGCCCGGCGAGAAGATCCCAGGCAAACATCAGGAAACTATTATTACGATTAATTCTCTATTCAAAGACGTATTTATTCCTGAATATGTTGTTACGGCGACTATCGCTCACGAGCTGGCACATTACGCACACGGATTCCATTCTCCCCTCGAGCGGAAGTATGACAAGCCTCATGAGGGCGGGATAGTGCACAAGGAGCTAGCAAGGCGTGGCGTCGATAAGCTAGAGAAGATGCAGAAGCGCTGGATGAAAGAAAATTGGCGAGAATATCTAGAAAAACATTTACCCAGGAAAACAGTGACGCGGAAAGTTAAAAGGAAGATAATTATCAAATGGATTTAAAAGTAAACTTAGTTAAGGTCGGCCCCGAGCGAACGAACTGCTATATCGTTTCGGCTAGGAACGATTATCTCGTGGTAGACCCCGGCGCGGATGCAGAAAAGATATTAGAGCTGATTCCAGCTGGAGCAAAGCTGCATTACATTTTACTTACACACGGACACTTCGATCATGTCGGGGGTGTTGATGGAATCAAGTCGAAGTTCCCCGATACGCCAGTGATGTTATCAGAGGAAGATGTGAAACTATATGAGGAAGTTCCGGAGCAAGGTGTTTTTGTGGGTCAGATTCTGAAAAAGCCAAAAGCAGAACTGGAGGCAATCCGAGGCGGTGAGTTTCTACCGCTTGCTGAAGACGAGATTGAAGTGATAGCAACCCCTGGTCACACTCCTGGAGGAGTTTGCTACCGGATAGATAAGTATCTATTTACTGGTGATACGCTTTTTTATCACACTATTGGTCGAACCGACTTGCCATTTTCTGATGAGAATGAAATGCGTGTTAGTCTTGACCTGCTAGCGCATTTGGACCGTAAACTCGTGGTTTATCCAGGTCATGGGCGAGAATCAACCATCTGTGAGGAAATAAAAAATAATCCATATTTATAAGTTTTCCACACTAGAAAAGTCTTGCAGTATTTCCTGACATCGATTACAATTCCGTGGCACGCACCGAAAACAACTGATGGGAGGGGTCATGGCTCCAGTACAAGATCGCTTGTTCGAGCTGTCGGTCTCTCCTTTTTCGAATGACGGAGAAATCGCGGTGGAGATGCTTCGTTCGGGTACAAGTCTGGCTTCGTTCTCTCGCCTGATGATTCGACTTGCCGCGAATGGCGGTAAGATTCGCACGGGCAGGTATACTTACAATCCGCTGCTGCTAGTAGAACGGATCAAGGATATCTTGCTCCGCGGCAAGGAGTCTCCGCATTTCTGGTGTCTCGAACGTGACTTTCCCAACAAGTATGGCATCAGGGCATGGGTAAACGACTACTTGCACATTTACCAGCTAGCCAGGCTTCATCCGCTTCGATACCATCTTGACGATATGATCGTAGTTACAACTATCGGTGAGGTATCACTCGACGGTTGTGACTGGCTAGCGAGAGAGATGGCGACCGTGGCTGGCTACGAAGCAATGCACCATATTGTCGGTGACCAGCTATCGATCTACGACATCTCCTTGCCAGACGACCCCTGTATCAGTTGCAATGAGGCGCTCATCTACTGTTCGCCCTCCGGGTACTGTCAGTCGAGGCTGATGTATGTCGCTGCTACTGAGATGGTTGCTGAGGGGGCCTCGGTTCTTGATGCGATATCAGTAATTGATCGGATGCGTGAAGCCGGCTAGGAGGGAGCCGGCTTTCGCCTTTTATGGTCTTCTATTATAATTTACTAGGCGGGGTGTAGCGCAGTGGCTAGCGGCACCTAATGTGGCGATGAGGCTGGAAGCTCGAGTCTTTTCATCTCGACCAGAAAATGATGATGAAGGAATAATAATGGTTATCTACAATTCATTTAATAACGAGAAGTTAATCCAGCTAATCAAAGATGGTGGGATTGGCGTGATTCCGACCGATACTATATATGGACTCGTTTGCTCGGCTTTTGACCAGGACGCAGTAGAGAAAATTTACGAGATAAAGGGTCGGGATGTTGATAAACCAGTGATAATCCTAATCTCAAATCTATCTGATTTGAACAAATTTGGTGTACAGGTTTCTGAGGGTCAGAGAGAGTTTCTAGGAAAATATTGGCCAGGAAAGGTAAGCGTTATTCTTCCATTGGAAGAGAATGAATTTGACTATCTTTCTCGTGGTCTTGGCACATTAACCTTTCGATTGCCCAATGACGGTAAACTGAAGGCACTCCTGCAAAAAGTAGGTCCAGTAGTGGCTCCAAGTGCGAATCTACAAGGCGAGGAACCAGCAAAAAACATTGATGAAGCAATGAACTATTTTCTTGGGAGTGTTGACTTTGGAGTTGATGGTGGCGTGGCCCACGGCAGTGCCTCGACACTAGTGGATTTGACTGGTAATAAACCAAAAGTATTGAGGCAAGGTGATGTCGAAATCAGAGATATTTAATCAGGTTTATGAATTAGTTGCACAGGTACCGAAGGGTAAGGTTGTGACCTATGGTGATATTGCGAAAATCGTTGGAGTAAATCCGCGCTATATTGGCTTCATCCTGCATAATAATCCCTATCCTGGGAAGATTCCTTGTCACCGTGTTGTAAATTCACATGGGAAGGTGGCAGCAAATTTTGCCTTTGGCGGCGGTGATTCGCAGAAAAAGTTACTAGAGGTGGAAGGAGTAAAAATTGAGAATTCTAAGCTGCATCTCAGTGACTATCGGTACTATTTTTAAGCCATTTCAAAATAGCGTATAATTAATGTAGGGCAATAAAGAAAGGAGGCAGGATGAAAGTTTCTAAAGGTAGAGGCATCCAGTTCTTTAAGCAACCATTTTTTACACGACAGGGGGAGTATGCAGCGAAGATATATCGCTCTGGTCGTGAACAGCTAGTGAATATTTGGCCATTTAGTAAGAAGCCATCCAAATCAGCTAAAGCCCTAGTGGATAAAAAGAAAGGGGCAAAATGAAGGGATTTGTAGAGTTCATTCGTGAACAAGGAGTCGTTGGTCTTGCAGTCGGTTTCATCCTAGGCGGAGCCGTCTCGAAGCTAGTCGCCTCCTTCGTTTCAGATATTATTAACCCATTCCTATCTGTAATCCTGGGGGTGGGTGGTGGCATCGCTGGAGCATCAGTTACATTAGTCGGCGTCAAGGTTACCTACGGAAATTTTCTCGCCACATTGATTGATTTCATAGTGGTAGCCGGAGTGGTTTACTTTGGCGTAAAGATGCTTGGACTTGATAAGCTGGATAAGAAAAAGGCGGAATAGTGAAACATAAGCCACTTACTCTGACAGTAATCACAAAAAATGGCAAGATTTTACTTGGTAAGAAGAAGCGTGGTTACGCCGAGGGTATCTTGAACGGTTATGGTGGGAAGGTGGAACCGGGAGAAACTCCCGAAGAGGCGATGCTACGAGAGTTCTGGGAAGAGTCTGGTGCGAAAGCAACTAAATATGAGAAAGTGGGTTACATCGAATTCACATCGAATATTGAAGAATATTTGTCCGAATGCCACCTGTACCAAATTCATGATTATGAAGGGGATATAGTAGAAACTGAGGAAATATATCCAGAATGGTTTCCCGTTGATAGTATCCCATATCACAATATGTGGCCAGATGATCCACACTGGCTGCCACTGGTTCTTGAGGGTAAGAAGGTTAAGGGAAGATTTCTACTCAAAGACAACAACGTAGTTGATTCATTTGAACTTGTGGAAGTAGAAGGTTTTGAGCCAGAGATAAGACATGAGACCATATAATGATTAACAAGATGCGCATTGATCTAGTACTTGTTGTACTGCTCTGTATTATCCCGATAGTTATCTGGTCTACTATGGAGCCTCTGGTTGGCCGCTTTAATAATTACTATTCTCTGATGACATCACTGGGGCAGCTGACATCACTGGTGGGGACAGTATTAATCGCAATTTCAATGATCCTTCAGGTCAAGCTTTCATATCTGTTTAGTGTTATTGTGAAGCCAGCAAATATTACCAGCCTACATCATGATGCAGGAGTCTACGGCGTGGTTTTGGTTTTGTTACACCCAGTATTACTCGCTCTCAGATTTGTTACAATAAATCCTGTCCTCGGGTTCAAATTGCTCTATTCAACCAATCTGGTATATCTACTCAGCTTAATGGCGCTTATCATAATGGTTGCCTCGACTGTAGTAGCGGTGTTCGTGCGGCGCAGTTTTGGTCTGTGGAAGATAGTACACCAGACGATGCTACTGTCCTATCTGGGTGTATGGTATCATCTAGTCTTTGTATCCAGTGATATCTCGGAAAATTATTTGTTGAGAATATATATTTTGGTATTACTATTGTTGGGCGGCTTAGCCTTTGCATGGCAAAAGGGGACTAAGTATTTACGGGAAGTTCTCAGCTAAAACTCAGTTTTCTATCATATTCTCTATCAATAATTAGGAGGAAACCTTGGGGAATAAATTTACAAAAATATTACTAATAGTCGCCGTTGGGATATTTGTAGTAACGATGAGCGGATTTGCTATAGTCGGTTTGCGCTCTACTGGAGGTTCAAAAACTACCAGTTCTAGTAATAACGCATCAAGTAACGAAAGAACAAATACGGCCAATTCTACTAGTCCTACAAGCACAACCGACAACTCAGCAACTGCTAGTAGTGCCACGGGCGTGTCTGGGACAGATCTTGCCAGCCATAAAACTACGAGTGATTGTTGGGTAGCTATTAACGGTAAGGTGTATGACGTTTCTAGCTATGATCATCCGAAGCTTGATCCATTTACATGCGGAGCTGATGACTCAAGCGGGTGGAATGCAGAA
Source organism: uncultured Candidatus Saccharibacteria bacterium (assembly GCA_964511435.1). Classification (GTDB taxonomy): domain Bacteria; phylum Patescibacteriota; class CPR2; order UBA1875; family CAIMLA01; genus JBGSPL01. The sequence goes on from CAZEFH010000003.1 coordinate 45,062, forward strand.
CGTAAGCATAACGACTCGCTGCTTAGTCTAGTGACATATGTTGGTAAGTTAAACTAAAAGAGGTAAATATGAGCGAAAAGAAACATTTTACAGCAGAAGATGCCGAGAGAATCGGCGGAATACTGGGGGTTGATTGGAGCAAATGGGATGTGGAACAATTCCGCATGGGGATGGATGTAGAACTTGAGCACGGGACTGCTGACCCAAGGACGAACGTTACTGATAATGATCCGTTACTCACGGGCAAGATTGCCCTTGCGCACTTGAACGAAATCCCAGACTACTACACTCGCCTTGCCGAAATGGAGAAGGTGGGTGAGAGTTACTGGGAAGGTAAGTAGCAGTAATTATGAGGTCATTTGTGCCGCAACTAATCACTATTCCCAATCGAAAAATGTTGACGGTTACTACTGTTGGGGATCCGACTACTGTGGGTGATGAGGCATTCTCGGCTCTTTATGGTACTGCCTATGGGACCAAGTTTAAGGTGTATAAGCCACAGGGAATTGCAGTAACCTTCGGTAAACTCTGTGCACTCTGGCCGGACGCTCACCTGAAGCCTAGGGAAGAGTGGACTGGCATCTGGGGTCTACCGGTGCCGGAATGTTATAAAGATGAAGATTTGATTCAGAAAAATCCTGAGCTTCCCATAAAGGTTGAGGTTTGGCCTGGAGGCACTTATGCCCAGATCCTGCATATCGGCCCATATTCTGAAGAGGGCCCAACAGTGGCTCAATTGCATCAGTTTATCGAGGACCAGGGTGTAAAGATGGAGAATGTTCCTGGTACCCACGAAGAAGAGTATCTGACCAGTCCGGATGCCAAAGTTGTGAAAACTATCATTCGTTATCGTATCAAATGATATAATTTTTATATTAGGAGGGGAAATATGAGAAAGTACTTACTAGTATTACCAGTTATTTGTCTGCTTTTTACGGGGGTAGCGTTTGCGGCAAACGGTGATAAGTCACAGAAGTTGACCAGCTCAGTTTGTAGCTTCATTACTACTAGAATGAGAAACAAAGCTACTACTACACAAACCGCCAAGAACAAGCACCTTCAAGCATATTTGAATATGAAAGCTAGGGTTCAAAAGGTGATTGATAAGTATCAAGCAGAAGGATACGACGTTAGTGCTCTTGTGACCGATCTAGATACTTTTGACAGTCTGCTTGCGAAGTTTCAATCGGATTATCAAGTCTACAAGCTAGATATTTCAGCACTAGGCGGGAATATTTGTGCTAATTCAAGGGATGAGATAAAAACACAACTCAACTCCACTAGGGAAGGTCTGCAAATACTACATACTGACATTGAATCTCTAAATTCACAGTGGAAAACGAAACTAAAAGCTGACTTGCAAGCATTGAAAGCACAGGTTGCGGCAAAATCTGCGGTAAATAACACTGCAACCACTGGAGGGACAAACTAATGGCAGAGAATCTTGAAAAAAAATCAATCTGGAAGCATGAACATCCACTCTATGAATGGATTGCGCTATTTGTTACTGTCATAATAATTCTAGTTATGTCTGGCTGGATTTATCTCAGCTATTTTGACATTCCTGAGCAAGATATGACAATTTGGACTACACACAAAAGCTCTACAACTAGCACGACGAAAACTACGTCAGAGGCAGCTGACACTAGTGACATTGATAATATAATAAAGGATAACGATACAGCCACGAACGGTGTCGACTCAAGTGACTATAATAGTAATGATATTACTGACACTCAGCTAGGCGTCAACTAATACTGCTTAATGGTGATATAAAATAGCCCTCTACAAAGGGCTATTTTTGATAAAAGTGTTGACAAAAACGACTAAAAGTTTATAATCATATGATATCGAGTAATCGAATCGTACCGCGGCTCAAGTGCCGCTACAATCCACGTACAGAAATGGAGGATCACCATGAGCTATCCGAACTACCACGAGCAGCTTGAGGAGCGACTTCGTCGCGAATCGCCGCTCGTCTACCTTCTCTGGTGTGCTCTCTGTCCTGTGGCAGAGGCGGTGCTCAGGAGTGGCTGGAGCAGGATCTGAAAGTCATAGGGGACGAAGAGTGCCTAGCACTCCCATGGCCCCGTGACCTACCGCACCGGGCGGATCCCGGTACCTACCTCGGCGTCAGGGAGGACGCTCGGGAGAAGTGGAGGTTGTTCAGATGCGCTGCAAGGTGAAGGACGTGTTCTAGGTGTATTCAAACCCGACGCAGACCACGATGGTCGTCGTCAACCGTGCCTCCGGCGCCGTCAAGACCGGAACTGAGAAGCTGATCATCACGGGCACCACCGGCCACGTCGCGCTCGGCGCCGCGCTCTAGCGCGCCCCGGTCGCCACGATCTGTTGGGCTCAGAGTGAGGGGGTTAGAGGATGCGTTACAAACACTGATGACGTCCGTCGGTATTCCTGGGAGCTTACCGCGCGGTGATGTTTCATCCGGTATCGATTCGCCGGCCTCCTGAGTCACGGCAGGCGTCCGTGGCAATCTGGCTCGCCGCATCGGGGCATCTCCAAACGCCTCATCGAGCCGACAATCCCGGCCACCACATCTACTTCGGGGGGTGGCAAGCCCGGCGCTACAGCGCCGCCGTTTCAGACTATTGTACGTGGAGACAGGGGTCGGTCGGACCATACACACGTCGCGTGAGAGATAGTATCTCATGCCGCGGAGTATGGCCGATCGGCCCCTTCTTCGTTCTTGTCCACTTGTTTTTGCCCCCTTTTTGGCTAAAATAGAGTCATGGATACAAATACACTTATTATTTTAGGAATTATTGTTGCCGGTTTTGCAGCACTTTTTTACTTTGTGAATCAGAAGTTCCAGCAGATTGAAAAGCCAAAAGAAGATGATAAAGCCATGCTGCTTTTACAGCAACAGCTGGCTCAGGTTTCTGACCAGCTGAATAAGGGGCTCATTGAATCGAATAAGTCTGTCCAGGAGCAGTTTCGTGCTAGTGCTGGTATCATTAAAGATGTCACTGAGAAGCTTAGTAACCTAGAGAATACCAATAAGCAGGTCCTAGGGATTGCTGATCAGCTACAGGGTCTTGAGAATGTACTAAAGAATCCGAAGCAACGGGGGATACTGGGGGAGTACTATCTTGAGACTCTCCTCAAGAATATGTTTGGCCCCAAGGATTACCAGATGCAATATGCTTTCAAAAATGGCGATATTGTAGATGCAGTTGTCTTTATTGGGGATAAGATACTGCCGATCGACTCGAAGTTTTCGCTCGAAAACTATAACAAAATCGTTGAAGAGAAGGATGCCAGTAAACGTGAATCACTTGAGAAGCTCTTTAAACAGGATCTGAAGAATCGTATTGATGAGACTAGTAAATACATCAAGCCGAAGGAAGGTACGATGGATTTCGCCTTCATGTTTATCCCATCTGAAGGGATATATTATGACCTGCTCGTAAACCAAGTAGGTGCGCTGAAGGTGAATACTAGGGACCTTATCGACTACGCATTTAAGGATAAAAGAGTGATTATCGTATCTCCTACTTCTTTTGCTGCCTATCTACAGACAGTTCTTCAGGGACTTAGGGCGCTTAAAATCGAGGAGTCTATCAAGGACGTACTGGGCAATGTAAATAAGCTTTCGGCCCATCTCTCTGCCTACCAGTCTCACATGACGAAGCTGGGTAACTCACTCGGCACCACTGTGAATGCTTACAACTCTGCAAGTAAAGAGTTCGTCAAGATTGATAAAGATGTCACCAAGATTACGGGCGAGTCTCTTGATGCAGAGCTTCTGCAGTTAGATAAGCCGAGCACTGAGGAATAGCTAGCCAAGTTTCCCTCCGTTCGTGTATAATTTTCATATGAAGACAAAAGGTTTTGTACGTACAGGAGCTTTTTTTGCTCTGATTTCTTTGGGAATATTTCTCTATTCTTTGTATCAGATGGACCCTCGGTCTGGTGTGATATCAGTGGCAGTCTTCCTGGGGTCGCTCTTTGTCCTGATTGCCAGTATTTATGCTGTAGTGTCATTTTCGATTATGAACAAACTGCGCAACAACGAAACTTATCATTTCACTCTGATATCTAGCATTCGTCGAGGGGCACTACTCGGGTTCTATATAGTCGCTTCACTCTCTCTGTCGGCGTTACAACTACTGACCTGGTGGGACGCTCTACTTCTAGCTTTCTCTCTAGTTCTTTTTGAGCTATACTTTATATCAGGCAAAGAGAGGGTAATATGAGCCAGATTTTTTACGTTATCTTGGGACTCACAATTATTGCTACCTCCAATCTAGTGGGCACCCTAGCACTGGTGTTTTTTTACTTTAAAGTAGCCAAGATAGAGGAAGTTGCTGCTTACAAATTCAAGCTCTCATTAGTCCTTTCTGGTGTCAATCTGGTGACACAGTTCCTGTCACTGATTGTATTTTCATCGACTGGAGTACCGGCATATGTAATTGCTGCTTTCATTCTATCGATGATTGGTTATCTCGGAGTGATGCGCTATGGGTATAAATATCACCTACTAGAATGTGCGATTATTGCCACTTCACTTGCAATTATACTTAATCCAGTCTGGCTTAGACTATTCGGAATTATTTAATGAATCAAAATCTACAGAAATTACATGATCAATTTGTTGGCGAAGTTGCTGCTGTGAAACCTGCAACTATTTCTGATTTGCGGTTGAAGTATCTTGGCCGTAAAAGTGAACTCTCGGCTTTACTCAAATCAATCAAGGATTTACCAGTGGCTGAACGCAAACAGTTTGGAGCTGATGCAAACACGTTACTGAAATCAATTGAGCAAGAGATTGCTAATAAGGAAGCTGAGTTCGCGAAGAATAAAAATGTTGCTCCGATTGACATCACGGCTCCGGGGCATAGCTATCCGGTAGGCCATATTCACCCTGTAAGTCAGACCCTTGAAGAACTGACAGATATATTTGTGGCGATGGGGTATGAAGTGGCATCCGGTCCAGAAGTAGACGATGATTGGCATAACTTCGAGGCTCTTAATATGGGCAAGGAGCATCCTGCTCGTGATATGCAAGATACTTTCTATCTACTAGATGGATACATTCCTAGAACTCATACTTCGACCGTGCAGATACGCTACATGGAACAGAATAAGCCCCCAATAAAGATAGTTTCTCCAGGCAAGGTTCATCGTAATGAGAATGAAGATGCTACCCATAGCTGGGTATTTCACCAGTTTGAGGGACTCGTCATCGATGAGGGGATCACGATGGCTGACCTCAAGGGTACACTTGATCACTTTGCGAAACAGATTTTCGGACCAGGTACAAAGACGAGACTGAGGCCAAATTTTTTCCCATACACAGAGCCCAGTGCAGAGCTAGATGCCAGCTGTCCTCAGTGTGATGGTAGGGGTTGCCGTTCTTGTGGTGGTACTGGTTGGCTCGAGCTACTTGGATCTGGAATGGTGCACCCACAAGTCCTTCGAAATATGGGGATCGACCCAGAGAAATATAGCGGCTTTGCCTTTGGTGTCGGTGTGGAGCGAATCGCTATGATTAAATACGGGATTTCTGATGTACGCAACTGTTGGCACCCCGATGTAAGATTTCTGGAGCAATTCTAATGAGTGAAAATATTTATTTATTTATCGGAACCTTTGGTTCAGTAATATCTGTTGCTGGCAATCTACCGATGCTTGTGCATCTTCTAAAAACAAAGGACTCGACTGGTCAGAGTGTCTTAGCTTGGTCTGTTTGGGAATTCGCAAACCTACTGTTACTTATTTATGCAATTCATATAAATGATATTGTATTTAGTCTGTTGCAAGTTGCATGGGTTGTCTTTTGTGGTGTGATTATCTCTCTAGTTATTAAATATAAAAGATTGAATACAAAATGAAACTCTCCTATAACTGGTTACGTGAATATGTAAAAACCAAGTTCTCGGCTGAAGAAGTGGCCGACAAACTCACCATGGCTGGTCTCGAAGTGGAAGAAGTCATAGATTCTCAGATTTTTTCAGGTGTTGTAATCGGAGAGGTGGTTTCCAAGGAGAAGCATCCAGACGCAGATAAATTGAATGTTGCCATAGTAAATGTTGGCAAGGAAAAACTTCAGATTGTTTGTGGTGCGGCTAATCTAGCGACTGGGCAGAGGGTCCCGGTAGCCTTAGTTGGCGCTAAACTAGGTGATTTTGAGATTGGTAAGGCGAAACTGCGCGGAATCGAATCACATGGAATGATCTGTAGTGAACGTGAGCTCGGCATCTCAGAAGAACATCAGGGGATTATGGTACTCGAGCAAGACGCCCCTATCGGAAATGACTTTGGTGAGTATCTAGGTTCAGATAAAGTGATTGACGTCAAGGTACTAGCAAATCGTCCAGACTGCATGAGTGTCATCGGTCTCGCACGTGAGGTGAGTGCGATTACGAAAGAGAAGCTTACTGTAAAGAATCCAAAAATCGTTGAATCTAAGTCATCTTCACCAGTGATGGTGACCGTTCAAGATAGTGATTTATGTCCAAGATATCTGTCCTTGGTAGTGAAAAATGTCGTGAGAAATGAGACCCCTGGTTGGATGAAAGAGCGCTTGCTTTCATCGGGAGTACGTTCTATCGACCTTTTTGTCGACATCTCAAACTATGTGATGCTTGAGTATGGGCAGCCGTTGCACTTTTTTGACCTAGATAAGCTCACTGACAAGACGATTATCGTTCGAAACGCAAAGACTGGCGAGAACATCAAGACGCTTGACGGCGTAACGCGGAAGCTAACCCCAGATAATCTCGTAATCGCAAATAGTAAGAGCCCAATCGCGCTTGCCGGTGTCATGGGTGGAGAAACTACTGAAATAGGTGAATCTACAAAAAATATTTTCATTGAGGCGGCAGTTTTTGATAAGGCTAGTATTCGTAAAACTTCCAGAGCTCTCGGCCTCAGGTCTGAGGCTGTTGCTAGATACGAAAAGGGGATTAGTCTCAGTACACCCGAGCTTGCTATCCGCAGAGCGGCAGAGCTACTGACAGAGCTAGCTGATGGTGAGGTAGCAAGCAAGATTACTGATTCGTTGAATAAAAAAATTGAACAAAAAGTACTCTCTTTGAACCCGACAAAGCTGAATGCTTTTCTTGGAACTAATTATAGCGATTCCCAGATAAAGAAGACTCTTGAAGGTCTCGGATTTGGTGTAACGACTCGGACAAAGTATCTTTTAGAAGTGGCGGTGCCACACTGGCGTATCGACATTGCTGAGCCAGTTGATTTATATGAGGAAGTAGCGCGTATTATTGGCTTCGAGAGTATACCGTCCACTCTTCCTTATGCCGTAAAGACACTTTCTCAGACTAATCCGCACTACGAGATGAATAAGCATATCCGACATGAGCTAGCGGCGATTGGTCTTACGGAAATAATGACCTACTCTTTTGCATCTGAGGCGGAGATTCTGGTTACTGAAACCACTACGAATAATGCTTTCGAGCTCGCTAATCCGATGGTAAAAGAGCAGAAATATATGCGCGTAAGTCTGCTACCAAAGATGCTCGAGTCTCTTGCTGCAAATCAGTTCCTACGTGAATCAGTGAAGTTTTTTGAGCTAGGAAAAACTTTTTATAAGAAAGGGAAGGGCTTACCGCATGAAAAATCGCTTCTCTCAGTCGGTATTTTGGGCGGTGATACTTGGCCGATTCAATATAAGGACGGCTTAGAGTATTACGGGGCGAAAGGGGCCATCGACCATCTTCTTGCTACATTACGCGTTGATAACATTCGATATGAGCCAAAGGATGATTCGGTTTATACGACCGGGCGTGCTGCAACAATATATTCTGGCAAGGAGGTAATCGGTGAAATTGGCGAAGTAGATCAGCGGATTGCATCGAAGGCTGGTCTGAAAAAAACTGTCGCCGCAGCTGTCATTGATATCGAAAAGGTAATGGAGCTAGCAAACTGTAGTGTAACCGCACGCGATATTAGTCGTTACCAGCAATCTGTTCGCGATATATCAGCCATCTTTGGTACTGCTGTCACAACCGCGGAAATTATGGATGCTATATCTGGGCTTAATCCACTGATTGAAAGGGTCGAGATTGTTGATATCTATACCGGTAAGAATCTCGAGCCGGGGAAGAAGAGCATAACTATTCGGCTTACAGTTGTGAGTAATGACCATACTCTCACTGAGGCAGAAGTTGAAAAGATTGTTAATGTTTGTCAGAATAAACTAGTTAAACTTGGGGGGTTGGTGCGTGGTAGCAAAGCGTAAAAGTGTCGATTCTATAGTTTCACCTGCCGATGTCGGTAGTGAGATGAATATGGGGGAAAAGCCGAATACGCCAGAAACAGAGACTGAGAAGCCGCTACTTTCGATTATTGAGCCCGAAGCGGTAACTCATAGCTACAATAAATATGCTGATAAGAAGTGGTATATCTGGACCAGGGAACCAAAAGAAAATTCAAAAGTAAAAATTAAAAAAGAAAAACCAGAAAATAATAAAGCGAAAGATAAATCAAACCCCTTCACGATTCTGAAAAAAGTAAAGAATCCAGACAACTCGGAATCCCTGGATTCTTTAGTGCAACCTAAGAATGACGCAAAGAATGGCTGGCAAAAGAAGCATAAAGTTATCTTTGCGCTTGTAGTTGTCTTTACGGTTCTCTGTACCTTGTCGGCTCTCTTGGGTGGTGCTGCCTATGCCCATAATGCTATCTATACCAATAAGGTTTTTCCGGGAGTGACTGTCTGGGGAGAAGAAGTCGGTGGCAAGAGCGTTATCGAAGTCCAGAAGCTTATTTCGAAGAAGGCCAAGGAATATTCTATTACCCTAAAAGGCCCAGATCAGGATTATAAGGCAACAGTTTCAGATCTTGGTATCGTCTTCAATACTGATACGATGGCGCTCGCCGCATTCTCTCGTGGACGTAGTGATCAGTGGTGGGACAACTACCTTACTCGGGCGAGGCTACTTTCGACGGAAATAGACTGGCAGCCGTGGCAAAATCTTATTCGCTCGAATGATCTCGCGATTGCACCGAGCTATACTCTAAATAAAGAAAAATTGAATGCCTACCTGACGAAAATATCAGATAATATTAAGATAGAGGCACAAGATTCACAGGTAACTGTCACTGGTGGTGTTACTCAGCTGAAGCCGGCTATCTATGGCCGGTCAGTTCGCTTTAATGAACTCAAACAAGCAGTGCTGGCGAGTATTGCTGGTCTTAAAACGGAGAAGATAAATGTAAAAACTGAGACACTAAAACCAGCAATCGTAGATACAGCAGCAGAAGAAGTAATGGTTCAAGCCCAGAACGTGATGGCTAGACCAGTGGTGCTTACTTATAAAGGGACCGAATATCGTCCAAATCAAGATACTGTAGGGTCATGGCTTTCGTTTACCAAGAAAGACGGTGAGACTAAATATACCCTAGTGGTAGATAAGTCGAAAATGGAGAGCTATTTCTACTTTCTCGGAAGCAAGATTAACGTTTATTCGAAAGAAAGAATTGTAAGGGTAGAGAATGGTGTGAAACAGACTGAGGCTCAAGCTGGGGTTAATGGTCTTCTTGTTGACACTGCCCTTCTTGGAAGTCAAATTGCTACTGCTCTACCGAGCCAAGCTAGCGTCAGGTTGGAAATTCCTACATATGTAGACAATTTCAAAACTCGCTATGAAAATGTGGTGATTGCTGACTGGGATAAATATATCGATATTAATCTATCAACACAGAAGATGATTGCCTGTGAAAAAGGCGGAGTAAACTGCCGTGAATGGAGCGTAACAACAGGCGACGATAATCATCCCACACCGACTGGAACCTTCCTGGTTCTGGGTCGTAACGCAAGCTTCTATATGACTGGAGGCAGTGTTTCTGATGGTAGCTACTATCATCTCTGGGTGGATCATGCCGTCTGGTTTACCAGTGCTGGCCATGCGATTCACGATGCTTACTGGCGTAATGGTTCCTTTGGTGGGCAAGACTACCATTGGAATGGTTCTCATGGGTGTATCAACTCGCCTGATGATGCGGCAACATATATATTTAATTGGGCCCCTATAGGAACTCCGGTGATAGTTCACTACTAAGAAATAGAATTTAATATTATTTTCCTAAAACAAGCACGAAACGTGCTTGTTTTAATTTTGGGAAAAGCATAAAATATATGTATAACTTGTGAGGGTGATGAAGCCTAGAAAAGCTCATTTCAGTAAAACGTGGAAAAGGGCTAATAAGACGCTACTGAAAAGTGGTAGTTTTAGCTTTGTTAAAAGTAGTCTTATTGCTAGATTTTTTGGGGGCGTCTGGAACTTATTCAAGAAGGTCTTGGCCTTTCTGGCGAGAAAGATTATCCTAGTTGTTATAAAGACAATTGATTTCTTCATCAAAAGACTCCAAATATTCCGTTATGAGTTAACCTACAAGTTTCATCTGAAGGTTCGCTCGGTTCATGATACGCTGGTTGTAAAGAACGTTGTATATAAGAAAGTCTATGAGAACAAATTGACCCGACCAGTAAAGAATGCAACCATCTCGGCTTTTGTTTGCTCACTTATAATTTTTCTTTCTTTACAGTACTTATTACCAGTTTTTAATCCTTTTATTCCTCGTTCTGCTCGTGCCGGGTCAAATAGTGTAACATGGACGACGAATGCTGACTTTAATACTAATGCCTCATCTACAAATACTGCTACAATCAAGAATACCACTAATTTCGCAGGAACTATTGCTGCTACAAACGGCAGCTCTTCAATAGTAGGTACAGGAACATATTTTCTAGATAACATTAGCGCCTTTAATGATCCTAAAGCTATAAATATAGACGGTATTTCATACGGCGTATCTACTGTGACAGACAATACTCACATGACACTTGCCACGAGCTTTCAGGGCACAACAGCTGCGGGAAAGACCTTTACTTTTGACAATGTTATAGTAAACAATGATGCCTTGAGTCTGCGCAAATATGGGGCCCCTGTTATAAAGACATCTACCTTTACAGTCCCTAGTGGTGTCACAAAAATCTATGTTGACATAAAAGGTGGCGGAGGTGGAGGCGGAGCTACTGTTTATTCTGGGGGTGCATGTGGAGGTTCCGGTGGAACTGGAGGAACCTCAGCTCTCAAGGTTGCTGACGGATTGTTTTACTGGGCATTTGGTGGCTATGGTGGTGAGGGCGGCTGCCCAAACAAAGTTGGTGCACAAGGGGCACCGGGGCCCTATAATCACAGGAATGTCCCTACCTTGATCCCAGAAACAGGAGGGGCGAATAACGGGGGCGCTGGTGGTTACTTTTCTAGCAACAGCAGAGGTGGAAATGGCGGAGGTGGGGGAAGGATTACTGGAACATTAGACGTATCAGTAGGACAGGTAGTCACGATTGAAACAGGTGCGGGAGGAGCTGGCGGGACAATGCCTGGTTGGCCGGCAGTAAATGGTACGGCTGGATTGCCTGGTTCTGTTCAAGTAACATACTATCTTCCTGCTTATGTGAGCACTGGTACTATAACGGGGTTTAAGATTGATGCGGGATCTGAGCTTAAATATAAGTGGAGTTCACTGTCTTGGAGTACCGAGGCTCTGCCGGCAAATACTTCGGTTACTTTTAAATATAGAACCTCAGATGACGGGACGACATGGTCTGATCCTTCTTGGTCACAGGCAGGAAGTACACAAACAAGCGGGACTTCCGGTACGGCATCATTAACAGGTCTGGGTGTAACGAGGTTCTTAGAAATGCAGCTAGTCTTAGCTTCTTCTAATGGCGTCAATTACCCAACATTAAACGATTTTTTTGTTCAGTATGATACATTGGAAACGCCAATAAATGAAAATATATTTGTGTCAGATACAAGCAATACAGCGCTAAGGAATGGTAACGGCGATATCGCCGACATTCCTATAGAAACTGGTACAGTTCCAGCGGGTCATGCAAGATATGGTACGGCTAGTCTTTATACAAATCAGACAAGTATACGTGTGAAGGCAAATAATCTTACATGTGGAAGTGGGGCTACCGCATGTACTGTACCTTCAACCAACCTGAGACCAGAGGTGGAAATAAAACCGATTATAGGTGGAGTACCCACGGCATTTACTGGTTCCGGAGTTACCGCGGATATTGGTAACACTTACGTTGATATTACGGGTCTAACAGTAGGTTCAAGCTATCATATTAAGGTGAGGGCGGTTGATAGTCAATCCAGATCCTCGGCTTGGATGTCTTATGGCAATAATATCGAGTCGGAAGCTGACATAACTGTCGAACAGACTTCGCCATCACTTCAGCTAAATGGGTTTACCGAAGGTGGTGAATCCAACGTCGATATTGTGGCGAAGAATGGAGTATTGTACGCGAAGAGTAATCAGATAAAGGTGAAGATAGCGACCTCTGATACGGGCACGGTGAAGTCAAATCTTGCAAAAGTTCTTATTACAAATAAGACTGACAATACTGGTTGGCAGGACGTCACAGATCAGATTACTGACTATCAGACTACCTACCTTGGGCAGGGATCTTTCTCTGGCAATGTACCTTGGACACTTGAGGGCAGTGATGGAGTAAAGACGGTTACTGTAAAAACAGTCGATAACGCCGGTAATGTAAGTGGCGAAAGCATCTCAGTAACTACTAACCTGTCGACAACAGACAGCACTTTTACGACCTCGCCAGCAGGTAATACTGGAGGTACTGTGATTGTCGATAATAAGCTTCAGCTTTCTTCGACTACTAGTGGGAGTTCAACTACAAATACAATAAATACCTATAATGACTACACTGAATATTGGGACGAGTGGTGCGGCTCGGGAACAGAAGATCTAGCAAACCCAATGTACACAGGATCGGGGTATGATATGGACTGTGGATCTTGGAGTAGTGATGCTCATATAATCTTTAATAATGGCCTAGCTAGTGGTGTAACAAACGCGACCCTGAGAATAACCAGTAATACCACTGCTCTTACCTGGGTATGGCATGATAGAACGGCGCTGTCCGTCAGCGCAAACCTGTCTTTCAACACTCCAGGTACAGTGGATATTACGAGTCAGGTTCAGGCTGATGTTGCGGCAGGTGATACATATACTGACCTCTGGGTCAACAATGGCTACGGGATATATTCGATGGAAGACGCAAATTTAGCTTATCGTCCTCAGCTCAGTGTTACTAGCGGTACTTCTACTACTACATTTGATACTCCAGAAACATTCACCTCTCGTATTTTATATAGCGGGGCAAGTAGTCCAGACTATGCTTCATTTCTGACCAGTCAGACTAATAATGGTCAGACTATTTCATATCAGATGCGGAGTGGTAATAATGCCACTACCATCGATGCCAGCTGGGGGAGTTGGTACACAGTTACGCCTGGAAGCGCGATAAATGCTGCTCTCAGTGGTGCAGGTAGGGGCTACTATCAGTATAAGGCAACTCTATCTACTACTAATGCCGCAGTTACGCCCACAATTAGTAGCGTTACTGTCACTGGTACATTTACACCATCTGGTGAAAGTGAGATTTACTCCGCCAATATCACACTCGATATAATAGCCCCTACGTCTTATGCTCTTTCCGGTCCACTGGATAATACTTGGAGCGGGACAAATAAACCAACCCTGACTTGGAAGGCCTCTGGGGACAATCCGGGTTCCGGGCTGTACAAATACGAGCTGTATATGGATGGGGTGCTGAAGAAAACGATAGACGATAGCACTATAGGAGCAACCGCGAATATTCTAAGTGCTGCCGCTGGCAGTGATGTTTCTTATACCATACAAACTGGGGAAGAAATTTCGGAGAAAATGCACCCATGGTATGTAAAGGTATACGACAAGGCGCTAAATACCACTGAATCTACACGAGGTGCTAGTAATCCGTATAATATTGGTTATGACAGCTCTCTGCCAAATACGGTGCCCACGACCGACATCGTGGCTCAGGCAAGTGGCTGGTTTACCACGAGCCCTATGATTACTCTAATAGCTACGGACCCTGGTTCTGGAGATGGTTCCGGTATTTCGGAGGTCAAGTACCGCTGGGACAACAGTGATCTCTCGACCGGAGCCACTACATATTCGGCTGCTTTTGACATGACGACAACTGTTGGTGACGGTACACATATTCTTTACTTCCAATCCAAGGATACGGCCGGGAACTATGAGTCCGTGAAACAGCAAACTTACAAGCTTGATACGGTAAGACCCACAACAGGCTATTCAATCGTGGGTGATACTCCAAATGGTCAGCATGATTGGTATGTCGGTAGTGCGCCGACCATTACTCTCTCCCATGATGACGCGGGTGGCGTAAACGCTTCTGGAGTAGCGACTACTAAGTATCAGTGGGTAAACTATGGTAGTCAACCTGGTGCGACCTGGCAGACGGGTACGAGCTTTACGGCGCCACTTGGGGACAAGACACTCTACTATTACAGTACCGATGTGGCTGGCAATGATGGGGCGCAATATGAACAGCAACACGTGAAGTTTGACAATGTAAATCCGATATCTCCTACGGGATTTGCAGCCCCAACTGATAGGGCCTATACTGATTCAATCTATCTGAAATGGTTCTCTGTTTCAGACACTTCAGGTGTCCAGACATATGAAATCAGAAGGAAGAAACATGACGACACGTGGAGTGGGCTGAGTGTTGTAAACATAGGTTCTGTCGGAAATGTTACTAACTACACTGATACTAGTGGACTTGAGGCAGGATTTAAGTACACCTACCAAATAAAAACCCAGGACAATGCTGGAAACTGGAGTGATGGCTGGTCTGAGGGTAATCCAGATCAAGTAGTTGGTTATACTATTGATACCGTAGCTCCGGTGATTCCAAGCGGGGTAGTGGCCACCGCGTGTGATGGTAGTGAGGCTACTATCGTCGTCCCTGATACCAATCCGGAGATTACTACCCCCGTCTGTACAGATACAGATAATAAGGGTTTTGAGATTACTCTAGCCTGGCACCAATCTTCTGACTCAGGAGTTGGTCTTAGTGGCTACAAGATATATCGCTCTGCCGATGGAGACACTTCTGATGAGGACAAGTGGATTTTAGTCGGTATTCTTCCTTGGACTGGTGCCGAAATAATGAAATGGAATGATAATGACGTAAATAATGCGGATACTTGGGATATCGGTGTATATCCATCGACACACGAAAAAAGTGGTCAAGCCGCAGGTAAACTGGACCCATCGGAGCCACTGAGTGACTCTACTACCTACTACTATCGAGTGACGGCTTATGACGCTGTAAATAACGAGAGTGCTCTTTTCCCGCCAATCTTCCCTGATCCCGATAAAAACCGGGCACTGGCTGAAACCCCTGATGTTACGGCACCAGGCTGGTTTGATGCGCAGGGAGTTAGGACTAGCGATGCAGGAGTCACCGCTACTGCTCTTGGTCTAGATGGTAGTGATCTAAATAACGAGAGTATAGGCCATCAGAGAATAGTTGTCAGCTGGAATACAGCAATTGACAAGAAGCACAATGGTGATGTTCTTGCTGGCTCCGTACCTGAGTACGAACTATATCGTTCCACTACAAACTATCAGACAAAAGAAGAATGGTTAGCGAGCGCGACTAAGCTGACGCTAGATTCTCCAACTGCAGTTACTTATGAAGACAACGGTCTCGCAGACACAACCACTTACTACTACCGTGTCCTTACCTATGATGGTAGTAATAATAAGTCAGGTCTTTCTGATGGTAGTAGTACCGACCATGCTATTACTTATGATTCAAACATCCCATCGGCCCCGAGTGAAGTGAGGGTCGCAGCAGTTAAGGGTGACCCCAATGAAAGCGGTTCTCAGGTCGGTAATAGCGTTAACATCACTTTCAAGGGGAGTAATTCGAAGTATCGTCAGATCATCAAGTACGAGGTTTATAGGTACGAGGCCGATATAAATGACCTAGATAGTAACCAGTGGCTCGATAATTCCAGGACTACCAAGCTAAAGTTTACTCATCTCGCTAGCTGTGGCAGTAAGTGTGAAAGTTATAGCACGGGGGCTACGGGAACTGATATAGAAATTACAGCCAACCAGGACGATCGAGATAATGAGTATCGGGTTCTAGACACGGGTCTTTCAGATGGGCAAACCTATTTTTACCGCGTCAGAGCCCAGGACAATGCCTATGTTCCGAATGAGCCCGATCAAAGCTACCGCTACGGCCCGCTCTCAAGTGTCTCTCCTCTAGATTCATTAGCGGCGAATCGCTATGGCTGGGATACTACACCTGACGCAACCAAGCCAGACATTACTGCGTCCGACCTGGCACTTTCAGTAAAGGATACCCATCCAAGTGAGACCTGGCTTCGTAACGTCGTGACCTGGAAAGTAGCTGATAAAACAAAAATCATACGGCGTAAGCCAGCTGATGCTAGTTGTGTAACAGTTCTGACTGTTGGTACAACTGAATATTGTAGTGATTTTGCCAGGTATGAGATTCATCGTGAAGTCTATGACCAAACCGATGTGCTGATTCCAGAGATGAGCCAGACCTTTACTTTCACTGACATTAATACAAATATCCTAGTAGACTCTGTGGCAGTTGCCTATAAATCTGATAAATTTAAGTACTACATGGTAATTGTGGATAATGCTGATACTGATTACAAATATGCTAGCGGTGTAGTTATAAATAGCAGTGGTGCCACCGTATATGAACCAAATAAAACCAGTAAAATATACTGGAATGGGTCGATTACGCCAGAAAAAGCACACGCCACTATTGACAGTGTGGGTCTTAGTAATATCGGAGTTTCTAGTGCGACGGTTACTTGGCATACTGATCAGAGTACAGATTCGCTAGTAGAATATCGGCCAATGAAGAAAGTGAGTGGTAACTGGCAAGTAGATGATAGTCCTAGTAATCAGTTTGTAGCGGTTGGGCATCGAGAAACTGACGTTAACCACTCCGTCTATATCTTTGGAATGAAGCCAGAAACGAAGTATGAATACCGCGTAATATCGAAGAATTATCCGTTCGCAAATGAGACAGTGGTGTCTACTGGACTACCAGAGCTAATTACAAAGGGCTTTACCGTTACCTATATTCCGAAGCCAGAACTAATCTCCACAGTTTCGGCGGAAATTCACTGGACTACCAATATGCCTTCAAACTCAAATATGGTAGAGTACCGTGAGAGTAATGGCGCCGAGACCCTCGCTTTTGCAGAGGCGCCACTGAGTCCAGATAAAATTTCAGATGACATGAAGAACTGTACTCTAAATCCGACGTCTCCTCTCTGCTATCACTCTGTTACTATATCTCCGCTCAAAAAGCTGACTGTCTATACGATAAATATTATTTCAATCTCGCTTGATAACTACACTTCTACCTCAGGGATGAAGGAATTTACAACTGCGAACTCTGACTCGAAGCAATTCACCATGGCTCCATCGGCTTCCAATGTGGCTGAGAGAAATATTACCTCGACTTCTGCTCAAATCGTCTTCCAGACCTCGGAAGCTACCACAGCAACACTTTATTACGATACCGATAGTGGTGCGCCGGACTATGATCCGAAGGACTACCGTCTTACAGCTACCGACGCGCTCAAGGGGACAACCCATGCGATACTGCTGGATGGTCTCGAGCCTGGGATGAAATACTACTACATTGTAGTTGTGGACAACGGTCTCCTGAATTACACCTCGCCTGAAGCCTCGTTTACAGCTGTGCTAAAACCCAAGATTTCTAATCTGAAAATTGCCGAGGTTAAGCCGTATTCATTTAAGCTAACTTGGGATACTAATATTGAGACTGAGACACTGATAAATCTAGGTACAAGTACAAATTACTCCGAGAAACGGGGTAAGCCAGGTCTCTCGAAAGTGCACGAGTTGCTAGTCGAGGGTCTTACCGACAATACTGAATATCATTATCAGATACTTGCTAAGGACGAAACTGGTGAAGAAGTTGCGAGTTCTGATGCTGCTGTTCGTACTCCTCTCGATACAGAGGGGCCGAAGATTACTGGTGCCAAGGTTGATATCTTGCCAATGGGAGAAAGTGATACTACGGCTTCAATCATTGTGTCGTGGCAAACGAATAAGCCCGCAACTACCCTCGTTGAGTACGATGAAGGGATTATTGGCGGCAGCTACAAGAACCAATCTACCGAAGATCCAACTCTAAACAACTCGCACACAGTTATCATAAAGGGGCTGAGGCCGGCAACCTCGTACCATTTCAGAATGATTTCTAAAGATAAACGTGGTAACACTACTGAGTCGCAAGACTATACTTTTGTGACACCAACGAAGGAGAAATCAATCCTGCAGCTCATCTTGAAGTCACTAGAGGAGACCTTCGCCTGGACTAGAAATCTCGGCAGCTTCTTCTCGAATATTGGAAACCGGATAACGGGGAAGAAGTAAAAGCAAAGTCACTACTCTGTGGATAAAAGTAAGGGCCCAATACAGACCTAAAATAAGTACATTTAGTGCTTGTTTTAGGTATGAGATAAGCATAAAATATATGTATAAGAATTCACCCCGTTAAATGGAGGGAACGCTGAAGAAACGTTCAAACAAACTCGAAAAGATTACTGCCCTCCTGAAGCGAATAACGAGCATTATTTCGCGTTTTTTCGGTTTGGCTCTATTCAAATCACTGACATTTGTGGTTAATAAACTCCGTCTTATTAGATTAGAATTAGGCTACAAGCTGCATCTCAGTGCTAGGACTATCCACGATACACTAGTGATCAAAAGCCCAGTCTATAAGAAAATCACTGAGAACCAGTATGCGGTACCAGTGAAAAGAGCAACTGTATCGGCCTTTGTACTTTCATTGGTTGTTTTTGTGGGGTTACAGTATCTAACACCATTCTTGAACCCATTCCGACCCGGTAAGGTGATGGCGAATGCAAATTCCAAAACTTGGGATTTGAGCAATGACTTTAATACAAATGGCGGATTATCCTCCGCAACAACAAAATCCCAGATTGATACATCTGGAGACAGAGTGTCATTACAATCCAGCTGGATTACGGGGGTTGGATCCTTCCCCGCGACTAAGAGTGTATATAATACGACATTAAGTGCTGCTTGGGGACCACAACCAGGAGCGTGTAATAGCCCACAGTGCGCGAGTGGTCTTGATACGGCCTTACCATCTAAATATTCCTTGGTTGCAAGTAATACGGTAGATTTTTCTGTTTATCCGGCAAGAAATGCATGTAAGGCCATTGGAGGCAGACTCCCCACGACGGCTGAATTACAAGCGATAATGAATTCAAGATCATCTTATGGTATCCCAGATCCCGCAGTCGGAACTTACGCAAATTATTGGACTTCTACAGCTCTTACTAATGCATCTAACGAGCAATCGGCTTACATCGGACAACTCTGGTGGTACAATAATGTTCTAACTTATACTCCTCAGAGTATTTATGGCAAAAGTACAGCAAATTTAGTCCGGTGCGTACGCGATGTTCCGGGCGACACCGGCGCGCCATATTCTGTAATTGGTACTCTCGGAGGCACAGCGGCAAGCTCTATCGGACTTCGAGTTGATAATCAGGGAATAACTAAATTTACTTCAGTTGAGCCATCCTTTGACACTTTAACCACTAGCCAGGCAGTAAAATTTCGTTTGCGCGTAGTAGTGGCTGACACAAATGGTAATGGCCCCCAGGATGAGTTTGATACGGCAACTTGGTATGGACCATCGGGTGCAGTCAGTGACGTCAACAGCTGGACCAGTAACTATTTTGGTAGTAGTAATATTTCTGGTAATACTAATCCAGCCAATAACAATGTTCCTGCTATTGTTCCACAAGCGAGATATGCAGAGCTTATGCTTCGCCTAGAATCGCCGACTACGAACACTACACCAAACCTTAACAGTGTCAGGCTGAATTGGAATGAGGCGCCGGCTCCCTCAACACTGATATCAAAGCACTTAGACGGTACTACTGTTTCGAATAATTTTATTAATGAGACAACGGCAAAATTAGTATTTAATGGGACTCCAACTGCGAGTGGAAATGTAACGCCAGAAGTTGAAATCCAGTCGGTGATATACGGAGATGAAACGCCTAGCTTTACCGGGAATGCAACCACTCTTAACGTTACAGCACCGACAGTAAGCGGAACAATTAATACAGAAATAACCAACCTAACAGCAACAGTCACTGGTCTTTCGCCCGAATATACTTACTATTGGAAAGCGCGCTATACAGATAGTTCTGGTATTCAAAGTGCATGGAGTACTCAAACTGGTATCTTATCAATCGAACAAACTGCTCCAACTATTTCGACCTTCCAGATAAACTCAGGGGCGACCTTTGTCAACTCCTCAGTCGTAACCCTAAATATTTCGGCCTCAGATACTGGTGGCTCAAATCTATCTCAAATGCAATTCTCGAATGATGGGACAAATTGGGGTAAGACAGCTGATATAGATGGTAATATCACAGACACCGGCTGGGCAACATATGCAACCAGCTACTCTTGGAATGTTGCTAAGGGCGTCACTGGCGGCGGCAGTGATACTTCTAGAACTGTGTATGCGAGAGTGAAAGATAACGCCGGGAATATTACTGGCAAGGTATATACTAATAATGTCGACTTGGAATCGGCTACAACATCAAACATTGACTCAAGCTCTATATCTAGCGGTAATGTATCATTAGATCCAGTTTTGGACCCGTACGCGGCTAACTTTTATTCCAGTCCACTGCTAAATGGTAATTTGCAGGTGGCGAAAAATGACAACTCCGCACTTCATTGGAAGACAAGTGATACGAGCTGTGTGGGTCCACAATGTTCAAGTGGCGTATTGGTTAGCCCACAATTAAACACAGGGGTAGATTTTTCAGGATATCCTGCTCAGAGTTCTTGTATTGCGCTTGGTGGTAGACTCCCGACTAATACTGAAATTACAAATTTATATAATAACAGAGCTTCTTATGGAACTTTCGCTGGTTCTGATTATTGGTCTGCAACAGAGTATTCTGCTGTTTCTGCCTATGCTAGTTGGTTTGGCAGTAGTGGTCAACTGAGGTACTGGGGGAAGGTAGATTATAATCTTCCGTCAAGGTGTGTCCGAGATACTAGTATTATACCAACACCATACAAAATGAATGGATATCTCGGTGAAACTGGTACCCCTCTATCATATACAGCAGCTAATACACAAAAATGGACCAATCTAATATACGGTGCAGATACTCTTACTACTGGACAATCAATTCAATTCCAAATATCAACCGATGGTACTAATTGGAAGGGTGTCGACTCTAGTGGTAACTTGCAAACAGGTAGCTGGGATACTAATTACTTTGGTCAAATTCAAGGTAGTGCCGCTCGAACTGCTATTCCAGCATCTCTAGCATCATCTACTAGCTTATATATAAAGGTAAAATTATCTTCAAATGGCAACGACACCCCAGTACTACATGATATTTCTATTCAGTCTGCTTCATCTGCCTCCATCACCCTCGATACCCAGGTCCCTACTGGCACAGTGGCAATTCGTGGTGCGAGTACGTACGTAAAAGATAAAGCGGTCACCTTGAATCTCGAACCATCAGACCTGGGACCATCGGGGATGAAGGACTTTCAACTCTCGAACGATGGTATTACTTGGGGTACAGCATACAATCCTACTACTGGCGCGTACACATCAGGATGGCAGAATTGGAACGATGCTTATCGAGCCTCTGGTGCTGGCTACTCTTGGAATCTTATAAAAGGAGCATCTGATACAGGTGGGAGTGATGGGGAGAGAAGGGTATATGTAAAATATCGGGACGCTGCACTAGGGGTAGGTGGAAATTATGATGGTAATTGGATTCCCGGACAGGCAGAGACGAATTATCCAAATTCATTGGTTGGTAAGTATGTGTATAATCGAGACATTAATAATACTGATGCCCCAACTTATACTAGTGGTAGGCAATGGAGCACACTTTCAAATACAAAGTGTCTTGGACCGCAATGCAGCCAAACTATTTTGCCAGCCCCAGACCCTTATGCCCCTACTAAAATGGTTTTAGTAGATCCTATTACAAATAATAGTGTTGATTTTTCGAATTATCCCGCGCAGCAGTCATGTAAATTAATAGGAGGCCGCTTACCAACCGCTGATGAGTTACTTGCAATTTACTCATCAAAGTCAACCGGGCATTATCAGGGATCATTTACTCAGAATTACTATTGGACAGCCACAGAGTTCGTTACCGGCAATCCTTATCGAGTTACCTTCCTTTCTGGCCAGCCAGGAACGGGGACAGTTGACTCCAGTGGACGAGAGAATGGTCTCGGTGTTCGCTGTGTCTCTGACGTCAATCCGTCTATTACTACCACAGTAACCCTCGATACCACAAAAGCTGCGACTGCAATCACAGTGAACCCCTCCTCTCCTTCAGGTGACAGTAGTTGGTATAAGGTAGGAAAACCTCAGGTTTCATTCAGCTCATCAGATACCACATCCAAGGTAGATAAGTTCTACTACCGCTGGAAAGATACAGATAGTTATACTGAAGTTTCAAATTCTGAAGCTGCTCAACCATTCACTTTCAGCTTTGATGCAGGCGATATTCCAGAAGGTACCAGTAATCTTAGTTATTACGCCGTAGATCAGGCGGGGAATATCGAGGCGGCTCAAAGCAGGTCACTAAAAATTGATATCACAGCTCCATCTATCGGTACCGGCGGCTATACGATATCGGGTGCGCCAAATGGTAGTGATGGCTGGTATGTTACTACGGCTCCAACCATCACCCTTACGGCCAGTGATCCGAATAGTGGAACGAACTCAGGGATGTATCGCATCTATTATCAGTTTGCTGATACTGGCTATCAGCCTACCGGTACCTGGAGTTATCAGTCAGGGACGACGGCCACTTTCCCAGCCGTAGAAGGCAATAAGACTCTTTACTACTATGCCCGCGACATTGCTGGTAACGTCGAAGACTACACAAATAATCATTTTCAGATTAAGTTTGTCCAAAATGCCCCTGCAGCTCCGACGAACTTCCGTGCCACGGATGCCGGAGTGGATAATATTTCTCTGGCTTGGGACCCGGTAGAAGATAAATCAGGTATTACTAATTATCGCATTCGTCGCCGTATTTTCACCAATGATTGGTGTGATGAGGCGGCACTAAGCCCTGAAGATTTCACGACTTGTAAGAGTGACAATAAGGAGCTTGATACTACTATTGGTTCCGTCGGTAGCTACCCTGATAATGATGCCCGCCTTCAAGCGGGACAGAAGTATGCTTACAACATAGTGGCCAAGAATCAGGCTGGGGTTTGGGGTTCTTGGTATTCGACTAATAAACAAGATGATGCCGTAGCACTTACAATAGATACTGTTGACCCATCTATACCTCAGATGGTGTCAGCAACCGCTTGCGATGGCCAAGGAGTGTATGATTCTGATACCAATCCTAGTGCTACCTGTACTGACATCGATAACAAGGGCTTCGAAGTAAAACTTGTTTGGCACCCAGCAACAGACGCTGGCACGGGCCTATCGTACTATAAAGTCTGGCGTTCTACGGATGGATCACCTACAGATGAGACCAAGTGGACCGTGGTAGGTGTAGTAGCTGCAGGGTCTGGACCGGTTGGCGATGTTGTCTACTTTGACAATGATGCTACAAATGATGCCAATATTGATACTGATCCGTCACTTGATATCGGAGTCTACCCGGAGTGGGATAGCAAGGCTGGTGAGCAAGCTGGCAAAGTTAATTCCAGCTCTCGACTAAACGATTCGGGAACAAAATACTATTACCGTGTCACAGCACTAGATAACTCGGTAAATGAGACTGACCTTTTCCCAGTATTTCCGCTGGAAACGACCTATAATGAGAAGCAAACTGTAACACCGGACGTGACAGCACCAGCTAAACCAACTGACGTGACAGTGGTGGCTCTAGGCATCGATGCGCAGGGTGCATCAGTACTCCCTGGCGATCCAGAAGATATCGACCCTGATACGGGAGAGCAAAGGCCATCACTGCATCAGAAGATTCAGGTGACTTGGACCGAATCAGCTCACATAAAAGCACGCTCAAGTGAGCCTGCAACAGGCAACATCACCTATAAGGTTTATCGTTCAAATACGGCTGGAAGTGGATATGCTTTGGTTGGGACTGTGGTAAATGGCAATACCTTTGATGAAGAAGGTCTGCAAGGAACTACCCGCTACTATTACACGGTAGAGGCGATTGATGCCTCTGGTAATCCATCTGGCAGTTCCGATGAGACTAATTTTTCCCAGGCGCTTACATTCTCTTCCGACATTCCTACAACGCCAATAAATGACCTAGATGTCACAAAATACTACCCTAGTGTGGTTACGGCGAAAGGGAATCCTGAAACAGTTGTATCAGTCGGGAATACCGCCGAGATACGATTTAAAGGTAGTTCATCGAAGAAATACCAGATTACTGGTTATCAGATATGGCGTGCTGAGACAAACAATGCCGGCGTGGGCTGTGCACAAGGTGTTTCGGCAGATGAATGCTGGATTCAAGTGAATGCAGCTACGAAACGCAATGAATTCTCTATCACTCCTATCGTTAATGACCGTGGTAATGTCCATACATTTACAGATACCGGTCTTACTACTACCAAGGCATACTATTATCGAGTGAGAGCCCAGGATAACACCCCAGCACCGGAGGGTCATCCAGAACAGGGTAACTACTACTCCGGCCTGACAACTATAGTAAACGGTACTCCAAGCGCTGGCTGGGATATTACCCCAGATATTACGAAGCCAACCCCGGTGGTACAGGTCAGCGTTAAAGATACTTTCTCAAACAATGTATATGCTCGTAACGTGGTGACTTGGAAGATTAATTCTCAGAAACCGCTAAGGAAGAAGCTCTCGTATGAATCTTGTACCGTCGAAACTACTGTTAGCGGAGTCGATTATTGTAATGACTTTGACTCATATGAAGTCTGGCGCGAAACTTATGATCCCAATTTTCCCAATAATCCAGCCCTAGCGACCGAAAGGAGATATACAACTGCCGACTACTACGACAATATATATCAGGACGATATCGATATTTCTATAAATCCGATGGCGCAGGATCTACGCTATCGCTACTATGTAGTGACAAAGGATGATGCCGGGACAGATTTCCGTTATCAGAACGGAACAGTAATCAATAAGGTGGGGTCAAATACTTATTCAAACTATAGTGATAAGGTATATGCTGGTGACTCAATCATTCCTTCTCAAACTACTCCAAAGATGGCTCCTAATACCGAAGTCACCATCCTAGAGCGGAATGTTTCATCTGCTGTGGTACAGTGGTATACCGACCAAGACTCTGACTCGCTACTGGAGTACCGACTCTACAAAGATGGTTGTATTCAGTTTGGCGCAGATTGCGATGATTGGGTTGCAGTTGGTGATCGTAATACTGACGTTGTTCATACTGTAAGAATCTTTGATCTGAAAACGGACACTCGCTATGAATATCGGGCAGTTTCAAGAAATAAACTTGGCAATGACCTAGTGATTGATAATGCTTACTATCTAGAGAAACTATCAAAGAACTTGCCAGAGTTACGTACCGAGAAGTTTCAAATTGTAATACCTTCGAATCAAAGTGACTTCATTTCGCCAACTACCACCAGCATCAAGTTCAACTGGTCTACTACCATGGATGCTAAGACAAATTATATCGAATATGAGGCAGCCGATGACCCAAACAATCAGCAGCTTCGTGGTATTGCGGGTCAGCTAGCAACTACTGATGGTTACAGTCTGAGGGATCACTCGGTGATTCTCAAGGGGCTAAGATCAAATACGAAGTATCGCTTCAAGGTGAAGAGCGTCAGTACCGACAACTACCCAGACGAGAAACCGGCTGGAGATGGCCAGTACTTCTACTTTGAAACCAAGGCATTTGATACCGGTCAATTCACTTCCGAGCCTTCGTCTTCAAATATTGCCGAGAGAAATATCACTTCGACAACTGCTCAGATAATCTGGGAAACTGACATGCTTTCTACTTCCGAAGTTCTCTATGGCACCTCCGAAAATGCCCTTAATGGCTCTGCCCGCGATGATACCCTGACTAAGAAACATGTGATGAGACTCGAGGGTCTGACACCAGGGCAAAAGTATTACTATAAGGTAAGAGTGACAGATGAATTTGGGCAGCAGTATACCTCGCCTGTTTACTCCTTTGTAGCAGTGCTCAAGCCGAAGATTAGTAATCTACAAGTAAAAAATGTTACTCCATATTCAGTCACGATTGCTTGGGAAACAAATGTTGAGACCGAGACGGTTCTAAACTGGGGCAAAACTGCCGCTTATGGTGAGAAGCGCGGAACTGCGGGTACTTCTCAGGTTCACCAAGTAGTCATCGAGGGGCTTGAAGATAACCAGGAATATCACTATCAGGTAGTAGCGCATGATGCTGCCGGTAATGAAGTGGTAGATACTGATAAGGTTATCCGTACGCCTCTTGATACAGAGGGACCGAAGATTACCAATGCCAAGGTAGATATCTTGCCAATGGGAGAAAATGATGCTACTTCATCTATTATCGTTTCTTGGCAGACCAACAAACCATCAACTACCCTAGTAGAGTACGATGAAGGCATTATTGGCGGTACTTATAACAGTCAGTCTACAGAAGACCCTACCCTAAACAACTCACATACAGTTATAATAAAAGGGCTGAAACCAGCTACTTCATATCATTATCGTATGGTATCGAAGGATAAACGTGGCAATAAGACCGAGTCCCAGGACTATACCTTCGTTACGCCAACTAAGGAAAAATCCATTCTGCAGATGATTCTCAAGTCGCTTGAAGAAACCTTTGCTTGGACTAAGAACCTCGGTCAGTTCTTTGCCAACATAGGCAACAGGATAACGGGGAAGAAATAGGATTTAGTTAATAAACTTGTAAGTTGATTAGGTTCGAATATAAAAGAAGCGGTGGGGAAAATAAATGAGTCAAAATTTACCGAATAATATGCCAAATAGTGAAGAAGTGGAAGTAGTCAGTGGGGAAAATCAGCTAGAAATCCCCACTAGTACCACGGAGATGGGCACGGTCAACCCTGAGCAGAAAACCGTCGACTTGCCGACTACCACTAGCTCAAGCACTGATGACGCTATTACCCAGACTCTCACAGATATCGGGTATCAGCAAACAACTGATACCGGTGACACCATCGCACTTGAAAGTCAGCAGATTCCTCTTGATGACACCTCGGTTCCAGCAGGAGACGAAGTGTTTATAGGTAAGGTAAAGCAGATTATCGCGGATGATGCCGATAAGCCCTTTCTTGAAGAAGAGGCTTCAGAGGAACTGCAGCAACAATATTTAAAACAGCGCTTTGGTGTCGATGTTGAAGTTGATAAGGAGGGAGAAAAGTAGCTTTGGAAACTTTTCTGACTTATACTCTTATTTTCTTACTTTTTACTCTAGTATTAGCGGGGGGATTTTTTATTTTCCGTAGAACTCGCTACTGGAAAAAACAGATGGAGCGGTCACTGAAGATGGTTCCCTTGCTCCTGACTATACCAAGGGATGCAGGTGCGAAAGATTATGAAGCCAAGAATCGTGATGATCGCGATATGATGCGCGAAATTATTGCCACTGCGGAAACTTTCTATTCCAATATGGGCGGGCTTTATAGTAAATACAAGATGGTGAAAAACTTTTTTTATGGACCACCACATCTGGTCGCAGAAATTGTAGCCAAAGATAAGGAAATATTTTTCTATCTTGCTGCTCCATATGCCTTCCTTGACCTGGTCGAAAAAGCACTTTCTGCGCAATACCCGGATTGCAATATCGAACGGGCCGAAGAACATAATATTTTCAATCAAGGTTGGGGGATTGAGAATGTCTTCGGCGGGGAAATTCGTGCTTCGAATTCCTATTTCTATCCATTTCGGACTTATCAAGAGCTAGAATCTGAGCCACTGGAAAATATTACCAATGCTTTTGCGAAGCTAGAAGAGGGTGAGGGCGCAGCGCTTCAGGTATTGTTTAGACCGACTAGCTCCAAATTCGCGAAAGGGGTGAATAAGCAGGCGAAGGAAATGCAGCGAGGCAAGAAAGCAACACTTCTAGATACTGGCCTTAATGCAGCTATGGGTATCAAGGACGATAAGGGGCATGAACACAATCGGCTTGATCTAACTCCGATGGAAGAAGAGGCGATTAAGGCAGTCGAGCACAAGGCTTCAAAGCCCATCTTTGAAGCGCAAATTAGAGTAATTGCATCAACTTCTAGTCGGTCTAGATCCGAATCTTTGGTGAAGCAAATTACTTCTACCTTTAATGAGTTCAATAACCACAACTTGAACAGTTTCAACTTCCGCCCGGCTCGTAATGTTGAAGAGTTGGTGACTGACTATATCTTTAGGTTTCATATTCACAGAATATTCAGTCTAAATACCAGACTGAGGATGTTCCGGTCTCATAACTTATATCTCAATACTGAAGAGCTTGCTACCATCTTTCATTTACCAAACTTTCTCGTAAAGACTCCTGGTATTCGTTGGTTGCCGTCAAAGAAAGCTGCTCCACCTACCTTTATCTCTGAGACAGGTGTTGTTATTGGTCATAGTAAATACCGCGGAGACGACCACGTGATCCGTATTGCAGATGAAGATCGTAGACGTCACTTATACATTTTGGGTCAGACTGGTACCGGTAAGTCTACCAGTATGATTAACATGGTTATCTCAGATATTCGAGAGGGTAAGGGCGTCTGCTACATCGACCCTCATGGCCAGGACTTGATGGAGCATGTGCTCCCGTATATTCCGAAGGAGCGCGCGGAAGATGTAATAATCTTCAATGCTGCCGATACAGAAAGACCGATAGGACTAAACCTCTTTACTGCTAAAACTCAAGAAGAGAAAGACTTTGTAATTCAAGAAGCTATCTCGATGCTCTACAGACTCTATGACCCAGGTCATACCGGCATCATGGGCCCAAGGTTTGAACACTGGTTCCGTAACGCTGCTCTCGCCCTGATGGCTAGTCCTATACCCGGAACATTTATCGAGGTGCCGCGCATCTTTACAGATGATAAGTTTCTCGCTGAAAAGCTGCAATATGTGACTGATCCAGTAGTGCGAAATTTCTGGATCAATGAGATGGGTCAGACTAGTGACTACCATAAAAGTGAAATGCTGGGGTGGTTTGTTGGTAAGTTTGGCGCGTTTATGACCAATATGACTATGCGTAATATTTTGGGTCAGGCGGAAAGCTCCATTGACATCAGACAGATTATGGACGAGGGTAAGATCTTACTTGTTAATTTGGCGAAGGGTCAGACAGGTGAGATTAATATGCAACTGCTCGGAATGATGCTCGTTGCGAAGATTCAGATGGCGGCTATGAGCCGTGTCGATACACCAGAGAATGAACGTCGCGACTTTTATCTCTATGTTGATGAGTTTCAGAACTTTGCTACCGATTCCTTTGCTTCCATTCTCTCGGAGGCTCGTAAATTCCGTCTAAATCTAATCGTAGCCAATCAGTTTATTGGACAGCTTAAGGAGGAAATTCGTGATGCGGTCTTTGGTAACGTTGGTAGCCTAATG
The DNA here is from genome assembly GCA_964511435.1 of uncultured Candidatus Saccharibacteria bacterium. Classification (GTDB taxonomy): domain Bacteria; phylum Patescibacteriota; class CPR2; order UBA1875; family CAIMLA01; genus JBGSPL01. The sequence goes on from CAZEFH010000003.1 coordinate 74,592, forward strand.
TGTTTCCGTGTCGGAAATGATGATGCTGAGTATATGGCAAAGCAATTTAACCCACTCTTCAATCAGCAGGATTTAATTAATATGGAGAACTATAATAGCATCGCGAAGATCCTTATCGATAGTAAGCCGTCGCGACCATTCAGCCTCTCGGGCTATAATTATCCACCAAATAAGAGTGAAGAAATCGGTAAGGCGATAGAGCAGTTGGCTCGTTTGAAGTACGGTAGACCGCGTGATATAGTAGATAGTGAAATACAGGAAAGGATGAGTATAAAGCTTTGAAAAAAGTCGACACTACAAAAGAAGCTGAGAAAGTGAGGGAATCGCAGCATCGTTATCTCGATGCAGGCAAGAAATATTCCCAGCTTCTAGTTGCAGCTTCAAAGCTTGATCCTACAGTCCTGAAACTAACAAAAGATATCCATAGTCTCGGTAATAATTTGTCTGTTCTCGACTCCCGCGTGATTACTGACTTTTATAATGCAGTCCGTAAGCGCTCACTAGTTGATCCAGAATACCAGCGAGTTGCGGCAGAGCTAGTTCGGGCAAAAAATTCTCTGGATCATGCTAGATATCAGCTTTTTGAAGCCCAAGTTGCGAGGGCGATCAAAAGGACTGGATTACCGATTAAGAAACATAACTTGTCAACGATTGAACTAGCCGAGATAGTCAACGATCCGAAGACGGCTCTGCTTGCCAAGGTTGCCTATGCTACAGACTATATCAAAGAAGAGATTCTTGAGTTATCAACGATGGCAGAACGGGGTGAGGTCACTCTTGTTACAGGTGATATTATCGGCAAAACAAGAGAAGCACGTAACTTTTTGCGTAATCTGAATACCAAGATTGTGACTCGAGTGAATGACAAATATTTCGGTGAGAAGCATCTAGATATCAAAAAGGCTTATGTTTCCTTTAAGACAGGCGAGCTTAATCTACTGTCAATGCTGAGAGAGCTAGGGGACGCTGAACATGTCCGTGAGCTTGAGCGCCGTATCTCTTCTTCTGACGTTAAGATAAAAGGAAATACTATTGTAGCGATGACTGATAAGGGCAGCCGCTATCTTAAGCTACTGAATGAAGAGCTGGGGATGATTGTAGAGAAAGGAATCAACTCACACCTTACTTCTATGAGCCAGGAGATGGTTGCAAGTGAGCCATTACTTTCAAATATACTGACACTGATATCTGAATATGAGAAAAAGTCCGCCAGACACTCAAAGTTGCTGGATGGCAACCTTAGGGATACTGGCTACGGCGAGCTACTAACAAAGTATCAGGGCGATATCATGGGTCTTACCAAATCTCGTGATGAAATTATTTCTGATATTGATCGCTTGGCGAGTGCGGCTATCGATGTCAGGAAGAAGTTGCTTGTTTTGTCTGCCAGACAAGAGATAGAAGTTGGCGAGATGTTGCCGGTCCTAACAGCCCTGAGATTGCTTACAAACTTTGAACATCAGCTTGATCAAAAGATTGACAAGCTTGGTGATAAACTAAGACTGACGAAAAGACCTATGTCATCAACTTTACCAAGCATTACTGATATAAGAGAAAATCTATCGACCAATGAAGATGTTAATCTTGATGTAGATATTACTCAAGCCATAGGTACTACCATTGCCAAAAGAAGAGTGGTACACGATGATTTTGAAGCGATAGTTGATCGATTGATTAAATCTTCGAAAGAGTATCTGCGTTACCGAGAAATAACCACCGACTTAGTTGCTCTAAAAAATTATCTAACACGGTTTTTGTCTCAAGAAAATCGGCTCTATCGGGGAAATGAGACAGTAGAAACCTTACTGCGGGAAATTATAGAGCTAGAAATCGAGCGAGAAGAGTTGCTTGCTGAGATGGTCCATAAAGTACAACAAGCACATAAACAAATCTGGTTACTGAAGGTACATGACGAAAATGAAAATTATTTTGATTCACAGCTTGGGGAACAATATGAGGGAGCCAAGAATCTGAATAAGACAATCTTGCACGAGATTGAAAATGATATCGTGGGTCTAGTAGATAATTATCGCAATAAACACTTGGCGCATAAAGAGAGTTTTCTTACTAGCCTTTCAAAAATACAGCTTCGAATTGAAAAAGGAGAGGATGTTTCTGTTGTGACTAGAGACCTTAAGCAGAAATATCAGGAGATGATCCTTGAACATCAGCAGGCTATCAAGGAGCTAGAAGAAGACATGGAAAGGCTGGATCGACAGATGGCGCTGCTCCCAGAAAAAACCAGAAAAACGATTGAGAAAAAGCTCATTTCTGATATTCAAAAGAAAGTCCAGATTTAAGCATAAATTCGCTTGTATTCGTGCTCAGATTCAACTAAAATATATGTATTGAAACAATCATTTTTTTAGGTACCAAACTATAGAAAATGAGAGGGTAAAACGCTAGGCTAGTTGCCCAGCGAAATTCTTGAATATTGTCTAAGAAAAGGAAAATATAGTGGCAGACAAATCTGGTAGTAACTATGACGCCTCCTCCATTCAAGTTCTGGAGGGTTTGCAGGCAGTTCGCAAGCGTCCCGGGATGTATATCGGAGGTACGGGCAAAGAAGGACTTCATCATCTAATCTGGGAAATAGTTGATAACGCTATCGATGAAGCGATGGCGGGAAGATGTGACAATATTGGCGTAATCATTCACGCTGATGGTTCGGTATCAGTATCTGATAATGGAGCCGGTATTCCAGTTGATAAGCATAAGCAGACCGGTAAAAGCGCTCTCGAAACCGTGATGACCATCCTCCATGCAGGTGGCAAGTTTGGTGGTGGAAGTTATAAAGTCTCCGGTGGTCTTCACGGTGTTGGTGTTTCGGTTGTAAATGCCCTCTCTACTTACGTGAAAGCCGAAATCAAGAAAAACGGTAAAATATGGGTTCAGGAATATAAAGATGGTGGCCATCCAGTAGGACCACTTAAGAGTATTGGTGAAACAAACGAAACGGGCACTACTATTACCTTTATGCCTGATGTTGAGATATTTGATACGGTTGAGTTTAGCTATCAAACAGTACTTGACCGTATTCGTCAGCAGGCTTATCTGACTAAGGGTGTTAAAATAAAACTTACAGATGAGCGCGCGGGTACAAGCTACGCTTTTTATTTCGAGGGTGGTATTAAGTCCTATGTTGATCATCTGAATCGCAGTAAGCAATCGGTCAATGAGCCAATTTTTTATGTCGATAAGTCACTTGAAAACGTCAATGTTGAGCTTGCAGTTCAGTATACTGATGGTTATACCGATAATGTTCAGACTTTTGCCAATAATATTCATACACCAGAGGGAGGTACTCACCTAACCGGTTTCCGTACCGCTCTCACCCGTACTTTAAACGACTATGCCAGGAAAAATAGTTTACTTAAAGACAACGAGGGCAACCTTACTGGTGATGATGTCCGTGAGGGTCTTACGGCAGTAATTTCGGTTAAGCTTGGTGACCCACAGTTTGAAGGTCAAACCAAGGCAAAACTGGGCAATCCGGAGATTTCAAATATTGTCCAGACGGTATTTACGGAGTATTTTTCATATTACTTAGATGAAAACCCCAACGAAGCAAAGAAGATTATCAACAAGTGTTCACTTTCGGCACGCGCTCGCCTCGCGGCTCGCGCTGCTCGCGACACCGTGATTCGTAAGGGAGTGCTTGAGGGGATGACTCTGCCGGGTAAGCTTGCTGACTGTTCCAGCAAGAATGCTGAAGTTTCGGAACTATATCTAGTAGAGGGTGACTCGGCTGGTGGTTCAGCTAAACAGGGACGTGACAGGCGCTTCCAGGCAATCTTGCCGCTAAGGGGTAAAATCCTAAACGTAGAACGCGCCCGTATGGACCGTATGCTTTCCTCTGATGAAGTAAAGAATCTAATCATTGCCCTTGGCACTGGTATTGGCGAACAGTATGATCCATCTAAGCTACGCTATCATCGCATTATCATCATGACCGACGCGGATGTGGACGGTGCGCACATCAGGACCTTATTACTGACACTTTTCTATCGTCATTTCCCAGAGCTAGTAGAAAATGGCAATGTCTATATCGCACAGCCACCACTCTATAAGATACAGAAGGGTAAACAGAAATATTATGCCCACGACGATGCAGAAAAAGAAGAAATCCTAGAAGAATTCCGTTCTCGTATGGCTGGAAATAAGGCAAGTGAAGATGGTATTTTCGAAATCAAGACTTTAGAAGATTCTGTTGTCACAGACGAAGAGACTGAAGAACCAGAGGTTGAGGTAACTGAAGAAACTGAGGAAATCCCGGGAGAAGTAAAGATTCCTGGCGTGAGCATCCAGCGTTACAAGGGTCTTGGTGAAATGAATCCTGAACAATTGTGGGAAACTACCATGGATCCCGAAAACCGTATTCTACTAAAAGTCACCGCCGAAGATGCAGAGAAAGCTGATGAAGTCTTCTCAATTCTGATGGGTGATGAAGTAGAACCGCGTAAACGCTTCATTCAAACTCATGCTGCCAATGTTAAAAATCTGGATATCTAGGAGTAGTTATGGCAAAAGATAACAAAAAACTGATTGATGAAAAAATGTTTGGTGAGGATATCGGATATGTAAAAGACCGCGATCTCCAAACTGAAATGAAAGAGAGCTTCTTAGATTACGCAATGTCTGTGATTGTCTCTCGTGCACTCCCCGATGTTCGTGACGGTCTGAAGCCGGTTCATCGCCGCATTCTATATGCGATGAATGCGCTCGGGATTCGTTCAAATACAAAGTACCGTAAGTCAGCGATGGTTGTCGGTGAAGTACTTGGTAAATATCATCCTCATGGAGATACTGCAGTTTACGATTCGATGGTCCGTATGGCTCAGGGCTGGTCTATGCGCTACCCAACAATTGATGGTCAGGGTAATTTCGGTTCGATGGACGGCGATGGTGCTGCAGCGATGCGTTATACCGAGGCTCGTATGGCCAAGCTTGCTGACGAAATGCTTGCAGATATTGATAAAGATACGGTAGATTTTGTTCCCAACTATGATGGCAGTCAAAGAGAACCATCAGTTCTTCCGGCTAAATTACCAAACCTGCTCTTAAATGGTCAGATGGGTATTGCTGTTGGTATGGCAACAAATATACCACCGCACAATCTAGGTGAACTAGTCGATGGTATTACTGCTCTTATTGATAATCCAGATGTTACAGTTGAAGACTTGATGCATTATATCAAAGGACCAGACTTTCCAACCGGTGCTCAAATTTTCGACCCAGAAATCATTAAACAGGCTTATGCTACTGGACGTGGATCAGTGATGATGCGGGCTGTGGCTGAAATCGAAGAAGACAAGAGGGGACTACAGCGAATAATTGTTTCTGAGATCCCATATCAAGTGAATAAGGCAGCTCTTATTACTAAGATCGCCGAGCTAGTTAAAGAGAAAAAAATTGTTGGAATTGGTGACATTCGTGATGAATCCGACCGCAAGAACTCGGTCCGTATCGTAATCGAACTCAAAAAAGATGCTTTTGCAAATAAGATTCTGAATCAACTTTATAAGCTGACGCAAATGCAGTGCAGCTTTGGCTTCAATATGATCGCCCTTATAGATGGAATCCAGCCACGTATTATGACGCTAAAGATGATTCTTGAGGAATTTATTAAGCATCGCCAAGTAGTGGTTACTCGAAGAACACAGTATGAGCTTAAGAAGGCCAAGGATCGGGCTCATATTCTTGAAGGTTTGATTAAGGCACTTGATAACATTGATGAAGTTATCGCTACTATCAAAAAGTCTGCCACTCAAGACGAGGCGCGGAAGAACTTAATGACGAACTTTGGTCTTAGTGAAATTCAGGCGAATGCTATTCTTGCAATGCAGCTTCGTACTCTGGCCGGTCTTGAACGCAAGAAAATTGAAGATGAATATGCCGAACTAATGAAGCTTATCGCTCATCTTGAGGATCTCCTTGCACATCCAGAAAAGATCCTAGGGGTTATCAAAGAAGAACTTCTAGAAATACGAGAAAAATATGCCGACGAACGCAGAACCAAAATTATTGGACATGCTATCGGTAAGTTTAATGAAGAAGACCTGATTCCAAATGAAGATGTTATTGTCACAATGACTGAGGGTGGCTATATCAAGCGCATACTTTCTTCGACTTATCGTGCTCAGGGTCGTGGTGGCAAGGGAGTATCTGGCACTGGCCTTAAAGAAGAGGATGTTGTTTCTCAGCTTCTTCATGCAAGTAATCACGATACAATTCTCTTTTTCACCAATCAGGGTAGAGTGTTTGCGAATCGTGTCTATGAACTACCGATGGCATCCCGTATTGCTAAGGGATCTCCGATAGTAAACGTGGTCCAGCTCGCTCCAGAAGAGAAAGTAACTGCGATTCTAACTCTCGACAAATTTGAAGGTGAAGGCAATCTATTTATGGCCACTAAGCTCGGGACAGTAAAGAAAACTCCACTTTCAAACTTTGCCAATATTCGGAAGACCGGAATTATCGCCATCGGACTAGATAAGGGCGACGAACTGAAATGGGTCGAGCGCACGAGTGGTAAAGACGATATCATCATGTCAACGAAGCAGTCGATGGTCATGCGGTTTGCGGAGAAGGACGTTCGTCCGATGGGTCGTAGTGCTCGAGGTGTTCGTGGTATCCGCCTGAAAAAAGGAGATGAGGTTGTTGGTATGGACGTGGTAGTTCCGAACTCCGAGCTTGTAGTAGTGATGGAAAATGGTTATGGTAAGCGCACTGCGATTGAACAATTCACACCACATCACCGGGGCGGTGTCGGTATCAAGGGTGGGGTCGTAACCGCTAAGACTGGTAACTGTATTGATGTTCGGGTAGTGACTCATCTTGAAGATGACCTGATGATTATCAGTAATGGTGGTCAGATTATCCGGGTACCACTAGGCACAGTTTCGAAGATTGGCCGTGCGACCCAAGGTGTTAGGATTATGAAGATGCCAGATGGTGAAAAGGTCTGCTCAGTGGCTCTGGTCCATGAGCCAGAAGAGGAAAACGAGCAACTGACAATTGCAACTGAATAGGACTGTATAAGAGGCCCGAAAGGGCCTCTTTATATTCTTAGGTTTTTACAGATAAATAGTGTTGACAGTTGTGACGAGTAAGCTATAATTTTTAGGCACCTTTTGAGAATATTAAGGGGTGGATGTAAAACAAATATCAAAACAGACAACGGTAAACAATCATCGAGTGATTGTTAGCTGGTAATAGAATCTTGTATTCAGATGGAAGTGAATGCTTTGACCTATGGGTGCGCCTACTGTAATTCTACACGGTTGACACCAGTGCCTATGGGAAACAGCAAATGGTGAAGCCGGTCACATTTCCTCGAAGTTTTTTATGTCTAAAAATATCAAACTTGGAGGGAGGGTGATCGGTTTTTGTTTTGTCAAAATAACAAGATAATATCGATCTACTTCCTAAGTACTTGTTAAACAGAAATACAAAAAATCAGTAAATCATTAAATTCCTGAGGAGGAAAAATGTTACAAAATCTTAAAAAAATGTTTGCGAAGACTGCTCTGCTGGCCATTGCTCTACAGATGGTAGTGATGTCAATGCCACAGGCAACGCATGCAACCGTAGCACCTGATTTGGTGGCACCGGTTGTAAACTCTATCACTTATGGTGGTAAATCAGCGGTTCTAAATTCTGGTAACACCTATGTGGTCGATGTTTCTACATCAGATGATTCAACACTGCAAAGCATTGACACGGATGTCAGTGAAGCCTCCGACTTAAATGTTGGCTTCATGGGAACAACTATCTTATCTGGATACTCTCTGAATAGCGGGAATAACAATATCGATATCGCTACTTTGATGGGTTCACCAGTTCAGCTGAGCTACCTACAAACCTTGGCAGGTATTCTCGGTACGGTTACATTGGACATGTCTGTCAGCGATGCTTCGCTAAATACAACAAATTACGAACTAGTAATTGTGGCAAAGGACGTTGTGGCACCAATAGTATCGAACCTGTCATTTGCGGGTAAGGCAGCAACTTATGAACCAGCTACTCATATCTTTGCTATTGATATGAACGGAGTCAGTGATACTGATTTAGCGACCGCAAAGATTAAATTTGACACCACTGAAACGTCAATGATTGCTGTCACGTCCCCATTTACTTACTCGGCCGCAATGGTAGGTGGTTCTCAGGAACTTGATCTGACTGCCATCCACGGTGGCGCGATTACTAATGCAGATCTTACTTCTATTGCAGTTGGTGACAAAGTAAACATTCTCTTTTCCGCTACTGATCCTTTCGGCAATGCATCGAACTATGGGATTGTTTTGACTCTTGACCAGGCAGCTGCTGTTATCACCTCTACAGTAAAGCCAGAAATTGTAAATAATCTCGGAGCAGTTATTAATGTCTTCTTTAGCTCCAATGAGATGATGAAGCTTGGTGATGTCAGCTCTGTTACCTACAAAGTTGATGGAGTTGATTTTACTCCAGCCAACCCAGCGCTAATAACTGTTGATAACACAGATTATGCTCTATTTCACGCTCTGACGATTCCAGCAGACTTTTTCAAGACCGCCGGGGTAAAGAACGAAATTGAGCTTGCTTACACTGCTGCTGATAAGGCCGGTAATGTTACCAGCGGTTCTGTAAAGATTCCAGTCGATATGATTGCTCCAGTAGCTGTTACGAATCTAGTTGCAACAGTCGATGCTAGTGGTTATGTTGTCCTTTCTTGGGTTAACCCAGCCGAGGGTACTTATGTAGGTCTTAAGGTAATGCGTGATGGTGCATTTCTAACTACACTGCCAGCTGGTACTACTACCTTCACTGACAAGAACGTCGTGGCCGGTCAGACCTATAAATACACAGTGACTGCTTATGATAAGGCAGGTAATGAAACGATTACCCCGGCAGTTTCTATCGCTGTGCCTTCTGCACATGTTGCTGCAGCTGTTAGCGATAGCACTACAGTTGCAAATGTTGATGCTGCTGTTAGCTCTGATACAAATAAGGCAGATACAAAAGGCGATGAAAAGAAGGACGAAGACAAAGGTATGCCTCTGTGGGCTATCATTCTCCTTATTGTGCTTGCTGGAGTGGGCGGATATCTCATCTACAATCAGAAGCCAGCTACTACCAATGCTGCACCATCAGCTGCCCCAGTAGTAAAGAAGCCGGCTCCAAAGAAAAAGCCAGTTGTCAAAAAGAAAACTACACCAAAAAAGAAGAAGTAACTACAATTTGTCATTCTAATGAGTTCGGCGGCTGCCGAACTCATGATGATACAACTTTAGAAAAGACGGCCAAAACAGCCGTCTTTTCTTGTCTTCGTCCTTGAGAAAGTTTATATTATATATATGAAGGAAGAACTTTCTAGAAAGCAAAAGCCAAAATTTATTTCACCGGCCAAGATTCTTGAAGACATCGGTCTTCGGTCATCCCAGAGGGTGATTGATTATGGCAGTGGAGCTGGTCATTGGGCAATGGCGGCAGCTAGGATCGTGGGGCCAGGTGGTCAGGTGGTGGCACTTGATGATGACTCCGAGATGCTAGACTTGGTCATGAGTCAAGCCCAGTCTCGTAGACTTTCAAACATCGAAACCCTTGAGGTGGGAATTAAATCAGCCAAGGTAGAAAAACTTGCCCCTGCCGACGTGGTAATTGCCTCGAATGTGATGCATCGTATTTTTAATAAGGTAGAAGTCGCCAAGGTTCTAGAGGGATTAGTCTCAGAAAACGGAAAGCTAGTTGTTTTAGATTGGGTGCCAGGGAAGATGATGTTAGGACCAGACGAAAGACTTCGTGTCACAGAAGAAGAGATGATTAAATTATTCGAGAAGACAGGGCTGAAACTGGCCTGCGCGGTTGATACTGGGTGGTTACACTTTGGGCTTGTATTTGATAGAGTGGGAGATGGATGTGGCTGGAAAGATAAATAAAGATGATGAGGTCCTCGAGCCTACTGATATCTGTGTGAAATGTGGTTCAAAAATGATACTTGAGGATGGGGAATATGTCTGTCCTCACTGCGACGGTGATATTGATTATTTTGGAGATGAAGAGGAATGAACCTAAAACCTATTACTGATTTTATAAGCACAATCCTAGGTAGGTATGGAATAAGCTATTTCTTTGGCTTACCTGCAGATACAATGACCTTTTGGGTGCTGTTGTCTCTGGCGGTTGCTTTTCTTGTCTTTGTGGGGGTTTACGGCGTCTATCTTACACGAAAGGCTCGAAAGCTACCTCCATATAAGTTTTATGGGAAGACCTTCTTTTGGTACAATCTATCGCTCGTGTTGCTTGCGCTCATTCATCTTTTTGGAAGATATGAAAATCTCGCACTACTTTCATGGCGTTTCTGGATGTACTTATTGCTCGCCATTATCATTGCTTTTAATGGCTGGTTCTTTGTGAAAAGAAAGCAGCAGCTTGAAGACGAGCTAGAGGCTTTTGCTGACAAAAAACGTAAAGATAAGTGGCTTAGGAAAAAGAAGTAATTTAATAGTTGACACTCGCCCTAAAAATTGCTAATATTAATAGGCTTTTTACAAAGCGGAATCACGAAGAAACTAAAGCCCCTTTGGAGCTTGATGATTTTCTTTGCGCAAAGTTTGTAGAAAGTATGTAGCCCTTTGACAGCAGAATAATAGCAGAAACAAAACCAAACCCTTAAATTTCTTAGTAGAACATGTCTACTTTAAAACATGTACAGAGCATTATAGCTCTTCATTTTTGGAGAGTTTGATCCTGGCTCAGGATTAACGCTGGCGGTATGCCTAACACAT
>CAZEFH010000004.1:0-20090 GCA_964511435.1 uncultured Candidatus Saccharibacteria bacterium
ATGTATACCCGATATGCAGAAAAGAACCGTTTTAAAATCGAGATTATTGAATCAAATGAAAATGAAATCGGCGGACTAAAGGAAATTATTTTCTCTGTCGCCGGTAATAACGTTTACAAACACCTGAAGTACGAGAGCGGTGTTCATCGGGTGCAGCGAGTTCCAGAAACGGAATCTGGAGGAAGAATTCACACATCTACGGCCACTGTGGCCGTACTCCCAGAGGCTGAGGAGGTAGATGTAGAGATTATTCCCTCAGAGATCCGTGTGGATGTTTTCCGATCGTCCGGCCCAGGAGGTCAAAGCGTCAACACCACTGACTCAGCTATCCGAATCACTCACCTTCCCACTGGACTTGTAGTATCTTGTCAGGACGAAAAGTCACAGATCAAAAACCGTGAAAAAGCCATGAAAGTACTCAGATCAAGACTGCTGGCGATAAAGCAGGAAGAGGAAGCGAAGAAGCGTGGCGATGCCAGAAATAGCCAAATTGGCACTGGAGATCGTTCAGAGAAAATACGTACCTATAACTTTCCTCAGGATCGAGTCACAGACCACCGTATCGGATTAAGTCTAAACAACTTACCAGACTTTATGAATGGTAATATAGAGAAAATGCTTGATCGACTAGCCGAGGTAGACCGAGAAGAAGCCCTTAAGGAACTCTCCTAAAAACAATATAGCCCTTCTTAGGAAGGGCTATATTGTTACCTTGTCTCAGACAGGGTAACTTCTACTGTCTTCGACTTCCCATCCCGGAGATAGGTAAGCTTTACCTTGTCCCCTGGCTGGTACTTTGCCAGAAGAGAAACTAGGCTATTTTGCACTGTTACCTTATCACTTCCCACGGCAGTAATAATATCGGCCGTCTTTAGGCCTGCTGCTGCGGCTGGTGAGTCACTTACTACTGCTGATAGAGTATTGCTGCTATAAATATATGCACCTTCACTAACAGAAATATCATTCTGAGCGGCTATTTCTTTCGTCAAAGAGACATAACGAACGCCTAGCATAGCACGGGATATCTTTCCTTTCACCTTATAGCTTTCAAGGGCTGACTTTACTAGGTCTACAGGCAAAGCAAAGCCAATCCCTTGCCCCTGAGAGTCAACAGCCGTATTCATCCCGATTACTTGACCAAAGAGGTTCAGAAGGGGGCCCCCGGAGTTCCCAGAATTAATCGCCGCATCAGTTTGTATTACATTATCTAGTGATTCAGTGGCAGTCCCCGTAGAGTCACTTGCCTGTATCACTCTCCCAATCCCTGATACAACCCCAACTGTAACGCTGTTTTGGTATTGTCCTAGAGCATTACCAATTGCGATAGCGGTTTGCCCCGCAACCAACCCGTCTGAACTGCCAAGAGTAACTGTAGGCAGACCGGTCGCAGAAATCTTTAGAATAGCGATATCAAAAATAGGATCTACAGACTTTACTTCAGCGGGATAGCTCTTACCAGCATCAGTAATGACCGAATATTGAGCATTCTCTGAACTCACTACATGCTTATTAGTCACGATAAGCCCATCACTACTGACGATATACCCTGTACCAGCGGTCTCAGAAGCAGAGCTTTGCCCAAAAAAGTTAACCGTCTTCGCCACTCCAGTAATACTAACAACCGCCGGCATCGCCTTATTTGCCACTTCTGTAATATCTGACTTCTCTTTTACATTTACCGTAGCGTAGCTTATCCCTTTCTTACTGCTCATCGTGCCGTATTTATTAAATAAGTAGGCCCCGAGAGCACCTGAACTACCCCCAAGTAAAACCATTATCAGAGAATAAATTATTAGCTTTTTTAGTGATTCAGAAATCACGATAGGACTGTGATTAGCACTATTTACATCCTCCATAAGTTCCTCCATGAAATTTAGTTTGGTAGCCACTTGGCTGTCACAAATAAAATCACAAAAAATACTACAGTAAAGAGTAAATATTCCGTAAGTACCTTACGATTCAAGTTCCCGTCAAGCTTATGTGAGATCATCCCCCAGAGAAAGTAATAGCTAAGTGTTACAATGATTGCCCCAATAGGCGAACCTCCAAGAGTAGATTGCTCAGTCACACCAATTACTGGATAATTCACTTGCCACATTGAACTAATCCAGGCGACCTGCGAAACCAAAAAGGCGGTAATGAGGGCATAGCGCCTATCCTTCTGTTCCAATCTGCCCTTTTCCCAGGTAAGAAAATAGGTCGCGAAGTATGTTAAGCCGAACTCAAGTAAAACTAACGCTGCGCGCGCAAAACTACCATAGCCAGTGCCACTGGTTGCACCTATTAACCTAAATAGCATTGATGATGCTAGAAAAACCGAGAAAAAAGTCAACAATATGATTACGTTACGATAAAAGATGGCTGCCCTCTCACCTAGATTTCTAATCTTTCGAAGTGCTACCAAAAGGTAGAAGTTTGCAACGATCGAAACTAGGGTCATAATTAATCGGCTACCACTACTATATAAATATGAAATATATGAGAGTGATGCCACATTAAAAATAAACGGCAATAAAATAAATTTACTATTCGAAACAATTGATTCCCTAGTCAGCTGGGTATTAAAGAGATATTTTGCACTAAGCAGTAGTAACACCACAAAGGCCACCATAGAATACAAGACTGCATCTGGACGAATAAAATTAAAAATATAAACTACAGAAAACATAGAAACGGCGATAATACTATTACGCGTGATAGGATTCATCGTAACCCCCTAGTTTGTGGTATAATTTGCGCCAATAATGACTTCAATATCAGCCCCAGAGCTAGACTGGTCCGTTGACTTGGCTGCAGAGACAGAAAATAACTTTTCCAGCGCTGCAATAGTACCAGGCTTAGCTCCGCCACTATAGTCAACAATCTTCGTCTGAGAATATGCTGAATTGTCTGCAGTTGAAATATCTACTACGTTGTAACCAGCTTTAGTAAGTTTTGCCGCCACATTACTAGCCAGGCCAGAACGAGTAGTACCGTTTTGAACCGAGATATCAGCGGCCTCAGTCTGAACCGACTGATCTTCAAAAATGTTCTGAGCAACGGCTTGTATTGCTGAATAATTATAGATCCCGGCCCGTGGTATCAGGGTATAGCCAGCTCCCTCACTAGAGTCGTCAATCAGTAGCCCTGCAGCTGAGTTGTCGAAAACTTTATTCTTAATCTTCGCAGTATCAACACCCTTAAATAACTCAATACCTCTAGGTATTTCGTTTACGGAAAAGTCAGTTTTTAGGTGTTTGCCTAGAGCAGACGCAATATCAGAAATCTTTGTTGGGTTAAGGAAGGTGTCTACAGACATTACTTTATCCTTTAACGCCATCAATACCTTCTGCTGTCTTTTTGCACGGTCGAAGTCACTGGTCGTTTCACGTGAACGACTATACCTCAGTGCAGTAATACCGTCCATGTGCTGTTTCCCCTTTTTGATATAAAGAGCACCATTTAGACCGTCATCGGTTGGGTATAAATAGTCATAAAGATCTTCGTCAACCGTGATATCTATCCCACCGACCGCATCAATCATATCTTTCAGGCCAGTAAAGTCAACTCTCGCATAGTAGTGAATCGGGATGCCCAGAACCTCACTGACAGTTTTCTCAGCTAGGGCCGGGCCACCGCCCGGGTATTTATAGTATTCACCATAAGCATGGGCTGCATTAAGCTTTGCACTGCCATAGCTGCCAATCTTTACATATAGGTCGCGTGGTATAGATATCATTGCAGCTTGTTTGGTTTTCACATCATAACTTATCACCATATTCGTGTCTGAAAGTTGCTGTCCGGCATGGCCATCATCACCAACGCCAAGCAGAAGAATGTTTACCCTACCACTATTTTCGCCTTTCAGTTGCTGTCCCGCAAATAGTGAGAAGAGATTAGTATTACCGGCGAACATCTGGGAGAGCTTGCTATACAAAGACCAGCCAAAAAAACCGAGAACAGTAAAAACTACCACCAATACTCCAAGAGTGATATATAGCTTCAGGTGTTTAATTTTCTTTTTGCCTCGTTTATTGAATTTTACTGGCGTTTTATCGGACTTACCCTTCTTGGCTTCCGTAGCGTTCGCATCAGCAGCAGTAGTGACTTTTTCAACGCTTGATTCTATTTCATTTATTGTAAGTTTCTTTTTCATTTTCTCCCTGCCTACCATGTAATTATATACGATAAACAGCTAGACAGCCAAGGGTTTTTCACTGATAATAATTATATGAAAGAAACAATTCCAACCACAGGTGCAAAGCTCAAGGAAGGCGCGCTTTTTACCTGGGAAGCAATTAAGACAATTGGTGCCGTAGCACTTTTTGTGGTATTTTTCCGCTATTTTGTCATTCAGCCTTTCTATATCCTCGGCAATAGTATGAACCCCGGCTTTCAACAAGGCGAATACCTGTTTATTGATGAGGCGAGCTACTATTTCCGTTCACCTGCCAGGGGTGAAGTGGTGGTATTTAAACATCCTGAGGCGGGCTGTACAGAATTTGTTGAAAACAACAAACTATGGAGCCGAGTTGCTCAAGGACCTTGCACTAGCTATATAAAGCGAGTCATTGGGCTACCAGGTGAAACCGTAATTCTCAAGAACGGTAAATTTACAATAAAGAATGATAAATATCCAAACGGGATTACCCTAAACGAAAACTACATTGATTCGGGAGTAACTACCCTTGGCGACCAGACGGTTACACTTGCAAAAGACGAATTTTATGTCGTCGGCGATAATCGTCAGCCGAATCAGAGCTACGATTCAAGACAATGGGGGCCATTAAAAAGAGAGTATGTTACTGGTCATGCCTGGCTAAGATTACTCCCGGCAGATAAAATTGGCTTTATCTCGAAGGCAAAATACTAGAAAAGCCCGGCTGTTGCCGGGCTTTTAAACATGATTATTTCCCAATAATCTGATGATATATTCTATCTAGATCTTCGCTTCCATAAAATTCTATCACAATTTTGCCGCCTCTCCCGCTTGGCTTAATAGTAACTTTAGTCCCCACAGCCTGTGTAAGTCGTTTTTCTGCCGCTTTAACATCGGGGTCCTTGGCAGGCTTTTTCCCACTCACTCTTGCCTTTACATGATCTTCGGTCTGCCTAACATTCATGCCATCACTGATAATGCGGTGATAAAAAGCGATCTGTTCATCTCTGCCCTCAATTGCCATAATACTACGAGCATGACCCTCGGTAATTTTACCCTCGATCAAGCCTTGCTTTATCTCAGCCGGGAGAGTAAGTAGGCGAATAGCGTTAGCCACCGTTGAACGTGCTTTACCCACCTTAACCGCTACGTCTTCTTGAGTAAGATTAAATTCATCCATCAGTCTTCGATATGAAAGCGCTGCCTCAATCGGACTGAGATTTTCTCTCTGAACGTTCTCAATTATTGCAAGCTCCAGCTTCTTCTGCTCATCAAGGTTGCGCTCTATTACTGGTACCTTAGTAAGACCGGCCAGCTTCGAAGCCCTGAGTCGACGTTCACCTGCTACAAGCTGATATTTACCACTAGATACCTTGGTTACTATCAGCGGCTGCAAAATACCGTACTCCCTAATCGATGCCGCCAACTCAGCCAGAGGAGCTTCATCAAAGCTAGTACGTGGCTGCATTGGATTTGGCTCAATAGTGTCAATAGCGATCTCATTCCCCGCTACAGTAGCCTGTGCCGACTCATCGATCACTGGAATAAGCGAATCGAGCCCCCTCCCTAAACCAAATACCTTTTTAGTACTTGCTGTCTTGTCATTAGCTCCAGATTTGTCTATTGACTGCATTTCAGGTGTACCTCCTTAGCCAACTGTTTATAAGCAGTCGCCCCCTTACCAAATTTATCGTAATGCATAATTGTCTTGCCATAAGACGGTGCTTCCGCCAAGCGGATGTTGCGCGGGATAATAGTATCAAAAACCTTATTAGGGAAGTGTTTCTTTACTTCCGCCTCTACCTGACGTGAAAGAAGGGTGTTTTTATTATACATAGTCAGGAGAACACCCAGAAGGTTTAGTTTCGGGTTAAGATTCATTCTTACTCTCTGAACTGTATGTAGTAACTGTGAGAGTCCCTCAAGGGCATAAAACTCAGTTTGAACTGGAATCAGGATAGAGTCTGCACTCACAAGGCCATTGACTGTCAGAATTCCCAGCGACGGAGGCGAATCAATCACGATGTAATCGTACTCATGTTTGATGCGCTCGATAGCCTGCTTGAGACGATGTTCTCTTGCAATCTGACTGGCGAGTTCTACTTCAGCTGCCGCCAGAACAACCGATGCTGGGGCCACATCAAGACCTTTAACGTTCGTAGTTTGACGAATTTCTTGCAGTGGGACCTCACGTACCAGAACATCATATAAGCTTCCCTTGACCGCATTCTTATCAACTCCAAGGCCACTGGTTGCATTCCCTTGAGGATCAAGGTCAATAAGAAGCACCTTGCTTCCATTTTTCGCAAGATAACCCGCAAGATTTACAGTGGTGGTGGTTTTACCAACCCCACCCTTCTGATTTGTTACAACGATTACGTTTGCCACTTACTTATCTTAGCAAACTTTTGTAGTTTTGAGTAGAAAAAAGCGGCCCTCGGGGCCGCTTTTTTTATAGTGCAAATATTTGTTTTATGATTGAGTTGTAATCACCTAGATGTAGCTTTGCATAAAAAACCAAAGCAAAAGCAATTGCACCTGACATCAATACCATCAAAAAGATTAGAAAGACTGTTACGGTCCACTTCATCATTCTGTCGATATCAAAGTCTTTCATGTTCTTATACATCTGAGTTTCAAATTCTTTGAGCCTAACGTGATGCTCCTTGACATATTTCTCTCCACGCACTCCCTCTACATAGACTTTGTGCCAAGCTATGCGGCCACAAATAAGACCCACCAAGACCCCCGCAAGCAGCAATACAAGGAAATACAGCGCTAGTACCCAGTCACCTTGCAAATTATTGTAGATCATTACCATGCTTATCAGGCCTATCAAGACGGTTGAGAGCAGCGCACCAACTGCCACCCATAGCATACGATAAACAAAGTTTTTTGTTTTATGACTCATTTTCCCTCCTATTTGTAATAATTATCTAACTCGGTCACAAAAAATGCAAGCAGTATCTGTCTAATTGTTATAAAAAAGCCCCCGAAGGGGCTAAGTATACTATTTAACGTCTATCTTTTCGATTTGTATCTTTGTCAGTTTCTGACGATGACCGGTCTTCACACGGTAGTTCTTCTTGGCTTTATATTTAAAGACAATCTTTTTGGCATCTTTGGTCTGAGCAAGAACAGTTGCCTGTACTGCCGCCCCATCTACTGTAGGCGTACCAACATTTACTTTATCACCATCAATTGTAAGTAAAACATCCTTAATGGTGAATTTTGAGCCTTCTTCAAGCTCAAGCTTTTCTACTTCAAGGTATTCACCTTCAGTAACTAAATATTGCTTACCGCCGGTACGTATTACTGCGAGTTTTGAGTTAGTTTTTTCTGCCACTTTATTACCCTATCTTTACAACTAAAATATTTTATCACTTATAGACTCGTTTTTCAAGGCTAAAAGTCAATCTTTTTATAGCGAATATAGATACTCTCAAGAATTCCTATTGATAGCAGTGTTACTACAACACTAGTACCACCAGATGATAACAAGGGCAGAGGAATACCAGTGACAGGCATAATACCAAGATTCATCCCGATATTGATAAAGATATGAAAGAACAAAATCGCAAATATACCAGTTGCGAGAAACATCCCAAAATAGTCTCTAGCCAACTGGGCAATCTTGAGCGCACGATAAAGTAACACTGCAAACAAACCGATTACCGCTGCTGCCCCCACAAAACCCATTTCTTCAGCTAGCGCTGCGAAGACAAAGTCTGTGTGTTTAAACGGGACAAAGTTTAGCTGGCTCTGTGGCCCATGCCCTAGTCCCCTGCCCCAAAATTGACCTGAGCCAATTGCAATCATTGCCTGGTTCACATTCCAGCCACTTCCCATCGGATCCGCAGCCGGATTTAAGAAGGTCAAGATACGCTGTTTCTGATAATCATGAAGTAATTCATACCCAGGGATAGCCAAGACAGCAGCCGCTGCGGCCATTAAGCCAAGGTAAATCTTCTTAATATTTGAGACGGCCATCATTGATGCCCAGATAATAGCGAAAGTTAGCGCTGTACCAAGATCGGGTTGCCAGGCCACTAAGCCTATCGGAATGCCAATGTATATAATCGACTTAATGATTGTCTTTGGTCTATTCATCTGGTCTACGTGGTCAGCGAAAAACTTTGCCATCACAATTACCATAAATACTTTCGCAAGCTCAGATGGCTGAAACTGGAAGCTGCCGATAGCAATCCAACGCTGTGCTCCAAGTCGAGTAGATCCAAGAAACTTGGTTGCCACCAGAAGCCCAACTGTCAGTAGGTACAAAACTCCCGAGAATCCCCGAAACATCCGATAGTCTATTCTCGCCACAACCCATAAACATGCTAAACCAATTAGAGCAAACAGTAACTGCTGGAGTGCTTCAGATCCTCCAGCAATACTAAAGGTCGTACTAAAAATTATGGCTGCACTGAAACCGATAAGCAAAACCGATGCACCAAAGAGTAGCCAGTCAAAATTTTTTACAAATCGAGAGAGTCTATTCACTATTTCCTAGTTAGAGCAATTTCCAGCTCTTCGTTACCAATATTCACTACCTCATTATAGTCCGATTGCTTTGGAATTTCGAAATCTACAACATCAGCCAAAGTTTCTTTCATAAGGTATCTAAGCCACTCTTCTTCAAGGATTTGCTTAATCCTAGCCCCTTTTAGACAAACTGTAATATGATCGCTAACCTCAAAACCTGCTTTCTTACGCCCATCTTGCACTAGCCGTACTACCTCACGGACTGTACCCTCATCCTCAAGCGCCTTAGTTATGAAAGTATCAATCACAAACCCAGCCCGCTGGTCAGAGTCAACAAGTAGATTATCTCCTGTGGCAACAATATCTAACCCGAAAGTATACTCGTCGGTGTTGAGTTTCTCTCCCATCACTTCAAGTTGTCTCTCTCGGTTAAGCTTATACTCACCTTTCGATAGCGCTGCTTGGACTTCCTTTAGCTTACTGCCAAGTCTTGGACCCGCAACCTTAAAGTCTAGTTTTGCAACTCGGTTCACCTTGATATCTTTATTCCCTTCTTGAACCTGAACAACCTGGTGCAAGTTGAGTTCGTCTGTAATCGCCGCCATTACTTCATCAGAAAGCTTGGCTCCCGAAGCAAGTGCAAGATAGCCGACTTCGAGAGGCTGACGAACATTAATCCCTGCTTGAGCGCGGAGCTTAAGACCCTTTTCGACAATACTACGAGCAAGTGTCATTTGTTGGTTTATCTGCTCATCAATCAGCTTGGCATCCGCCTTTGGCCAATCGCACAAATGGACTGACTCTGAAGCGTCGGACACGATACCACAGACAAGATTCTGATAGATTTCCTCCGTCACAAACGGCATAAAAGGAGCTAGAAGTTTTACATATGTAGTAAGGGCATGGTAAAGCGTCTCGTAGGCAGCATTCTTGTCACTATCATTCTCGCTTTTCCAGAAACGGCGACGGCTTCGGCGGATATACCAGTTGGATAGATTGTCGTTAAACTCAGATAGATAGCGGGCTACCTTTGAGAGATCGTATGCCTCAAATGATTCTGTGACGTTCTGAGTAAGCTGGTTCAACTCTGAAATAATCCAGTGGTCCATGGGATGAGATAAATCAAGTTTTCCGGTTGGTTTAAAACCATCAATCGCAGCATAGGTAGTGAAGAAACTATATGAGTTCCAAAGTGTGAGTATCACTTTTTTCACTACTTCCTCTACGCCCTTTTCTGCAAAACGAAAATCCTCAGCCTTTACCGCCGGGCCAGACATGAGATAAAAGCGCATTGCATCAGCACCATACTTATCAACTATGTACATCGGGTCAGGATAGTTCTGTAGCCTCTTGGACATCTTTTGGCCATTTTCTGCAAGGATTGTTCCGTTCACAACTACGCTTTTGTAAGATGGCTTCTCAAAAAGCGCCGTAGACAATACAAGAAGCGAATAAAACCAGCCACGGGTCTGATCGATACCTTCTGCGATAAAGTCGGCTGGGTAATCATGTTCAAACTTGGTTGCATTCTCGAAAGGGTAATGAATGCTCCCATATGGCATACTTCCTGACTCAAACCAACAATCGAAAACTTCGCGATTTTGCCAATACTTTCCACCACAAGTACATGGGAACGAGACTTTACCAACATGATGTAGGTGAAGATCAGTGAGTTTTGCTTCTGACTTTTCCTCCAGTTCAGCCTTCGATCCTATAACTGCTATCTTGTCACATTTATCACATTTCCATACCGGAATCGGTGTGCCCCAGAAGCGGTTACGCGAAATGCTCCAGTCAGGTGCATTTTCAATAAGTTTGGCAAAGCGTCCATGACCGACGCTATCGGGAAGCCAATAAATACCCTTATTGCCAGCAAGCATCTGCTTCTTTATCTTTTCAACCGCCACAAACCAGCTCGAGACACCCTTATAAATCAATGGGGTATCGCAGCGCCAACAGTGTGGGTATGAATGAGTTATGCCCTCGACTTTTATAACCTTGTCCCCGAGATCTTTGATGATTTGTTCATTTGTCTCAAGACTAATAACACTCTTACCGGCATAGTCAGAAACATCTATTGTGAAGTTTCCTAGATCATCTACTGGCATATAGAAATCAATACCATGCTTCTTTGCCACCTGATAGTCCTCCTCACCAAAGGCAGGAGCGGTATGAACGATTCCAGTACCATCAGTAGTTGTAACGTGGTCACCATCAATAACGATGAAGGCTTTCTTGACGTCTTTATAGTATTCAAAGATTGGCAAGTATTTCTTACCTACTAGGTCCTTGCCCATGACCGTTTTCACCAATCTATAATCACCAAGCTCAGACTGATAATGTTCCAGGCGCTCACTTGCTAAAATATATTTCCCACTGCTGTTCTCGACTACTGAGTATTCAATCTTGCGTCCCACCGATAATGCTAGATTCCCTGGTAAGGTCCAGGGTGTAGTGGTCCAAGCCAATAGAAATGTCCCCGGTTCGTCGATAAGTTCAAACTTTACTGTTATCGCTTTGTCCCTCTTGTCTTTATAGCCTTGCCCGACCTCCATATTCGACAGAGGCGTAGCACAACGAGAACAATACGGCATCACCCGGTGACCCTCGTAGGCTAGATCCTTCTTATATAGCTCAGAGAAAGCCCACCAGACACTCTCCATAAACTCTGGATTCATCGTGAGATAAGCACTATCCATATCTACCCAGCGTCCAGTGCGAGCTACAATCTTTTTCCATTCGTCTGCATAAGTAAGCACCTTGGCCCGACAAAGCTCATTAAATTTATCAATACCCATTTCTTCTACCTGAGTCTTGGTCTTGATATCCAGCTCCTGCTCGACAATATTCTCTATCGGTAGCCCGTGAGTATCCCAACCCCAGATTCGCTCCACGCGGTAACCCTGCATCGTCTTAAAACGTGGAATTACATCTTTAATGGTACCCGCGAGAAGATGACCGTAGTGAGGCATACCAGTCGCAAATGGCGGACCATCATAGAATGAAAAAGTCTTACTCGCCGGCTTTGTCTCAATAGACTTTTCAAAAACTTTATCTTCTTGCCAACGCGATAAGACCTCTTCCTCTAGCTTTGGGAAATTCTGTTTCGGATTAACTTTTTTGAACATTTTACTCTCCTATAAAACAAAAACCACACCGCTCAGGTGCCCTCTCGGGCGGTACCAACCTGATTCCGTGTGGATACTCTATTCACCGACTTTACGCTGTCTGCTACGTCGAGTTCTACTCACCTACCGGTTTTCTTCTCGAAGCTCGCGGGTGATAACCGCTCAAGTGCTTTGGTACATTTTATCGTTTTTCACTATAAATTACTAGTATTTTCGTGTAGAATACTTTGGCTATGGAAACTGTGCTAGACAAAAACAATATCTACGAAGTTACAATAGAAAAAATTGTACCAGAAGGAAAATCGCTTACCCACGTGGGCGGCAAAGTGGTGTTTGTTTGGGGTGGATTACCGGGTGAGAAGGTTCGAATCCAGGTATACAAAAACAAAAAGTCTTTTGCCGAGGCAAGACTAGTGGAAATTCTTACTGCGTCACCCGAACGAATAGAGCCAAAGGAAGACCATTACCTTATTTGCTCACCTTGGCAAGTTCTGCCTTATGAAAAGCAGCTTGAATATAAGCAAGATCTGCTTACGGAAGCATATTTAGAAATGACCAGGGAAAAGATCCAGATCGATCAATTTGTTGGGAGCGAAGAAAAATATGGTTACCGCACCAAGCTTGAGTTTAGCTTTACCGAAAAAGATGGAAAAATAGTACTCGCTTTTCATAAACGTGGTGTTAATAATGAATATGAAGTTGTCGACGGCTGTGAGCTAGGGTCAAAAAAAATGAATACAGCGGCGCTCAAGATTACCGAGAGATTGAATCAAATTCCCGAAATCAGCTGCAAGGGCCTCAAAAGCCTGACATTACGTGAGAGTAAAACTACCGGCAAGGTTATCGCCATTCTTCTTTATAAGTTTAAGGAATATCAGATTGATATTAGACTCGCTGACCTAGCAGAAACCGTAAACGGACTTATTATCGGATATTCCACCATCAAGTCTCCGATTTCGGTAATTACCGAGCTGAAATATCAAGAAGGTGATACCGACCTGGAAGAAAAGGTTCTAAACTCCACTATCCGCTATCCTTACGATGGATTTTTCCAAAACAACCTTCCAGTGTTTACCGAGGCCCTGAAGGAAATCGTGAACTCTACGCCAACTTGCAAACGAATTGTGGAGGTCTATAGCGGCTCTGGTTCGATTGGTTTTAATCTAGCCAGTAAAGCAAAGGAGCTTGTCGGAATTGAAATCGTCCCCTCTGCCGTCAAATATGCCGGAATTAATAAAAATCTAAACAATATAGATAATTACACCGAGATTGAGCTCCCTGACCACAAAATTAATGCAGAGAGTCTTGAAAATACCGATGTTCTTGTACTTGACCCCCCTCGCTCTGGAATGCATCCAAAACTAGTTAAACGAGTTCTTGAAACAAAACCCAAACGGATCATTTATCTCTCTTGTAATCCAATTACTCAGGCAAGGGATTTTCACGACCTGTCTGAAGCCTACAAACAAGTGAAGCTAATAGGCTACGATTTTTATCCGAACACTCTTCACATGGAAAGTCTGTTGGTGTTAGACTTAAAATAATGAATATTGTCGAAAATGTCCGTCAGTTCGTAGAAACTGAGTGCAAAAAACCTACTAGTCACTATGGCTATGAGCCATTTGTTTATCATTTTGGTCCCGTGGTAGAATATGCAACCGTTCTAGCAGAAAAACTGGGAGCTGACGTTGAAATTGTTCAGATTGCTGGCTGGCTTCATGACATTGGTTCAATTATTGAGGGCAGAGAAAATCACCACCTTAGTGGTGCGCGAATTGCGCGGGAGAAGTTAAAAGAACTTGGATACCCAGACGACCGAATAGAGCTAGTTGTTGGGTGTATTACCAACCACCGCGGTTCTCAAAATCTAGAACGTAAGTCACCAGAAGAACGAATCGTGGCGGAAGCTGACGTTCTTTCAAACTTCGACAATATTGGCGGTATCTTCAAGGCTGCCTATACCTTTGAAAATATGGATCAATTTGAAGCCCAACAGTCAGTCCGCACAAAGCTTCAGAACAAATATCATCAATTGCATTTCAAGGAATCAAAACAGCTAATCAGGCCAAAATATGAAGCCGCAATGCTATTACTTAAATAATAATTTAAATACTTTTGTATAAACTATTTATTCAATAATATCGTTTTATATCTGCTAGTTATCCCTTTTTCGAGGCTTAGCAAAGACTTTGGAACATCGAGATAGCTTGCAAAAACTGTCAGTAGTTCTGCGTTAGCCCTACCTTCTACTGGAGTCGACTTCACTGAAACCAAATAAACATCGTTTTCTGAATCAAACACCACTCCTTGTGCACGACTATTTGCCTTTATTTGAATATGATATTTATTCAAAGAAACCTGCCGATGAGCTCAATGAGTACCTGTATTACCAGAAACGGAATAATTGGAGATAGGTCAATCGCTCCCCCTAGCGGTGGTATAAGCTTTCTTATTGGCGCTAGCAGTGGCTCAGAGGCTGAGTAAATAAAAAGCCGAAAACGATGCAAACCACTTGGGATAAATGACAATACTACTCTCGCTAGAATCAGGAGAAATAATACATCAGAGAACAGGGTCAAAAAATTGATTAAAAATACTCTAAGCATTATTTAGCCTATATCTCACCTCTCCAGCAGTGGGTAGACTCCCCTGCCAGAGTTCAACGTAAACACCATCATCCTTGGTTATCAGAAGAGCCGGTGCCTGATAGATATCATATATTTTCGCTAGATCGTTTGTATCTTCTTCTCCCCAGTGAAATTCAGCCACATTTTCCCCATCAGCTCTTACTTCTCCAATAAGAAGCTCAAGCTCCCTGTTGTCGGATGGGTTCTCTGCATAAATTGCCTTTACAATCATTTTCTACTCCACAGTTACGCTTTTAGCAAGATTTCGTGGCTTGTCCACGTCGAGTCCCTTTGCCACCGCAACATGATAAGCAAACAGCTGCAGGGGGGCGACGGCAAGCAGTGGGGTCAGCATTTCTAGCGTCTTTGGGATATATACAACATCGTCAGCAACCTTTTCAATCGCCTTATTTCCTTCTGTCGTTAGGGCAACCACCTTACCACTCCGAGCCTTTATTTCTTCAAGGTTTGAAACACCCTTCTCATAAACACTATCTTCGGGGATGAGCGCGAAGGTGGGGAAATCCTTATCTATTAACGCAATTGGCCCATGTTTCATTTCTCCTGAAGCATAGCCCTCTGCATGAATATATGAGATTTCTTTTAGCTTTAGTGCACCCTCTTCGGCAAGTGGGAAGCAGTACTTTCGTCCTAAGAACATGAAGTGATCGTAGTCCTTATACTTATTTGCAAGTTTCTCATAGACTGATGCGTCCTTCAAAATTTTTTCAAGTTTGTCTGGTAATGCCATCAGTTCTTCAAGTATTTTTCGCCCCATCACGGCACTCATTTCTCGTTGTCGGCCGAGCATTACCGCAATCAGGGTGAGAACCGTGAGCTGAGAGGTAAACGCCTTGGTAGAGGCAACCGCAATCTCGGGGCCAGCATGATTATAAACCCCAGCATCAGTCTCACGTGCGATTGTTGATCCTACTGCATTCACGATTCCTAGGGTAAGCGCACCTTTTTTCTTTGCCTCTCGGATTGCTGCTAGAGTATCAACCGTTTCTCCAGACTGACTAATCGCGAGCACTATCGTTTTATCATCAATTATTGGCTTTCGATAGCGGAACTCTGAAGCAAACTCTACCTCGACCGGGATACCAGCATACTCTTCAAGAATATATTCTCCGACCATACCGGCATAGCGAGCTGTCCCACATGCAATAATGATGATACGCTCAATTTCTCGTAGACGTTCACGCACATCCTCAAGCCCACCAAGCTTAACATCCCCCTCATCCAGGAGAATGCGTCCTCTGGTAGAGTTACGAATTACCTCAGGCTGCTCCATTATCTCCTTCAGCATATAGTGAGCGAAGCCACCTTTCTCCGACTCTTCGAGGGTCCACTCTACCTCTGAGACCTGACAATCAACACAGTTACTGCTAGAGTCGTATATTTTATAGTTGTCCGCACAAATATCAACTACCTCGCCGTCATTCAAGTAAATTACTTGATTTGTGTGCCCGAGAAAAGCTGATACATCAGATGCCACAAAGTACTCGTTTTTACCAACCCCGAAGATTAGCGGACTTCCCATGCGAGCAGCCACTATTCTTTTTGGTTCGTCTGCGTGTACAACAGCAATACCGTAAGCACCTCTAACCTCTCTCAGGGCTGCTTGGACTGCAGCCAAGAGGTCGCCTTGATACATTTTACCAATCAAGTGCGCAAGTACTTCTGTATCAGTATCAGAAAGAAATTGATGGCCTTCTTTCTTCAACTTATCCTTAATTTCCTGGTAATTTTCAATAATTCCATTATGAACAAGGGCCAGTTTGCCATCACCAGATAGGTGTGGATGTGCATTATTCTCGGTTGGCTCACCGTGCGTAGCCCATCTAGTATGGCTAATTCCTACGGTTGGAGCGCCTGGGTCATTAAGTTTTTTCTCTAGTTCAGCAATTCTGCCCACAGCCTTGGTTACCAGTAGCTTACCGTCTTCGACTACAGCAATCCCTGCCGAATCATAGCCACGGTATTCCAACCTCCTAAGACCTTCAAGTAAAATATCATCGACGTTCTTTTTTCCAATATAAGCAACGATTCCGCACATGTAGTTTTTGCTCCTTATTTACTAAATCATTCTAGCACAAAAATACCTCCCCAAGGGAGGTATTTTTGTGCTATCTAGTAGGTTGTAAGTTTCAAACTGGTCAGACCAGAACTAACAAGGACCGAGACTCGGTGCGGGCTATTTTCGTAATTAGTACTTGTTTTAGTATCGTCACCAACTATAGAGGCCGTCCCGGTCGGCAAAGACACGCTTGTAAGACCGCTCTTCGTCACTACTTTATATCCAGAATCCTTCGGAATCTCGAGAGTATAGTCAGACGCACCGGCCTCTACTGAAATATTTACTAATTTGGCTTTACCACCAATTCTGACTGAGCTAGTAGCAGCGCCTGACTTTAGTGATAAATCAGTTACGTTTAGCTCGGTCAGGTCTAGAGATGACTTAGTAGCGCCAGACGATAGTGTAAGTTTGACCGGAACGCCGCGGGCCACCTTTACGTTCATAGTTCTCTTCGAAGTCCCAAAGACTACTCGACCTTCGAAGTTTTCTCCAATCACAACCTTCGCAATGCCACCTGAAACGACTTTTTCCGTCTTTAGCTTTTCCATCCCTACAGCGTCAACTGCCACAAGCTGAGTTTGGGATTCACTCTCAGTAAGTTCCGATAGCTGTATTTCAGCTGCACCACTCTCAATATCAAGCTCAAGTGTCTTCACATTATCGTCTCTTGTCAAGCTGGCTGTTTGAGTAGAAACACTTTCTTTTGTACCAAGGTAATCCAGCACATCACGAGGCGAGAAAACTGCGTAACCGAATAGTCCCAAAAGCAAAACGAGACCAACTACAGTGTAAATTCGGATATCGCGTAGTACAAGCCGTAGGCCAATTAAAACAATTATTAGCGGCCAGAATAAGATGATTCGACCCCAGAAACCACTACCAATATATCCCAGTTGGTTTGCGAGCCAGCTAGCACCTAGAAGCAGCCAGAAAGTACCCCACAAGAAACGTGATCCGTTTACCATCTTTACTCCTTTCTAGTACTTGTAGCTTCTCAGCACCAGTGAGAGCCCAAGGACAATCAGTACACCTGGCCAGAAATACTGCCACAGATTAATGTCGGTAAAGGTTTCCGCAACTAGAATTCCACCAAGAGCAATTAGGACTAGCCCCCAGAAGACCCCGCTGCGATTTCCTTCATCTAGCTTACTACTAGCTTTTTCTTTGTTTACTATCTCTGCTTCGACCGCTTCTTCACTTTTCTTTGGCATTTTGTACCTACTTTCTCATTGAATTACTAATAACAAGTACTCCGACTAGCATAATTGCCAGTGGAAGAAAGAACTTCACAAAGTGGAAGCCGAAGACGAGCTGCGCCAGAAGAGCTATCCCAAAAAGGAGGATAACCATCCCGACCCAGTACTTGGCATCTTCCTTCTGGGCACTGTTTTTCTCAGCGACGTTCTTGATTTCCTTAGCCACTTTTTCCGCCTGTTCCTTTATCTCCTCGGCACCACTTTTGCCCTTGGCACACTCTGGATTCTCAGGGATAATAACCCAAGCGAGAATGTAAGCGAGTACGCCAACACCACCAGAAATCATCAAGATCGCAAAAACAAGACGAACCAGAGTAGAGTCGATCTGAAAATATTCAGCGATACCACCTGCAACTCCTCCAATCATTCGATCCTTGCATGAACGATATAGTTTATTTTCTACCATCATATTCTCCCTTTATATAAGTATTATACACCCTAGCTCAAATTTTCGTGAATCACTACCCTCTGAACAAAAGGCGACACAACATCCCTAATTAACAAAAGTTGTTCTCTGGTAAAAGGTTTCTCGGTCTCAAGCGCCTCGTCCAGGGTAATTTGTGGTCTAAACCCCTGTATAGTGTATAGTTTTGCTCCCTTGATCAATTCTCCAAGCCTCTTGAAATCATCTATTTGATGGTAGTATGGCAAAACTGTGGTACGAAATTCATAATCCACCCGTCCCTGAAGCAAAATATCCACCGATTCCTTAATCTTTGTTAGATCCTGAAAACCACAAACTTTAGCATAATTACCTAGATCCGCCTTGATATCCATAGCCACATAGTCAATAAGCTCCGAGTCAATTAACTTCCTGAGTAGGCCTGGATTCGACCCATTTGTATCTAGTTTCACTAAGTAGCCAAGGTCTTTAATTTCCTTGATAAAATCTTCGACTCCAATAGTCACCAGCGGTTCCCCACCGGTAATCACGACTCCATCCAGTACGCCCTGTCGCTTTATGAGTAAGGCCATTACCTCGTCTTTTGAAACCAGCGTGTCTGGTTTTTCCGATTTTATCGGGATCAGATCGGGATTATGACAGAAACCACAACGAAAGTTGCAGCCTTGTGTAAACACAACGGCTGCAACTTTGCCCGGATAGTCAATAAGAGTAGTTTTGACTAGTCCTGCGAACTGCATTTACTCACCACAGCCGCAGACACGGAACTCTACGCGATCTGCGTATTCTGACTGCTTGCCTTCATTCCACTGAGACACTGGACGAATGTATCCAACAACACGTGAGTAGACTTCACACTTGGTTCTGGTTGCGTTCATTTCAGTTGGGGTCATGGTTTCCTCCTTTAAGCTTACTTATTCTAATTTAATTATTTGCTCTGTGGTACTGTATCGAGCTTCATCTGCTCGACGTAACCAATTTCCTGGTCACAGATAGGGCAATACTCGTGCTCGCCCTTGATATAACCGTGTTTCGGACAGATAGAGAAAGTCGGCGAAAGAGTGAAGTATGGAATATGATAGTTTTCTGCGACTTTCTTCACCAGATTCTTAACTGCCTCGTTATCATCTAGGCGCTCCCCCATAAAAATGTGAAGTACAGTCCCGCCAGTATATTTGGTTTGAAGGTCGTCTTGCAGATCTAGGGCTGCAAAAACATCGTCAGAAAATCCGACTGGAAGCTGAGTAGAGTTGGTATAGTATGGCTTGGCTCCCATTCCTTTGTGGGCAGGCATATTCGCAACTATAATGTCAGAGTATTGCTCAGTATCCCTCTTGGCAAAGCGATAAGTTGTCCCCTCACCAGGTGTAGCTTCTAGATTATAGATATGTCCCGTCTCTTCCTGATACTGTGAGATGCGATCACGCATATAGTCCATTACTTTGACCGCAAATTCATGACCCTTCTTGGTCGTGATGTCTTCCTTTTCACCAAGGAAGTTCTTGATTGACTCGTTCATCCCTAGTAGTCCAATTGTGGAGAAGTGATTTGCCCAGTAGTTACCGAAGCGGCCCTTAATTTCCTCTAGATAGATCTTTGCAAAAGGATATAATCCTTGTTCCATAAAGCGCTCGATGAGTTTGCGTTTGATTTCTAGAGATTCTTTCGCGAGGTCCATCAGATGACCAAGGCGCTCGAAATATTCCTTCTCGTCCCTAGCAAGATAGCCGAGACGGGGCATATTAATAGTAACAACTCCGATACTGCCAGTGAGCGGATTGGCACCAAAAAGGCCACCACCACGCTTACGGAGCTCACGATTGTCGATACGGAGACGACAACACATACTACGAGCATCGTCTGGATCCATGTCCGAGTTGATGAAGTTGGAGAAATATGGGATACCGTACTTGGCTGCCATTTCCCAAACCGGATCAAGACTCTTATCGTCCCAGTTAAAATTCTTGGTGATG
>CAZEFH010000004.1:20100-58461 GCA_964511435.1 uncultured Candidatus Saccharibacteria bacterium
AAGCATTACCTCGGCAAAAGCCCGGTTTACCATATCCATTTCCTTCTGGAAATCTTTGTATTTCTCCTTCATCACTTTGCCACCAATAACGACGTTTTCTTCCGCTAGCTGTCCAGTAGGAACAAGGTCCATCGTAATGTTGGTAAAGGGGGTCTGGAAGCCGACACGAGTAGGGATATTCATCCCGAAGACAAATTCCTGCATCGCCTGCTTTACCTGTTTGTACTCTAGGTTGTCATAGCGGACAAATGGAGCTACCAGTGTGTCAAAACTAGACATTGCCTGAGCCCCAGCACTTTCGCCCTGCAAAGTATACATAAAGTTTACAATCTGGTTCAGCAATGCCTTCATATGTTTGGCTGGCTTAGAATTAATCTTCCCCGGCACACCACCAAAGCCACGAATAATCAGGTCCTTAAGGTCCCAACCACAACAATAAGTAGAAAGGAAACCAAGATCATGAATATGAAAGTCGGCGTTCTTGTGAGCATCCTTAATCTCATCCGGGTACATCTTGTTGAGCCAGTAACGCTCTGTTATCTGAGCTGCAATGAAGTTATTTAGCCCCTGTAGAGAATAGGTCATATTTGAATTTTCTTTGACGTACCAAGTATCCTCACCCAAGTATTCATCGACCAACTTCTCTGAATCCATTAGCTTTGTCTTGCGCATCTCTTCGTGCTGTTTGCGGTAAACAATATAAGACTTGGCAGTCTCTTCAAACACTGAGTCCATCAGGACGTGTTCTACTACATCTTGAATTTTTTCAACTGAAGGGAGATTATCAGCATCGAACTGACGGTTAAGAATATCAATAACTTTCTGTGCGAGCTTGGCCGCCACATCATGACCAAATTCATGGGTCGCTTCACCTGCCTTGGCGATTGCGTCAACAATCTTTTCTGGATCAAACTTCTGTAGTTTGCCGTCACGCTTCTCAATCTTGGTAAATTTTTTCTTCGCCAAGTGCTTCTTTGGCAGAGCTAGCTGTTCTTGCTGAATTTCATCAGTTGCGGCCATTCGAATATTCCCCCTCGTCAATTTATTTTAATAATTTTTACTTTTTTATTTTTTTGAGCTCGTCAGCAAAGGCTTCGAGTGTTGAGAATGAGCGATACACGCTCGCAAAACGCAGATATGCGACCTCATCGAGGTGTAGCAAGCGATCCATCACCGTTTCCCCAATCTTGTCGCTAGAGACTTCGGTCTCACCAGTCGCCCGGAGGTCCCGCTCGATACAAGCTATCAGCTCGGCTGTAGCAGAATCCTCTACTGGGCGCTTCTCTAGGGCCCTGTAGATACCACTAGCCAGCTTTTCTCTGCTGAATGGCTCCTTATGACCGCTCTTCTTTATCACTGTCAGTGTAGGGACTTCTAAGCGCTCGTAAGTAGTGAAGCGAAAGCTACAATCAGCGCATTCGCGGCGACGGCGGATGGCAGGCTCGTTTTCGATGTCACGCTTTTCAACTACTCTCAGATTCTCTGAGTGACATTTCGGACAAATCAAACTTTTTCCTTCCTTGTAAATAACACTACATATAGCGTAGCCCTAATATCGTATTACGCCATATATGTGGTGTCAAGCATTTTCTTATCCACAAAAATATAGGGTATTTTTAAGCACAAAATCATCTTTTCCACAGCTAGTTTTCGACAATATTAGTTATAAACAGCTATAAAAATAGGGGCTATTTGCCCCTATTTAACAGATACCTATATGTATTATTCCATTCGCTTGCGGATGAAGGTAGGAATTTCCCAGTCACCATCATCATCTTGGTCGAATGAAGCCTCTTTTTCTGGCTCCAGGCTCACTGGACGGGTACCTAGGTCAAGTGGCTGATGGCTCATGCGTGGGCTAAGTGGATTATGCATCCCCTCAAATCCAGTCGCAATCACCGTAACAGTCACTTCACCCGACATATTTGGATCAATCACGGCACCGAAGATAATATTCGCTTCTGGGTCCACTGCATTGGTAATCACCTTCGCTGCTTCATCAATCTCATACATACCAAGATCAGTCCCACCAGTAACATTGAAAAGAACACCCTTGGCACCATTAATTGAAAGTTCAAGTAGCGGTGAGTTGATTGCCTGCTTAGCGGCTTCCATGGCACGATTCTCACCGCTTCCACGGCCGATACCCATAAGGGCCGAACCAGCATTTGACATAATCGTCTTCACATCAGCAAAGTCGACATTTATAAGGCCACTATCTGTAATCAAGTCTGAGATACCCTGGACACCCTGCCGAAGGACATCGTCTACTACCTTAAAGGCATCTAGGAGGGTGGATTTTTTGTCAACAACCTGAAGTAGTCGATCATTTGGTATCGTAATGAGAGCATCCACTTGATCCTTGAGAGCCTCAATTCCTTCTTCAGCCACTCGCTTGCGCTTCTCACCTTCAAAACCAAAGGGCTTAGTCACCACACCAACAGTGAGGGCTCCAACTTCGCGCGCAATGTTAGCGACAATTGGGCTAGCGCCGGTACCAGTACCACCGCCCGAGCCATAGGTCACGAAGACCATGTCGGCACCCTTTAGAATTTCATATATTTCTTCACTGGTTTCTTCAGCGGCTTTTTTACCAATCTCCGGATCCGAACCAGCTCCAAGGCCTTTAGTTAGAGCTTTCCCGATATGGACCTTTTTGTCCGCTTTTGATTTGTGTAGAGCCTGAGCATCGGTATTGATTGCGATGAACTCAACTCCCTTAAGACCAGCCTCGATCATGCGATCGACACCGTTTCCTCCGGATCCTCCAACACCCACCACTTTGATGCGTGCAAATGTTTCCATACTTGGTTTTACTTCGCCCATACTAGGACCTCCTTAATATTTTTGGCAATGTCCGTATTGTACAACTTATGGGTTCTATTGTAAATAATAAAAACAGGGTATGTATAAATAGTTTATACAAACCCTGCTCAAATATACAGTTTTAAAGCTCTAAATTATGGTAGAAAAATTTTGAACACTTCCTTCAGGCGATTGTAAACTGTTGTAACAGTGGTGCTTCCACCCTTATTTTCTTTTTCTTCATATGAGTACAGCAAGAGACCGACTGCCGCCGAAAAAGATGGATCATAAACTTTTTCTGTTAGTCCTCCGAGAGAATGTGGCTTGCCAATATTGACCGGGAGTCTGAAGTATGACTTTGCCTTGTCTTCAATACCGCGAAGCTTGGCTCCCCCGCCAGTGAGAACTACACCTGCTGGGAGTAAAGTATCGTGTTTAATTTTCTTGAGCTCGTCAAGAACCAGACGGAAAATTTCCTCCATTCTGTCTTCAATAATTTCGGCAACGTGTCGAGCCGGAACAATCCCCTCCTCTGATATATCAATCGCCGACAAATCTATCTTGGCTGTCTCAACAACGTCAGCTGCAACCGCATTACCATACTTTAGCTTCACCTTCTCTGCCACATCCACTGAGGTACGCAGACCAATCGCAACATCATTCGTTACTGCCGCTGCTCCGATTGGAAAGACCTTTGTATAAAGTACACTATCATCTACAAATACCGTCATTCCGGTTGTAGCAGCGCCGATGTCCACCAAAACACAACCAAGCTCACGCTGACGTTTGGTTACAGATGATTTTGCTGATGCAAGTGCAGAGACAACTACATCTTCTATTCCTACTCCGGCCTGAGTCACACATTTAGTCAGGTTCTTCATTGCTTGAGTCGACACCGCTATCAGGTGAGTCTCAATCTCTAGACGAACCCCACTCATACCTAAAGGCTCTTTTACTGGGTCCCCGTTATCAACTTGGAAAAAACGAGGAATCATATGTATAAGTTCTTTGTTCGCTGGAATTTGAACCGCTTGGGCTGCATCTTCAGCTCTAGCAATATCATTCTTGGTAATCTCTTGATCGGCACGCGCAACTGCCACAACACCCCTGGAATTTGTAGAGCTGATATGCCCACCATTGATGTTTACGGTCGCGGCAGAAATCTGTGACCCAGAAACTCCTTCAGCCATTTCAATTGCTTCAGAAATACCACTTACGGTTTCCTCAAGCTCAGTAACAACGCCTTTCTTAATACCGGTATTGCGGCTTACACCAACACCAATAATATTGAGAACCCCCTCCTCATCAGGCTGTCCCACAACAGCAGTAATTTTACTAGAGCCGACATCTAGGCCGACGTAATACTCTTCTTTTTTTGCCATTTATTTAGCTTGCACCTGATTTATTTGCTTTCCCATTATAAACTGATTATTTTCTGGCTTACAAGAGATTTATCATTCTGTAGTGGTCAAAATCTCCGCTCCGTCTGAATGAATCCAGACTGTGTGTTCGAAATGTGCCGAAAGTTTGCCGTCGATTGTTGAGTATGTCCAGCCATCATCAAGCGTCCTTACTTCATAACTGCCCACTGTAACCATTGGCTCAATCGCGAGAGCAGTATCTGCCTGGATTATCGGACCATCATTTCGAGTACCATAATTTGGCACATATGGCTCTTCATGAACATTTTCACCGATTGCGTGCCCAACGAGTGCTCTCACTACGCCAAAGCCACCCGCTTCAACTGATTTCTGTACCGCATGGCCGATAGCCCCGATGTGATTACCGGCCTTAGCTTGCTCGATACCTGCAAGAAGCGACTTTTCGGTTATCACTAGTAGGCGATGTGCTTCTGCAGAAATATTACCGACGCCAAAGGTAATTGCACTGTCTGTATGAAACCCCTCATATTCAACTCCAAAATCAAGCGATACTAGATCGCCCTCATTTACAACACGCCTACCAGGGATCCCATGGACTACTTCTTCATTAATAGAAACACAGATTGCAGCTGGATAGCCTTCATAATTTAGGAAAGACGGCTTAACGTGATACTTGAGACATAGGCGCCTAGCCAGGTCGTCAATCTCCATTGTCGTCATTCCGACATGGGTTTTTGATTTGATTTCACGAAGAATAGTGGCCAAAATCCGACCGCCTTCTTTCATTGCAAGATATTTATTATTCACATTTACGGGCTGTGACATTATCAATCATTTCTTTAATATTTTTGGCAACTTCTGCAATTGACTGATCTCCGTTAACCTCTGCCATGATACCCTTCATCTTATAGTATTCCGTTAATGGCAAGGTACGATCAAGAAATGTCTCCACTCGACGCATGATTGCTGCCGGATGGTCATCTTCCCTCAGCACTGACCTCCCACCACAGCTTGCGCATTTCTCTGCGCCCTCTGGTATATTGATACCACAAAGTGAACAGACACGCCTTCGTGACAGTCGATCAACGATTACTTCTTCGGGAACTTCAATATATATCACCACATCAATCAAGCGGTTGTGATGAGCAAGAATTTCATTGATCCCTTCTGCTTGATGCATAGTCCTAGGAACACCATCAAAAACGACTAGCTTTTCTGCCGGTACCGTATCAAGTAGCTTATCAATCCCCTCCAGGATTAACGAGTCGTCTATAAGCTGACCACTATCAACTATCTGCCGTATTTTTGAGTTTTTCTTTGATAGCTCACGAGAGATATCACCACCAGAAATAACTGCAATATCGTAGTAATCCCTTAGCTTTTCTATCTGCGTATCTTTACCAGACCCGGGTGGGCCAATGATTACAATGCCCTTCAACGTTCTATTCCCTCCGTATTCAAGATTTCTTGCTCGATTCGCTGCATTTCGGCTTCTTCTGACTGTTCTAGATGGTCATAGCCGAAAATGTGCAGGATACCATGAACGGTCAACAGGGCAAATTCTTCTAAAACAGGTTTATTTAGCCTTTTTGCCTGGCTGACAGTATAAGTATAACAGATTACAATCTGACCAGCGAGGGGTTCTACGCCGACATTAAAAGAGAGTACGTCAGTCGGCTTATCAATACCACGATAGACCTTGTTTAGTCTCTGAATTTCCGCTTCAGAGACAAATTTAAGCTCGATTTCACCTTCCCGCTTCCCTATTTCTAAATGAGAAAAAGTAGCCTTCGCTACCTTCTCTAGTTTATCGCGGTTAACCGTATAAGTTGTGCCGACGATTGTAAATTTCATTATTTGAGTTTCTCGCGTACGATAGAGGATACAGTCTTGCCGTCAGTCGCTCCAGCTGCTCGCCCCATCACTGCCTGTATCACTTTCCCCATGTCTGCAGCACTGGTAGCTGCAAGCTCCGCTATCGCCTGTTCAACTAGCTGCTCTACTTCCTCCTGAGTCATTTTTGCTGGCAAATATGCCTCAATCAGCCCCAGTTCTGCTGCCTCTTTCTTGGCTAAATCAGTCCGGCCACCTTTTTCATATTGCTCTATAGAGTCACGACGCTGCTTGGCCTGTTTTTCTAGTACTGCTAAAGTTTCAGGCTCACTCAGCTCATGTCCAAGAGCAATTTCGGCATTTTTAAGAGCGCTCTTCAGCATTCTGATAAGCTGCAGCTTCTCACTTGCGTGGGCCACCATTGCCATTTTCAAATCTGCGTCTAAGCGCTCTATAAGTGTCATTTAAAATCCTTTAAGTAACATACTACGATTCTTGGCGTTTTTACGAGCCTGTTTACGAATCGCTATCTCTCTGGCTTCACGTTTCGAAAGTTCCTTGGCGAAAAATTGGTTCTTACGAGCCAAAGGTAAATTACCGCTCTGTTGAACCTTGCGGTTAAAGCGGCGGAGTAAGCTATCGAAATTTTCGTGATCTTTTCTAACTACTGCTTGCAGAGTAACTCACCTCCTAACGTGGAAAGTAAGCTAATTCTAGCACAAATATGGCCTTCTGTAAAGATTAGGCAGGGAGCGCTGCGCGAATC
Organism: uncultured Candidatus Saccharibacteria bacterium; assembly: GCA_964511435.1. GTDB lineage: Bacteria > Patescibacteriota > CPR2 > UBA1875 > CAIMLA01 > JBGSPL01. The sequence continues at coordinate 26,887 of CAZEFH010000004.1, forward strand.
CTTTCGGCCATTTCTGCAAGCTTTTCTGGTGTTTCAGCGTATTGACTCCCAAAATCCACGTCAGCAGCCGTATCCATCGGAATTAGATGAATGTGAGTATGGTCGATATCAAGGCCGATTACCATAAGGGCAATTTTCGCCGACCCAACTGCTTTTTTCACACCACCTGCTAACTCACGAGCTAGGGCCATATAATCGCGATAGAGAGCCTCGGGCATATCATAGATTGTCGTATAATGTTCTTTTGGTATAACTAGTGTGTGGCCAAGACGGTTCGGATTGATATTCAAAAAAGCCAGAAAGTCATCGTTCTCATATACTTTATAAGCTGGGATCTCACCCACCACAATTCTACAAAAAATATCGTCTGCCATATTGTTCTCCTATCTTAATTCTACCACACAAATTTCTTTGAAAAATCATTCGGTGACCGCAGTCACCCGACTATCGACGAAAGCAAGAAATTACTGTGAAACAGAATTTCGTACTAAGTCGAAGGAGTCAGATTTTTCTTGAACTTTCGGGCACATTTCATTCAAGGGAAAGGTGCCAGTACTTTTGTCTTACTTTAGTAAGACTGGATTCTCGCCTTCGCGGGAATGACAAATCGAAAAGCGAGTTTAATTTTTCTAGATTCTTTGTTTCGTTTCTTAACAAGAAGAAATGAAGAATCTAGCTTTTTACCCCTTGACACGAAAATTAAATAGAGGTAGAATTACCTCTTGTGGCATGAAAATATACTTGACAAATGTAAAGTATTGTGCTACAATATACAGTCTTCTGAAAAGAGGATAGCAATTTGGTCGCAAAAAGCCAACTTGTTAGGAGGGTGGAAAGAGAGGTTCGTTCATACCTAATGGACAGAAAAACTATTACTGCCATGCTGCTTGCCTTCATGGTAGTAAAGACGCCAGTTACACTGGCCGAGGCCCAGGCTTATGCCGAGCCTCAGATCATAGAGGCAAACGCCGTTAGTGAGGCGCATATCACTGAAAACATCAAAAACACAATTACAAAAGATAATTCCTTAACAACCGAAGAGAAAGCTGCTGCTCAGATGGCTGAGTATCATAAGCGTATCGCAGAAGAAGCTGCTCGTATCAAAGCTGAGGAAGAGGCCCGTCTCGCTCGCGAGAATGCCTCACGAACTTCAGCTCTTGAGAAAGCTGGTCTTTCATCCGCTTTCGTAAACCAGTATACTCAGGCTAGTGCTGCATATAACGTCCCCTGGGAGGTTATTGCTGCAGTCCACTATGTCGAGACTGGTCAGCGTGGTTCTACCATCGTTACCAGTTATGCTGGTGCTCAGGGTCCGATGCAGTTTATGCCATCAACCTTCACTGCCTACGCAGTGGACGGTGACGGTAACGGCGTGACCGACATCAACAACGTTGATGACGCTATCATGACCGCTGCTGCTTATATGGCTGCTAACGGTGCTGACCGCGGTGACCTCGTAAACGCCCTTTATCGTTATAACCACGATATGGGTTACGTAAATCACGTTCTAAGCATCGCTCACTCTATCGGTCTAAAGTAAACAAAGACAAACTTAAAAGCCCCCTTTATGGGGGCTTTTATAATATTTATTTCGTCGTTATCGTGACACCCTTCGGCATCCCAGAAACTACCTGATGAACCAGATATACAAAGAGATCGTAGAGACCGGTAAAGATTGAACTGAGGACCGGAAATGCTAGCGGCAATAAAACTACAAGCAAAAGTAAGAATAGCCAGTGAAAACGAATAAGAGTGATAAATGCGACAACCAGTGAAACAAGGACAATCAGCGATACTACCCAGTGAAGAGGCGCTGGAAATATTGTCAAAAATTTCTCGTAAATCGAGGTAAGGGCTGTGACGCCAGCAATGTTTAGCACTGTTTGTAAGTCAATATTCACTTGTCCCTCCTATAAAACTATTTAAGTTTCTTTTTTAGATCAGCTGCGACCTTCTCTACCGGCATCGTTTCCTGAGTCCCAGAAACCATTTCTTTCACAATCACAGTACCATCATAGGCTTCTTTTTGACCCATAATCAGGGTATATTTGGCACCAACCTTATTGGCTGCCTTTAGCTGATCTGAGATAGCTCCTTTATCAAGACAACCCTCTGCGTCGATTCCCTGTCCCCAAAGGTCATTCATCAGGCGGAAACACTTCTTGCGTGCCTCATCACCGAGCTGAGCTACAAATACATCGGTAGACTCTTCTACGTCCAGTTTTATATCAAGCTTCATAATCTCTTCTACGGTCCGATCCACACCTCCGGCAAAACCAAGAGCTGGTGTCGGCTTGCCCCCAAGTTGTTCGATGAGACCATCATAACGACCACCACCACCAAGGGAATTCTGAGAACCATTTGACTCACTCCAGAATTCGAAAACAGTTTTGGTATAGTAATCAAGTCCACGAACTAGGCGAGGATTAATCTCATAAACAATACCGATCTCATCTAGATACTCAAGAACAACATGGAAGTGGTCGTGACACTCCTGGCAAAGGTGATTTACAATCTGTGGCGCTTCTTCGGCCAGCAGCTGGCATTTCTTGTTTTTACAGTCAAGTAGACGCAACGGGTTAGTTCCCAGGCGCTTCTGACAGTCTTCACAAATTTCGCCTTCATGCCCCTTGTAGAACTTGGACAGCTCCTTGAGGTACTTCGGACGACAAACAGCACAACCGATGCTGTTAATCTGCATTCTGAGCGAGTCACCAAGCCCTAGTTTGTCATAAACTCGATAGGCCGTGGTAATTACAACCGCATCAGCAATTGGGTTCTTATCGCCGATTAGCTCAAAACCAAACTGCCAAAACTCACGGTAACGACCAGCTTGAGGACGGTCGTAGCGATACATTGGCTCAAAGTATGAAAGTTTTACTGGTTGCGACCAGGATTGCATTCCGTTCTGTAAATATGCCCTCACAATCGAAGCAGTTCCTTCAGGACGAAGCGTTAATGAGTTCTTGGAACGATCTTCAAAAGTGTACATTTCTTTTTCGACAATATCAGTACCCTTGCCCACACCGCGAACAAATAGCGCTGTGTCTTCGAAAACTGGGGTTGTAACCTTAGAAAATCCAGCGGCACGAGTAATACTCACGAAAACTTTTTCCAGGTAATCAAAATATGCCTGCTGTTCTGGCAGGATATCTCTAGTTCCACGAGGGTTTTGGATTATTTTCTTCGACATACTGTAATATTTTTATCACACCAGAGCGCTATGGTAAAGAGGCTATTTCTGCTTTACCGAAAGAACTCCAGCTAGTTTGGTTAGTTTTCCTACCGCCGTCATCACCCGATCAGGGCTATCTGTCGCAAGCTTCATCGAAATAACACTTTCACCGTGCTCATTTTTCGTCTGTTTATGTTCATCAATATTAATATCAAGCTGGGCTAGTACCTGTGTAATATCCCTAAGTAATCCGACTCTATTCTCGGCGATTACTTCAACTGGGACCGAGAGAATATTTGTTACTTCCATATTCATTTGAATTAGCCTTTCATCGGGCGTGGTTAAAAGATTTTTACAATCACGACGATGAACCGTAATCCCACGACCGCGAGTAATAAACCCTACAACTTCATCGCCTTTTTTCGGATTACAACACTCTGCGTAGCGGATTAGCATTCCTTCAAAACTTGCCTCTTTCTCCCTAACCACCGTTTCGGTCGGCAATACATCTTTATCTTTTTGTTTCTCGTGATATTGGTGATAAAGATGTTCACCGATAAGCCTTTTTGCAACCTGACGGACTGTTACGGTACCGTCACCGATGGCGGCAAGAACATCATCCCAGCTCTTCCAGCCACTGGTTCCGATAACTTCCTTCTGCTGTCCCTCGTCTATCTCGGTCTCATGAACACCGTAGAGCGCTAGCTCCTTAGCAAGAAGTTCTTTGCCTTCACGAATATGCTGATCCCGGCTCAGTTTACGATACCAGGACCTAATGTGCTGCTTCGCTTTTGTTGTTCGCACGAAGTCAAGCCAGTCACGAGAAGGACCACTCTTATCATTTTTGGCCGCAACTACAATCTCGACGATATCACGATTGTGAAGTTCGGTACTAAGTGGGCCCATCTTGCCGTTTATTTTAGCACCACGACATTTGTCGCCAATATGAGAGTGTATCTCGTAAGCAAAGTCTACCGGGGTCGATTGTTTCGGCAAATTGTAAACATCACCCTTTGGAGACATTACAAAGATGCGGTCATTAAAGAAATCGATACTCAGGGACTCGGCTAACTCGGCGTTATCTGAAATCTGATTTTGCCAGTCCATAAGCTGGTTAATCCATTCCAGCTTATCCTGCCCAGCAAATGATGCTTTTCGCTGGTAGGCATGGCTCTTTTTTGTTTCATCATAATGCCAATGGGCAGCGACACCCATTTCCGCTTCTTCATGCATCTCTCGGGTGCGAATCTGAAATTCCGTTACTACGCCACCAGGACCTATTACCGTAGTGTGAAGTGACTGGTACCCATTTGGTTTTGGCACCGAAATATAATCTTTGATTCTATAGATAAGTGGCTTATAGTGCTGGTGAATAACCCCTAGCACCTGATAGCATTCCTCAACTGTATCCACTACAACGCGAATTGCCAGCAAATCATAGATTTTACTGATGTCACCATCAACTTTTTGCAATTTCCGATAGGCTGAATATAGGTGCTTCACTCGCCCATCCATCTCTGCGTTTATACCCAGTCTTTTTAGATTCTCGGCAATCAATTTGCGGATCTTACTGAGATTATGGCGACGATCAGTGGCCCCCTTTTCCACTAACTCACTAATTTTTCTGAACCCGGCCGGATCTGTATAGCGAAATGCCAAGTCCTCTAATTCAGCCTTCATCTTTCCCATCCCCATTCTATCGGCTAGTGGGGCAAATATTTCGAGGGTTTCCCGTGATTTTCTTTTTCGATCGGCAGGAGACATTGCATCCAGTGTTCGCATATTATGCAAGCGATCAGCAAGCTTAATAAGGACCACCCGGATATCTTTTGCCATTGCGAGGAAGAACTTCCGTAGCGACTCTATCATCGCCTTATATTTCGCTTCTTGAATCTCTTCGGAGGGTAGCTTTGAAAAATCAAAGCCCGTAAGATGACTAACCCCATCTACCAGCTCTGCAATATCTACTCCAAAAACCTCTGCGAGCTCTGCCTTTGATGAAGAAGTATCCTCAATTACGTCATGCAGTAGCCCAGCAGCTATCGTCTTTGTATCCATACCATATTCCGCGAGGATAACAGCAACTTCTACAGGATGAATAATATACGGTTCGCCCGCCTTTCTCCTCTGGCCAGCATGGTGCTTTTCAGCGTACTGGTATGCTTTCTCAATAAGACGGAAGTCCACATCTGGACTGTACATATTAAGTGCGTTATTAAGTTTTGCAGGAATTTTAATTCTCATCCGACTTCTCCAAGTCAATCAGGCGGAATTCGGGTTTCTTGCGTCCATTCCACTCGTTTAACTCTAGATTCACCACCATGTCATAGTCAGTATTCTCATCCACGTCAGCAGTTTCACCGTATCCAAAGGCAATTCCCTGAGCCGTAGACCCCGATTGTATTAAGCCAAGCTTTAGGTGTATCGCAGGATTCCCCACGAGACGATAATCCGCTATCTTTACTTTATCAATCTGAAAAACTGGCTTGTGATTATCTCTCCCTAATGGTTCTAATAGTGCCAATTCTTCAAGAAACTCTGTAGTTATATCTGCAAGTGTAATCCGTAAATCAATCTTGATTTCGGGGACATATTCTTTTTCAGTTATTCTCCCATCCGCAATCTGAATCAGTTTGTCCCTTAGCAGGATAAATTTGTCTTCAGCAAGAGAAAACCCAGCTGCAAATGCGTGTCCCCCAAAATGATCGAGATACTCTCCCGCCTCCGCAAGTGCTTCAACAATATTTAACTCAGCGACGGAGCGAGCTGACCCCTTGTAACCATCAGAGTTCTCCTCCATCACTAGCATCGGTCTACCGTACTCCTCCATCAATCTAGACGCAACGATTCCCACCACTCCCGCGGGCCAAGTTTCGTGTGCCAGCAGGTAAATACTTTGTTTATCACCCGCCTCAATCATCTCTTTCGCTTCGAGAACAATGCGCTCCGTGAGCTCCTGGCGTTCGAGATTGAGCTCATTTAGTTCGTGCGCCAGCTCGGCTGCCCGTTCCTTTGAAGTCGTGGTAAGGAGCTCCAGCGCGGCACTAGCATGTTCGATTCTCCCAGCCGCGTTCAGCCTGGGACCAAGCAGAAAACCCACCTTGTAACTATCGATGTCTGCGAGTGGAAATTCAGAAATCTCCGCCAGAGCTCTTATACCGGGTCGCTTCGACTTTGAAAGTACAACTAGTCCATAGTTCGCCAATATCCGATTTTCTCCTGTAAGGGGGACGATATCACAGATTGTACCAAGAGCAACTAGGTCTAAGAGCCATTTCTCCTGCCCAGATGACATTTTTTCAGTGAAGGCGGTCATAGTGGCCCTCGCAAGATAAAAGGCCACTGCCACGCCCGCAAGCTCGTACAGAGGGCTACCTACGCCCATTCTTTTGGGGTTTACCACAGCCATAGCGGGGGGAAGTACAGTTTCGCCATTATCAACCCTTAGAGTATGATGATCGGTGACCACCACCGTTAGACCCAAGGAATTCGCATATTCAACTTCAGAAATGCTAGTACTACCACAGTCCACCGTAATAATTAACTTAATTCCTTCATCTGCAAGCAGCTTTATCGCTTCATTATTCAGGCCGTAGCCCTCGTTTTCCCGAGAAGGAATGTAGGGGCGTACCGTTACACCTATTTCCGCAAAAAACTTAGTCAGCAGTGCTGTAGCCGTCACCCCATCTACGTCATAATCTCCGTAAATAGCGACTTTGTGACCATTTCTGATAGCATCCTCTACCGCCGAAACTGCCCTATCCATGTCAGGGATGGAGAACGGATCAGAAAGCTCAGTAAATTTAGGATGAAGAAACCCTTTTATAGCCTCAGCTCCCCGTACCCCCCGTCCGGCAAGCAGCTTCAGAAATGCCTCAGAAAAGCCTTCAACCTTAGTATAGTCTACCTCTGGAGATATAAGCCAACGCTTCTTGGTTTGATAATTTCTTGTTCTTGCCATATATTAAGTATAAATTATAACCAACAAATTGAGGAGACATGAATGATTCCAGATAAAGCACCGGATTTTTCTGAAGAAGACATAGCAAGAGCAGAAGATATTGGCTATGAAAATCCAATACTGGATAGTAATGGGATTCGAGAAAAGGAAAAACCTTATGATATCGATGAACGTTATGATATCGACAAACCTCATTACTTCAAAACTGATGACCAGCCTTCTATTGAAACAGACAACTTCTTGCCTGCTGATAAAATTTTAGAAAGTCCAGATAAATATCTTGAAATGTATTTGGATACACTGGGTTTCTTTAAATCATTTCTTAGCGCAGAGCAAATACTGGGCGCGAGTAAGCGTACAGTGGAAAGCTCCAGGACATACCGCGAATTTGATACAAAACTCTCAAAAATCAGAAATGCCTTTTACGGGGCTATGGAGAGATTAAAGCAAATTCCTGGTGGTAACGACATTTTAGAAACGGTTATCAAAAATCCGATTCCAAAATACCAGGAACCAGAGAAAAAGTAGCCCGTTCAGGCTACTTTTTCTTTTTAATCTTCTTCTCGCGCTTCGGCTTCAGGGCGCGTTTCTTTTTGTAGTTTTCCCAAGTTACTAGAAGCGGGCTTGAGTTCAGTATTGAAGAGTAGGTCCCCGAGAAAATACCAATCACGAGTGCAAGAACGAAGTATCTGATGGATTCACCGCCGAAAATGTAAAGAATCAATAATATTACCCACACTAGAAATGAAGTACTCAGAGTGCGGGGCAACATCTCATACACACTAGCTGATACTGCTTGTTCAAAACTGCTATATGACCCCTTGATTAAGTTCTCTCTGATTCGGTCAAAGATAACAATCGTATCATGTACCGAAAAGCCGATAACTGTCAGGATGGCCGTGATAAAAAGTGGATCTACTTCGACACCAAAGAAGTGACCCAGGAGAGAGAAAATTCCCAGCACCACAAGCGCATCATGAAGAAGGCCAATGATGGCAGTAACCCCAAACTCTAGAGAGTTCGCCGGTTTTGGTACTCTGCGGAAAGAGAAGGCGATAAACCCAACAATAACAAGTGATGCTACAGCTACCAGGATGAATGAATTACGAGTAATTTCCTCTGAAATTGAGGCGCCGACTGTATCAATGCGGGTTTCTTTTGCGCCCTTTATATCCCGTTCGACGGCTATTTTAAGGGCTTTCTGCTTTGCGTCATCGACATGTTTTGTCCGCAGAATAAGCGAATCACCAGAAACCACTACGGTAAAATCAGTAATCTTGGTGTCACGAGCAATCTGCTCAAGTTTTACCTTATCCTTAGTTCCAGAGAATTCAATTTGACTACCACCCGTAAAGTCAATCGACGGTCTGAGGCCCCAAAGAGCCAAGGAGATAGTTCCTGGAATAATAATTATTAATGAAAGGATATACCACCACTTTCGGAGCGCTATCAGATTCATAACTTACCTCCCTTGTCCGTCCGAAGCACGCCGTGCGTAGGAGGATTATCTGATTCGACATTGAAGAGCCAGTTATTTTCGGTGAACTTATGCTTTGCGATCAGTTCAATCAGGGCCCTAGTACCAAGAAAGGTTGTTAGCAGGCCGACAATGATGCCGAGAGCAAGGACGATAGCAAAACCACGAACCGATCCGCCAACATTTAGAAGCAGGGCACAGATAATCAGACTGACGATATTAGAATCACGAATACTGCTCCAGGCTCTACTAAATCCGAGGTTAAAGGCATGGTCAAAATTACGACCATTCCTCATCTCTTCACGGATACGTTCAAACACAAGTACATCCGTCTCCATCGACATTCCTACGGACAATATCAGACCGGCGATACCTCCCATGGTTAGGGTAATTCCAAAGACCTTGAAAAGAGCAAGACTAAAAAGGAGATATAAACCAAGACCAATGGTAGAGAATACCCCAAGCAGTCGATAGGTATAAAGCATGTACAAAGAGACCGCCACAATACCGATAATCCCCGCAACTATACTAAGCCGAATGGACTCCTGGCCCAGTGTTGCTTCCACCGTCCTTTGTTCAGACAGCTTGATTGGTACCGGTAATCGCCCAGCGTTCAGCTGAATTGAAAGGTTTTTTGCTTCTTGGAAGGTAAATTGTCCTGTAATTTGAGCATTTCCACCGCTAATCTGGCCGTTAACCGTCGGCGCAGAAACGAGGGTATCATCGAGATAAATCGCTACCTGTTTGCCAACGTTACGCCCCGTAATCGCTTCAAACTTTTTTGCTCCGGCGGCGTTAAACTCAAGTGAAATATATGGAACCCCCGTATTAGGATCAAAGGCAACAGTTGAGTTCTTGAGATCTGCACCGCCAAGATCAGTGTCCTTAAAGTTTTGTCCACTGCTGTCCACTTCCTTAAAGAGTAGCTTGGCAGTTTTCCCGATAACATTCATCGCTGACTCCGTGTCCTTAATGCCAGCAAGCTCAACTGTAACACGATACTCGTTACCACTCTTACCGGTATATACAATCGGTTCGGAAACACCAAAGGCATTGACGCGGTTTTCTATCACCTTTTGAAGCGAAGCAAGAGCATTACTGCGATCGCTTTCAGTGACCTTGTTCATATCGACGGTGTAGACTAGGTGACTACCACCCTGAAGGTCAAGTCCTTCTTTAATATCAAGGTCGTTATTAAAATCGATTAAGTTTCCGTCTTTCTTAACGTTGAAATACGGGAAATCTTTTTGACCACTAAACTTCGGCTTTGCAAGCTTCAAGTGAAACCCGCCCGGCCAGTCTATCATGACTGCAAGGAGGATTAATATTGTAAGTATTGCGATACGGAAAATATTCTTGCGTTTTGATTTCATACTGGGTTACTCTCCTAAACTGTACCTATCTTATACAAAAGATCCCTTTCAGTAAAGAAGAATGGGGAAACAGCCGTTATCTGCTAGAATATAATTATGAAATACTATCTAGTTGCTCCCCTTACCAAAATCGTTAATTCTGATGGGCTCTTAACCTATGCCAGTGAACTTGGAATTGCAGTTGGCCAGGCTATTTTGGTGCCGCTTCGAAATCGTAAAGAAATTGCGATAGTTGTTAGTGAAGTTCATAAGCCTGAATTCGAGGCCAAACAAGTTATTTCCATTCTTGGCGACAAGATTGCCGTAGACTCTGCTCGACTTAGCCTCGCCCGCTTTATCGCAGACAGATACTTCTGTTCACTTGGTGAAGCCCTATCTACGGTAATGCCGATAAACCTGACAAAAAAGCGGCGTGCAAAACACGATACTAAAATGCAAATAGCACCTGCAACCAAAGTGCCCACACTTACACCCGACCAAAAGAAGATATACGACGATATTCTGAAGCTTGGAACAGGAAAACCTCATCTGATATATGGAGTAACCGGTTCAGGTAAAACAGAAATCTATATGCAGCTTATCGATAAAGTACTAAAACAAGGCAAGGATGCGATCGTTCTCGTCCCAGAAATCGCTCTTACTCCCCAGACTGAAGCGCGTTTTATAGAACGCTTTGGAGATACTATTGCTGTTATACACAGCCATTTGACCGAGGCTGAGAAAGCTGTTACCTGGCAAAAAATTGTAGATGGCGAGAAGCGCGTAGTAATAGGTCCGAGAAGTGCCCTTTTTGCACCACTGAAAAATCTAGGGATTGTCATCATTGACGAGGTTCATGAAACTAGCTACAAACAGGAACAGACTCCAAGATATCAAGCTGTTACCGTGGCCGAAAAACTAGCAGAACTAACGAGTTCATATCTAGTTCTCGGGACAGCTACACCCAAGATTGAGCAATACTATGCGGCCGAAAGTGGCCGGTGGAACTTACATATTTTGAACAACAGAATTGTCCAAACAAACATGCCTGAGGTGGAAATTATCGATATGAGAAACGAGTATCATGCCCGTAACCGTAGCATTTTTTCTGAAAAACTTCAGCATGAAATCATTGAGACTCTTTCAGGAGATAAACAGGTTCTCCTATTTATTAATAGGCGTGGCATGAGTACTTTTGTATCATGCCGTGATTGCGGATACGTAGAAAATTGTCCAAACTGCGAAATTCCTCTCACATACCATTATTCAGATAATAAAATGCTTTGTCATCATTGCGACTACACAGGCGCTGCTCCTATCATATGTCCGAAGTGTAAAAGTATGGCAATAAAGTTCTTTGGTACCGGAACGGAAAAGGTTGAAGCAGAAATCAAGAAGTTGACACAAGAGAAATATCCGATAATTAGATATGATAGCGACACCACCTCTTCACGTGAGGCTCATACTAGAATGTTTGCTGAAGTGTCGAAGCCAGGAGCAAAAGTAATAATAGGTACCCAGATGGTGGCAAAGGGCTGGGATCTGGAAAATATTAATCTCATCGGCATTATTGGAGCCGATAGCCTAATCAACCTGCCTGATTTCCAGGCCGAAAGCCGTGCTTTGGCCTTGATGATACAAGTAGCTGGACGCGCTGGTCGCGGAGAACATCCAGGAAAAGTGCTTGTACAAACATATAGCCCAGATAGTAAAATTTTCCACGATTTGAAGACCCACAACTTTACTGATTTTTATCGACGAGAACTAGAAAGTCGTCGAGAACTACACTATCCACCATTTGCAGAAATAACTGAAATATTGTATAATAATGAAAGTTCTGAAGTTGCAAAGTCAGAAATAACTAAGCTTGCAGAAAGAATTATCGTAAAGGCACGTGAGAACAATCTTGAACTAGAAATTGTTGGCCCAACTCCAGCCTACATCCCGCGTTTAAGAGGCAAGTATCGCTGGCAACTACTTCTAAAACTTATAAATACTACACCAGAGAATATTTCAAATTTGTACAATATCTTTGAACAATTAAACCTAAAAGACTTTATCATAAACCCCGAACCGGAAGGATTCTGATGGCCATTAAACCCATTGTAACCATACTAGATCATGAAAAAGAACTAAGAACACCCTCTACCACGGTAGAGGCGAAATCAGATGCAACAAAGAGTCTTGTTGTAGATCTTTTGGATACTTTACAGGCTGGGGATGCCACAGGGAGAGTTGGGGTGGGCTTAGCTGCTCCTCAGATAGGTGTAAATCATCGCGTTGCGGTGGTTGAGTACAAAGGAGACACAGATGAAAACGGCGAAACTCGAAATGCGCTACCTCGCACCGTTCTAATCAATCCGACCATCAAAAAGTTTTCTAAAGAAAAGGAACTTCTTGATGAAGGCTGTTTTAGTGTTCCAGAATATTATGGACCGGTTGAGAGACCCAAGAAGATTCGCGTAGAATGTGAAGATCAAGACGGCAAGAAAGTGGTAATTAATGCTAGCGGCTACTATGCGCGCGTAATTCAACATGAAATTGATCACCTAGACGGTGTAATCTACACTGACTATGTAGATAAGAAAAAGCTTTTCCGCTATGTTAAAAATGATCAAGGCGAAACCGTTGTTGAATACTAAAGACATCAAAGTAGTTTTCATGGGCACTCCAGCTTTTGCTGCATCTGCACTAGATGCCTTAATCAAGGAAAACTATAACGTAATAACAGTTATCACCAGGCCCGATACCCCAAAGGGTCGCTCCGGGAAAAAGATTCCCTCTGAAGTATCTGTACTCGCAGAAAAACATCACATACCCATCCTTAAACCAGAATCTAAGGATGAGCTTGTGTCCATGACAGAGAGGATAGTCTGTGATTTCATCGTAGTTGCTGCTTACGGCATGATAATTCCTGATTCTGTACTTAGGCTACCTAAATATGGATCTGTTAATATCCACGGTTCGCTTCTACCAAAATATCGTGGCGCCTCCCCTATCGCAGCTGTTATTCTAAACGGAGATAAATACACCGGTGTCACGGTTATGAAAATGACAAGCAAGATGGATGCTGGCGATATCTATACCTCGGTCAAGCGAGAAATACTTACTTGTGACACTACTGAAACACTCGCAGAGAAACTTGCTAAAGATGGAGCGGAACTTATCGTAACTACATTACAGAAGATTATTACAAAGGAAATAGTCTCCACGCCACAAATTGAAAATGATGTCACATATTGCGGACTCCTCAAAAAGGAAGACGGGACCGCTAACTGGGATGAACCTGCCGAAACTATCGCTCGAAAAGTACGCGCCTACACACCTTGGCCAGGGATGCAAACTGAACTACTTGGCAGAAGTTTAAAGCTGATTTCGGTGAAAATAGCAGATAGTTTAGTCCTAAAACCAGGAGAAACACTCATAGATTTGCATCAACTTTATGTTGGCACTGGTAGCCAAGCTCTCGAAATTATCACTCTACAACCTGTGGGCAAAACTCCCATGAGTGCTCGAGACTTTCTAAATGGCATAAACTAAAATCGGCCCAGAAGGCCGATTTTTATTCTTGAATATATTTACCCGCCAAGGTTTCTTTGATTTTCTCGACTACTTTCGATGGCGTAATCTGACTCTTTACGATATAACCAAGAGCACCAAGCTCTAGTCCTTTTTTGATATGGTCTTCTTGCCCAAGATTACTCATTATTAGAATCGGCGTTGTCGTCATCTCAGCATCACCCTTAATCGCCTTAATGACATCAAAGCCGTCCATTTCGGGCATCAAAATATCGGTAAGAATAATATCTGGTCGAAATTCCTTGGCTTTCTCTATTCCAGAACGGCCATTCTCCGAAACTTGTACGTCAAAGCCATCCAAGCTAAGCTTCAGCTGATACATTTTGGAAATGTAACGATCGTCTTCTATAATCAGAATTTTTGCAGTATTTTCGCCCATTTTCCCTCCCTAGTAATTAGATTATCAAGCCAAGACGTGCGTCTGTCAATATTTTTAGATTATTTGAACCATATCTGCGCTTACTTGAAGCTTGCCAGGAAAACTAAGACCCGAGGCCTTCACGTGACCACCACCACCAAGTTGACGTGCAAGCGCCGAAACGTTCATGTGTGCATCACGGGTTCTAAAACTCACCTTCACTTGGCCAAGTTCTTCTTCTGTTACAAGCACCACCATTCTCGCTCCTTTGACTTGATTGAGATAGTTTACAATCCCAGAAATCGCTTCACCCGAAAGCCCAAACTTAGAAATATCTTCATGGGTAAGATAGGTTATAACACTCCCATATTTTTGATTCACCGTAAGTCTCTCAAGCGCTAGTCCCCAGAGCTTCAGAATGTCGACATCTTTATTACCGAAGGTGTGATTGATCACGGTCTTCAGTCTAGCGCCCCTCTTCAGTAGTTCAGATGAGACACGTAGACTCTCTTCAGTTGTTGATTGATTTTGGAAGCTTGAAGTGTCGCCAATAATCCCCGCCAAGAGACAAGTAGAAATATTCTTATCAAAGCCGGTGTCTAGTTCAATTAGCAGCTTATAAACCAACTCACTTGTTGAGGAAGCCGCTTCAGACACAATATATGCCTTCGAGACATTCACTAGGTCTCCTGCTGGATGGTGGTCAAGATGAATAATATTTGTATGCATACGTGCTTGATTTCTTATTTCTAACTCAGCGCTTAATCGATCTAGGTCTGAGCTATCTAAGACAATTATCAGGTCTGTGCCATCACGTAAAGTATCTGAAATCTCGCCATCAAAATAATAAAATAGATAGTCTAAAGACTCTGGCACATGCTCCTTAGTAAGGAAATATCCCTTGATACCTAGTTTTTCTAGTGCCTGGATTAGGGCAAATGACGAGCCTAGACAATCCGTATCACCTCTTTTATGGCCAGTAACCGCCACAACCTTTGAGTCATTTATAATTGCCGCAATACTAGCGAAGTCCATTAGAGAGCCTCGTCAATGACTTTAGAAATCTTTTCCGCGTACTCCCCCGACTGATCAAACTGAAATGACAGTCTGGGAACATACTTTAGAGATAACTTATGATTGAGGTATTTCTGAGCTCCGCTTTGATGCTTCCGAATATCTTCTGTCACTGACCCTAGGTCATGACCAATATAACTAAACCACACCTTGGTGTTACGTAAATCTGGTGAGGTCTCAACGGCAGTAATCGTCAGTATTCCCGCATGAACCGGTAAGTTCTCTTGTAAGAATTCACTAATTTCATGACGGATGAGCTCATTCACTTTTTGAATTCGTTGTGACATTGCTTATATCTTTACATCAATAGTTTGCTTCTGTTCCTCGACAGTATAAGAAACGATAATGTCCCCCACCTGGATGTCAGCCTTGCCATCTATCCCCAGTCCACACTCAGTCCCAATTTGACATGAAGGCACTTCGTCCTTACCTTTGTGAACACTTGCGATCTTAATATTAGATACGAGCTCATCACCACGAAGGACCTTGGCGGTAGCACCCTTTTCCATCTTGCCTTCAGTTACCTTGCCACCAGCGATTGTAAGCTTCTTCGTCGTCGAGAAGACTTGAAGAACTTCCAATTTCCCGCCGGTGATTTCAATTCTCAGAGGTGGCAAGAGATCCTCGAGGGCAGTTTTAATATCATCAAGCAACTCATAGATAACGCGGTAACTTGATATCTTAACACCTTCTCCTTTGGCAAATTGTTGTACCGCTGGTGATGCTTGCGTGTTAAAGGCAATCACGAGCTTGCTGGCCGTAGATGCCATCATTACGTCACTCTCAGTTACTTCACCTACACCACCTGAAACTACCTTTGCTTTCACGCCGGCTGTACTATATTTCTCAAGCGCTGTCTCTATTGCATCTAGAGATCCTTGCACGTCAGCCTTTACAACAATAGATAGCTCTTTAATATCACTAGCAGCCACCTGAGAGGTAATTGACTCAAGGTTAATTTTCTTTACATTAGCGTACTTCTTGGCACCCTGAGCCTTCTTATAGTACTCAGCTGCATCACGAGCCTCCTTTTCGTCACAGAAGACAGTGAATGGCTCCGCAACTTGAGCTACATCCTTGATACCGGCAATACGTACTGGCATCCCAGGGATGGCTTCTTTTTGTTTCCTTCCCTTATAATCTTCCATTGAGCGAATCTTACCATAAGTTTCACCAATCTGGAGACAATCTCCGGTACGGAGGGTGCCATTCATTACGAGAACGGTTGCTACCGGTCCCTTACCCTTATCAAGATGAGACTCAACCACTGCACCAGATGCAAGCGCGCCGAAGTTTGCCTTTAGGTCGAGGATTTCCGTCACCAGAATAATCATCTCAAGTAGTGTGTCAATGCCGACTCGACTCTTGGCCGATACTTCGACACAGACAGTTTTCCCACCCCATGCCTCAGGAACGTAGCCAATCTCTGCTAGCTGTTGGTAGATACGCTGAACATCCGCACCGGGCTTATCGATCTTGTTGATTACCATAATCATTGGTGTGTCAGCTTTCTTGGCATGATTAATAGCCTCAAGAGTCTGAGCCTTCAGTCCGTCATCAGCAGCAATAATAATGAGCGCCACATCAGTAATCTGCGCACCATGGGCACGCATTTCTTCAAATGCCGAGTGTCCAGGAGTATCAAGGAAGGTAATCCGAGTATCATTTTTAGTTACCTGGTATGCACCGATGTGTTGAGTAATACCACCTGCCTCACCGCTAACTACGTCCGTCTCACGAATGGCATCAAGGAGGGAGGTTTTACCATGGTCGACATGGCCCATCACAGCAACAATAGGAGCTCTCTTTTCATTATGAGTCTGAGTATCTGGTAGATCACACGAAGTAGAGGTGCTACCAGCAGTGGCTGGTTTGACCGCCTCTTCTTCTACTTCTCTTCCCATATATTCTGCGATGATTGCAGCTGTCTCAAAGTCAACATTCTCATTGATTGTTGCCATGATTCCGTTCTTCATTAGCTCTGCCACCACTGAAGCTGCTGATACCTCAAGCCGCTTTGCCAGTTCACCGACAGAGATAATCTTGGGAAGTTGGATTTTATTTTCACTCATTTACTTGCTCCTATCTTTCAAATATTAAGCCCCTCGTTTATAGACGACAAGGGGCTTAAAGGTAGGCAAACTAAGACAAAGTAGGGACTACATTTGTCTTAGGCCTCAGTCGTCTCGGTTACCTCGGTCGCTTCAGTCTTTACCTCGGCTTCTTTGGTAGTTTTTTTAGCTGTCTTGGTTCCTTTTAAAGATAAAGCGATTTTGTGCGTTGCTTTATCGATATTAAGAATTGTAAAGGTATAGCGTTTCGCAACCTCCACCACATCGCTAGGAGTAGCCACATGACCATCCCCAAGCTCAGAAATATGCACAAGTGCCTCGATATTGTCATGAATACGAACAAAGGCGCCAAATGGAGTAATACGTGTCACTTCACCCTCAACCTTATCTCCCACCTTAAAGCCTTTTGCGGCCTCAGCCCATGGGTCATCGGTTAGTCTTTTGATAGAGAGTGAGAAACGGTCGTTTTCGATACCGATAATCTCAGCGTCTACCTTATCGCCAACCTTATAGATCTTGTTTGGGTCAGAGATACGTTCCCAAGAAATCTCGGAAATATGAACCAGTCCTTCAACTCCGTCAACATTTACAAAAACACCGAAGTCAACTACACCAGTAACGCGGCCTGAAACCTTGTCACCAATAGAGAACTTATCTAGAACCTTACTGATTTCGCCTTTGTTGGCCGCCTTCTCAGAGAAAATAAGCTTGTTTTCACGCTCATCAGCATCAAGGACAATAACATTCATCGGCTTACCAACAAGCTCTGATAGTCTCGCCTGGATTTCATCTTTGTCAGTTACACGAGGATATTTCTCGGTCGATAACTGAGAAACTGGCAGAAAACCACGAATGCCCTCAAGCTCAACGAGTAATCCACCCTTATTGGCATCAACTGGCGAAACTTCTACAATCTCACGGTCCTTAGCCATCCGAACAAGTACTGACCAAGCCTTTTCCTTTGAAGCACGCTTCATTGAAAGCACGGCATATCCTCCCTCGAACTCTGGCTCTACTACCATCGCTGATACTAAGGAACCTGGCTTTAGATCTTCCGCTATAAGGCGGCGATCATTCAGTTCTGGCCCAACGATTAGACCTGAACCATAACCCCCTAGGTCTACCCAGACCCCATTGCGACTCGCCGAAACAACGGTACCTTCGATGGTATCGTTCTTCTCGAGAGTTTTGAAAGCCTCTTCATGCTGTGCAAGAAGCTCTTCCATAGTCATTTTTGTGTCTTTTGACATCATTACTCCTGTGTGCGCAAAAATTTATCCACCCAGTAGGTTCTGGACGGATAGGCGCGGCAGACTTTCTACTTCTACCTCAGTTGTGCTCATATTATAGCAAAAAACTAGCTCATTGTAAATGGGGCGGCCAGAGCGGTCTTATGGAACTTCACTGAACGTCTATAAAAGTAAAAACTCATAATAATTGCCGCAACACCAAAAGCAGCCAAAAAATTCTCTCTAGGGCCACTCACAGAGAGGTCTCCACTAGCGTTTACAGTACTAACATTTGACGTTGCTGGAGTCTGATTCCTGGTGCTTGAGGATGTCGTCACTGCTGCTGAGCGCGTAACTGTTATTTTGGCGTTACCCTCGGCATACCACTTAGTAGCTCGAACGACAATTTCTTGTGTCTTTTCAGACAATTTCACCTTATGCGAAAAGTTACCACTCTTATCGAGACCTACCTTTGTACCCGCAACCGAAACAGTTGCTTTTGGATCCGTCTTTCCGGCTACCATAATCTCACTTTCACTGGTTGATATTGTTGTCGGTCCTTTGATGGTTACTTTCGGAGGATTCCCAAGATTCTTATACATCGCCACGACACCAAAAACCGCTGCTGCAAAAAGTAACATTAGCAGTATCGGAGTAAATAATGTTTTCATATAATTTATCTTCACTAGCGGCAATATAGCACAGATTGAAAGCCCTATCAAGAATGTATAGTAATATGTGTTAACTCTCGAAAAATCATTCAGCCGATTCAGGCCGACATCATGAGTTTCAAATACCAACTAATAAACTTTTGAGGTTAATCAAAAATGTCTGGCTTCTTTACTCTATTTTACATAACGTAAATGGCTTTGAAATAAATGAGGAGTTCGATTTTTCTTGATTCTTTGCTTCGTGGATTTTACCCTGAGCGAAGTCGAATGGGTATCAAGGAGAAATGGAGGGATAAACGCCTTGTTCTAGCAAGGCAATAAAGTTCCATCGGTTGCGAACAATAATGATAAATTATTAGTAAATAAAAAAGGCACTAGCTCCGAGCCTGGGTACGTAACACAAGACCTAGATAACTGGCGCCCTTTTTGCAGACGATTTGCTCATCTGAAGCAATAATCAAAAAGAGGGTCAACCAACCTTGGCTCATGTATCCTGGAAGAAGCATGGGATCAATGTAATTGATGTATCCCGCTTTTTTGTGACGCGGTACGCGTCCTTCCTGTGACCTTATGGCACAAGCTCAGTAGAACCCTCCACCGATATGTAATTTGTTAAGGCGTAAGTAGTACTATTTCGTAACTTACATACATATTATATTATGCTAGTTTATTTTTGTCAAGTACTTTTTATGTTAACTGTGGAAAACTTTATTTATCCGAAAGCTTCTCTGCTACCTTAATCAGGATATCTTCGAGTTTCCAATCGCTCTTTACGAGATAGTCATACACTCCATTACTGGCTGCTTCGACAGCCTTATCAGAATCACTTAGGTTGGTTAGTAAGATAACTGGTATGGATAGGGTTTTTTGATTTCTCTTCAACTCATGTAGGGTAGTCATCCCGTCCATCACTGGCATGACCAAATCTAGTAATATCAAGTCGGGGTTTGTCGATAGGGCCATTTCTAGACCGATTTGACCGTTTTCCGCTACCTCGACCGCATAACCCTCTTTATTAAACTTATCCTCCAGCACGGCCCTTAGCTGTTGGTCATCTTCAATCACTAAGATTTTTTTCATCTTGTACCTCCAAATGTATTATCAATTTGCTGTACGATATCCGAGAGCTTGGTCTCGGCTTTCACGTAATATTTTTCAATGTTTAGTAGCTTATAGGAGGCCACTTTATCCTCACCAACTGAGTTTGTAACTACAAAAATTGGCAACTTATCGAACCTCGTATCCTTTCGAATATTATATAGTAGGTCGAGGCCAGTTGCCCCCGCCAAGAGATAGTGGTCAAGCCAGATTGCATCAATCCTTTTATCGGAGAATAAAATATTCTCAGCTTCTTCTGCCGTTTTTACGCGATATGTTTGATAGCCCCGCTTCTTGAGTCCCAAACAGGCTGCTTTTGCAAGCATTTCTTCATCCTCAACAACTAAAATAGTCCTTACTTCTGTCATGTGAGCTCTTTATCTCCTTTTCTGGACTTAACACCCTTTACCGGTAATTTCACAGTAAAGGAGGTTCCTTGATTTTCTTTCGATTTAAATGAAATACTACCATTCATACTTTCGACAACTGATTTTACGATATACATTCCAAGGCCAGTGCCTTCAGTATCGGTTGCTCGCACGTTGTCTGCACGAAATAGCTTCGTGAATATTTTATCTTGTTGTCCCGTCGGGATCCCCATCCCATTATCAGTAACTACGATTTCAATGTTAGCTTTTCCATCTGGACGTATTGTGATTTCAATTTTACCACCAGTATTCGTGTATTTAACCGCATTTGTAAGTAAGTTTTGAATCACAATTCGGACAAGCTTTGGATCGGCAAAGATATGAGGAAGCTTTGCAGAATAGTTCTCAACAAGTTTTTGTTTTTTAGCCAGCACCTGTGGCCGAATCTCGCCCACAAAATCCTTTGCAACATCTTCCACCCTCATCTCTACTGGTTCAACAGCGAAGGTACCGAGATCTATTCGCGAAACATTGAGTAGCGAATTTACAAGCTCTACCATTCTTTGATTCCCACGATAAACCTGTTCAAGGTATTCTTTTTGTTCTTTATTGATTCTACCGGCATCGCCATCGAGTAACATTTCGGTATACCAGTTGATTGCTGAGAGAGGAGTCCGAAGCTGATGTGAAGCCAGAGAAACAAATTCAGTTTTTGCCTTATCTATCTGCCGTTCTTTAGTAATATCGCGACCAATTATCGATACCCCTATCACAGCGTGATTCTGATTGAATATGGGTGACGCACTGATGGAAACATCAACTAAGGAACCATTTTTGCGAAGTCGTTGAGTTTCTAGATTTGAGATTGAGCGTCCCGACTTGACCGTAGCCATCAGATGGTTAAATTCCGTTAACTTATCTTCTGGGACAATTAAGGTTACTGACTTGCCAATCATCTCCTTGCCCTTGTATCCATATAGTTTTTCCGCACCGTGATTCCATGAAGTAACGACTCCATCAAGAGTTTTGCCATAAACGGCATCATGAGTATTCTCAACTATCGCAGCTAGCTTTTGATTATTTTCTTCGGCCTTATATTGCTCCGTTACGTCCCTCTCTATGCCTGTGAAGTATGCCACTCCGCCCTTATCATCCAGTATAGGTGAAACAGTAGCTAGAGCTAGGTATTTTTCACCATTTTTGCGATGGTTGTTGACTATGCCGGTAAAAGGCTTTTTATCCGTCTTAATAGTTTTCCAGAATTTCTTATAGAACTCGGTGCCCATCTCACCGCCCCACAACTCACTTGATCCTGCTTTTTTACCAATGATTTCTGATATTTCGAAACCGGTAATCTTATGCACCGATTCATTGGCAAAGAGAATTAATCCGTCCGGATCAGTAATTACAATATGGTCAGAGGCTCCGGCCACAGCCATTTGGAATTTCTGCAAATCAGCCGTACGAGTTTCGACTATATCCTCGAGACCATCATTGATATTGCGGATCTTTTCTTTCATTGTGTTAAAACTCTGTCCCAATTGGCCAATTTCATCGTTTGTAATAATAGGAACACTTAAGCTTAAGTCACCAGTTTTGACAATCTTATCAATAACATCTTTGGTATTAGAAATTGGCCTTACAAGATATTGACGAATGAATAAGTAAATTAAAACAAATGAAGCTCCAAAAATTACTAGTATAGCAAACACAATCCAAAATTCTGCTGTATAGTAAATGTTATGAATTATAGAATAGTCGCGAGCTACGAAAATCGCTCCTATCTGAACGCCACCGACTGTTTTGAGTGGTATTGAACTACAACTTACACTCCTTCCGTCGACAGCAAAATGCCTATAGTCTGCTGCATCGAATAATTCTGGGCGTAAATCGGTCAAGCATTTATCAACGTCCTCCGTATTAGCGGTTTCTGCCACTGTGACATATTCCCCATAATCCTCCCATTTGTCGTCAATCTTAAGTTTATTTACCAAGTTTTCCCAGTCTTCCTGGTTTAAATATTTCTTAGATCCCAGGATTTCATACTGTGACCCGGAATATTTCGAAAGCTGATAAATGAAATGATTTATTTCTTCTCCGATTTCGATATAACCAATAATCTCATTATTTAACTTATAGGGCATAACAACCCTTAAAGCAAAGCCCGTCTTACCGAGCTCTATACCACTTACTGATTCGCCGGAAAGTCTTGCTTTTTTGAAAGTCAGCCTAGTAATCGTATCACCGTAAAGTTTCTTGTCGTGTGCTCTCAAGAATACCTTGCCGTCTTTGTCAATAAAATAAAGATGAGTTACCCCAAATTTATTTTTTAAATTCTCAAAATATACACTAGATTCACGATATAGCTTTTCTCGATTACCCGATACAAATGTATTTTTTAGAGACTCGATAGAGCCTAAAGTATTAAGATTCGAAGACAACATTTTCGTTTCTACGTCCGCGATTGCGTCGAACTTATTTACATCAGACTGATGCTCTGCCTTAAGGCTCATATTATCAACACGAATCGTGAAAAATATACTAGTCAAAAGGAAAAATACCATCAGTAATGCCACGATAACAAAACAAAACGCTATTATCTTTTTCCCTACACTAAGATCGCGAAATTTCTTCATCTACCTATCGATTTACCGATATAGTCGCACCGTTCTCAGCCGAAACAGCCGTGACCAATACCCTGCTATTTGCATCTTTTGATATCTGATACTTGGTGTCATCTACAGTCGCAGTACTGGGGTCTTTCGGCATTGAGACAATGTATTTACCATTAGCTGTGAGTACAGAAAGATCGACTAGACCCGTACAAGTTCCCCCGGTAGCACAGATATCTGTTGGGGTAGTGGTTATTGAGGCAGGAAGAGAACCGTTGTCTACAGAATACTGATATACAGCATTAATAATTGTGTTTACATCCGCTCTACGCTGAGTGTTACGAGAATCGCCTAGCTGCTTACCGGGGTTAATGGCTATTACCACAATACCGGCAAGGATTGAGAGTATTGCTATCACCAACAATACCTCTATTAGAGTAAAACCTTTTCGACTTTTCATGCACCCTCCTTATTTAGGATAATTATACAATAATTTATGCTTGCAAGCACTACCTATTGAACATCCTGCCACGAGCTGATAATAATTGTTGGATTTAGAGCAGAGACATTTACCTGCTGTTTCCTAGTAACAGTACCAACGTCACCACGTGCATCAATCTGCCGTGTTGTTCCGCCTGTATTTACCACACTATAGGTACAAGTACCTGCTCCCAATACAACCGCTGTGTTTGTCGCTGTGAAATTACCATTTGCCCTCAACTGTCTCAAACCCTCTTCAGAACAAGCCGTCGCTAAACTTCTTGCTTGAGCAGAAGCGCTACTACTAGCAGAAGACCTGGTGTAACTCATTCCAAGAGACAGAAGAGAAACCATAATCACAGACGAAACAAGCCCTACGATTAGTACTGTGGTAAGAGCTATGTAGCCTTCTTGTTTGTTGTAGATTATCATTTTCTCAAACTCGCTGTTCCATAAAATGTTTTACTATATTGATATTCATTGTAACCATTCGGATTGTTATGAATCAAAGTAAATTGTATTCTTATTGTTCCTGGTGCGCCTGTCTCTGAAACATTAGTAAAGCTAACAGCTGAAGCAGCTAGTCTACTGCCAGTAAGATTTATGGGAGCGGCTGCACCCTCAGTAATTCTAAGGTTTGTTGAGTTTAGTTCAAAAACGGTGGGAGTCGTTGTACCAGAATATGTATCTAGGCTCAGACTTGAAGCGTTCGTCTGAGGAGCCGGAGTGTTGATGGCAGAAGAGTTTCTTATCGTTTGAGTAATAATATTCATCACCTGCTCTCCTAGCTGCTCTACTTCAGCAATGGTCTGATTCTTTATCCTCGTCTGGTAAGAGACAAAGATAAAACTAGTTAGAACGCCTAACATAGTTGATAAAATAACTAGATACAATAGAGTTTCGACCAAGGTAAAGCCGTTCGATCGTTTTTGAAATTCTAAGTCTGAAAACTGAATAAACATTATATCCCATCCCAAACAAAATCATACCAATAGTCAGTAGTAGCTGAACCAGTTCCATTTCCCGCAATGGTTTGCCAGGCCTTGGCAGGTGGCGTGGAGAACATATTATTATTACTGCCATCATAAATAGCGGAGAAAAGTGCCCGATTCGCATCTGCAGTAATAACAATGATATCATTTGTTATCGGATTGGGAACTGTTCTAACCGTTTTAATGATTCCGACAGCCGTAGAGTTTATAGAGGTCGGCGAGACATCCCATGTATTATTTGAAATATTGAATTTTATATATTTCAATATTCCCGTATTATCGGAAAAGACGTTTATTCCATAGGTTGGTGATACTAAACCTGCATTAAAATCATAGCTAGACTGTATGCCAGTATCTGTTGCTGCTGCAATAGTGGTATTAGATGTTGTGATCCAGCCGGATGTATTGGCTCTCATACAAATTATGCCCGGTGTTGCAGCAGCGTTTTTATCGCATGCTACGAAGCTAGCAGTGCCCTTTATTGAGCTAATTGAAAGCGCGCCTATATTACTGCCCTGTGCGGGTGTAAATTGAGCGGCGGTTCCCCAGGATCCCGAACCATTACCATTTGCGGTCCAAATTTTTAGGTCCATTTGCCTATCATTGGTAGCACTCGTATACACAAGTGCGCCCTTAGTCGTATCTGAAGCACTCCAATCAAAATCAACTAGTTGTTTCGTCGCCAATGGTGCAGCTGCTGAATGTTCGGTCGAAAGAACAAAGTCGGCTGTTTCATATGTACCATTGGCCCCTATCCAGAAGTACAGACTATTAGTATCTGACGATTGGTCAAATACTGCGACCATGGCTTCATTTGATCCTGGTCTCTGTTTTGCCACTATGTAATTTGGAATTCCTCCGGTGCTGGGTGTGGCAGTTCCAGCAATTCCCGAAGCGGTTGACCAAGATGTTCCGTTCCACACCTTAAACTTTGGAGTTGTTGTATTATCCGAATACACGGTCAAAAAATCACCATTCGCAAGATATGTTCCACCAAAATTTTTTACGTCAAGATAAGTGGTAGCATTCCATGTCGCAAGCTGATTGACATTACCCCAAGTACCGGTAGAACCATTATAAACCTGAGCATAAATCCATTGACCTGCACCATTATAATGTCTGGAAATTAGTATTTTCTCATTTCTTGTTGGCGAAGAATACAGTTGCACTCGGCGTAGATACTTGTTTGTTGTAGCTCCATCAACATCAGCGGCTGAGGCGATGGAAGACCAAGTACCACTGTTATCATTGTAGATTTGATAATTGATCGTGTCACTTGTAGTTCCGCCGGCGCCATATACGAGCATGCCATTCCGACTTAAATTAACAGTCGTGTCCCAGTTTGTCAGATACGAGACAAGCTGAACGCTTCCGTTACGTTGAGTATTTTGCTGCCAACTAACATTACAAGTTATTACCTTTTGATTAGCAAGGCCGTCCGCAATTGTAACCGACCGAGTAAAGATGTCAGTAGTGTCAGCGATATCTGACAGTGTCCAGTGACCTCCAGTTAAGACTAAGCCGTAGGTACCGTTTACCAGATTGGAATAACTCCCGTCACGAATACCGCGCACAGCCTCCTCGCATTCATCTGCAAGGCTAGTCGCTCGCTGCCTTTGCCCGGCCAGGGATGTACTTTCTCGACCATAAATCATGCCTCCCACTACCGCCGTCACAAATAAACTAAATACTGTGACTGCTAGCAGTGCCTCGATCAGAGTTGAGCCTTTTCTTCTAATAACTAATTGTGCCTTTGGCATTTACTGTTACCATCCTTGTATCATTTTCGTTAGTTAGAGTTGTTGTTCCTGTGGCAGTCGGTGTCCCAAAAACCTTAGAATACGAAATATCAGTCAGCCCCGTGACTGATATTGAACTGGAAATTTCATGGTTTTCATCAAAGCCAGTATCTCTCCCCGCATATGTGGTCCCCTTATACAGAGTAATTCTACCGCTAGCAATATTGACTCCCCACTGCGAATCGGACTCAACTACTGTCGACATTGTTTGAGCCCTACGCTCAGCTTGAACCAAGGTATTTACAGCAATATCTAGGTTATTACGGTTCGAAAAAGCTACAATAAAGGGAAAAGATAGTGCGCCAATGCTGGCGATTATCGCCATTACAAGGAGCATCTCAACGATTGTGAAACCGCTTCGGCTAGAATACATATTAACTCCCCACACTACCAACCAAAGTATAGATTGGTAGTATAACGCCGAGAGCCAACATTAAGACACCTACCCCAACTACAAAGAGCAAGATTGGCTCAATCAGGATTGAAATATTTTGAGTACTATTCTCCACTTTTTCTTCATAGATTTCGGAAATTTTACCTAGGACATCCGCCAGACTACCAGACCTTTCCCCAGCAAAAATCATTTCCTGGATTGGGACGGGGATGAGCTTGTCGGCCGCTTTGTAACTTTGAAAACTTTTTTGAACCGTATAACCCTCATCTATCTTTGCTGCCAAATGACGGTAAAGCTTCTGATAAGGACGATAGGGAGAAGTGTCACCAAGAGAAACAAGTGACTCCGTAATCGGGATTCCTGAACCGAGCAAACCAGAGAGTACAAAACCAAATCGAGCAATTTCCGATTCTTTAATTATTTCCCTGGGACCCGGTATACGAAAGAGAATCGCCTGGCCTATAAAACGAGTTTTGTGATGAAAAAATATTAAATAAATTAATGTAAAGATACCAGTCAAGAAGGTGGGCACAAATACATACCCGTATTGTTGTAAGAATTTCCCAAAACCGATTAGGACCTGTGTAATCAGTGGTACCTGGATATCCATCTCCAGGAATGGAGTCATTAACTTCGGCAAGATAAACCAGGACGTAAGCAAACCAATCACAATCATCAAAGAAAACACCAGTCCTGGATAAGTCATAGCAACCCGGAGCTTCTCCTTAAACACTCTTGCCTTTTGCTGTTGAGAGATTATCATCCTGAGATTTTCAACCAATCTTCCCGATTCCTCACCAAGCTTGATTAAGTTGATGTAGTTATCTTCGAGAAATCCCGTCCCCGAAAGTGCTTTCCACAACGGCGAACCTTCATCAAGGTCACCTGTCACCTGAACTAATAATCTTTTTAGCTGTTTCGACCGAAGACCAGAAGAAACTATCGAGACCGATTCCGAGACAGGAATCCCAGATGCGATCAGGAGCGCCATATTTTCCACAATATAGTCACGCTCCTTTGGATAGCCCATAAATGATATTGGGCGCATACGCTTTTTATCTGGATAAAGTTTCTTTTTCGGCATTTCTAATTTTCTAGAGGCACGACTCTAGAGAGCTCTTCGACTGTCGTAACCCCATTCTTTACCTTCATTATTCCATCTTCGAGCAAGCTGTGAGCACCTTGGCTCTTTGCCATTGTCCAGATATCATCAGTCGAAGGACTGGACAGGATAAAGTTCTTCAGCTTCTTATTCATCTCAATAAATTCAAAGATGGCTACCCTACCCTTGTAGCCAGTTCCGTTACACACTTCACAGCCCTTGCCGTGATAGAGAGTCTGACTCTTCGCGAAAAACTTCCCCCAACCAGGATATTCCTTCTCGATCGCTGAAGCTGTAATATCAGTACTAGTACGACAGTTGTTGCATATTGTACGAACTAGTCGTTGCGCAACGACTAGTTCCAGAGTAGAGGCTAGTAGAAACGGTTCAACGTTCATCTCAAGTAAACGAGGAATTGAAGTTGCTGCATCGTTTGCATGAAAAGTTGTGAATAGTAGATGCCCCGTAAGTGCTGCGTTCACGGATATTTCAGCCGTTTCTTGATCACGTATTTCTCCTACAAGTATAATGTCTGGGTCCTGACGCACTATCGAACGCAAACCCTTTGCAAAAGTAATATCTTTGTCTTCGTTTACCTGGATTTGATTAGTGCCAATGATCCTGTACTCTACAGGGTCTTCGATCGTAGTAATATTTACGCTTGGAGTATTGATGTGCTTAAGCAAAGCATATAGTGTGGTCGACTTACCGGAACCAGTTGGCCCAGATACCAGCACCATTCCAAAAGGCTTCTTCGCAACTCTAACGAGCATTTCCTGATCATTATCAGATAGTCCAAGCTCAGAGAGGGTTAGATCTTTTACATATTCTGAAAGCAGGCGAATTACTACATTCTCACCATTCAGAGTGGGAGCAATAGCAACACGCATATCAATGTGAATACCATTGCGGTCTAGCCTTATTGCACCATCTTGTGTCGCAAAATGTTCGTCTATTCGGAGTTGGGCCAGCACTTTGATACGATTCAGAATGTTATCATAATAGTCCTTTGGTATTCTCCCAGCCTCTTGTAACACCCCGTCTACACGGAAACGGACTATCACTTCACCCTCTTCTGGCTCAAAATGAATGTCGGAAGCCTTAAAGGAGATTGCATCATCAATAATTTCATTGATAATCTCTGGTGCGATCTGGCGCTGTGATTCAATTATTTTTGAAAATCTAGTTGAAAGTGGTTTTTTATAGTAGCCCAAGAGACAATCAATGTCTTCTTTAGATGAGTAATAAATCTTGGCTGTTTTTATCTTGTAATCTTGCTTAAGCAGCCGCTTAAGGTCCTCTATTTCGTCAGGGGAATCTGTCGTAAACTCATTGCCACTTGTACTGATTGGTACAAGCCGCTTGTCTCTTGCTATTTCTTCCGGCAATTTATCTGTACTTGCCTTATCAATCTCGTTATCCTTTAGGGAGAAAAGTTTCGTTCCGTACCTTTCCGCGATTGCCTGGCCTATTAGCTCACGATTAACTATTTCCAGGTTGATAAGGTGTTCAACTGGATCATCACTATTTGCCTCCAGGGCTTTTTTGGCCTCTGCTTCTGGAACATAGTTCTCGCGAACCAATAAATCCAAAAGCTCTTTCCCCTCCAAAACCATATTTTACTCCAAGAGTTTATTTATTTTTTCGACGATATCCGATATCGGTGTATCACTTTTGACAAAGAAGTCCTTTGCCCCAAGAGATTTTGCCTTTTCAAAATCCTCTGGCTGGCTCAGGTTAGAGCTCACAATTACCGTAGTCTTGTTACCATCAGACTTGAGCTTCTCAAGGACGCTAAATCCATTCATTTTGGGCATTACCAAATCCAAAAGAGCAAGATCATACTTATTCTTGGACAGTTTTTCGATTGCTTCTTCCCCATCATAGACAGCCTCAACCTCAAAGCCTGAGTGGGAAAGCTTAAGCACAAGGGCATTCGCCAATGGTTTTTCGTCGTCAACGACCAAGATTCTTTTGTTCATAGATAAATGATAGCATATTTTTGCCTTGTATATAACAATTTACTGTCAATATGACTGATTTTCTGCTATAATCTGTGAGTTATGAAACCTGAACTAATACTTCCGGGCGGAGACCTCGAAAGAGTCAAGATCGCCTTCCAGTACGGAGCTGATGCTGTCTATGTCGGTATCAACAAACATTCTCTTCGTAAAGCAGAGGTGCGTTTTGATGTAGCAGAAGTCGGTAAAGCAATTGAGTATGCTCACTCTATCGGCAAACGTCTCTTTGTCACCTTTAATATCTTTGCTCATAATTATCAACTCGCAGATATTGAAAAGGATATGGAAGCAATCGCGAAGTTTGGTCCAGATGCCTTCATTATGGCCGATCTCGGGGTAATTAAACTGGCGAAAAGAGTCGCCCCAGATGTAGCTATCCATGTTTCCACTCAGGCGAATACGGTAAATATCGAGGACGTAAAGTTTTGGCGGGACTACGGCGCCAAACGTGTTGTTTTGGCTAGAGAACTCTCGCTTAAAGAAATCAAAGAAATTCATGACGCAGTACCCGATATCGAACTCGAGGCTTTTGTTCATGGCTCAATGTGCATTTCTTACTCTGGTCGTTGTTTAATGTCCAATTATATGACTGGGCGTGATGCTAATAACGGAGAATGTGCACAGCCTTGTCGCTGGAACTATAATGTTTATCTGGAAGAAAAGAATCGTCCAGGTGAATACTTCCCTGCAGAAGAGGACGATAAGGGTACCTATATTATGAGCTCCAAGGATCTCACTCTAGTTGAATATCTACCCGAGGTTTTAGATGCAGGTGTGACCGGTCTCAAGGTCGAAGGCCGCAATAAAAGCGAGTATTACCTCGCCTCAGTGGGAAATACTTACCGCACCGCTCTTAACGCTATCGAACAAAATTCGTATACAGATGAACTTAAAAAAGAGCTCAGGGAAGAGCTACAGAAACTCAATAATAGAGACTATACTACCGGATTTATTTTTGGTGATGCCAAGATGGGCGAAACATACGAAGGCCGTGCCCCGATCCGCAAATGGGACTATATCGGCCAATTTATCGACGACAATGGTACAATTGTTGTTAAAAATAAAATTTCAGTTGGTGACAAGGTCGAAATACTAACACCCAATAGAACATATCAAGAGACTGTTATAGAAATAACTGATGGAAATGGGAATGTTTTACCAGAGACCAACCCCGGCAAAACTAATCAAAGAGCTGTACTTAAACTAAGAGACAAATATCCCAAAGATACATTCATCCGAAAAGAATATAAGTAAACAAAAAAGACCCGTTTTCACGAGTCTTTTTTGATAAACTGGCAGCGACCTACTTTCCCAGGGCATGATTTCCCAAGTATCATCGGCGCAAAAGAGCTTAACTACTGTGTTCGGGATGGGAACAGGTGTGCCTCTTTGCCATAGCCACCAGACAGTAGTGCATATCCGAAAATACACACTACTGTCTGGAGACAATAATCTCCAGCTATAATGAATGAAAGGTACAAATTGCCAGTCAACTCTATAATCCTCTTTGTTGAGAGATTCTGAAACAAGTTCAGAATGACAACTTAGGAGATTATAGATACAAATTAAGTCGTCGACCTATTAGTACGCCTCAGCTAAATACATTACTGCACTTACACCTAGCGCCTATCAACCACGTAGTCTACATGGGGTCTAATAACGAAATCTAATCTTGAAGTGGGCTTCGTGCTTATATGCTTTCAGCACTTATCCCTTCCGAACGTAGCTACTCGGCAATGCCCTTGGCAGAACAACCGATAC
>CAZEFH010000005.1:0-55589 GCA_964511435.1 uncultured Candidatus Saccharibacteria bacterium
CATTATAGTATAGTTGATTAGTAAAATAATCAATATAAGAAACATTATTTCGTTAATCCTCATAATTGAGCCGTAATAAGAAATAAGATAACCAACCCCGAAGTCTAGGCCAAAGAATTCAGCAATCACTAGTGCCACAAGAGCCCTACCCCGAGCCAATTTTATTCCAGTAAATATGCCATTTATTGAACCCGGTAAATATACGTACATAACCTCTTTATAAAAACTTAATTTAAACGAATCGACCATCTCCAGTATTTTAATATCTATACTTTTCACACCTTCACTTACGTTGATTATGATAGGGACTACAGCCATAAGCACAATTAGTGCAACTTTGGTTGAAAAACCAATTCCAAACCAGATTATAAATAACGGAAGTAAAACAACCATAGGAAAAGAGTCTAAGCCGTATAAATAGAACAAAACAATCTTACCGACCTTGCTGTTTATGCCAACAAAAAGGCCTATAACTATCCCAAGAACTATCGATATCAATAGTCCAACAAAAACAGCCATTAGACTTGAGGCAATATAAGTTCTATTTAATGGGCTTGTAAGTATCTCCTGGCTAGCCAAGAGTATCTCTGTTGGTGAACCAAAGAAACGACTATTTGTAAGTCCTAACTGTGCAGCAGCTTCCCAAATAACAAGAGGTACAATGATATAAAGAAGTGAAAGTATCTTATCCTTCATCGAGTCCTACCCCCTGCTATCTTGCGCGGATTTACACCGAGGTAAATGATTCTATCGGCCAAAAAAGCAGCCTCTTCTTCATTGTGGGTTACAAATATTGTTGATAAGTTGTATTTTCTATGGATTTTTTTATAGAAAGACATAACTTTTTGTTTAGTTACTTTATCGAGTGCAGAAAAGGCCTCGTCCAATAACAAAATGTCTGGCTCAGAAAAAATTGCACGTAGTAGATTGACTCGCTGCTGCATGCCCAAAGATAATTTTTTAGGCTTATATTCTTGATATCCGTCCAAGCCAACATCATTAAGTATCTCGTCTATATTGAGCAGACTATTTTTATATACTAAATTTATATTACCAATAACATCAAGCCAAGGGACTAGCCTGGGCTCCTGGAATACAGTTGCTACAGGGTGTTTATTTACTATGCTTCCATCTATGGTCGCTTGAGTATTATCCAAAAGGCCACCAATAACTTTAAGTAATGTTGTTTTACCACAGCCACTTGGACCCATAATGGCAAGTACTTCGCCTTTTTTAAGTTCAAAGCTCAGGTTATCAACAACTCGTTTGTCAGTAGCCTTATAAGTAATAGAAAGATTATTTACTTTGAGCATAGCCAGATTATACCACGAGATGCAGTAGGTACTCGACGTTTCCTTTGGCTCCTGTTATGGGAGAAGTGGCCAGACCTGATACCAAGAAACCCTCATCTGAGGCAAACTTTTTGATCTCTTCTACTATCTCGAGCCTTAAAGTCTCGTCTTTGATGACGCCCTTACCTTTGGAAACCTCTTTCGCACCAGCTTCAAATTGCGGTTTAATGAGCAAGATAGCCTCAGTGCCTACTGCGGCAATTTCCTTAATTTTAGGAATGATTTTTTTGAGAGAAATAAATGAGACATCACAGACGAACATATCAATCTTTTCAGACAGTTCTGTGTCCCTAAAATCTGTCTTTTCCATCACCGTTACCCGAGCATCTTCACGAATCTTCTGGGCTAGTTGACCGGTACCAACATCAACGGCAAAAACGTGCTTCGCTCCGTGCTGTAGCGCAAAATCACTAAAACCTCCTGTCGAGCTACCGATGTCACAAATGGTCTTTCCTGTAAAATCGAGCCTAAACTCCTGATAAGCCTTCTCTAGCTTGAGAGCACCGCGAGAAACATACGGGAAAAGCTCTTTGACACAGATATTCGCGTCCTCTTCTAGCTTATGTCCTGCCTTGTCCACTCGGTGGCCATCAGCATACACTTGCCCAGCCATGATCAGGGCTTGGGCGCGAGCCTTGCTTTCGACAAGTCCGTTATCAACTAGGATTTGATCTAGGCGCTTCTTCATCAAAAAAAATAAAACGACCGAGCGGTCGTTTTATTTAGCCCTTTCTACATAGCTGCCATCAACAGTACTGATACGTATCTTGTCGCCCCTTTTAATAAAGAGAGGAACTGTAACATTTAGCCCGGTTTCAATCGTAACTACTTTCGTCGCAGAGCTAGCGGTGTCACCGCGGAGTCCCTCAGATGCCTCCGTAACTTCAAAATCCATCTTGGGGGCAAGTTCTAGATTAATTGGTCTTCCCTGATAGAACTGAAACTGATAAACTTCGCCGTCCTTGAGATAGTTAAGATTGTTCCCTAGGTCATCTTTTGTTAGCTCAAACTGATCATAGCTATCAACGTCCATGAAGTAATAGCTGCCATTGTCCTGATAAAGATACTGAACTTTGTGACGCTCAATCTGAACCTCAGCAAATTTCTCGTTACCCGAAAAAGTTTTCTGAACGATTGCACCTGTTAACAGATTACGAATCTTCGTTCGCATTACGGCGCCTGAGCGCCCCTGTTTGGAATGTTGATATTCGAGCACTACGTATGGCGCACCTTCAACTTCGAAGGTGGTCCCAGTTTTAAGATCGGTAATTCCATACATATCGTCTTCCCTTTCCCCGAAAAATCAATTTGCCCGCAGGCCGACTATCGTCGAAAGCTAGAAATCTAAGCGAAGGCTGATTTCGTACTGAGTCGAAGGAGTCTGATTTTTCTTGAACTTAACTCTATTTTCTTTCAAGAGAAAATAGAAAAAGAATTATCTATTCACAAATGGCAACAATGCCATAATACGAGCACGCTTAATAGCAGTCGCTAGCGCACGCTGGTGCCTAGGGCAGCAGCCAGTCTTCTTCTTGGTATCGATTTTACCAATGCTAGAAGTAAATTTCTGTAGACCCTTGATGTCCTTGTAGTCGATGAAGTCCACACGGGCTTCACAGAAACGGCAAACTTTCTTGCCAAAGTATCCTGGTTCTTGTTTTTGATATGCCATAGTTATTTTCTCCTAATTCTACTTAAAATGGGATGTCATCAATATTGATTTCATCGTCTGCTGGCACCTGAGACTCAGCGGCTGGCGCTGGCTTATCTACGCCAGTGCTTCCACCGAAATCACCTGCTGGAGCTCCAGATCCAGAGCCCTTACCACCAACAAGTGAAATGTCGTTGGCAATCACTTCTGTCTTATTGCGCTTTGTGCCGTCAGTACCTTCCCAACTGCGATTCTGTAACCGTCCTACAACGTGTACTCCCTGGCCCTTACCGCCATACTGGCTAATGATTTCAGCCAGCTTTCCCCAAGCCACAATGTCAAAAAAGTCTACTTCCTGACGTTTTTCGCCAGTTGAATCAGTAAAGTTGCGATTGACGGCAACTCCGAAACTGGCAACTGCCTTGCCGTTTGGGGTGTAGCGAAGCTCAGCTTCGCGAGTCATATTACCCATGAGGATTACCATGTTTACACTTTTCATAATGTTCTCCGTTTGCTCATCAGCTCGTCATTGAGCCGGTGGGTAAATTATTTCAGTAGTTCGTCTAGTTTCTCGTCAAGCTTCTTAAGACGCTCTTCCTCAGCCTTCTTGTCTGTCTTAGCTTCAGCGACGGTGGTTTCGTCAGTCTTTTCGGGCTTCTCTGTTACTTTCTTAGCAGTCTTCTTGACGGGTTTCTTTTCTTCCTTAACCTCTTCGGCCACAACTTCTTCAACTACTTCCTCAGTTTTTTCAGCTTTCTTGGTAGTCTTTTTGGCTGGCTTCTCGGACTTTTCTTCACTCACGATGATATTTGCAAGTTCTTCTTTCTTGGCTTCGACTTCTTCTCTCTTTAGGCGTGGCTTTTTCTTGGCAGCCTTTACCTCTGAAATCTCTGGGATAGCGACTATCATTGAACGCATAATCTCTTCTGAAAGACGTAAGTCACGCTCAACTTTGGCGAGCTCGACTGACTCGAGCGAGAAGTTTGTGAGCTCATAGACACCGAAGTCATTCTTGGAGATTTTGTAAGCAAGCTTACGTTTCCCGAGGTCCTCGTGGCTAGTTACCTTACCACCAGCACGCTCAATAAAACCGTTTACTTTCTCAACGATTTTTTCGGTTGAACCCTCAAGGTCCGGATGGACGATGTAGAGTAATTCGTAGTTTTTTAGCATATAAAAAACTCCTTTCTCACGGATCGCTTCTTCAGCGAGTCCTAGATTTTTCACTAGGACGATATGGAGATTAGTATCCGTATTTATTATTTTCTGCGGTAATTATAGCGTAATATATCGAAAATGTCAATAAATTATTATTTAATAATATGCTATAGCATTCTATTAAGAAGTATATTAATCAATAGCGTCAGCAAGCTTCCCCTTTACGGACTCGCTCGCTTTAATGAAGGTATCTTCGACGGTAATCTTATCTTTCTCAATCGAAATAATTTGCCCAAACCCAATGGCAAGCTCTTTAAAATTACCTGATAGTAGCGGTGGATTTACATATATTTTATCAATTGTCAGGGCCTTCATATTTAGAGTATAGTCGCGGCACTTACCGAGATACTGGCCTGAAACAGTGTAAACTTTATTTCCCGAAATACGAGCTTCCTTCTCAAGAACTTGTTTGATACGGACTATTTCATCAAGTTCGCCAAGCGACTCATATGATGCTATCAAGTAGAAATCAGAAGTGATACCCAAAAGATCCTTCTCTGGAAGTGCTTTCAGATTCTTTTTCCCGAATCCTTCACGAACAAGAATTCCGACTAACTTGCCAGTATCAGGATCAATAACCATATTTTCCATCACACCAACGAGGGCCTTCTCTTTCTTGAGCAAGACCGGCTTGAGGCGTAACTCTGAAGCAAACTTTATCATAGATACATTATAGCAAAGACGAACTGGTCCCGAACCCCCGTAGGGGCCGGGACCTGCCTAGGCCCTGGGTGTTTAGCCCCGAGTTTTGGACTTCGTGGGGGTCTAGCCCACGCGATTTTGGCCAAAAGCCGGATCACCTCCGAGTCAGAGACCGTTCTCGTGCTCTTGCCAGAGACTCACTTCGGTCCCTCCCCTCGGCTAGTCGCCGATGTCAGTGCAACCGCTGTCCCTCTCCGACGGAGGGGTAGGCTGCGGCATTCCTGGGGGAATACCCCAGCCAGGCCTCTTCGAAGGCATCGCGTCACCTCCCGAACTTGCCGTTCTCAGCGGTGACCGTATAGCCACCTTGCGGATGACGAGTGAAGCCGTAGCTTGCCTTGCCGTTACCTTCAGACGGCTCGTGATGGTCCTGGCGACGCCCAGTGGCGTCACGGGCCAGTCTCATCGACTGACCATTTTGCACAGTACGACTCTGCATACGTCCCCTCTCATCCGACGGCCATTCGCAAACGGAAGTCCGGTGTGATGATCAGCAGCCCATGTGGAAGCAGGTAACAACGCTTCTCGCTCTGATGAGCTGCTATGACAACCACACTGTGACCCCTCAGACTCACGGGAAGCTTTTTCATCTCCTTGTGGTCAAGATGGAACTTGTCCGGACCACACATCTCAGCAGTGACGCTTGTGATCCTTCGGGGACAACCAATCAGTTTGACCTGATATGACTCCTCCCACAGCTTGGGATCAGCCCGTCGGGTCAGATTCATCCGATACAACAGTGACAGTTGCAGGCGAACTAGCACGATGGACCACCTCCCAGGTACTCGTCAATGACATCACTTATAGTTTATAATCATTTCATAGATAAAGTCTAGAAAAGGAAATTATGAATCCAGAAATTTTCAAAGCGTATGACATTCGAGGAATATATCCAACTGAGCTAAATGCAGAGGACGCAAAAAATATTGCTATGGCCTATGCCAGTTGGCTAAAACCAAAGAAAGTAGCCCTTGGTCGTGATGTCCGACTTTCTGGACCAGAACTTTGGCAGGCTGCGGCGGACGGACTTACTGAAATGGGTGTTGACGTTGTCGATATCGGCGTTATCAGTACAGATATGCTATATTTTTCTGTCTCAAACTACGGATTTGACGGAGGGATTACACTATCTGCTTCACACAACGCCAAAGAGTACAATGGAATGAAGATGGTGCGGGAAGAAGCTCGTCCTATTTCAATTGATTCTGGTATAGCAGAAATCCGTGACCTTGCAATGCAGGGTGAATTTACGCCAGCCGAGGCTAAGGGCTCTATCACAAAACTAGAAATTCTTGCTGATTACATTTCCAAGATGACATCATTTGTTAAGACAAATAAAATCAAGCCACTAAAAGTACTCGCAAACCCAAATTTTGGGGCCGCTGGTGCTGCTATTGAGAAATTAGCCGAAATATACAGTACAGAACTAACTAAACTAAACTTTGAACCTGATGGTAATTTTCCCAAGGGCAAGCCAGACCCGATGCAAGCCGCCGTTCGTGCCGAGACTGAAGAAATAGCAAAAAGCGGACACTTTGATTTCACCGCAATCTGGGATGCTGACGCAGACAGATGTTTCTTTTTCGATGAAAAGGGCAATTTTATACTGCCTTACTATATAACTGGTCTAATGATGGATTACTTTCTTGAGCAATACCCAAAAGTCACATTTGTAATTGATCCACGTCTTGTCTGGATGCCTGAAAAAATTGCCTCCGAAAACACTGCACAAATCGCCATCAACAAATCTGGTCATTCATTTATAAAAGAGCGTATGCGTGATGAAGACGCGATATTCGGAGCCGAAACATCAGCGCATTACTACTTCAGAGACCTATGGTACACAGATAATGGGATGGTACCTTTCGTGATTATGCTTGAACTCGTATCGCAAAGTGATGTACCACTATCCGAGATGGTTAAAAAATATCAGAACATGTCATATGCGATAGAGGAAACCAACTTTATAGTTGAGAGTGTTCCTGACACTATTGAAAAAGTGAAGGCCGCCTTCCCAGGCGGAACAGAAAGCAATATTGACGGTATCTCAATCGAGTTTTCCAACTGGAGAATGAATCTTCGTGGTTCCAATACTGAACCTGTGATAAGATTAAACATAGAAGCAAAAACGAAGGAACTGGCGGAAATAAAGCTCGCCGAACTCACGGAGGTAATAGGTGGGACTAAGGCATAAAAAAGACAAACCTGAACGTTACGACGAGGGACTGATTCGCGGTCGCAGAGCCCTCTTTATCGGTATTTTCCCGGTTTTAATCTTCCTAGGTACTATGGCTTTCGGTGCTTGGATTATTGTTGACTACTATAATAAGATTAGCGTCAACGAGGATGGTAGTGACGTCTGTAGGCTAGTACGCAAACACTACCCCACATCCATCAAAGCCACTTATCCCTGTGACATCACTGACAAAGGTGATTTCTACTACGTGATTTTTAATCAAAATACAGGCGCTATGGGAGCTCCAGTCTATCTCAGCTTCAAAGTAATGAAGAAAGATAACAGTATTTCCCCAGCTTACGATATAAACTAAGGAATAATTATGGCAAAAAAGCGTGTTTTTTCAGGAATTCAGCCTAGCGGCAATCTACATATCGGCAACTATCTTGGTGCCATCCATCAATGGGTGAAACTACAGGATGAACGTGAGAATATCTTCTGCATCGTGGACGAACATGCCATCACCGTACCACAAGACCCAGCCGATCTGCGTCGTCGCATTATCGAGCTCGCGAAAATTTATATCGCTGCTGGAATTAACCCCGATAAGTCTGCCATCTTTGTCCAGTCATCTCGCCCAGAACACACCGAGCTTGGCTGGATTCTCAATAATTTCACCTACTTTGGCGAGCTATCTCGGATGACACAGTTCAAGGACAAGGCGAAAAATGGTGGCGAAAATGTCTCCGTCGGTCTCTTCGATTACCCAGTACTGATGGCAGCTGATATTTTGCTTTACAACACAGATGAAGTCCCTGTTGGCGACGATCAGAAACAACACGTCGAGATTTGTCGTGATATCGCAGAGCGTGTAAACAAACGTTATGACAAGAAGATTTTACCTATTCCTGAGTTCACAACCAATAAAGAGGCGACCAGAATTATGAGTCTGACTGACCCTATCGCGAAGATGAGTAAATCGGACGAGAATCCGAAAAGCCGTATCGAAATTCTAGACACGCCAGATGACATTCGCAAAAAGTTCGCTAGTGCCGTCACCGACAGCGGTAACGAGATCAAGTTTGATATTGCTAACAAGCCAGGTATTTCCAACTTGCTCAACATTCTTTCTGCTTGTGGCGGTAAGTCGATTGCCGCGCTCGAGAAAGAATACCAACAAACTAGCTATGGTGATTTTAAGAAAGAAGTGGCAGAAGCCGTTATTGAACTGCTTGCACCATTTCAGGACAAATACGCCGAACTTTCAGACGAATATGTCGTCGAAGTCCTCCGCGATGGAGCAGAACGCGTAAAGCCGATGGCTCAAGAAACCTTGAAACGAGTAAAAGAAACTATCGGTCTCGGAATCTAATATATAAACGGCGAAGGCCGGCTGCGCGATTGCGCTAGCCGGCCTTCTTCTTGTTGCGACGTTCGATGGTGACTGTTGCAGTCACGCGGTC
This sequence comes from uncultured Candidatus Saccharibacteria bacterium, assembly GCA_964511435.1. Classification (GTDB taxonomy): domain Bacteria; phylum Patescibacteriota; class CPR2; order UBA1875; family CAIMLA01; genus JBGSPL01. Next base: position 8,563 of record CAZEFH010000005.1, read on the forward strand.
CGAGTCAATAGAGACCATGTCGTATGGTCCACTGGCAGTAGAGCCGTTCTGGCAGTACAATCTGCGGTCGTTACTTACGATGGCAGTGCCATCACCAAGTACTCGCACCAGACGGGGCGGAAGTACAGCCGCAAGCGCAGCTAGGAAGCTCACACCATCTGGGACATCAAGTCTCTGACTCCTCCCATCGTAAGTAACGATAGCACCTGACTCAAACATACACTCACCTCCTCGGCGAATCGGAAACAAGAAGACTGCTTCTGCAGTGTGGTGATATTACTATTTACAATCTGAAATAGCAAGACTAACCCACGATAAAATACTTGACAAATATGATATATTATGCTAGAATATAGCACGAGTCGCACAAATCGTGCGTCTAGTGGGGAACGCTCCCTACACCATACGTCACAGATTGGAGCGTTGACATGAAGAGTCACCCGTGGCTATACATCATTCTTCCTGCGTTCCTGGGGGTCATCGTGGCCCTTGCAGGAGCAAGCTGGGTCAGCAACGCCTACAGCCCGCGTAAGTGGGCGGAACAGGCACCGCTCAACCACTCTGTGGTCGGAAGTGCTGACCCATTCTGGACCAGGCTCGATGATGCTATCAAGTCATCGGATCGCGCCGGAGTTCCAATGGACGAGTTGGTGACCATCATTCAAACGCGTCCTGATAATCCCAACCACGACCTGGTCCCGATACCCTACAACCAGTGGGTATCGGGCCAGTATGATCACTAGCGAAACGGCGGGATTCTGGCATGGGTGTTGCCCCTTGAGCCGCAAGCTCAAGGAAAAGGGCGGTCCATCCCGCCCTCCCGCTTACAATTTCCCTGCCCCCAGGGAGACGGCCGTACGGGAAACCCCTCCTCGTACGGCACGACACTTCACAGCCCTCAGCGCTTCGGCGTCTGAGGGCTGTTTCTATATATATAACTTTGCTACAATAGTGATATGAAGAATTACTTACAAGAATCAGGACTCGACTTCTCCATTGGAGAAGATAAGCTCATTTATAAAAAAGAAGACTTTTCTCAGGCGGTTGACTGGATTAAAGACTATCAGTTTGCAAAATATGCCTACAAAGATCAATCCCAGGAATCCGGACCTACATATTTCGGTGTTCGATATATGGAAAGAACTGAAGATAAAGAGCTGCTACTAAATAATGGTATTATGGGTGACATTACTGTATTCCAGCCAGGTTTAGTCGGCGATGAATACGTCAAAACTGTCGGACACTATCACGGTCACACTGTTGATCAAAATACCTCCTATCCTGAGGTGTACCAAAATATTGCTGGCAAGGTAGAATACCTCCTACAAACTGAGCCAGATAAAAACGGCGAGGTAGATGTGCTTTACGTCGTCACAGAGCCAGGTGATAAAGTGGTAATGCCACCCAATGTTGGTCATGTCAGTCTAAATGCCGGTGACGATATAGCAGTCGAATGCGACCTCCAGAAACGTGATAATCCTGACGATTCCGAATATGGCGAATTCAAAGATTTTGTTGGTGGCGCACTTTATCGCACTAAGGATGGATTAGAAGAGAATCCTCACTATAAGATAAAGTCGCTACGCATCGTTCGCCCCCTTGAGAAGCCAGAGTGGGGCCTCACCAAAGAAAAACCGCTTTACACTTCGTTCACTGAGAACCCTGATAAGTTCAAATGGCTTACAGAGCCACAGAATTATGATTTCAATCTCGAGGAACTTTTCGAGGACATAGAGCTTTAAAATTACCCTGAAATCAGCTATAATACGAGCGTCCTGATTCGTCAGGACGCTTTTCGGAAGGATCGCATAGTTGGCCTAGTGCGCACGCTTGGAAAGCGTGTATACCGCAAGGTATCGAGGGTTCGAATCCCTCTCCTTCCGCCAAAATGCCTCAACGCATGTTGAGGCATTTTTATTTCGAGCTCTGTCACGTATAATAGATATGTAATTAAGGAGGACTCGGAAATGCAGGTTGAAGGAAAAGTATTTGTCGTTACAGGTGCTGCTAGCGGAATGGGGAAAGAGATTACTCTTCAGCTACTAAAAAAAGGCGCCAAGGTGGCTGCGGTTGACCTCAAGGAAGAAGCGCTCACAGAACTAGTAGCAGCAGTGGGAAATCCCCATGAAAATCTTTCGACATATGCGGTAAATGTGTCGGACAAGAAGGCTGTTGAGGCTTTGCCGGCCGCTGTAATCAAAGACTTCGGTGGGGTAGATGCCATTATCAATAATGCCGGCATCATTCAGCCATTTGTGAAAGTAAATGACCTAGACTATGATGCCATCGAGCGCGTAATGAACGTAAACTTCTACGGTGTCCTATACATGACTAAGGCGTTTCTACCATATCTACTAAAGCGTCCTGCGGCATATGTAGCCAATACTTCCAGTATGGGAGGCTTTCTACCAGTCCCAGGACAAGGAGTCTATGGAGCCTCAAAAGCAGCGGTAAAACTGATGACCGAGGCGCTCTATGCCGAACTAAAAGATACCAGTGTCGGAGTGTCTATCATTTTCCCGGGAGCTATCAACACTCACATCACCGAGAACTCCGGTGTAAAGGCACCTAGTATGCCAAAGGGTGCCAAAGAATACAAAACTCTCAGTGCCGATAAGGCGGCAGCGATCATTATTGCCGGCATCGAGAAGAATCAACCACAAATTTTTGTGGGATCAGACTCGAAAATGATGAATTTGCTCTATCGCCTAAATCCTGTAGGCGCAACTAATCTTATCGCCAAGCAAATGAAAGACCTACTAGGTAAATAAGATGGAATACAGTAGAGAAGAAATCGAATCAAAGGCAATTAGGATTTCTGCCACAGATGGTGACAAGGAAATCGGCCATGCATTCTTATTCTTAATAACAAACGACTTACATAAAGAGCCATATGGCCTGCTAGAAGACCTCAAAATTGAGGAGGATTTCCAGGGTAATGGCTATGGCCCAAAACTAACGGAAGAAATAATCCGGGTCGCCAAGGAAAGAGGATGCTACAAGCTTCTTGCAACCAGCCGTTTTAGCCGAGAACACGTTCATCGAATGTATGAGAAACTCGGCTTTGAGAAAAACGGCTATGATTTCAGAATGAATTTATAAATTAATAAGAGCAATAAGATGTCGGAGTATCCTGATAATAATATAGAACACCTAATCAATAGTGCTTTTGAAGATACAAATCCTGCACTTATTCATGAAATGGCAGAAAAACCAGAGCGTATAATCGCCATTAATAGTTATCTTGAACTCGCTCGTACTGAACTCGCTAAGCTTCAAGAAAAATACAACATCTCGAAGGCAAATGTCGACACCAACGAAGAAATGGAACTAAGACATGAGATTAGCGCTACTTCGCTCGCCGTTGCAGTTTTCGAAGATCTTCATGCAAAAGGCTACCAATACAAGGACGAAATAGTCTCTGCAATTGATAATTCTATCGAAATTGCACGCACAAATTATGACAGTAATGACCCCATGCTTGGAAGGATGATTGACGTAGCAGACAAGGCAAAACAGATCATTCAAGAAGCTGAAGGATATACGCAATGAAATCAATCAGCTTGGGACTATATAAACACTATAAGGGTAACCTGTATGAGGTGGTCGGTGTTGCAACTCATAGTGAAACCCTAGAAGAACTAGTAGTATATTACGCTTTATATCCCATAGAGGGACGTGGTGATAAATCACTTTGGGTCAGGCCATATGAAATGTTCACAGGGACAGTAGCAGTCGACGGTAAAGAAGTTCCGCGATTTGAATATATTGGCGATAAAGAATAATTTCCTTCAACTTTGTTATTATTTGTACTATAATCACCGCACGGAGGGAAACGAGAGAGCGATTGGAGTGAGTTCAATATGAACACACCTAGCCTTGTCTTGGTGGTTTGGGTTTTCTACCACCAGGTCACGAACGATGCTGATCGTGGAGTGATTCGCGCGAGGATTCTCAGTGGCCTCCAGACCATCTTCGGCATCGCGCCGGAAAACGTGGAGGTACATTTCCAGTCCTTGGAGCTACCTGAAGCTGGATTCCGCTTCCACATTGAACACAGCAACTTGGTTTCGGCCGAGCTAGCTGATTCCATCAGTCAGAATCTGACTCGATCTGGGATCCGTTGGTGTGCAACACAACTCGACGAGACAACCTGCTTCGAGTCGTCCTGCACTGTCGGTCCGATCACCGGGATCGCCCCCATCGGGAAGACCTTCAGCTTCCCGATGACGTCCGGTGAGGCACCGCTCGAAGCGTTCAGCTGCATCTAGCGCGCACTCTCGCTCATCACTGGCCCGAACCCGCACCCGCGGTTTCGGGCCAGGGCACTTTATACACTATAAATAATTCAGTTTATGCGTTATAATCCAAGCACGAAAGGGGACTAAATGAAAATTGTAATCGGTGGCTCTATGGGTTTTGCCAAAGAACAAGTTGAAGCAAAAAGAGTATTGGAAGGAGCCGGACACGAAGTTCTAGTTACTGAAAATATTGAAAAATACGTTGATTCTCCAGCGATAAAGTCCAGTTTCGAAGAAGAACTAAAGATCTCACTAGAATACGACATTATGCGTGATTTTTTTAACAAAATTGCAGAATCTGATGCGTTTTTAGTAATGAATTACCCCAAAAAAGGAATTGATGGCTACTTGGGCGCCTCAGTCTTAATGGAGATGGGGCTTGCCTATTATTTGAAAAAGAAAGTCTTTCTTTTATTCCCCGTTGACAAAGAACAAGGCTACGCGCTGGAGTCTGCGATAATTAATCCACTGATTCTTAATGGAGATATTACAAACATTAGGGGCTAAATGACTGAACTCGAAGAGATTAAAAATCGCCTCGATATTGTCGAATATATCGGGAAATATGTACCACTGAAACAGGCCGGGCGAAACCACAAAGGCCTGTGTCCTTTTCACAATGAAAAGACCGGTAGCTTCATGGTGAATAGCGAGAAGCAGATCTATCACTGTTTTGGATGCGGTAAGGGTGGCGATATTTTCTCTTTTGTGCAGGAGATAGAGGGCGTTGACTTCCCTACCGCCCTCAAGGAGCTCGCAGACAAGGCTGGGGTAAAGCTCCCCGAGAGAGCCAACTTCCGCAAAGAGCCGACTGACATCCTCTATGAAATCAGTGAGCAAGCTTGTCAGCTGTATGAAAAAGAGCTACATTCACCTGCAAACAAGTCAGTCCTGAATTATCTGCACGACCGCGGCATGACCGACGAAACAATCAAGCTTTATCGCCTCGGCTTCGCCCCTCAGTCTGGCGACATTGTGGTGAAAGACCTCATAAAAACCGGTTTTACTAAGGAAGACCTCATCAAGGCTGGCGTTGCCAAAGAGAGAAATGAACGTTTCCTAGACCAATTTTTTAACCGAATTACCTTCCCTATTACCAATCCGAGTGGCAAGGTGGTCGCCTTTACAGCTCGAGTCCTCGATAATTCACTCCCCAAATACATTAACACTCCTGAGACACCGATTTACCATAAATCTAGTATCCTCTTTAACTTTGACAAGGCGAAGGAACAGATTCGCAAGCAGGATCACGTTATCGTCGTCGAAGGTCAGATGGACGCAATATTTTCCTATCAGGCTGGAGTAAAAAATGTCGTTGCCTCCTCTGGAACTGCCCTCACCGAGACTCAGCTCGACCTCATCAAGAGGTTCACCAAGAATATCAAGATGTCATTTGACGTTGATAATGCTGGCCAGATAGCAACACGGCGCGCCATCGAACTAGCGTGGGCCCGTGAGTACAATATCAAAGTGATCTCTGTGCCAGAGGGCAAGGACCCTGCTGACCTCGTCAAGAGTGATCCGAAGAAGTGGGTCAAAGCTTGTCGCGAAGCCAAATATGTGGTAGACTACATCTTTGACAGCACCTTTGCTCGGTACGATCTCGGCAACATTTTACACAAAAAGGCTGCTACCAAGGAGCTCCTTGGCTGGATAAGCAAGCTTCCCGACATCGTAGAGCGTGAACACTATCTCAATCTGCTGGGCGCTAAAGTTGGCGTCAGTGTCGCATCTCTTACAGATGCCCTCGCCAAAGTATCAAAAACCGCTAGCACGAGACGAGAGACCGCTCCAGAAAAGCCAGTTGCAAAGGAGAAAACAGGCAAAAGCCGTGAAGAACACGCTTTAGCTATGCTGCTCATAGTTCCTACATACGTCGAATTTTTCTTCAATAAGCTATCAGTAGCTGATTTTACAGAAGAAAACGTGAAAAAATTTGTCACGGACATAAAGGACATTTACGATAAAACTGAAAAATTTGACGAGTCTGCCTGGGAGAAAAACCTCAGTGAAACTGACTCATCCTATATTAAAAAATTGATTATTCTCACAGAAGATGAGCTTGCAGAAGCAAATGACGAGCTACTCTCTGAGGAACTTTTCTACTCTGTGATGAGAGTAAAAACCGACTCGCTAGACCGGAAGAAGAAGACTGTGAGCGCACGGCTTGCCGCCGCTGAGAAGGGTGGCGACAAAAAGCTTCAGACGGAGCTACTTACTGAGTTTCAAAAAATTATAAATGAAGAACGAAATCTATAACTAGAGTTAAAGGAGTACACATTGGCTAAAGAAAATGATTTTGACAAAGCCGTCGATGCCCTTATTGCAAAAGGGCGCGAACAGGGCTTCGTCACCCAAGAAGAAATCCTTGGAAGATTCCCTGACGTCGAAGATAACATCGAGAAGCTTGATGAACTGTATGCATCTCTATCTGATCAGGGCATCGAAGTACTCGATAATCGCGAAAAGATGATTTGGGGTGAAGATGGTGACGGGGAAGAAGTAGACACTAGCTTCGATGACATCTCTGAGCTAGCTGATGACTCAGTGCGAATGTATCTCCGTGAAATCGGCAAGATTCCTCTCCTTACCCAAGCAGAGGAAGTTGATCTCGCAAAAAAGATCGAAGCAGGAGACAAACAAGCCAAGAAGCGTCTGGCGGAGGCAAATATGCGTCTTGTAGTCTCTATCGCAAAGAAATATATCGGTCGTGGTCTAGACCTACTAGACCTAATACAGGAAGGGAATACCGGTCTACTTCGTGCTGTAGTAAAGTTTGACTATACCAAAGGCTTCAAGTTCTCCACTTATGCGACTTGGTGGATCCGCCAAGCTATCACTCGTGCCATCGCCGACCAAGCGCGTACTATTCGTATCCCTGTGCACATGGTTGAGACTATCAATAAGCTTATCCGTACTCAGCGTCGTCTCCTTCAGGAGCTGGGCCGCGAGCCACTTCCCGAGGAAATTGCGCTCGAGATGGGCATCGAAGTTGAAAAGGTTAATTACATCCTGAAAATTAAGGAAGATACCGTATCAATCGAGGCTCCAGTAGGTGAAGAGGAAGACTCTCGGCTTGCTGACTTCATCGAAGACCGTGACTCGACTACTCCAGAAGAAGCTGCCACCTATCAGCTGCTCAAAGAGAATATTAATGAAGTACTACAGCTTCTAACTCCGCGTGAGCAAAAGATTTTGCGCATGCGCTTTGGTCTCGACGATGGCAGAGCTCACACACTTGAGGAGACCGGGCAAGAGTTCGGCGTTACTCGTGAGCGCATCCGCCAGATTGAGTCAAAGGCGCTTCAGAAGCTTAAGAAGCACCGCGAAAGCAAGAAACTACGAGACTACCTATACTAAAAAGAGGCCCGAAAGGGCCTCTTTTCTGCTATAATTAGAGTATGAAAAGGGCTAAATTTGTACTTATTGATGGCCACGCACTGATTCACAGAGCCTACCATGCCATACCACCGCTCACGACTAAAAATGGGGAGGTTGTGAATGCGGTCTATGGCTTTACAACGATTGTGCTCAATGTTCTGAGAGATCTCAAGCCAGAATATGTTGCAGTAGCGATGGACCTCCCTGGTAAAACTTTCCGACATCATGATTATGCGGACTATAAAGCAACTCGCAAAAAGGCCGATGATGATCTCATTTCTCAGTTTCCGCGAGTCTATGACGTTATCAATGCTCTTAACATACCCGTATACGAAAAGGAAGGCTACGAAGCAGACGACATTATCGGTAGTGCTGCGGAGAAACTGAAGAAGGACTACGACGTCTATGTCGTTACCGGTGACCTTGATGAGCTTCAACTTGTCGATGAACACGTAAATATATATACAATGAAACGTGGCTTCACCGATACATTTATTTATGATAAGAACGCGGTGATGGAACGCTACGGCCTCACTCCAGATGAATTTGTAATTCTTAAGGCACTCAAAGGTGACACATCAGACAATATCCCTGGTGTCATGGGGATTGGCGAAAAAGGCGCGATTGACCTTGTACAAAAATACCAGACTCTCGATAACATTTATGCCCACCTAGATGAACTGAAGCCTGCTATGAAGAAAAAACTAGAGGACGGCAAAGACAGTGCCTACCTTAGCCTACATCTTTCGAAGATTGTTCGAGACATTCCTCTCGAAATCTGTGAAGGAGACTGCAAAACCCACGAGTTTGACCGCGCCAAAGTCTTCGAGCTTTTCCGTGAACTAGAGTTCAAATCGTTACTATCCAAGCTGCCAGGGGAAGAAAAGATACAGGGCGGACTTTTCGATTTCGGCTCGAAAACACAGCCAGAGACCAAGTCAAATAAACCACACTATACGAAAGAAAATTACATCCTTGTAAGTACGAATAAAGAGCTCGAGAAGTTGGTAGGACAGCTAGAGAAACAGCAGCTTATTGCCATAGATACCGAAACTGATTCGCTGGATTCCATTTCAGCCGGACTAGTCGGTATTTCGGTGGCCTGGGAGGAAGGTAAGGCATATTATATTGCTATCCGCGGTGAAGGCGGAGACACTCTGCCTCTGACAACCGTCCAAAAAGCTCTAGACCCAATACTAACAAACGAGAAGATTAAGAAAGTCGGTCATAATATCAAGTTTGATCTTGAGGTTCTGAACGGAAACGGATTCGACGTCGCAGGAATAATTTTCGACACCATGATAGCAGCCTATCTCGTCAATCCGAATGCAAGATCACAAAAGCTCGACGAACTAGCATTCACTGAGCTTGGCATCGAGATGACCAAGATAAAAGAGCTCATTGGTAGTGGTAAAAATGAAATCACCTTTGATAAAGTCGACATCCATGAAGCGGCTCTTTATGGGGCTGAGGATGCCGATATCACCCTTCGTCTCTATCATCATTTGCAGAATGACCTCGAAGAAGGCGGGTTCACTGACCTGATGAACACCATAGAAGCACCGTTAATCCCTGTACTCGCAAAAATGGAAGAAAACGGTGTCCTTATTGATACCAAACTACTGGGAAAACTATCGAGCGAATTTGGCGAAAGACTTAAGAAAATCGAACAGGAAATTTATCAGCACGCTGGTGAACCTTTCAACATCAGCTCTCCGGCTCAGCTTCAGAAGATTCTCTACGACAAGCTGGGGCTCCAAAATCAAATACCAAACCCGAAGGACATAAAGAAGCTACCATCTGGCGGGTTTTCAACAGGGGCCGAGCAACTAGATAAACTTCAGGAATCCGGTCATCCAATCATCGACCTAATCCTCGAATATCGGGAGCTTTCAAAGCTGAAAAGCACTTATGTCGATGCTTTACCAAAGCTGATTAATCCTGGTACTGGGCGAATCCATACCAGTTTTAATCAAGCGATCGTTGCCACTGGACGTCTCAGCTCTACGGGTCCAAATCTACAAAATATTCCAATTCGCACCGAGACTGGAATGCAGATTCGTGAAGCCTTTATCGCTGACTCCGGGTATCAAATTATGTCGGCCGACTACTCTCAGATAGAGCTTCGTATCATCGCTCATATGTCAGGAGACCCGGTGATGACTGCAGCCTTTAAAAATGGTGAGGACATCCATACCGCTACCGCCGCCAAAGTTTATGGCGTCAAAGAAACTGAGGTTACTAAAGAGATGCGCCGTACCGCCAAGGTAGTGAATTTCGGCATTGTTTATGGTGTTTCTGCTCACGGACTTCAGCGTCAAAGTACCCTTTCCTACGCCCAAGCACGCGAATTCATTGATAAATATTTCGCAACTCACTCAGGAATTAAGACATATTTAGACGATGTTATCAAAGTGGCTCGGGAACGAGGCTTTGCCGAAACTCTTTTTGGCCGCAGACGTTATTTACCAGAACTTACCAGCAGCAACTTTGCCGTTCGTGGCAGTGCCGAGAGAATGGCCGCCAACATGCCAATCCAAGGAACTGCAGCAGACCTCATGAAACTCGCCATGATTGAAATTGATAAAGAAATTACCTCTGTAAGCGAAAAAACAAAGATACTTCTCACGGTTCACGACGAACTTGTCTTCGAAGTACCTGATGCCGATACCCTAAAAGTACGTGCATTTGTGAAACAAAAGATGGAAAATGTAGTAGTACTCGATGTCCCTGTTGTCGTCGAGATTGGAGTAGGTAATAACTGGGGAGAAGCCAAATGAAATACCTAAGAGAGGTAATATATTCACTCCTTATAGGGGCACTAATTGCGTCACTAAGTCTAATAATAGTAGTTAAAACTGTACCCAAAGATACAGAAGGTTCTACTACCGACATTGTCAACCGAGAATCTACTGGCTGTTTCGAAACCGATCACCAGCTGCGTGGACTCCCCTTTGCATACCTCGAAACACACAAAAACAAACCTTGCCCTGGAATTGAGATAGATGAGCTCAATATCATGCTACTTATTGCGAACGTCGCAACCTGGTCAATCATATCATTCGCAGGTATCTACTTAATAGGAAGGATAAAGAAATGAAAACCTGGCACAAGGTCGGATTCGTTATCGCGGGAGCACTAGCCCTCGCCAGTCTCGGTATTGCTCTTTATTACTGGGGGAAGCTGCCTTCAATTATCCCCACACATTTTGGGATTAGTGGTCAGCCAGATGACTGGAATCCGAAATCAGTCTGGTATTCCTTCATGATGCCAGTACTACAAATAGTAATGCTTGGTTCCTTTATATTTCTTTATTACAAGCCCCAGTATAGTGATATGCCTACCACGCTCTGGCTGATGGCAATGGATGACAAGGTAAAAGACCATGCCTTCGACCTCATCCGTACCATGCTAGTAGGAACCTCCCTCTGGATTGGAATGCTCTTCACTTACATTACCTACATGATGAACTACTCCGCTCTAAATAAGGATGCTGGTCTGGTACCATGGGTAATGCTCACCATTCTCGGTGCAATGATGGTTTGGCTTATCTGGTGGACAGTGAAAGTTTACCGCGCCACCCGTGACGCCATCAAAGAACTCAAGGCTAAATAATATCTTCGTACGTCGTGAGTGCTATAGCTCTAGAGGAAACTCCAGAATAATAACTTGATAAACTTGCTAACATTACCAACTTTATGAACTTATACATTCACATTCCGTTCTGCCGCTCAAAATGCGCTTATTGCGCATTTTTGAGTCACTGTGATATTTCAAAAGAAAACGAGTATGTCAAAGCAGTTTGCCGGGAAATTCTAGATTCTGAACTCCAGGTTCAAGAATCTATCTCTACAATCTATTTCGGTGGCGGCACTCCTAGTCTGTTAGCCCCAGAAAATATTACCAAAATTATTACTACTATCAAGAAGACTGCTCCTCTTACGGCAGATTGTGAGGTCACTCTTGAGTGCAATCCAGAAAATATCGAAGAAAAGAAACTTACGGCTTGGAAAGCTGCCGGTGTAAATCGCATCAGCATTGGCGTCCAGACATTAAATGATGTGGCTCGTAAACTAATCGGACGCAGCTTAACAGCTGCTGAAGTCCTGGCAAGGTTTGAAATTGCGCAAAAATATTTTGATAATGTCGGCATCGACCTCATCTGCGGGCTTCCAAATGACGACATCATCACCACACTCCAGGCCATGGGATCTAAGCTCCTAACCCTCGACCACATTTCGCTTTATGACCTAGAAACCGATAATGACAGTCAAATAGCCAGAGACTCAGCCAAATTCCCGCTTGCAGATGAGAATACTAGGGCTGAGATGCTTCTCTCGGCCTGGAAAAAACTAGTGGAACTAGGCTTCGAACAATATGAAATTTCTAACTTCGCTCGTAAGGCTAAGTACTGCCGCCACAATCTCGACTTTTGGAAAGGACACGATTACCTTGGCTTTGGCCTTGGAGCGACATCCAAAATAGGAAGCCAAATAATTACTAATGTCACCAACTTTGAATCATACCTGTCTGGCACAGGTGCCCCAGCCACAGAAACTTTATCGAAAACAGAGCTAGTAAATCTGAGGCTTATTACTGCCATCCGCCTGGATAGACCCTTTGATGAAGCAATGCGTGAAGCAAGCATATTGTCACTACCCCCGGTTCTATTTGAACACTGTCTCGTTTCCGACTACCAGCTAACAAGCCGTGGCAAGCTGCTGTATAATCAAGTTGTAAAGGAAATACTTGAATATGAACAGACGCCTGAGTGATTACAGGTTAAGAGAGATTCGCAGCTACCACATAGCAGTTACTTTTGGCGTTTTTGTCGTTGTTGTTGGTACTGCTATCGGACTATTCCAGTACTTTTATGATTACAGCAACAGCCACAAGTCAGAGACCTTCAGTGGAGAGCCGCGCGCTGTAACCGAACAAACCAAGCAGAAGCCTACCGCCATCATTCAAACCACACCAGTTAGCAAAAACTTGGCCGTGCCCTATGCTGCACAAGCACCCTTCGGAAACTGGACTGTTCACGAAGAATCATGCGAGGAAGCGGCGCTCGTGATGTACCATGAATACCTTAAAGGCGAGAAAACAGACGTTGTTCTGGATAACCAGGTACTCGACGCCACCTATCGTGAAATAAAATCATGGCAAGTCAGCCACTATGGGAGCGAGCCAGACCTTGGTATGGATGCGCTCGGTAAATTTGCTAGGGATTATTATAGTTATAATTACCAGACCCTCGAAGCAAATGAGATAAATATCAAGACCGCTATTACGGAGAGTAAGCCAGTGATTGTCCCTGTAATGACTCATTCCCTTCAGAATAACATGTACGGTAGATACACCGTCTATCACGTATTATTAATAAAGGGCTACGACGCCACGGGTGTGATTACCAATGATGCTGGCGTCGGTAATGGCCAGAATCACCATTACGATTGGAACATCCTTTGGGGTGCTATCGACGCTCAGACCACCAAGATGGGTCAGGGGCGAGTGATGCTAACATTGTCTAAATAGCTTTTTATATACTATTTCTGTATACTATATAAAGTACTTGACAACCATATTCCGCTACATATACACTTATAGTATACAAGGAGGGCATATGAAAGCTCTAACGCAAAAACAAGAACAAGTTCTCGACTGGATCGAGGAATCGGTCCAGAAAACTGGCCAAGCTCCGACTGTTCGTGAGCTACAGGACAAGCTCGGCTGCTCATCTCCGATGGGAGCTGTGGCACACCTGAACGCTCTGGAAGCAAAGGGGTACATCACCAAGGTGGATGGCAAGGCTCGCGGTCTTATCATTAACCGCGGTGACGAAATCAAGTCTTCGGATGATTTAGTACAGGTACCACTGGTAGGACGTGTAGCTTGTGGGATGCCGATCTGGGCTGAGGAAATGATTGAAGAAATTATTCCCTTACCAAAAGCTTTCGTAAAATACACTTCTGATGTCTTCATGCTTCGAGCGCAAGGTGATAGCATGAACCTCGCTGGCATTGATGACGGCGACTACATCATTTTTCACAAGCAAAATAGCGCAGAAGACGGCGAAAAGGTTGTCGTTCTCATCGGTAGTGAGGCAACAGTGAAGAAGTATCGGGTAGACAAAGAGCACAAGAGAGTTGTTTTTCAGCCCATGAGCGATAATCCAACTCACTCACCTATCGTTCCCGAGCTCGGAACCTTTATGATACAAGGCAAAGTCATCGGTGTAGTAAAGAATAACTTTTAGGTTTTATTATGCAAAAAATTACTGGTGCAAATATGGATATAGACTTCTCAAATACCGACAAGGTCTCTTGGGAAGTCGGTCAATGCCCTTGGGGTTCAAACCATAAATGTGCTGTCAAAAATGTATCAATTTGTAAATATTTCGAAGGGATAGAAAAGCCAGATATCGTAGTCTGTAGCTATAAAGGAGGAAACGTATAATGTCCGCAAAAGAAGATAAGTCAGTAGTGATAGATGATCGTCTAGAAAACATTCAGACTGCTGTAGATGCAATCGAGAAGCAGTTTGGCAAAGGCGCTATCATGAAGCTTGGCGAAGCTGGGAAAATAAACGTAGAAACAGTCTCCACAGGGAGTTTATCACTTGACCTTGCTCTAGGAGGCGGTGTACCAAAGGGCCGTATTATAGAGGTCTACGGGCCTGAATCATCAGGGAAGACTACCCTGGCTTACCATGTGATTGCTCAAGCCCAGCGCAAGGGTGGCATAGCAGCATTCATTGACGCCGAGCATGCCCTTGACCCAGAGTATGCAAAGAACATTGGGGTAGATATCGACAAGCTCCTAATTTCACAACCAGATACTGGAGAACAAGCACTTGAAATAGCAGAGACGTTAGTGCGTTCAAATTCTATCGACGTCCTCGTAGTTGACTCGGTTGCCGCTCTCGTACCAAAAGCAGAGATTGAGGGCGACATGGGCGACTCTCACATGGGACTTCAAGCTCGTCTTATGTCACAGGCGCTCAGAAAGCTCACTGGTATTATCTCGAAGTCAAATACGGTCGTGATCTTCATTAATCAGATTCGTATGAAGATTGGTGTGATGTTCGGTAACCCAGAGACTACTTCTGGTGGTCAGGCGCTGAAGTTCTTTTCTTCTGTTCGTATGGACATCCGTCGTACAGAACAACTGAAAGATGGCGATAGCGTCATCGGTAACCGTGTAAAGGTAAAGATTGTGAAGAATAAGGTAGCACCTCCTTTCCGAGTTGCCGAGTTTGACATCATGTACAACGAAGGTATCGCTAAGAGCGGTGAGATAGTCGACCTAGGTGTAAAATACGGTCTCGTAGGTAAATCTGGCGCATGGTACGAGTACAAGGACGAGAAAATTGGTCAAGGTCGTGAAGCTGCGAAACAGTTTATTAAGGACAACCCCAAAATTGCCGAAGAGCTAGAAAAGCAAATTCGTGAGGCAGCTACGACAGCTAAATAACCTTCCCCGCCGCCCTAGCTATACTAGGGCGGCATTAATATTATGAAGATTACTACTCTAGAACCACAAAAAAACAACCGAAATCGAATGAATATGTATGTCGATGGTTTATTTCATTGCGGTTTAGACATCGGCACCGCTGCAAGACTCGGCATATATGAAGGCAAAGAAGTAACGGCTGCAGAAATCGCCAATATTGATATAGAGGACGAGTACCAAAAGTGCATGAATACTGCTCTAAATCTTGTCTCTAGACGACTCCAGTCAGAACGAGAATACTGGCAGAAACTTGGTAAAAAATATGACAAGGTAGTAATCGGTAAGGTACTAGACCGACTAAGAATACTTGGCTACGCTGATGACCGGAAGTTTGCAGAAATGTGGATCCGCGAACGTTCTAACGGTCGCGGAAGTAGATTGCTTCTACAAGAACTGGAACAAAAGGGAATTAACAAGCAAATTATTGATCAGTTGTTGTCTCAGAATAATAACTCAGACTGTCTCGATGATGCACTACGACTTGCGACCAAAAAATTCAAGCCAGAGCTAGACCGAGAAAAGAATTACTTAAGGATTTCTGGTTTATTATCTAGGCGAGGTTATGGTTACAACATTATTAAGATGGTTACAGATCAGCTTCTAAATAAAAATGTCACCGACTAGTCGGTGACATTTTTTGTGCTTTCGCTTTATATTTAGCTTTGAATCGACAGCACCTTGTAGGTAAACGCAAATGCGCCTGCCCACATGAGTAGTGGTAACATCCTACCTCCTCTACGCGTTTCAGCGTGCTTAAGATTATAGACCTGAAGCCATATTTTGTCAATCAAATTTTTGCCAATCTTTAGTTATATTTGCTTATGCAAAGCCATTCTTTACCTGTGGATAAAGCTATCAAATTTCATTATAAGCAGTAGTTTTTCTTTACAAACCCATTCATTTATGCTAAAATCATAGGGCATAATAAATAAGGAAATACATGCCAGTAACGAAGTCCGCCATCAAGGCAATGCACCAAAGCAGAAAAGCCAATGAACGTAATAAGGCTACAAAAGCCGATTTTCGTGTAAAAGTAAAAGCTACCAAGAAAGCAGCTGCTTCACAGGACAAGGATTTTGCGAAGACACTTTCGACAGCTATCCAAGCACTAGATAAAGCTGCAAAGAAAGGTGTTTTACACAAAAACACCGCTGCTAGACGTAAATCACGCCTAATGAGCGCTCTAAACAAGGTCCTCGGGAAGGTAGTAGAGCCTGCTTCAATCAAGGCAGCGCCTAAAGCAAAACCAGCTGCGAAGACAACAACTAAGCCAGCAGCCAAAAAGACTCCTTCTAAGAAGTCAGCGAAATAGTAAAACCGGCCACTAGGCCGGTTTTTATTTTTTTGTTGTAACTCCAGTTACAAACCTTGTAAGTAACACTTTCGGATCTGCGCCACCAGTTTTCTGTGATTCATCGATAGTTAGCAGTTCCCTGTGAATCAAAATGAGCTCTTCTATAGTAAAATTACGAACCATACCAATAGTCTTAGTTACGACAAATGGTTTGAGCTTACTTCTAGTTGCAATTTCGGCATCACTCAGCCCATGTTCCTTTAAATCCTTTACTAATAATAGATTATTAACCTGCCAACTTATCATTGATAAAGCATAAAATTCATTATCACTACTTTCAAGGAGCTTGCCTAGATGGTATAGGGCTTTCTGCTGGTTTCTGGCAGCAAGTGCATCCGTAAAATCAAAGATTGTATTAAAGTATCCAGCATCGACAAGTTTTCCGACCGTTTCCTTTGTCACTATGGGGCTATAGGTCACTAGCTTATCAACTTCATTTGTAATCAGAGTGAGATCAGTCCCCAAGTACTGCTGCAGTAGTGAAGCGACTGGTTTCTCAATCTTACCTCCCTTGGCAGCTACTAGTTCTTCGATTTTCTGAGCTATTTCATAAGGCTTAAGCTCCCCGAAGTTCTCTATTTTTGCTATTTTCTGGACTGCCTTAGTTGTGCCTAAGCGCTGATCTGGCATTTCTTCTTCTACAAACACCAGTTCAGTCTCTGGCGGACAGGCTGGAAGCCAGGCAACAAGTGCATCGAGAACGTCCTTATTTTTAGAAGACAATATCCCTCTCACAATCATCATTCTATGTTCGGACAAAAATGGCATCGCAGACGCCTGAGTAACAATTTCATTGTAATCAAAGGTACCACTTATCTCTTGATAGTTTGTGTTGTCGTTAGCTAGGCCCGCTGCCTTTCGAATCGAATTCAGGCGCTCATTAACCCTATAATGATCTTTACCAACCAATAAGTAGATCATGATACATCTTTCTGGCACACCGGGCAAAAGTGAGTACCTCTCCCAGACAGCTTGATTCTCTCAATTTTACCTCCGCAGTTTCTCGGACATGGTTCCCCGGTACGGTGATAGACATTCAGATAGTCTTGCATACCGCCCTTATGGCCATATGCATTGACATAATCATTGTCGGTAGTACCGCCCTTCTCAATTGCAAATGTCAATTTCTGTTCGATAATTTGAGCCAACGACTTCCATTCTTCGCTTGTTAGAGTTGATACAAGCCTAGTTGGAGCCATTTTTGCTTCAAATAAAGCTTCATCAGCATAAATATTTCCGACACCAGAGATTACACCCTGATCCATGATAAACTTTTTGATGTTCGAACGTCCCATCCTCTCAGCTCTTTTTTGCAAATAATTGACATCTATCTCTGGTACGGCATCCGGGCCATATGAGTAAAAATATTCATTCATTTGTAAAAACGTCAGTAATTTAATCCAACCAAATTTCCTCAAATCGTTAAAGAAAAGCTTGGTTCCGTCATTAAACTCAAATACAATTCGCGTATGTTTGTTCGGAAGTTGATCATGAAAGTCCTGAGAAGGATGACCACCAGCTACTCGCTTTTCTCCTGAGACATATATGAGCTGCCCCGTCATCTTCAAGTGAACTAGCAAATATAGGCCATTCGCGAGCTTAATTATCAGTGTTTTCGCTCGCCTTCCGACAGACTTTACGGCCTGCCCTTCAACTTTATCCGCCTCTCCACTAAATGAGCCTGGGTTAAGAACATTAAATCTATCAATAATCTTATTACTGATTACTTTATCTAGTTGAGATGCAATTGTTTCAACTTCTGGAAGCTCAGGCATAACTATCTCAGGTACTGACGCCCGCTCCTACTACCGCTCGGTACAAGATCTTCCACGATGGTTTCCGCAAATTCTCTAGTTGAAAATGGCCCGGCGCCTGTAATTAGGTTATGGTCCTTCTCCACTGTCTTTCCACTATAATATGCACCAGAGGCCTCTATTTCCGCAGACCTGGTAGAATGCCCGGTTATTTTCTTCCCATTCACGTGCCTGGTCCGGATAAGGATATCGACCGCATAGCCGATAGCAGCAACCAGCTTATGATATGAAAAAGCTGTATCGAGCATCATCTCAATATCTCTATTTGCGATAAACTCAGCTGAGGTCTCTTCTCCAACAAATATAAATCCATCAAAGCTAGAAGGGTCAATTTGTTGAGGCGTCATGTCTGGCTCGACTTCGAGTCCATGCTGTCCTTTTGCAATAGTCTTATGAGAAGACACGACCTGATGTTCCACCCCAGCTTCATCTAGCCGCTCCACCACCCACTCATACTCTTTGTCACGAAAATTATCGTGTGGCAAGATAAACAATACTTTTTTATTCGCCATCATTCACTTCTTTCTTTATCATATATTTATTAGGAAAATTTATAATTTCCTTTCTCGCATCTTCTGGGCCGAATACTAGCGTATGAAAGAAAATACGTAAACCCTTTGGTAGGTAGAAAAAGGCGTAGCGAGCTACTGCGAACAAATCCCATTTTGCATTTAGGGCCTGAGTCTGGCCTGCTAGGATTGCATCTTTGAGCTCAGCGGCGGTCTTCCCCTCAAACAAAGTGTAACCCTTTCCAATTGCCTCTACAATATGAGCGTCACTAGAACCTGTCTCAGAACGGAACAAAAGGATACGATTAAGGTACTTTGCCTTATAGTTCTCATCGGCCATCAGTGGTGTCGCATTGACAGTTTCAACCCCATCAAATAGTTGTTTGTCCTGAATAAGCTCCTTCGCACCAACACCATTCACGGTATATTTTAGATCGAAGTTCATTCTAGTTGCATAAAAGGGGTGAGCGGCAACTGCTACGCCACCTTGTTTCTTTATCGCCTTTAGTGTCTCGTGAGCACTCATCCCCGCTGGTATTCTCTCTTTGATATAAAGGGCTAAAATATGACCCTCAAGCGAAGATACTTCTTCTCCTACCACAATATCAAAGCGATATTTCTTCTTTACAGCAAGCTTCTTTGCCTCTAGCGCTCCATCAATCGTATCATGATCAGTAATAGCGATAACTGATAGGTCGGTCTCCTTCTCAACGTAGTCAAGAATATCCTTGATTTCCGGACGACCATCTGAGTAACGACTATGAATATGAAGATCTGCCTTACCTAGACCTGGTAGCTTATCATGAACCTGCTGTTTTAGAGTTTTCATTAAGTTATTATAGCACTGGATTCGTGCTTAAAAAAGGCTGACAGCCACAAATATATCCGCCACAACGTGTAAAACGATCGCTGGTAACAGGCTCTTGTATTTATTCGTCATCGACCCCCAAATGAGCCCGAGGATGAAAGTAAGAAAAACAAATAACCACAAGTTGCTCGCCATTGGACTAGTAATATGAATTGCAGCGAAAAATATCGCCTGTATTAAGTTCGCCAGCATTGGCGACATTTTTTCCGTTAAAAATGAAATGGCCGCTCCACGGAAAAATGATTCTTCTACAAAAGCATTGGCAATGGCATAAATAATAAATATCGGTGCGTATTCAAGAAACAAAATTAAACTTAGGTTCGTAGAATTCAAAAACCAAGAATATAGAACTAGCCCCAGAATAGTAAAACCGAAAGTGGACCAAAAAGTAAATAATATTACCTTACTGAAATTGCCAAAACGTAAGTAGATATCTTTCCGGTCATGACCTTCGCCCGTTACTAAATAGTAGAGCAGGGGTAGTACCAGACCAATCCTTACTGCCCCCCATAGAAGCAAGTAACTCGGTTGCATCGAAGTGATGATGTCCTTGTGAGCAACGAGACGAAAAATACCTTCTCCGAGAGGGTACTGTACAAAAATCAATCCATAAATAATAACAATTAGCAGCCAAGGCCTCAATTTCCGAACTAATGGCTTTGATTTTTGGATTATTTGTTTCAGTTTCTGAATCATTTCACTCCTTTCACCTGCCCCTGATCCGTAAAGATGGCAGCACTAGTTCCGGCTGTCGCACCGCTCGACCAAGCCCATTGCAAGTTAAATCCACCCGAATCTCCATCTATATCGAGAATCTCTCCCGCAAAGTATAAACCCGGTACTACAGTGGAGGCAAGACTAGCGTTAACTTCTGAGGCTGAGATACCTCCTGACGTTACCTGGGCTTCACGCAGTGGTCTGACTTTCGAAACTGGCAGTTTTAGATATTTCAATATCGATACTAACTTATTTCTTTCGATACGGGAAACTTCAGAGGTCTTCTTTCTTCCGGAAACTCCAGCAATTTCCAATACCACATCGCTAAGTTTCTTGGGGAATAATTCAGTTAATACATTCGATAATGATTTTTTAGGATCTCTTTGAAAAAATTCTATAAGAACCTCGTGAAGTTCACTTTCACTCTTATCCGGAACCAAATCTAGCGCTATATCAGTTTTCTGCTTACCAATGTATGGTGCTAGCGCCCCCGCAATACCCATAGCCGCTGGTCCGGAAACACCAAAATGAGTGAGTAGAAGGTCTCCCGTCTTACTTCGGACTTCGGTGTCATCCACAAGCGCTATCGCCTTTGCGGCTACTTTTACTCCCATAGCTGGAACAAGTACGTCTGTTGCAAGCTCGATTGGCACCAGAGCAGCATATAAATCTGTCGGCTTATGCCCAAGCTTTGTCGCCCAGAATAGACCATCGCCGCTAGACCCAAGCCGATGGGCCGCTTTCCCTCCAGTAGTAAGAATAACTGCTTTTGCGCTTAAACTAGACTCTTCCAACAAAATTTCAAAGTTTTGCTCCTTAGTGACATCGCGTACTAGCGTCGACTTAAGTACCGTTACTCCGAGTGCAGTCAGTTCCTTTTCTAGTGAACTGGCTACACTTATAGCCTTTTGTGTGACAGGAAACATTCTGCCTAGATTTTCCTCTGTCAACTTGAGACCGCGATTAGAAAAGAAACTCTCTAGGTCTGTTTCGGTGAAGTTTGAAAAAACTGAGTCAAATATCGTTGAAACAGATCCATGATATCTATCCTTTGATATTTGTCTATTCGTAACATTACAACGTCCGTTGCCAGTAGCAAGAACCTTGAGACCAAGTCGGTCATTTTTCTCAATCAAAATTGTCTTGGCACCGTTACTTGCCGCGAATATTGCCGCCATCATTCCAGCTGCACCGCCACCGATTACTGCTACGTCATAAAGCATTTTGATTACCGATAATTACCAAACTGAAGTGGAAATTCGAGGTCACTGCCACGTAAAAGCTGCATAATCTCCTGCAATTCATCTTTTGACTTTGACACTACTCGGATTTCTTCACCTTGAATATTTGCTTTAGCTTTTGGATATTGATCCCGGATTAGCTTAGTCATCTTCTTGGCATTTTCCTGAGTAAGCCCGCTTCGTAGTAATAACTTTTTACGAACACTGCCGCCGCTAGCCGCTTCTTCTGGTAAGGTCTTATCCAATATTTTGAGACTGAGATCTCGCTTCAACATCTTGGACTCTAATATGTCTATTATTGCCGTAAGCTTGTAGTCGCTTTCAGTCTGGATTGTTAGGGTTTTGTCTTTCTCTGCATAGTCTATTTCAACCATCACTCCCTTGAAATCAAAACGATTCTCTATTTCCCTCCTTGTTTGGTCTATTGCGTTAACCATTTCTTGATGGTCAAAGTCAGAAGTAATATCAAATGAATAATCTGATGCCATATAACCCCCTATTGAATCTTCATATCTTTTACAAACTCTCGTGTTACGGTCTCCCCATCTTTGCCTAGGCTACCTACATTCTGCCCGTTGTATGTCGCGCTGACAGTTCCGCCGTCTGTAGTTGTAATTTTTATACTGTTTTTGCCTTTATAAGTTTGTGTTACTCCTGCCACAACTACTACTGGCTTATCGGTAACCTTTTTCCCGTCTACCTCTATCGAGACCGAGGCGGAGCGGGGTCCGATAGATAGCTTCACCTCGAAGCTACCTTCTGTTGCGAGATTTGTATCATTGGTTGTTTGGGCTACAATCGTGCGTGTTTGGCTCGTCGCCTTCCCAAGCTTATTCTGGGCCTTGATATGAATAATATTAACACCACTGGTAAGACTAATACGCTCTTTAAAGTTTCCTTCTTGATCAATACCAACCTCTACATCATTTATCGTAACCGTAGCACCATTATCAGTAATGCCTTCTACGCTTGTAGAGTTACCTGTAATATTTACATTGTCCTTGGGTGACTTTACCATGAGCCGTGGTGGTGCCGTCAGAATACTTACCTGCCAACCAATATATACAACTATTAAGATAGAAGCGGTAATAACACTACCAATTGTCAGTGTCTTTGGTGTAATAAGTAGTTTTGGTGTGTCGATTGGCTTTACAACTGGAGCACCCGCCTTTGCCTTTTTCACATTTTCTGCAAGACCACGTTCGCGAAGATACAGTCTCATCACCTTCTCGGGGTCAAGTTTCAAATAAGCAGCATAGTTACGAATAAATCCACGCACATAAACATCGGGCGGGAGTACGTCATATCTGCTGTTTTCGATTGCTTCGATATATTTCCAACGAATTCGAATCGCCTTCTCGACATCTTTAACATCGAGACCCATGGCAATACGTTTCTTCGCTAGTTTTTCGCCTAACCCTTCTTTTTGTGGGAGGGTTTTCTTAGTAAATTTGACGGCTGCGGACATTAATAATCGCCCCCATCTCCCTCGCCAGTTAGCTCACTCATATCATCCACTAGGACGTCTCTCGGTCTTGCACCATCCTGCGGTCCCACTACTCCTCGATCCTCCAAGATGTCTAACAGACGCGCCGCTCTAGCATAACCAATTCTCAAACGACGCTGTAACAGTGAGGCAGAGGCCTTCCCAGCCCTGATTACACACTCTGCAGCATCATAGAAAAGATCATCATCAATATCGGACATGTCTCCGCCATGCGAAGATTTCGCATTTTGTACCAAGATTTCTTCATTATATTCTGGCTCTGCTTGTGTTTTTACAAACTCAGTAATTTCTTTTACTTCCTGTTCAGAGACATACGCCCCCTGAATACGACGCGGTTTCGAAAGTTCCGCAGAAAGGAAAAGCATATCACCCATTCCAAGAAGCTTCTCTGCACCGCTCTGGTCAAGGATTGTACGTGAGTCAGTATTTGAAGCGACCGAAAATGCGATACGAGTTGGGATATTGGCCTTGATTAGACCAGTAATCACATCGACTGATGGTCTTTGGGTTGCCACCACCAGATGCATCCCGACCGCGCGCGCCATTTGTGCTAAGCGGCAAATAAGACCTTCAACTTCATTTGCAGAAACAGCCATCAGATCAGCAAGTTCATCAATCACAATCACAATGTAGGGCATCGCTTCCTTACCCTTACTAGCATTATATTCACCAATATTACGTTTACCCGCTTGTGATAGCACATGATAACGACGCTCCATCTCGGCCACTGCCCACTTTAAAGCAGAAACAGTTTTGTCTGGCTCTACAATGACCGGAGAGAGCAAATGAGCAATTCCGTTATAAAGACTGAGCTCAACCCTCTTCGGGTCAACTAGTATCAGCTTAAGCTCCTGGGGTGTATTCTGATAAATCAGACTCAAAAGAAGTGCGTTGATACAAACTGACTTGCCAGATCCAGTTGAGCCAGCAATCAGCAGATGTGGCATCTTGGTAATGTCTGCAATTTGAGGATGACCAGCCACGTCCAGGCCGAGAACTATCGAGAGTTTAGACTTACGATCCTTAAATGTTTGCGACGCAAGGATGTTGCGCATTCGCACAATCTGGGAAGATTTATTAGGCATCTCCACACCAACAAGGCTCTTACCAGGTATTGGTGCTTCGATACGAATCGGATGAGCGGCAAGGGAAAGCGCTAGATTCTTGTCCAGACTGGTAATCTTCTCTAGTTTAACCCCGTCGTTCGGCTTCAGGGTATATTGGGTTACCGTCGGCCCTACATTTACATCAGACATCGAAACTTCAATCCCAAAGTTTGAGAGGGTCTTCTGAATAATTGATGCGTTTTCTCTAACATTTCCGCTATCTGCCCTGGTCGTCATTTCTTCAAATAGATTAAGCGGGGGTAGCTTCCAGCCAGAAGTATCAACCGAAGACATTACCGCTTGCTCAGCATGTTCCTTGGCCGGTAACTTTCTCGAGTCAACAACTGGTTTTGCTACAGGTGCAGTTTCATGAATCTTGATATCATTCTTTGCTTCAACTGCCTCATCTACCTCTTTCTTGAACCAACTAAAGACATTCATAAATGGCGTGTTCGTAGCTAGCAGCATACCTATCACAGAAACGGCAATCAAAAGGACGAATGACACTGGTGCGTTAAAAACCATCAGCAATAGTTTTTGAACATAATAGCCAATATAGCCACCATTACTGCCGCTGGTTGCGAGAGATAGGCTATTTTCTGCATTCACAAAAATCTGGAATATACCCGAAAAAGAAACGACCGCCAATGATAATCCGAGTACGGTAGGAGTGGTAATCTCATATTCCTCCGGATTGAAAAGAGAATAAGCAACTCCAGCCAAAATAAATGGCAGGACGTAAATAGACCAGCCAATAGCAAGCTTGAGATACTTACTAATTATCACTCCCATCGGACCACCCATCGAAAAAGAGCTAACTAGAATAATAAATGCCACTACAAAAAGAAGCACAGCGATAATTTGGTTACGCACAACCGGATCAACGGTGGCCGCAAAACTATGCTGCTCGTGAGCAATTTTCTTATTTGTAGAACCCTTTGGTCTGCCTGGTTTGCGATGACGTGCCATTTTATACCTATTTAATCAAGGATAGTATAGCACGGAAACCTGGCCCAATAAAGAAGAATGAGGCTTGGAACAAGCCTCATTCTTCTAAATTTCAATCACTACTGGTAGTACCAGCGGCCTACGCTGTGTTTCGTTGTACAAAAGGTCGCTAATCCCGTCGCGAAGTTTCACCTTTAGATTCTGGTAATTCTGAGATGAGCCTTCCTTCCCAACGGCTTCCACGGTTCGTTTAATTTCGGCTCTAGCGCTATTAATCAGTTTTTCATTCTCGCGCATATAGATAAATCCTCGAGAAATAATGTCAGGACTAGTAAGCATCTTACCGGTCTTGCGATCAAGTGTACAGATAACAACAAAGACACCTTCAGTCGCCATTGACTTGCGTTCGCGAAGAACGATTTCACCGACATCACCGATACCAAGCCCATCAATCAGAATTATTCCGTTCTGAACCTTGGAATCTGAGACGCGGCCACGAGAATTATCGATCAGAATTTGATCCCCATTATCACAGATAAAGATATTTTCTTCTTTCATCCCGAGCTCTTTTGCAATCTCAGCATGACGGACTAACATATGGCGTTCCCCATGAAATGGGGCAAAATACTTCGGTTTGAGTAGTGCGAGCATCATCTTTAGCTCTTCACGACATGGATGACCGGTTACATGAGTACGACTCTTCTCAGCATCAAAAACAACTTCGGCACCCTGACGGAAAAGATCGTCCATCACTGCGACGATTTCGCGTTCGTTTCCAGGTATTGGGGAACTAGAAAAAATCACTGTGTCCCCACGTTTTATTCGAATATTCTTATGACTACCAGATGACATTCTCCCAAGAGCTGACATTGCCTGTCCCTGTGATCCTGTTGCCATCACTGTCACCATATTGTCAGGATACTTATCTATCTCCTGTATCCGAACAATCATACCAGCAGGAATGTTAAGGTAGCCAAGACGAACCGCTATTTCAACATTTTTCAACATTGAACGACCTGCAAAGGCCAGCTTACGGCCATGATCACGAGCAGAATCTATGATCATCTGGATACGATTAATCTGAGAGGCAAAAGACGCTACAATAATGCGCCCTTTGGTCTTATCAAATAGCTCCTCAAAGTTGCTTTCTAGCATTTTTTCGCTCATTGAGAATCCAGGTTGTTCTGCATTAGTACTGTCCGACATCAGCAGCAACACACCTTCGTGACTATATCGAGCTAGCTTCTCCCAATCAATGAATTTATCATCAAGTGGTGAGTGATCTATCTTAAAGTCACCGGTGTAGATTATTCTTCCCACAGGTGTCTTTACCGCATAGCCAACCGCATCTGGAATAGAGTGAGTCACGCGAAAGGCTTCTACCTGAAATGCGCCCATTCGAATTACGTCTTTATCCGGATCAATCACCTTCAGTACTCCGGCCGTGTCAAAGCTATACTCAGAGAGCTTTGCCTCAATCATTCCGATTGTAAGCTTTGTACCGTAGATAGGTGCACCCAGCTTCGGCCAAATAAAAGGAATTGCCCCGATATGATCTTCGTGACCATGAGTGATGACGATTCCACGGATCTTGTCTTTCTTGTCTTCTAGATAGGCAATGTCGGGAATAATATAATCAATACCCAGCATTTCACTGTCCGGGAACTTGAATCCCATGTCGACAATGATAATATCGTTTTCATATTCATAAACCGTGAGGTTCTTACCAACTTCACCGAGACCACCTAGCGGGGTAATCTTGAGAAGCCCCTTCTTCGGCCCCTTTGTCTGCGAAGATTGCTGAGCCTGATCGCTGTTCGTGCGAATATTTTTACGTTTTAGAGTTGTGTCCGGCATCGGTCGCTGTTGGCGACGTTTTTTTTCCGGTTTTTTCTGTACTTTTTCCATTTAGTTTTGTAGTTCTCCTTTAGAAAAGTTGTTCCTGTTTCGTTTTTACTGCAGATAAATTCGTCTCGGCAGTAATTCTTTCAATTATTTTTGGTATCTTGGCAAAATCTGTTTTTAGGGTTTCCCTCATCCCGCCGTTATAAAGTGCGGCCGCTGGGTGATAAAGGGCAAGAAATACCTGTTTGCGTCCCCACATTTCTTTACGAAAAGCGTTTCCATGAACTTCAGAAATCTTAAAGTTTGGAAAGAAGCGGTTCATCGAGTGACGCCCGAGAAAAACAATCAATTTAGGGTCGATTATCTCTATCTGACGTCTCAGGAATGGCCAGCAGGCCTCAGCCTCTGCCGGTAAAGGGTCGCGATTGTTTGGTGGTCGATGCTTGAGGACATTCGCGATATAGATGTCTTTTCTTTCGAGGCCAATCGTCTCCAGAAGCTCACTAAGAAACTTTCCGGCAGCTCCCACAAAAGGCTCTCCCAACTCATCTTCTTTCTTCCCTGGGGCCTCACCGATAAAGAGAATCTCCGCCTTTTCACTCCCAATCCCGCAAACATCTTTGGTTTTTGCTTGATACAACTCGCAACGTTCACAAGCAGAAATAAGCTCTTCTACTTCTGAGAGCGTCCCAGCTTCAGCAATTTGTTCGTCAGTAACCTGCATAAGTTAGTACGCGAAAATCCTTTTTCGTGCGGTTTAGTTAGTGGAGAGTACTCTTTACGTTGGCTATATCTTAGCAAAAAATAGCTGTTTTGTCAATGGTTTTATGGTCACAACAACCCTTAATAAAATGTTATAGCATTTTATTAAGTGGCTTTATACCAGCACTTTCAGCTCACCTTTCATCTTCGAGAGGTCATAAATGGCAAAAGTAGGTTTCCCGTCCCTAGCCTGGATTTCGCCCGGATTCAAGAGTACGGTTCGGCCAATTTTTTCCTCCCATGGCTTGTGGTTATGGCCGTAGAATACTACGTCGTAGCGGCCACTCTCAGCAAGCTTTTCCGCATATTTAGGGTAGTGGCAGTAGGCTAGCCTGGTTCCGCCGATCTGTAGTTCTCCATAATCAAGAGAAACTTCGACATTTTCGGTCCAAATTAAACCTCGCTGGAGTTTTTCCCGAATACTATAGTCCGCGTTACCAAGCGCAAGACAGACTTTCTGGGGCCAAGAATCTAACTCCTGCAAGACTTCGGAATCCTGAACATCGCCGCAAACTATCACAATCTCCAGCTTTTCAGCATTAATTATCTCTTTTGCTCGCCCTAGATAGGCCATATTCCCATGAATATCCGCCATCACTGCTATCTTCATGTTAATATTGTAGTATGAAACAAACCAAAATCGCGAATCTTCCAATATATAAATTCAGTATTTTCGAAAAAATCCCAGAAGTTGAAGCTGTTGTGACTACAAGACTTGGAGGCAAATCAAAAGGAAAATATTCCGAATTAAATCTTGGGCTCCATGTAGGTGATAACCTAAATGATGTACTTGTTAATCGCAGCACCTTCGCAAATGCCATCGGGATTTCGGAAAATGACATTACTTGTGGGCAACAATCGCACTCTATTAATGTTCAACAAGTAGAGACTGACGAAATAGGAAGGGGCGCAAAAAGCTGGGAGAATGGCTTCCCTGAAACAGATGCATTAATTACTAGGACAGCTAATCTCCCCCTTGCTGTACTAACAGCCGACTGTGCAGGAGTATTCATTTACGACCCCGTGAATAAAGCGGTAGGGGTGGCACATTCTGGCCGCAAGGGTACTGAAGGGGAAATTCTAACAAAGACTATCCAGAAAATGCATGACATTTATGGCACCTGCCCTGAGAATATAATTGCCGGTATTGGACCATGTATCTACCCATGCTGCTACGAGCTGAATTTGCCCAAAACAATTAAAGCACAGCTGCTTCAGGCCGGTGTGAAGCTAGAAAATATCGAGGAATCAGGTATTTGCACCAGTTGCAATAATGATATTTTTTATTCCTACCGAGCTGATAAGAAGCAAACAGGGAGAATGATTAATCTAATAATGTTAAGGAGAGACAGTTGAAGTTATATTCATGGAATATTAACGGCTTACGCGCTGCTATTACAAAGGGTGATTTTGAGAGGTTTATTAATGAATATCAACCCGATGTGCTATGTTTGCAGGAGACAAAGGCAAATAAAGACCAAGTTGAAATTGACCTGCCAGCCTATGAAGAGTACTGGAACAGTGCGGTTCGCCCCGGGTATAGCGGTACTGCAATTTTCACCAAAGTACACCCCCTACAAGTAACTACTGGCCTTCCGCTAGATATAGCAGAGAAGTATTTTCTTGTTCACGACGGTTATGGTGACCCGAAAGATGAAGGTCGTGTAATCAGTGCCGAATTTGATGATTTCTGGGTCGTAAACGTCTATACCCCAAACTCAAAGAGAGGTCTGGAGAGACTTGGCCTGCGACACAAACAGTGGGATCCCGCGATACTTGACTATATAAAGAAGCTTGAAGCCACCAAACCAGTATTACTTTGTGGAGACTTCAACGCTGCACACAAAGAGATTGACCTTGCTAACCCCAAGCAAAATGAGAAGAATGCTGGATTTACTGCTGAAGAACGAGAGGGATTTGATAATCTTCTAGCTTCGGGGCTAGTTGATACCTTTAGGGACAGGCACCCGAATCAGACCGGAGCCTACACTTGGTGGACTTGGAGAGCCAACGCTCGAGCGAGGAATATCGGTTGGCGTATAGATTACTGGCTTTGTAGTAAAAGTATTAATAATCGTATTAAAGCAGCTGAAATTCATCCAGATATAGTGGGGTCTGATCACTGCCCTGTGAGCATAGATATTAAATAAAGGACGAATCTATACAGCTAAAGATTTCGGGGGATTAAGCTCTTCGACTGAGGTTGCTACGTGCTCTTGAGACACGGTAATAGTAATACTGTCGTCTTCAGGCTTTATTTGTGGCAGATCAATAATAATTGGCTTTACCCCTGGAGCCTCTACTACATTACGCTTTTCTTCAAGATCTTGCTCGAATTTACCTCTGTTATCTAAATCATATACCTCTACTCTGAGCCCTGACTTGACATGATCGTCATTGATAATCTCAATATATGAACTAGCGGTCCTAACCCTGATTCGTGCGCCTACACGAAGTGGCACTTCTACGTTATGCTTCTCATTTTCTGACACTTCTCTTCCAGCCGTTTCTTCGTCTACAACAGGAGTAACTTTACTGTCCGTCTTTTCATGTTCAAAGATGTATTTAGTAAATTCATCTTCTGGTAGCTCCAGTGCAAGCGGACGGCTAATATCGCATCCCCGATTCGCTAGCTCACTCAGCTGAAGTTCAATTGTCTCTTTTGGCAACAACTTGCCACTTTGATCATAAAGCTCCGAGACCAAATCCTTAATTATTTGTTTTTCAGATTCGTCTTTAAATAATTCACCACTATGTCCAGTTCCCTTCCCGAGTCCTATTTCAGTACCTGAAATAGCTAACGGCTCTCGCTCGAATTCGTTCTGCAAATCATTCATCGCACTTTCTCCTTAGTTGTAAGTATAACAAAATAGAGGCCAAAAGGCCTCTATTTAACTAGCTTAGTTAGAAAATTACTTTTCTTCTTTCGGTAGAGCTGCCTTCATCGACAGATTGTTGCGGCCCTGAGAGTCTATCTCAGTCAGCTTTACGGTCACAGCCTGGCCTTCTTTGAGAACGTCAGCCACCTTTTCGACACGTTCGTTACCAATCTGAGAAACGTGTACGAGACCTTCTTTGCCTGGCATAAACTCAACAAAAGCACCAAAGTCCATCAGTTTGACGACTTTGCCTTGGTAAATCTTACCTACCTCTGGCTCAGCCACAATTGATTTGATCCAGTTCACGGCCCTGTCAGCAGCTTCGCCATCAACCGCAGCCACAACGACTGTGCCATCATCTTCGATATCAATCTCTACACCCGTCTCAGCGATAATCTTGTTAATCATCTCGCCACCCTTACCAATAACTTCACGAATTTTGTCGGGGTTAATCTGGAAAGAGGTGAGACGAGGAGCATAAGGAGACATTTCTGCCTTTGGTGTCTTGATAGCAGCATCCATGACATCAAGGATTTCTAGTCTTGCCTTGACGGCTCGTTCAATTACTTCCTTAAGGAAGTTGATTGTGAGACCTTTAACCTTAATATCCATTTGGATTGCAGTCACACCATTACGAGTACCAGCAAGTTTGAAGTCCATATCTCCTGCGAAGTCCTCGGCGCCCTGAATGTCGGTCAAGATTTCATATTTCTTTGAGAGATCACCATCGGTAGTCATCAGACCCATCGCAATACCTGCGACCGATGCCTTGATCGGGACACCGGCATCCATAAGTGCCAGTGATGAGCCACAAACAGAACCCATTGAGCTTGAACCGTTACAACTTAGGATCTCTGAGGCAATGCGAATAGTATATGGGAAATCCTTTTCGTCAGGCAGTACTGCTTCAAGGGCCTTTTCTGCTAAGAATCCGTGACCGATAGCCCTTCGCCCGGCACCGATACGGCCAGTTTCTCCATAGCTCGCTGGTGTATCGATATAGTGGTGCATATACCGCTTATTAAAATCTTGATCCATAGACTCGACCATCTGAGCCTTGGAAGGGGAGGCAAGAGTTACGACTGAAAGGACTTGGGTCTGACCACGCTGGAAAAGTCCGGAACCATGAGTACGTGGCAGTAATCCAACTTCAGCTGATAGTGTACGTACTTCATCCATCGCACGATGGTCTGGTCGGTTACCGTCCTCCAGGATTGCACGACGTACCTCATTCTTAATAACTTTTTCGAAAGCTTCTGAGATTGCGGCGCCCTCAAATTGATCCTCAAACTCAACTTGTACTTCATCTTCAAGATCAGCTAGTAGAAGATTGCGGGCAATCTTGTCTTTGTGACGAATGCTGTCACCAAGTTTACCGGTGAGAAACTTCGAAACTGCAGCATAAGTGTCTTCATCAGGAAGCTGGAGTGAGTATTCCATCTCTTTCACGGAGAGTTCTTTAGCCATCTTCTTCTGAATCTCGATCGATGACTGCATCGCTTTATGAGCAAGCTCGAGCGCTTCAGTAATCGTAGCTTCTGGAATTTGATGAGCCTCACCCTCGATCATCGTAATTGCTTCCGCAGAACCTGCAACCAAGAGGTCGAGAGTACTCAGTTCTTCCTGTTCTTTTGTAGGATTAATAATCAGTTCTCCGTCTACCTGACCCACACGCACTGCAGCTAGTGGCCCCTCAAAAGGAGCACCGGTCAGCATGAGAGCTGCTGATGCAGCATTGAGACCCAGTACAGCTGGGTCGATAGTGTAGTCCAGTGATAATGGTGAAATAATAATCTGAACTTCATTCAGATAACCCTTGGGAAACATAGGACGGATCGGACGGTCAATCATGCGCGATCGCAAAACAGCTAGCTCAGATGGGCGTCCTTCACGCTTGATGAAGCGAGAGCCGCTAATCTTACCCGTAGCATACCATTTGTCCTGGAACTCAACAGAAAGAGGGAAGAAACTCTGTCCTTCTTTCACCTTTTTGCTAATTACTACTGTAGCGAGTACAACTGAGTCGTTGTATTTCACCACCACGGCACCATCGGCAAGGAGGCCCATTTTGCCTACCTCGTATACCATCTTGGTACCATTAAATTCGGTCTCAAATGCCGAAACCTTACCTTCAAAGTTCATATGAACTCCCTTCTACCCGTCCGTAGCCTTTGGCGCCGGAGGGTCTGAATAGGAGCCAGGGTAAGAAGGCACTGCTGTCTTCCTGTCTCTGATTCCTATTCACTTTTACTTAATGTGCAAATTAACCCCGACCGAAGTCGGGGCAGATTTACATATTATTTACGAAGACCAAGCTTCTTGATAACAGTGTCGTATGCTTCTTTGTTCTTCTTCGACAGATAGTCGAGAAGACGACGACGCTTACCTACCATTTTTAGTAGTCCACGGCGACTATGCTCATCCTTTTTATGAGTCTTCAGATGCTCAGTGAGCTGTTTAATTTTCTCGGTAAAAATCGCAACCTGAACCTCTGGAGAACCAGTGTCCTTATCGCTTCGTCCGATTTCTTTGACGATCTTCGCCTTTTCATCTTTTTGGATTGCCATTGCATCCCTTTCTTGCCCGTCCCGAAGTTGTATACCTCTAGGAGGGTGTTAATATTTGATGTCTATATTATACTCGATTTGGGTAAATTTTTCAACCTTCAAGGCTATTTACGGCTTCCTCAACTGTAATGGCATTTTCAATATTATATTCGCCAATCTGAGTACGGCGTAATTCAGTCAAGTACGCACCGGTACCGAGTGCTTTCCCCATGTCTTCACCCAGAGTCCGAATATATGTCCCGGAAGAACATTTGACTCGAATTTTCAGTTCTGGAAAATCGTAATCTATTACATTTAATTCATAAATAGTGACTTTTCTGGGCTTTAGCGCAACTTCTTTACCTTCGCGGGCGAGCTTGTACGCTCGCTTGCCGTCCACCTTCATGGCAGAGTAGATTGGTGGTGTTTGTGAAATTTCGCCGATAAAGCTTTGCAAAATATGGTCAATTTTCTCTTCTGCTGGTTGTTGATAGTTAGTTGTTGACTGATTTATCTCTCCTTCCGGGTCCCCAGTCGTACTCGTAAAACCAAGCTTCAAAGTGGCCTCATATTCCTTGTCCTGTTTCATAAATTCGTCTTGTCTCTTCGTGGCGTCTTTCCCAACAAGCACAATGAGTAGGCCTGTTGCAAAGGGGTCAAGTGTTCCAGCATGACCAACCTTAGTATTTCTGTCACCAGTAACTTTTCTAGCGGCACCACGAATCTTCGCCACCACATCAAATGATGTCCATTCCGCCGGCTTATCTATAAGGAGTATATTATTCATAAATTCATTCTCTCATTATTGTTCAAACATGGCGAGGACTAAAGATTCAGGCCAGTATATTATAAATGACCATAACAAACGAAAAGCGGCCCAGACGCAATTGCATCTTGGCCGCATGACCCTTTGGTGGCCCGGTCCTGTCACGGGTCCACCACCTACAGTGAGCCTACCTCGGGAGCCAGAACGCAAGTTCCTGAAGCAGTCGCTTCTTCGGCATCGCGCCGACGACCTTCTTGACGACTTTGCCATCGGCGAAAACCAGGACGGTCGGTATCGACAAGATGTCGTACTTTCCGGCGATACCTGGCTCGAGGTCTACGTTCAGTCGCCCAATACTGAGATCGGGGTACTCCGTGGCAACTTCCCGCCACACCGTCTCCATCATACGGCACGGGCCGCACCAGGGTGCCCAGGTGTCGAGGACGAAGGGTTTCTCACGCGTGGCGGTCAATTCGTCGAAGTTGTCAGCCGTGACCTCCGTGATGCTATTCATGCAGTTCACCTCCCTCTTCTTACTGAGAGTTCATCGGTTGTCAGTACTCCTCGGGCTCGAAGCGCTCCTGCAGTTCTTGCCACTTCGCCACCAAGGTGCGCCAATGCGGCAGAACGAAGGCAACTGCGATGAGGCCGCAGACAATCCACGGTGTCCAGCTAGTCTTCATCTGGTTCCACCGTCCTCCAGCAGAAGCCCTCGCTTCCACTGAATTCGTCGGATTTGCCCCGCTTGTCCTTGAGGTCCATCATGTCGGAGAAGACCTCAACGGTGGCGCCCGAAGGCACGCCAAGCTCGTCAGCGAGCCTCCGCAGTGAACCAGGACCATCGCTGTAAACGACGCCACCGTCAGTGAAGCACATTGCTTGTCGCACGCCGTTAGCGAGTGTCGCTACCAGCCAGAACAACTTCGCCTGCATGACCCGCTCCTTTCACTACTCGGTGAGACCTACGTAGGCCCACCTGCCATAGTCTCCGAAGAACTTCCAGCGGCCGTCAGACAGCCGGATAGGAGCCCTCGGCGACACGTTGTAGAACGAGTACATACCGGTCTCGGTAAAGAAGGTTATGGTACCCTTCCCCATGTAGTCCACCCTGACATCGACGATGGTACCACGGTACCGCAACCGATTCTCAAAGGTGTACAACTGGAGACCGGTGAAGCCTTTCTTCTTGATTGCCTTCAACTCGGCCTCCTCTCACTGTGCGTAGCTACTGCTCCTTGATCGTGCTGACGCAGTCGGCGCAGACCGGGCGGTTCTTGATCTTCGTGGTCTCGACGTCCGTAGCACCACAGATGGCACACGAATCCTTGTGTTTCGTGAGGATGATGCGCTCGCCTTCGACGAAGATGGCAACCGGGTCCTTGACGTTGATGCCAAGGGTCCGGCGCAGCTCCATCGGGATGACGATCCGACCGAGGTCGTCGACACGACGAACGATTCCTGTATCATGCATGTAGCATTCTCCTTCGGTATCCCAGTTGTGACGGTACATTTTGCCGGTTCATCTTGAACTGACATATAGGGCCTGAGCTTCAGGCTCGCTATCTCACTTCAAGTTATTTCCAGATATTTCGGTCTATTGGCTGATTGCCTTTTTCATCAAGCGCCTTACCAGGAGTATAGTCAAACATAACTTCCCCAAGCTTACGCAGGGATTCCTTTTTATCTTTTACTTCTTCAACGTCAATATTGGGTGTTTCTTTGGTGATAGGGCCACCTGATTCAATCTCATTATCTATCGAAATGAGAGCATTTTCTATATCATCGTTGGTTGCTGTATTCAAATCACCTGATACCGTATTCACCTGTTGCGTTTCATGACTAGAACTAAAGATTTCCTCATAGCTAGGCTCGATATCAGTAGTTTCTGTACCTTCAAGAGCTTTCTCGATTGATAATAGGTCACTTAAATCTTCGGTATTTTCTGCTTCAAGCTTCACCTCCACAACCACATCCTCTACGAGACTATTCGGTGCCGTAACTGGGACTTTCTCCTCTACTACCGCTTCCTGCACCATCTGTGTTCTTGTCGCCGATGTAACTAGCTGCTTATCCCGATATTCTGCAATTTTCGTAAGTATTTTCGCTTTCTGTGTCGCTATGGTCGCATTCGGCAGTGTAAAGGCAGCTTCTAGTGCCTTGCCATGACCACCAAAGAGCTCTGCTATAGTAAGCACTTCCTGACCACCGAGACCCTTCATCATTCCTACGAGCTTACCTTTTTCCTCAACAAGCACTAGCACTATGTCAGTACCAGGAGCACTAGCAAGAAGCTCATCGAGAACTCCCTTAACATTATCAGCAGTTGCTCCAGCTTCAGCAAGATCATCAGCAACAATGCTCGAGACCACCATACGGTGTTTATGATTATATTCAATATTTGAAAGCACTTTGCCCCAGAGTTTCAATGTTGAAAGAGGACGCGTCTTGTACAGGTTTTGAATAATTTCCTGTTGGCGTGCTCCAGCTGCGAGCATCTGAGCTGAGATGGTAAGAGACTTTGGAGTTGTCCCAACATTTTTAAAGCTAGCAGTATCTGCGATGAGGCCCGTAAGCAGACAAGTCGCAACGTCGGCGGTAAAGTTATTTGGCCCCATCGCCTCGATGATTGAAACAAGAATCTCTGCTGTTGATGTGGCGGTCATATCTACGAGATTGACGGTACCGAAGTATTCATTGCCACTATGGTGATCAATGTTTATGATTGGCACTTCGAAGAATAGTTCTGTAAACTTGTCGTAGACACTATCTATCTTCTCCACGTCCGGAGTATCAAGCACAAATATCAGGTCATAGTGATAATTACCTGCTACAATCTTGAGGTCTTTGGCTTCGAGCAGCTTTCCCTTCGGAGATATAACAATACTAATGACACCATCGTCTTCGTTATAGCCAATTTTCTCTATATCAGTCTTTTTTTTATCAATCTGAACTATGAGGTCGCGTGCCGGTACATCTCGCTGAACTTTTTCAATTCCAGGAAGAAAGGTGAGAGGCTGGGCAATATCATCTGATAGCACAAGGCTAACTTCCTTACCCTGAGACGCAAGGACCTGTTCAAGAGCAAGCATAGAACCGAGAAGGTCGCCATCAGGACTCTTGTGACCAACTATCAGGATTCTTTGGTTGTTTTTAATCAGCTCCGCTATTTGCTGTTTTGGTGATAGCTCCATAAGCTTCCTTTTACACCCACCCAAGAATTAATGTGACTTGCTATCATACACCCGGAGACCCGTCATGTCAAGCACAAAAATACCATAATTGTGCTCCTGTTTTGAAAAATCGCTCGGTGCTAACAAGAACCCGACTATCATCCTCTAACTAGAAATTACTGAGAAGCAGAATTTCGTACCGAGATGAAGGAGTTCGATTTTTCTTGAACTTTTGGATACTTTTATTTCAAGAGAAAAGTATCAGTAATTTGCCCCACTTCAGTGAGGCAGAACAGAATCCCGCCTTCGCAGAGATGGCAAAAGAGGCTATAATAATAGCCATGGACAAAACTATCGCAACACTTACAGACCCCAGCAACAATCTATTTCAATCTCAAGTTTGGGAAGACTATCAAGAAGCTCTTGGGCACAAGGTGTTTCGTGTCAGTTGCGATGATAGCAGTGCTCTATTAATCAAGCTACCACTCTACAAAGACAAAAGCTTTCTCTATTGTCCCAGAGGACCGATGTGCAAAAAGCAAGGTTGGCACGTTCTCTTACGGAAAGCAAAGCAAATTGCAGCGGCAGAAAACTGCGTGTTTTTGCGAGTGGAACCCTATCAGCTCCCGGCCGAAACCATGAGGGAACTAAAGTTTCGACGCGTTACTGCCACTTCTCCACTGTCACGTCAGTATTCTCCCATGGATACTCAGGTTCTTGATATAACAAAACGGGATGATGACCTGTTAGCGGAAATGAAACCAAAGTGGCGCTACAACATCAAGCTTGCATACCGTAAAGGCGTCACTGTCAGAGAAAGCACCTCTCTGGCTGACCTCAAAGTATTCCACCAGCTTTCTCTTGGAATGAAAGACCGGGGCTACACCCCATTTGACCTTCCTCACTACGAACGCTTACTCTATGGGCTAACAGCTGGCAAACACGTAAAGATGTTTATCGCGGAATACCAAAAGAAGCCACTTTCCATCTTACTCATTACATACTACGGCAAAACAGCCACTTACCTCCATGGCGCCTCTAGCGACGAGCATCGTGAACTGATGCCAAACCATTTGGCACAGTGGGAATCGATCCTTGCTGCCCAGCGTCTTGGCTGTGAAGTGTATGATTTTTGGGGCGTCGCTCCAGAGGGAGATGAGAAGCATAGTTGGTCTGGTATTACCCGATTTAAAAAGGGTTTTGGAGGACGAACAGTTCACTTTGTCGGTGCTTATGATGCAATTTTTGATAAAAAGTGGTACAATGCCTTCCATCTAATTAATTTTGTGCGTAAAACAATAAAGAAATGAAACTAGAGTCAATTCTAAATACTGGTCGAAAAATAGTTCCAAAACCAATCTTTAAGTTCTTCCAGCCTTTCTATCATCTTGTACTGGCGGTTACGGGCAACATTCGCTATGGATTCCCTGGAAAAAAATTAATTGTTATCGGAATTACTGGCACAAATGGGAAATCCACTACTACAGAGCTAGTTAACTCAATCCTGAAAGAAACTGGGCTTAAAACAGCCATGCTATCTACGGTTGCTTTTGAGATTGCTGGCAAACGTGAGGACAATACTACCAGTCGAACTACTCTCGGACGTTGGCAACTTCAACACAAGTTGCGCGAAGCTGTTGATGCTGGGTGCAGTCACGCCGTTATTGAAGTCGCAAGCGAGGGACTTGTAATGCATCGACTCTGGGGCATCCCATTCGACATTGCAGTTTTTACAAATCTTTCTCCTGAACATTTAAACACTCACGGCAATATGGAAGCCTATCGGGAAGCAAAAGGCATGCTCTTCAAGGGATTAAGTAAATCAATGAGGAAAGGTCAACCCAAGACTCTTATTATTAACGCAGACGATAAAGCGGCGAAGTACTTCTATCATTTTGACGCCGACAAGAAAATCACCTATGGAATTACCCATGGTGAGATCTGGGCTACAAACATGGTATTCGGCGAGCAAACAGAGTTTACACTTGTCGACGACAACGAGAAATACCTTGTAACGACTAATCTTCCAGCAAAGTTTAACGTTTATAATCTTCTCGCAGCTTACACCGTCGGAAAGGCCCTGTCCCTTGAGCCAAAATTAGTTATTCGCGCCCTCGAAAAAGTGAAGGGCATAAAAGGTCGCATGGAAGAAGTAAAAAATGAGCGAAATATCAGAATTATCATCGACTATGCGATGACGCCGGACGCCTACGAAATGCTCTTTACGGAGCTACGTCGCACTGGCAAAGGTCGCCTTATCGCTGTATTCGGTGCTGCTGGTGATCGTGACAAGGAAAAGCGCCCCCTGATAGGCGAAATCGCTGGACGCATGACGAACTACACCATTCTCACTGACGACGAAAGCTATAGCGAGAATCCCGCCGTAATTGTTGACAGTATCGCAGAGGGACTCGAAAAAGTAAGGAAATCAAACTACGAGATTATTCTTGATCGCCGTGAAGCACTCAAGCGCGCTATAGCAGTCGCGGAAAGTGGTGATACCGTCGTTGCTATTGGTATGGGCCACGAAAAATATCGCAACCTTGGTGGCAATAGGAAGATAGAATGGGACGAAGCAAGTATAATTCGTGATATTCTCGTTGAACTTGGGGAAACTAATACTAAGCAATGATTATTCTCGCCATAGAAACTAGCTGTGATGACACCTCTGTAGCCGTCGTACGAGACGGCTCCTATATTCTTAGTTCTGTTGTAGCTACCCAGCTTGAGCACAGCCAATATGGTGGAGTAGTTCCAGAAGTCGCTGCTAGAGCGCATATTCAAAATATTGTCCCCGTACTTGACCAAGCCCTTGCTGAAGCTGAGGTTACTTGGGATGATATTGATGCGATCGCCACCACAAAGGGGCCTGGTCTTATCGGTTCGCTTATCGTCGGTGTAAACACTGCTCGTATGCTAGCAATCCTTCATAAAAAACCCTTAATTGCTGTTCATCATACAGAGGGTCACATATATGCAAATTGGCTTAGCCGTGATGCTAGTGAACAGCCTCGTTTCCCCTTAGTATGCCTTACCGTTTCTGGTGGCCACACCAACATTATCTACATGAAAGGCCACCTTGATTACGAAATTATCGGAGAAACTCAAGACGACGCTGCAGGTGAAGCTTATGACAAAGTAGCCAAGATACTTGGATTTGGTTATCCTGGAGGGCCAATTATTGCTGAACTTGCAAGGAGTGGTAATGCAGGTGCCTATACTTTCCCTCAAACCGACCTGACGGCCGCTCCTTCTAGGAATGAGGAAGGTTTTTTAGAACAAGCAACCCCAAGTCTCAATTTTTCATATTCGGGACTTAAAAGCGCAGTTCTTAGAAAAGTCAAAGAACTTAGGGCTGACCACGAATTATCTGAGCAAGAAATATCTGACTTGGCTGGCTCTTTTCAGTTTACTGCAAATGAAATCCTCGCACGCAATCTGGAACGTGCTGTCACTAAATATAAGCCGAAGTCGATACTACTTTCAGGTGGTGTTGCGGCCAATCATGCTCTGAAGCAGCAAATCGCTTCTTGGCTCCAGAACCACGGCATCAAGTTTTTTTATCCAGAGCCAAAATGCTGCACAGATAATGCAGCCATGATTGCGGCAGCGGCCTATTATCATGCACTTAAAAATGATCTTACAAAGCCTGAAAGCTTAATCCCAGACCCCAATCATAAGTTGACCAGCCAATAGTTATATTATATAATTTGACTATAAACGCTTGAGTCGGCTAGTCACCGGCGAGTTTCTAGGAAGAAAGCTTCGGCAAGTAGAACCTAGCGGTATGGCTCTGTAAAGCCAAGAAAACAAGTGCCCTAGTGGAAGTGGGATGGTACCTCCGGCAGCTGCTGGATCCCACAGAAGCGGGTTTTTTTATTTATCAAATAGGAGTATGCCATGGAGATGTCTAAGAATTTCAAACCAAAAGAAATGGAACCATCGATTTATAAAAGCTGGGAAGAGGGTGGCTACTTTAAGCCAATCGCTCGCTATGGCTCTACCAAGCCTTTTGTGGTTACGATTCCGCCACCAAATGTTACTGGCGTTCTTCATATGGGGCATGCTTTAAACAATACGATTCAGGACGTCTTGGTCCGCTGGAACCGCATGCAAGGGAATGAAACTCTGTGGGTCCCAGGGACTGATCATGCTGGTATCGCCACACAGAATAAAGTCGAACAAAAGCTTGCTGCTAAAGGCAAAACTCGTTTTGACCTTGGACGTGAAAACTTTGTCAAAGAAACATGGAAGTGGAAAGAGGAGTACGAAACTCGCATCCTTGGCCAGCTGAAGACTATGGGCTGCTCCTGTGACTGGGACCACACCCGCTTTACCATGGACGCTGACTACTCAGAAGCCGTTCTCGAGGCCTTCGTTCACTATTACGAAAAGGGCTATCTATATCGAGGAAACCGTATTACCAACTGGTGTCCACGCTGTGGCACTTCTCTCTCTGATCTTGAAGTTGAGCACGAGGAGCGTAATGATAATCTGTGGCATATTCGATATGGAGTCGAGGGCGGTGGTGAAATTACTGTTGCTACTACTCGCCCTGAGACTATGCTCGGCGACACCGCTATAGCCGTAAATCCTAGTGACAAGCGCTATAAAGACCTCGTAGGCAAAAGAGCTATATTGCCTATCCTAGGGCGCAAAATACCTATAGTCGCTGATGATTATGTCGACGCCAAGTTCGGTACGGGTGCCGTAAAAGTTACTCCTGCGCACGATCCTAACGACTTTGAAATCGGCGAGCGACACAAGCTGGAAAAAATTGTGGTCATTGACCTTGAGGGTAAAATGTCCACTGAAGCAGGCGAACAATTTGTCGGGATAGACAGATATGAGGCACGCGAAGCCATAATCCGTTTGCTCGAAGAAGGTAAATGGCTAGTTAAAACCGAACCACACACTCATGCTGTAGGTCATTGTTACCGCTGTCATACTGTAATTGAACCCCTGTTGACTCTCCAGTGGTTTGTGAAGATGGGTGAAATCGTGAAGCCGGCAACAGAAGTTGTTCGCTCAGGGAAAGTAAAATTTCACCCAGCAAAGTGGTCTAAGGTTTATCTTGACTGGATGGATAATATCCGTGACTGGTGTGTATCTCGTCAGATCTGGTGGGGACACCAGATACCGGCCTGGTATTGTGAGTGCGGTGAGATTATTGTCACCAAAGAAGAGCCAAAGAAATGCTCTGAATGTGGCTCTACCAAGCTAAAAAGAGATGATGATGTTCTCGACACTTGGTTTTCTAGTGCGCTTTGGCCATTTGCCACTTTAGGTTGGCCTGACCAGTCAAACGACCTTCAAAACTATTATCCAACTTCGTTTCTGTCGACCGCTAGAGACATTATTTACCTTTGGGTAGCCAGAATGATCTTCTCTGGGCTTGAGTTTACTGGGAAGATTCCATTTGACGACGTCTACATTCATGCAACGGTTTTCAATTCGGAAGGCAAAAGGATGTCCAAGTCTCTTGGGACTGGTGTTGATCCACTTGAACTAATTGAAAAATATGGGACTGATGCAACCCGTTTCGGCTTGCTTTGGCAGGTTGCACAGGGACAAGACATGAAATTCTCTGAAGATGCACTCTTGATGTCCCAGCGGTTTGTCAATAAGATCTGGAATGCATCGAAGTTTACTCTCATGAACTTAAAGGACTACAAAATTGTTTCACGTGAAACAATAGAAAAGCAACTGACTACAGAGGACAAGCAAGTGCTAAGGAAACTTGACGGCTTAGTTAAAGAAACTAATCGTTACCTTGAAAAATACGATTTCCAACATGCAGTAGAGAATATATACGACTTTTTCTGGCATGAGTTCTGTGATAGGTGCATCGAAGACACCAAAAAACGTATTTACGAGGAGCAAGAAAGTAAAATTGCCGCCCAATATACTCTTCACACTGTGCTTACAACGTCATTAAAGCTACTTCACCCATTTATGCCATTTGTTACTGAGGAGATTTGGGCTTCCCTAGATCAAAAAGATCCACTGGTTATTACTCAGTGGCCCAAATAGTTAATGTTTCACCCGACTATATAATTGTTTCACGTGAAACAATAGCTAGAGAATTATTACTTTTCTAGAACTCCTACCAGCTCAATCGCTGTAGGAGTTCTTTATATTCCTTTGCTCGATCAGACTTGTCCAATTTTTCTTCAACTACCACGAGCTGTTGATAAATCTGTGGATAATGTGGGTTGATCAGAAGTGCCTCGAGTAGAATGGTTTCGGAGTCCTCATATTGACTAGCCTGAATTTGCTCTTTTGCAAGCACTAAAAGACCATTAACGTTCAGGGCTTTGTTT
The DNA here is from genome assembly GCA_964511435.1 of uncultured Candidatus Saccharibacteria bacterium. Lineage (GTDB taxonomy): Bacteria > Patescibacteriota > CPR2 > UBA1875 > CAIMLA01 > JBGSPL01. Next base: position 52,108 of record CAZEFH010000005.1, read on the forward strand.
TTATGGGCGTCTTCCAGAAGCCTGGTCGCTGCATGTGGAAAACCATCATTTTTCAGGGCATTATACCTAGCAATGTAGTTGTTATCGCTACTTATTTCTGTGCAGAAAACCAGGTAATTCCTACCTACGCCTTGGCACCCAATTAGATCCGGTCTTAACACATACCAAAGCTTATCAAGAACTTGATTATTTGATTTTTTTGCCACTTGAGTGGCTAGATCCAATTTACCCTGTTTTAAAAGAGTAGATATATAGACAAGACGTATATCTTCGTCATATTGATAGTATTTTTCGGCATATTTTAGTGCATTATTGTAGTCTAAAATGTTGTAATATGCCTTTGCTAAGCCTTTTTCGGCGTTTTCTTCTTGCACTTGCTTAAAGTAATATATCGAGTTCTTATAATCTCCATATTCTAAAAATGCATTCCCCAAACTATTCTTGATACTAGATGTAGAGTAAAGTAAATTTGCGACTTCCAGGTCACGGATACGTAGCCTCAGATTTTTTTCACTATTAGCTTTCTGTAGGTATTCTATCGATTTATCTTTAGCGAATTGATTTAGACATATGACACTGAAAGAAATCAAAATAATCCCCACTACAGTTCCTACTACTATCCTGTTTTCATTTTTATAGTCGGCCCATATGCTCATGAGGTAATTATAGTTGAATCTAACAAAGAGTCCATAAAGCCTTGTTATTTAGCCTCTTTTCAGCTATAATTTAGCGGCAATTTACAACCGAATTGCAATACGGAGAGATACCCAAGAGGCTGAAGGGGCGGGTTTGCTAAACCTGTAGGTCGGGGTAACCTGGCGCGAGGGTTCGAATCCCTCTCTCTCCGCCATAAGGAAGGGTGCGAGAGTGGTTGAATCGAACGGTCTTGAAAACCGTCGTACCGGAAACGGTACCGTGGGTTCGAATCCCACCCCTTCCGCCAGAATATACCCAATAGGGTATTTTTTGTTTCCCCTAAATCGTGTATTATAGCCTCTAGAAGGAGGAAATATGGATAAAAAACTGAAAAACCTGCGTTTATATAACGCAATTGTAGGACTAATTCTATTGGTCCAGGGTGTAGTGATGTGGGCGGTCTCTAACGACGTCACGGCTACCATCACAACCAACTATCTAAAATCTGGCGGGACCATCGCTAGACCAATCTCAACACTTGAAACCTTCGGTGAGTGGAGACTAGGACCAATCATTGCTTCGTTCTTGCTACTTTCAGGGTTGTTTCTTTTGGGTTCCGCCTTTGTATGGCGCAAAAAATATGAAGAACAAGTTCAGAAAGGTATGAACCTATTTCGTTGGGCAGAATACTCAATCACATCTTCACTAATGGTGCTGGTCATCGCCATCCTCTGTGGTATTTATGATTTATCAACCCTCATCCTAATTTTTGCCCTTAATGCCTGCATGATCCTCTTTGGTTGGATGATGGAAGTGCACAATCAAACTACCAAGAAGGTTGATTGGACCAGTTACCTTTTCGGTTGCTTTGCTGGAGTTATCCCATGGGTAGTTATGGGCCTTTACTTCTTCAACGCTCTAGCTTCGGGTGGTGATGCTGTCCCGGACTTTGTTTATGCTATTTTCTGGAGCCTATTCATTGCCTTTAACGTCTTCTCAGTAAACATGATTCTGCAATATGCAAAGATTGGCAAATGGAAAGATTATCTATATGGTGAATATGCCTATGTAACCTTTTCACTGGTCGCTAAGGCACTACTTGCCTGGCAAGTTTGGGCTGGTATCCTTCGAGGATAAAAGTCTCGCTCAATTTAATATTAAAAAGTCTGCGAATCGCAGACTTTTTAATATCTACTCATTGGTGCTAAAATAATTGTAGGAGAAATTATGAAAAACGAACTTTTAGACATCTATAAATGCTCAATTTGCGGCAATATAGTTGAGGTTGTACACAGCGGAGATGAGTCACTAGTTTGTTGTGGCGATCAGATGGGAAAAATCACTGTTAATGCTGGTCCTAAAGGTTCAGAAAAACATATTCCAGTGATTACTGTTGACGGTAATACAGTCACGGTTTCAGTTGGCTCTGTGACGCACCCGATGCTTCCGGAGCACTACATCGAATGGATTGAGCTAATTTCCGACGATAAGGCTCAGCGAATAACGTTAAACCCCGGGGATGATCCCAAGGTTACATTTGATCTCATTCCAGGAGTCAAACATTATTATGCTCGGGCATACTGCAACGTTCATGGCCTGTGGCTAAGTGAAAATAATAAATAAACAGAAGGAGCGAAAATGCAGAAAACAATTGAAAATCTAGCAAAAGCTTTCGCTGGCGAAAGCCAAGCGAGAAACCGCTATACCATTTACGCAAAAGTGGCCCGAGAAGAAGGGTATGAACAGATTGCCAGTATCTTTGAAGAGACTGCCAATCAAGAAAAGACCCACGCAAAGATGCTCATGAAACACATCAAAGAGCTCAAGAAAGACAATGAACCTATCTCGATTCCGACAGAGGTTCCCAACGTTTGGGGCACAACAGTCGATAATCTTCGAGCTGCTATAGAGGGTGAGCACTACGAAACAGCTACTATGTACCCGGATTTTGCCAAGACGGCGAGAGAAGAGGGTCTTACCGTGATTGCCAACCGATTGACTGACATTGCTGAAGCCGAAGCTCACCACGAGCAACGCTACACTAAACTACTTGATCTTGTTTCTAAAGATATGGCTTTCAAGCGCGGAGACAAAGTCTGGTGGTGTTGTCGTGAATGTGGCTATGTTCACGAAGGCACTGAACCACCAAAGGTCTGCCCAGTCTGCGAACACCCACAAGCTTTCTATCAACTTCTTGTTGAAGAGTACTAAACTTAAAAAGTCGCCCTCTAGGCGACTTTTTTTATTGCAAAGTATGGATTATAATTAGCTTACTATGGAGGGAAACGCAAAAGAATCGGTACTAGTGGCATGGAAGGCTTTGGAATACCCAGAGTATATTCGTGGCACCAAATACTATCTTATCGTAGGAATAGTATTCCTTGGCTTGATTGGGTACTCAGTGTATGCACAAGACTGGTTTGGAATCGTAATTCTAGTTATCTTGGCTGGCTCCATGTACTGGTACCAGAAAAAGTCACCGGTGGAGCGCACCTACCGCTTTTCACAGCTTGGTCTATACATCGATAATCGATTTTATCCTTACAACGAAATGTTTTCTTACTGGTTTCTTCTTAATGGTGGCAGCCGAAGTATGAACATTATCTTCCAGAAAAAGTATCTACCACAGCTTACAATTATGCTCGGCGAAATAGACCCATTGAAGATCCGGGAAACAGTCGGTAAATATATCCCTGAAGAAGGCACTAGAACCGAAAACATCGCCGATCGCATGATGCGCTGGCTACGACTTTAATAATAAAAAATGAGGCAGCTTGCCTCTTTTTTTATTTGGCGGAGAGGGAGGGATTCGAACCCTCGATACCTTGCGGTATGACGGTGTTCGA
>CAZEFH010000006.1:0-50223 GCA_964511435.1 uncultured Candidatus Saccharibacteria bacterium
CCAGAATCTATTATTTTTTCTTTGGGGTAAGCACAAGACTCATCTCGCGTCCAGCAAATGTGGGCTTTTGCTCTACGTCTGAGATTTCAGCCAGTCTCTCGGCAATGCCGAGAAGTAGCTTTTCACCAAGCTCTTTGTGAACGATTTCTCGACCGCGGAACCTAAGTTGAAACTTTACCTTATCTTCCTTCGCGAGAAATTTTTCGGCATTTCTAAGTTTCGTCGACAGGTCATTTTCACCAATCTTGATTCCGAGACGGATACCCTTCAGTTCCGTAGTTTTTTGCTTCGACTTCGCTCGAGACATTTGCTTTTGCTGCTCATAGCGATACTTCCCCCAGTCAAGTATCTTGACGACCGGTGGCACTGCGTTCGGAGAAACTTCTACAAGATCAAGACCAACCTCTTCAGCCATTCTGATAGCTTCTGAGATAGGTACAACCCCAACCTGCTCGCCTTCATGTGAGATAAGCCTCACTTCATTCGCGCGGATTTGCTGGTTGATTCTGGTCTTTTTTTCTATCTTCTTCTCCCCAAAAAACTGTGCTTAATTATAGCAAAATACTGCAGTAATGTCAACGGACCACTAGAACAGACGCTTCTTCGAAACGATTACCTTAAGTTTCTTATCAGAAACCCTGATTGTAACCGGAGTTTCGGCCACAATCTTACCATCCGCACTTACAGGAACAGGCTTGGGTGAGGAAATGGTCAGTTTACGTGTATGAAAAATAGAAACTTGCCCAGGACGTTTTGATAGGTCTAGCTTGTCCTGGCCATATTTGAGAATATCAGAGAATGACAACTGCCCTACCAGGATTGCATCAAGCATATTATCCTGTGGCTTCGAAGCTTGCGGCAGAAAGTGGTAAAAGGCGCTATTTGACATCGAAAAATTGAAACAATCAGTCTCTACCGAATATTTCTTATCAAAGTCAAGTGTCAAGTGTATCGGTTTCATCGCTTTTGCGGCGGCCGAGAGCTTGGTCAGATATGCGAAACGCCCCAGACTACCAGTCTGCATATTTCTTTTAAGGTCGAAGATAACATTATCAAATCCGATAGAAGCAGCGGTTACAAATACATTATCATTGATAAGTCCGAGGTCGACTTCTTCGATTTTGCGCGCTGCGAGAATATTACATGCCGTCTGCCAGTCAGGTATGCCAAGCATGCCAGCAAGCTCGTTGGTACTGCCAAGAGGGATGATCCCCAGAGCAATCCCTGGCTCATCGATGGCATTGATAATTTCATTGATTGTTCCATCGCCCCCCACCGCGACTATCGTCTTATAGCCCTTGTCTATCGCCATTCTGGTCAGCTTCTGAATGTCCCCAGGGCCGGTGCTCTTCACGAATTCTCCAGCAATGCCAAGTTCCTTAAGGCGATCCTTAAGCTTATCTTGAACCTTATTAATTCTGCCGCCACCTGAAGCGGGGTTAATGATATAGTAATACATTAAGAAATTTTCTATTTAAATTATCTGTTTGTATTTGAATACAGACAATTGAGTGGTTTATTTTTCTTCGAGGCCAAGCTCTGGATTAACTAGCTCTTCATTTTCTAGAGTAAGCTCAATTTCTGGCTGAGTTACCACCTCTGCCATCACTGATTTACCAGTAAAAATTGCACCGGCGGCGATAGCAAGAATGCTTGCCGAGACGTCACCATAAACGCGACCCGACTCAGAAATACTAAGTTTCTCGTTAGCGACAACATTTCCTTGAACTGTTCCAGAAATATTTACATTCTTTGCATTTACGTTTGCAATGATGTGAGCATTTGGACCAATATTTACGGTCCCCTTAGTCTTTATTTCACCGTTAACACTACCATCAACAGTAATGTCACCGTCACTACGCAAGTTCCCCTTGAGTTTTACCGATGTTCCAACTACAGTCTCAGCAGCATGGCCATGATGAACAGTCTCTTCGCGTTTCTCGAACATACCTTCTCCTTTACTTTTCATTGATTGCCCTTTCTATCGCCTCCACCTCTTCGGCGCTTAAATTATGACGTGATTTACCACCTTCTATATGTTTTGCATAAACACGATTAATCTCTCTGCCATGAATGCTAGTAATGACATATCCATTATTATCCATATCAAGAAGTGCCAAGCTAAAGCTCTGGTCACTACCGGTATCGGAAAACGGATTATAACGAACCAAAGCAAAACGCTGGTAACAGCCATGCAGTACCTGAGAAACCTTCACGATATCACTCTCAATCTTTGCTGCACGTTCATGAATTGCCCGATTCTCAGTAATCGATCTTGTAACTAAATCTCGGAGATTCTTACTGCCGTCATCAAAGAAAAGTTCATTCTGTCTTCGTGTCTTTCTGAGTAGGTACGTCAAGTAGCCATTCCAAATCAAAAGAAGGGCAACAAAAACTAAACTAACTAGGCCAAAATCCACCATAATATGGCTATTATCGACTATTCTGACTCATTTTTCAAGCCCGGCCTGTTTTATTGTTTGTACAAATTACAAAGATCGTCTTCTGGGCGATTAGTTTAACGGAGTAAATAAGTGACAAAACAGACTAATTCACGTATAATTGGGTCACTATGAGTAAGAAAAAGACTACAACTAGAGCCCATAAGGAACTGCGCACTCACCACCTGGAACACCTTGAACGTGTCATCACCGTTGCTCCAGCCAAATCAGAAGCTGGCAGGCACGTCGCAGAAAAACAAAAAACAGTAGGAAGCCCCCTCGCTAATTTTGTAGCCAAAGATCTAAGAAATACCCTTATCACTATTGCGGTATTTGTCTTGATTATCACCATACTTGGTTTTCTAACTTACAAAACAGAACTAATCAACTCACTGCTTTCGCGCTGGAATATCAAGTATTAAAAAATCGACCTTTCGGTCGATTTTTTAAGCGTTCAGTCAGTCGATAAGCCGGGTTTTGTCGTGGACGATCATCTATCTACGCAACAGGATCTAAGTTTACCACGTCGGATCTCACGTTTGGAACCTATTTTCAGAGAATCCCCTGAAAGCAAGTATACCCAAGGTAAGTTAGATCCACCTGTCTTGCACCGAATAGGGTTTACCTCCACACCACGTCACCGTGGCATGCTGTGAGCTCTTACCTCACTCTTTTCACCATCACCTGTACCCCGAGGGGTCATCGGCAGTTTTGTCTCTGTGACACTTTCCCTAGCCTCACGGCCGGTTGCCGTTAGCAACTATCCTGATCTTAAGGTGCCCGGACTTTCCTCTAGCCCTTGCGGGCCAGCGATCGTCTAACTAACTGAACATGATATATTATATCATATATGTCAATATATTTCAAGTATTTAGTAGCCCGCCTTGTCTAGTGCGTCATTGTATAGTTTATCCGCCTCTTTATTGAATTCGCGTCTTACATGAACAAACTTTACTGGTTTGAAGAATATCAGCTCCTTCACTTTACCATAAAGCTCCTTCATCCCGGGATCTTTGACTTTATATTCGCCGTTTAATTGTTTCACGACAAGTTCACTGTCGAGTCGGCACTCGATTTCGTCTGCCACAAAATCCTTTGCTTTTTCAAGCGCTTTTACGAGTGCGGTATATTCAGCGATGTTGTTGGTCGCAGTACCAATGTATTCACCGTGCTCGTAGATAATTTCTCCGTTTGGTGTAGAAAATACTACCCCAATCCCTGCTGGGCCCGGGTTGTTTCGCGCCCCGCCGTCTGTATTTATAATCAGTTTATCCATTTACCTCCTCAAATGCCTTGAGCACAGCTTCTTTACCTTCGATACCCGCATTTCTAAGTTTGTTACGTCGAATTTCTCCGCGAAACAGAGTTTGTGCAGGAAAAATTGTATAAATATTCATGCCCCTAAACTTATTCTTACCAAAAGCCAGATCTAGATTATGATGATAATTAAGCAGTCTTGTACGTGCCATCTTGCCAACCTTTTTATTGAAACCAAAGGTAAGAAATCGACTCAGTAATGGAGAATCTGTCTTTTCTGGATTCAGTGTAGCAATAACGAGAACATCCGTACAACCGTCACGCATAGCTTCTTCAAATGGAAGTGCTTTACCAATATTACCATCGTAATAAACTCTTCCTTTTATCTCTACTGGCTTCCGATAATATGCCGGTAGAGCACATGAAGCCTTGATCGCTGTGACAATATCGTCTTTATCTCTATTAGTAACAAACTCGCATCTTCCTGTCTTACTTTCAGTCAAATATATCTTCAACAAAGTCGGACTTTTACGTAATTTTAACAGGTTAAGTCTACGCTCATTGCGAAAGATATCGTCACAGAGGTAGTCAAGGTCCAGTATTTTCCCTATTTTCCATGGTTTTATAAAACGAAAGTTATATAAATAGTCCCAGTAGACGGACCCCGTTGACTGTATCTGTTCTGAAAGAAAATAAGCTGCAGCACAACTTCCAGAAGACGAACCATACACAATATCAAACACATCAGTGAGCCCTAGTTCATCTAGTCCCATAGCAGCACCGGAAGAAAAGGCGCCTCTCATTCCACCGCCTTGAATAATCAGACCTATTTTGTACTTATCCTTTTTCTTCGACTTTGTTCGCGCTAGCAGTCGCTCTAGTACTTCCGTATCTTTTCGCATGTGTAAATTATAACAGAAAACCGCCATGTTTGGCGGTGCATTGCTTAATTGCTTATTGGTCGGGGTGACCCAGCACCTTTCGCTTACAATGTTGGTCAGGGCAAGAGGACTCGAACCTCCGATCTCAGGACCCCCAGCCCTGCGCTTTAGCCAACTAAGCTATGCCCTGTTATAATTATCAACTATGAGTTTGACTAATTTTCGTCCAACTCCACTTTTTAGAAACAATTCACGATGTCTTGCATCTTTAATACAATAGTAAGACTCATAGTAGAGAATTTTAAAGGGTTTATTACTACTCGTCCAGGCGTTAGCTCCGAGATTATGTTCATTAAGCTTTTTTTCAACCTCTTTACCTGTATACCCGACATACGATTTCCCGGATTCGCTTTTTAATATATAAACATGAAACATACTACTAGCCCCCGCCAGAGGCGGGTCCGCCTTTGGCGGAAACTGCGCTACACCCCGTTACAAGACTTGCTAACAATACTAGCCCGCGAAGAGAAAATATAAGCTGGTCGGATTAATCCCAAACAGTTTAACAATATAGAAGAGGATGGGTAAGATAAAAGTAAATCCAGTGAAGAATAAGATGACTACGAGAATGACTGGGCCAGCTTGACGGAGCTTCGGCGAATCTAAAACCGGAAAGAAAAGTGCCCAAAAGCCAGATCCGTCTAGCGGCGGGATTGGAATCAGATTGAAAATCATTAGTAGTAAATTGTAGAAAATAATTGCCAAAACTACCCTGCCTCCTAGTGAATCGGCTGTAAGCCCGGAAACTCGGTAAATAATCGCCAGAAGGTCAGCAAAAAGAAGATTTGTCACTGGACCAGCCAGAGACGTAAGGGCAGAGCCTAGGCGCGGATTCTTGAAGTTATTCGGATTTATCGGCACCGGCTTACCCCAGCCAAAACCAAGAAAGACTAACGCAAGCGTCCCTAGTGGGTCCAAATGTGCTAGTGGGTTGAGCGAAATCCTCCCCTCTCTTTTCGGGGTAGTATCACCCAAAAAATTTGCCACCCATGCATGCATAAACTCATGAACCGTGATGCCGATCACGAGTGAAAGTGGAATATATAGTATCAATTCTGGGTATGAGAGTAATCTCAAAAGTAACATCTTTCTCCTTGACCATTAGTCTCAAATATGATAACATTTACCTCGTTGTAAAGAAAGTTTCGGAGACCAATATGAGTGTTGAATGTAATATTTGTGGCAAGAAGCCAGTAGCGGGAAACAACGTCAGTCACTCCCACCGCAAAACAAGACGCCGTTGGCTGCCAAATTTGCAGTGGTTTACACCAATCGGTGCTACTAAGCGCGTTAAGGCCTGCACTAAGTGCATCAAGACCGCCGCAAAAGTTACTAAATAGATTTTTCGAACTCCCCCTCCCGGGGAGTTTTTGATTTATGAACAGGCAGATACTTGCAGTCTTGCACTGCAGGTGTATAATAAGGTTGTCTTTGGTGGTAACTAAGGACACTCTTCGTCTATAGGGCCAAAATCGCCCACAAATAAACATACAACTAGGCACTCTTATGGGCATAAGCTTATGGGAGGAAAGTAACAACTTTCTTTCTTTGGGTTTGTGCCTAATTTAATTAAAGAATATCAAGTGAGGGTTGAGGAAGGAGGAACCATGAAGGTTCTAGATAGACTAAAACGAATGATATCCGGTGCAGCAATCTTTATGCTGGTCACACCAATGTTGTTCTTGGGCGCTACGCCTGCGTATGCAGCTGATACGGGGTGGCAGAATCCATCTGCCAACACAAATAGCGGCTGGGATAATCCAAGCTACGCATATGATAGTGGCAACTTTCGTGCGGTCGCAGACAACAACAGTGACGTTGTTGAATACAGAAACTTTGATATTCCAGCCATTGCTACCGTAGCAACTATCAATGGGATCGAGGTCAGCCTAGAAGGATATACTGGCGGAACCAGACAGGCGGACGTATCACTCTCGTGGAACAATGGAACGAGTTATACTACTACAAAGCTCTCTAATCTACCAGGAAACAACTCTTCTGCTGAAGCAGTCACCTATCTAGGGAGTTCTTCTGATAATTGGGGACGAACATGGAGCGCAAGCGAATTTACAAACTCAAATTTCAGAGTCAAGCTTGACGCTACAAGCGGTGGCGGCTCAAACCTGAATATTGACCAAGTACGAGTTAAGATATACTACACTGTCGTCTACACTACTCCCGTAATTACAATTAACCCCTATAACTCTTCACCAACTAACCAAAACATTACCGTTACGGCCTCAACAGACGTTGGCACTCTTAACACAACTACTCACACCTTTACGGCCAATGGCTCGTTCGATTTCGTTGCAACAAACGGCGATAAGACAACTACTAGTACCGTTACAATCACCAATATTGACAAGGCAGCACCAACTGCAAGCGTATCCTATTCACCCAGCACTTGGACAAACGGAAACGTGGTTGCCACTATCACCCCGAGCGAACCAGTTACTATCACGAATAATGGAGGCTCTGCTAGCCGAACATTTACAACTAACAGTAGCTACACCTTTAACTTTGTCGATACAGCAGGAAATACAGGTTCAAAGACAGCCACTGTTAGCAATATTGACAAGACGGGACCAACATCAAATGTTTCTAGCCTTCCCGACTACAGCAACAATTACCTACTTTCAATACCTTACAGTAAATCAGACTCTGGTAGTGGAGTAGCTGCTGTCGCCCTCTGGTATAAGAAGGGCTCTGGTAGCTGGACGAATTATGGTAGTTTTACAAGCTCACCTATCAGCTTTGACAGTAATAGCACAGGTGGTAACGGGTACTACGAATTTTACGTCGTCGCTACAGATAACGCTGGTAACTCCGAAACTCAATCATACAACTGGTGGACTGGTTATAGTGAAGAAAGCATCTACGTTGATAATGTTTTCCCGATTGTCAGCACAGTCACCGTTTCTCCTGATTACAACCCTTACGTTGATGGCCATGACTTTGATATCCGAGCAAGTGTAAGTGATGGTGGGTCAGGGATAAATTGGTGGAGCTGCGAATATACCAAGGACGGTGGCTCTCACTGGTACGATGCCGACTATGACTTCTCACATAATCGCTGCTACAAAAACAACCTTACCGCAAACGATGGTCAGGTGGTAAATCTTAACTTCCGTGTTTCAGATTGGGCAGGCAACCGAAGTACTGGTGTAACCATCACTCGTACTGCCGATAAAGCGAATCCTCAAATATCTGGGATTGAAATGGACCCAGATTACTATAACTACTCTTCAGCAAACCCTGACATGAAAATACTCGCTAGTGACTCTGTGTCTGATATAGCCTCATGCCACTACCGTTACCAAGCCGTTGCTGGACCAGATACTAGCTGGACCGGTTGGGCTCTAGGAGAGATAGATGGCGAAGGAGATTGTCACGCACTACCTACTGGCCTATCTGACAACGGGTATTTCTTTGAATTTTATGTTACTGATAGTGTTGGTCATAGTAGCAATACCTTCGAAAAGCTGATTGTTGTTGACGGAACAAATCCACTTGACCCAGGATCACCTGCTACAACTTCTCCAACCAAGGAGTCTAGCCAGGATTGGTCATGGACCGAAGCGACTGATAACGGATCCGGAGTAAAGGGCTACTGGTTTAAAGTTGAAGACGAGACACCTGTATTCACCTCCACTCCAACAATTACTACAAATCTCACTGAAGGTATCTGGATGGTCACAGTTCAAGCAGAAGATAACGTAGGGAACCTAAGCGGAACCACCTATGGTAGCGTTGTCGTAGACCAGACTCCACCAGTTATAACCTACCCCGATGACATCACTATAGAAGGCAACACTATTGGTGGAGCCAACGTCGAGTTTCTTGTTACTGCAAATGATAACTTCAGTGGAGACGTTCCAGTAAGTTGTTCGTACAATAGCGGTGATTTATTCCCAGTTGGAGAAACAGTAGTTAACTGCTCAACAGTCGACGAGGTCGGCAACAACGCTAATGCTAGCTTTAAGGTTACTGTAACGGACACCAAAGCACCTGTTATCAGCCTTAACGGCGCAACACCCGTATCAATTACTGTCGGTGGATCATATACCGAACTAGGAGCAATCGCTACTGATATCGTTGATGGTGTCTTTGCCGCAACCGCAAGTGGCACTGTAAATACTACAACAATTGGAAGCTATACAATCAGTTACAATGCAACTGATGCAGTTGGTAATGCTGCTACGACTGTAGTAAGAACTGTAAATGTAGTCGCTGCCCCAGCGGTTCTAACCCCACTCGCACAGGCCACTGGAGGTGAAGAGGTTGCTGGTGTAACTACCGGTACCAATGAAGAGACTACAGAGAACCAAAATAAGCCAGAAGAAAACCAAGTCAAAGGCAGTGAAGACGAAAGTCCTACTTGGCTAAATACTATCGTATTTGGCATGGCACGCTGGGTCTGGCTTATGCTTATTCTTGCAGCCATTGTAGGATTTGCCTACTGGTGGCTAGTCCTCGGCAAACGCCGCAAGAAAGATAAAAAATAAACTTAACTCTCTTTACCGCTGGGCACCCGCCCAGCGGTTTTATTTTTAGAGAAATGTTGTATATAATATGCTTAATGGGAGCGGTAAAGAAAACTACAAACAGAAAAGCGGCCAAACCAAAAGTATGTGCCACAAAGAAGACTCGTCACAAGCTGGCGGCGGTTCTGTCTGCCCTACTTGCAGCTTCGCAACTATTTGTTGGTGGACTTTACATTGACCCATCACACAGCCTCGCGGCTGAAATCCCCGATTCGGAGAAAATAATCGCTTTAACAAATAACTACCGGGCAAACAACAAGCGAACAGCTCTTCACGAAAGTCCTATTTTAAAACTAGCTGCAAGTGCAAAACTTACTGATATGCAGAAGAATAATTACTGGGATCATGTTTCGCCAAGTGGTGTGCAGCCTTGGGAATTTATCGAAAAGGCAGGATACAACTACTCTTATGCTGGAGAAAACCTTGGTAAGGGTTTCAGCAGCGCAGAAGGAGTCGTAAACGCCTGGATTCAATCGCCAAAACATCAGGAAAACTTGATCAGCTCTCACTACACAGAGATAGGAGTCGCCGTCGGAACTGCACAAATAGAAGGGAGAAATACGACACTTATCGTACAGATGTTTGGCAAGCCGAAAACTACGGGCACAGAAACCAGTAGTTACAATACGGTCGTCATGGGCGCGACTAACTCTCCCGAGTTTAGTATTACGGGGCCAGTCAGTGCGGCGAAAATACCATATTTTATCATTTGGGGCATCCTGTTTATTCTAATAGTCTTTGATGGTATCGAGCTCCGTCGTTGTGGACTCCACACCAGCAAAAAACATATGTTTGAATTCCGTAGCGCGCTACTAATCAATTGCTTTGCCTTCGTGCTACTATTTATCAATATGGTTTCACTTGTATAAACAGTTACCAATCATAAATATAATCATCAATATCAAAAAGAGACCAATTGGTCTCTTTTTCTAGATTTCGAGCTCTAAATTATATTCAAATACTAGTACTTGAGTGCCACAACCGTAAGCTCTTCTGGCAAATCTTTTACTGTCAGCTTCAGCTTATCCTGAGGTTCCGGTTTTACACCCATTTCATGATAAAAAAGTTCGACTGAATCAAAGGTATGGTTCTTGGTCACTGTACCATAATGCATCGGCAACACAATTTTTGGTTCTATTTGACTAATAACCTTAACCGCCATCTTGGCATCAAGCTGAACGTGACCACCAACAGGAATCATTAGTACATCTACTCCATCAAGACAATCTAATTGATTGCTAGTAAGTTCAGTTGCTAGGTCGCCAAGGTGTGCAATTTTAATTCCATCAACATCAAAGGCAAACATGGTTACCTTGCCACGTTCAGCGCCTTCTTCGTCGTCATGGTAAGCTTCAACACCGACAAATTCAGACTCTTTGACCTCGTACTCACCTGGTGAGTCTAGAACAAGATAATCATCGTTTTTCATTACCGACAAGTTATTGTGGTCTGAGTGCTGGTGACTAACAGTCACAACATCAGCATCCTGCTTTCCAAGCTTCATTCCCACAACCGTCGGATCATATGGATCGCAAAGCACACTGATTTTCTTACCGCTGACCTTGAAACAACTGTGTCCGAGATAACTAATTTCCATTCGCTTCCGCCTCCGTTTCTTTAATCTTTACAAACTCTTCCAGCAAGATCCCGATTGCAGATGCTACTGGCACAGATATAAGTATACCAATAACTCCTAGTAGTTGACCACCCACAAGTATAGCGATAATGACCGCAATAGGGCTAAGACCGACTGATTTTCGCATCACCTGGGGAACAATAATATGATTTTCGAGCTGCTGAACCAGTACATACCAAGCCGCAACAATCAAGCCCAGTATAGGAGACATAGTTAGCGCCACCACGGTTGCCAAGACTCCAGATACAATAGGTCCGATAATCGGTAAAACTTCAAGTACGCCAGAAATAATCGCCAGCGTCAGGGCATAGTCAACTCGGAGCACGGAAAGCCCGATCAAATTTACAGCAAAAATGATTAGCCCAAGAAATACCTGGCCGCGCAACCAATAGCTCATCTTTCTGGAAATCTTACGGTAGATGGAAACAACTCGTTTCTGGTATTGTTTTGGCACGTACTGAGTAATAATTTTGTCGAGGCCATTCCTGGAAAGTAGGAAGTAGAAACTAAGAACAAATACTAAGACTACTTCCAAAAGGCCACTGAAAATATTTTTTGCCCCGGAAATGGCACCAGAAAAATCTAAACCAGTAAAAGAGCCCGAGAACTTCTCCAGCAAACTCAGCATATTTGCCCTTACTGGCTGGCTAAAGTTACCAAAATATGTCGAGATTGTATCAACATAGGCCATCCTTCCCTGATACAGGGCACTAATCTGGTCAACAAATGGTGGTAATATCAAACGGAAGAAAAGCGCCAGTCCACCTACTATAATCAGATAAATGACGGATATGCTTAAGATACGCGGAATTTTACGTTTCTCTAGGTAATCTATCAGCGGCGCGACAGCTGTTGCTAGGATAAATGCAAACAGTAGCGCTAAGATAATATTTTGTAGATTTACAAATAGCCAAAGTGAAAGGATGATCCCCAGAACCCAGAAGATGGAGGTGAACGAAAACTCGACTGTTACTTTACTATCGTCCATCTTTATTCCTCCTCGCCGACTGGCTTAAGATAGTCGAGAATTACTTTCTTTGGCTTTGCCATAATCTCAGTGAGGAAACGATCGAATAACATCGACCGATCCTCAAACTCAGCCTCACTCATGATACAGTAGTTGGTTTCCCGACCAATCTCCTTCTCTAGGTCAGAAAGAGCTGGCTTCATCTTGCGCTTATCTATCTCACCAACAATGAAAAGGTCTACCTGGCTCGCATTGTCTCCCACAAAACCACCCATCAGAGCAACGTACTGAACATCACCGGCGCGACGAAGAGCACTTGCAAGCTTATCATCGGCACCGAGACCCTTCTCGGCCTTTTCAAACATTTTCCTAAGCTCAGGGTATGCCTCGTATTTTGGGTTTGCTTCGTAATAGATCTTGCCTCTTTTCTCATGAGACTTTACAATCCCTAGCGACTTCAAGTTCAAAAGCTCACGACGAACAGAGTTGATCTGTTCTTCGACTCGGCGAGTTATCTCACGAACATAGAAAGCCTGACCAGGGCTAGTCAAAAACAGACCGAGTAACTTAACACGAGTTTTAGATCCAAAGAGGGTTTCGTACATAGTAATCTCCTATGATTAGTGCGCCCTGCCCTCCTGCAAAATGAGCGCTTTTTACGTTACTCGCATTATAATTTTTTTATGCAGTTTTGTCTAGTACTTTGTGCTTATATTGTATAAATTATTTGAACTTTATTTCATCAGGTCGTAGACAGCTGACTTAAACTTATTACCTCGATCTTTATAATTTTCAAAAAGCCCAAACGAAGCACAGGCCGGTGAAAGGAGTACTATATCTCCAGGCTTTGCTACTTTTTGCGCAGCCATAACAATATCAGACATTTTTTCTAAATTAAGAATAATAGGAGCCTTTAGAACGGGGCTAATCTTTGACTCGATTTCATTTGCTGTATCTCCGATAAGAATCAATGCCCGTAGAGCTGTCGCACCAATCACCTTGCCTAGCTCAGTATAATCAGAATTCTTACTACTTCCACCGGCAATCAAGACAATCGGCTCACTGAATGAGCTTAGGGCCGCTATAGCCGTCTCAGGCACAGTTGAAAATGAGTCATTATAATATTTAACGCCATCAATTTCAGCCACAAACTCCAAGCGATGCTCCAGTCCAGTAAACTCTTTGATAGTTTTCTTTATAACGTCTAAAGAAACACCGACGACAGTTGCCGCAAGAGAAGCAGCGGTAATATTTTCAAGATTATGACGTCCCCGGAGCTGCATCTCTGAGGCGTGCCCTATCAACGCCTGCTTCCCCTCAAGGTTTAGAATTAATTCGTCTCTCTTGTTTACATAGCAGCCTTCTACCGAGTGATTACGACTAAAGTACAGCTTCCTTCCTTTAGTTAACTGCGACATTTCACCAGGCACATCGTAGTCTCCATTGATAATTGCAGTATCACTCTCGGTTTGAAAACGAAGAATGTTTGCCTTTGCTTCTCGATATTCCTTGGTGTCTTTATGGTAGTCCAGGTGCTCGGAGGTAGTATTCAGAAGGACAGCTATCTGAGGACTTCTAGTGATGCCTTGAAGCTGAAAGGACGATAGCTCCAGAACAACTATGTCATTTGCAGTCAATTGATCTAAGAATGTAAGAGCCGGTGTTCCAATATTACCACCCAGAAAGACTCTTCGTCCTGCATTCTTCAGTATTTGATAGACCAAAGTTGAGGTAGTCCCCTTCCCCTTAGTACCAGTAACTCCTATTACCGTACAGGGACAGCTCTCTAAAAACTCTTCTGTCTGGCTCGTAAGGGTGACACCGGATCTTACGGCTTCTACCAACTCAGGTGTTAGGGGCGAGATGCCAGGAGAACGGAAAATCACTTCAAAGCTTCTGATATTTGATAAGTAGTCATCTCCATCAGCCTTGTCAATAACGGTTGCTGCAAGACCGTGATCCTTCAAGCACTGAAGGGTCGCTTTCCCCTCCACCCCATAGCCAAGAATCGCAATCTTCTTCCCTTTATACTTTTCGAATATCGACATCCACCTCTCCTATCGCATTTATTACAAACTCCCGAAACTGGCCTTCGTCTCCAGAAACTAAGAAAATATCCTTTCCTATCTCAATTGTATCACCTACCACTAGCCTCGCTTGTTCCGCAACATATAGGGCCGGCTCAACAAAGGCGACTTCTGGGTACATTGCCTTGAAGCGGTCTTTTACAAAATAAAAATGAGTGCATCCAAGGACGACTGTATCCACCCCCTCTGTTAAAAGGGGTTCTATCGCACTTTTCAGATCATCTTCCGTCACTGCTACAAGATCTGTTTCAATTTTTGAAATCAGATGTGCATCATGATTACGATATATCGTGACATCATCTACTAGATTCTCACCCCTATGAGAAATAACAGTTTTCTTGGTCGCAAGCAACCCAATCTTTTTATTCTGCGTGATTTTTTCAGCGAGCTTTACCGCCGGCTCAACGCCAACAAATTTAAGCCTAGGGAAGTCTGTACGAAGTTTATCAATTACTGACACAGTCGCACTATTACATGCCACAACAATCACTTTGCAACCAAAGTCTACCAGCTTCATGGTTGCAGCCCTAGTAAACTTCTCCAGCTCTTCTTGGCTCTTTTCGCCATAAGGGAAGTTTGCACTATCTGCAAGATAGCAGATACCAGCATTCGGTAACAGCTTCTTGAGTTCTAGATAAACTGAGAGTCCTCCAATACCAGAATCGAAGATGCCAATCATTTACTTTCCTAGTAATGCAAAAATAATAAGAGCGATTGCAGAGACCCCCATCAGGGCAGTCGCAATATAGCCCCAAAAGTTTACCCAGCCAGGGCTTGTAAATTCGCCCATCACCTTCTTGTCACGTCCAATCTTGAAAATAAAATACATGAGAATTGGTGAAGCTAGGCCATTCACAATCGCCGCATAGTAAAGCGCTTTGATCGGGTTAACTCCGAAAAAATTCATACTCAGACCGACCAGCATTGAAGCAATAATAACCCCGTAGAATCCTTTGGCCTTTGTAAACTTCTTATTTAGCCCCTCTTTCCAACCAGCAATCTCAGAAACAGCATAGGCAGAAGATCCGGCAAGCACTGGTACCGACAGGAGTCCGACACCAAAGATACCAATCGTAAAGAGGAATGAAGCGAACTTCCCAGCAAAAGGCTCTAGTGCCCTCGCAGCATCAGCCGCCGTTTCGATTGTAATTCCCTTGGAAAAGAATACTGTCGCAGTCACTACTACGATAAAGAGAAAGATAATGTTTGCATATGCCATCCCCGAGAATGTATCTAGACGCATTGCTTTGATTTCATTTCTGTATGCAAGCTTGTGATGATCTGACAAAATACCCTTATCTCTTTCTTCCTCTACCTCTTCAGAGGCTTGCCAGAAAAATAAGTATGGTGAAATTGTTGTCCCCATTACCGCAACTAGTGCTGCGATAAACGTTACGTCAAAAACAACCTTAGGCACAAGCAGACTCTGACCAACAGCAAGCCAGTCGACTTGGACAAAGAATATTCCTGTTACAACATAGCCAAAAAGAGAAATTGTCAGCCATTTAAGTATCTTGGCATAGCGGTGGTAAGGGACTGTCACCTCGAGCCAAATCATCAACAGGGTAAGTACGACTGCGCCAGTATAGAACTCAACCGCGGGCACTAGCAGCTGAAAAGACGCTACCATTGCGCCGATATCGGCGCCAATATTGATCGTATTGGCGATAACGAGAAGAGCAATCAGTACATATAATACCTTCTTACTGTAGTGTTTTTGCATTACACCCGAAAGTCCTTTACCAGTGACTATTCCGATACGGGCGACCGTTTCCTGCACAGCCGTATTCATTGGAAGCAGATAAAGCGAAAGCCAGGTCAAGCCAAGACCGTATGTAGCCCCGACAGTAGAATAAGTCCCGATTCCAGAAGGATCGTCATCCGAAGCCCCAGTTATAATCCCTGGGCCAAGTGTCTTGAGAAAAGAGTCATGATGCTTCAATCGCTCTGACCTCGAGAGTTCTGTATAGCGCTTGATTTCAGTAGATGGGATCAGCAGCTTACCGCCATCAAGTATCGGGTTTATGATATCTTTTCGAATCAAAAAGCTAAGCTTACGCACAGGAAGACCGAGTAGTCTCCCAGCTTCTGTCAAGGTATAGTTTTTATTCGTAACTGACATCATTCCCTTCTGGTACCACTTCTATCCATGTCTGGCCAGGGTTGAGATGTATCTCTTCTCCCGAGGTAGCATCAGTGTATTTGGCCCGACCGGCGCTGCTAGCCTTCGACCAGACTATCTTGGTAGCCTTGCCATCCTGAAACAGATATCCAGACCCAGCCCCAGTAGTGCCAATTCGAACTGCCTGGGCACCATCGCGATTTACATATGGTGCTACAGAAGTAAACTCAACAATGATATTTTTCGGTGACACGGTCTGGCCAGTCTTTCTATCAGTAGCAGTACTACCTGCTATACTACGAAGATAACGATTTGTTTCTGGTTGATAGTTATATGTCACGAAGAAGTCATTATACGAAAAATCGATATTTATCTTCTGACTCTTCGGTCTGTCTTTACTCTCAGCGTCTTTCTTGAAATTCAGAGGCTGAACCGAAGCGGTAGTAGAAAGATTTCGTGCTTTTGCCGCCTGGAATAGCTTAGCGGTCGTTGTATAAACGTTATGTGGGGCATAGCGGTCGCTAGCTCTCCAGAAATAATCACCGTTGCTAAATTGGTTCAAGTCAGCTGTACCAAGACGATTAATCATCTCTTCCCCGTCTACACTGCCACCAACATGCGCGAATAAGGCGCCAATTTCAGTCGCCCATTCTACAAAGTAAGGTCTCGCTGACCGAACTGGCCCAATCTCATCAGATTCTTTGGAGTGGAATATAGCCATCGTACGAGTGATACCGCCCTCTGCAAGAGTCTCGTAAACTATATCCGCATCAAGATACCCACTCTGGGGCCTCGCATCAGGATGATTCTCGATTACTACTGCCGTCGGGCGCTTCAGTAGTACTGCAGGGTCTACTAGCTCCCCCGTTAGAGGGGCCGGTACGCGGGTTTCAACTTTTTCTTTTAGATCCAGTGAACCAAGATTAATCCTGGGACTCCAAGCAATACCGTATATCAGAGCGCCGATAGCGACCAGTATAGCTACAGCAACAATTACTGATGCTAGTCTATGCTGATAAATAAATCCCTTCATCTTGCGTAGATTAATATGCGGTAGTTTCATACAAATATTATAAACAAAAAGAACCACCATGTATAGAAATAGTGAATACATTAAATATATCAGTTATGTTGGGGTGGAATTGTTTAGTCATTGAGGTATAACAAAAAACTCAGCCACCGCTTGGTGGCTGATTATATAGGTAAGACTTATTCTTCGGTTTTTTCTTCTTCGCTAGGAGTTTCCTCTGCCTCACCATGCTCACTCTCTGGAGCTTCTGGTTCAACTGGGGCCTCTTCTAGCTCCTCCAGCTCTTCGTCGCTACGTGGAGCTTCTACGCGAGACACAACCGCTTCTGGGTCGGTAAGTATAGCCACACCTTCTGGAACGACGATGTCACTAACATGAATAACAGCCTCAAAATCGACAAGTGAAGTAATATCAACCTCGATCTCATGTGGAAGATCGGCCGGGAGACACTCTACTTCTACTTCAGTAGTATCGGTGAGAAGTGAGCCCTGAAGATCAATCACTGCTGCGGAATCGCCGACGAAGTGAAGCGGAACGCTGGTTGTAAGTTTTTCGTTCATCTTGATTTGCAAGAGATCGGCATGAAGAATCTTTCCCGAGACTGGCTCTCTTTCAATCATGTGAACTAGAGCATTTTTGCGCTCTTTAGTTCCATCTTCTTTCTCAAGATCAAGGGCGATGATAGTATTACCACCCGCTTTACGATACAAGAGCTCAAAATCATGTGAGTCAACCTCAAGGGCGATTGGCATTCTCTCTTTACCATATAGGACTACTGGTGTTTTACCAGAGGCGCGTAGACTCTTAACTTGTTTACCGATAGCAGTTCGTTCTTTTACAACTAGTTTTTCCTTATCAACCATAGCTGGTCTCCTTCATTTAGCGAGCTCTTAGTTTATCAAATACATCCCTATTGGTCAAACCGGCGCAAAAACTTTCGCCTAAAGTTGCCGTCGAAGTCCTTGAGCTGATCATGAAAATCAATTATTTCATCCACAGTGATTGGCTCGCTACTATTATCTGTTGTGTCCGAAAATCCCTTTGTCATTACATGCATCGAAACCTTCAGGTTGCAATTATGACAGGAAATCGAAACTAGGTAGCCCACCTCCTGAGGGTGAATTGAATCTATCTCTGTACCCTGGTATTTCGCCCCACAAGCTGGGCAGTAGAGCTGCCCGGAAACTTTACGAAAAATATGCGAAAAACCTCTTTCTTCCATACAGATATTATAGCTTATTTGAGAACTGAGCACAAACCAAGTGACTAAATCTAGTCTCGCCCACGCACCTTAGGTGTTGTCCAAAAAACATTGAGACTCTGACCTAGCATCAAGCGAATCTGAGACTCTAGCGCCGGCAGAGAAGAAAGGATGATCGGCACAAATGGTGCTATCACCCACTGAAAAACCATCCCGGCGTAGCGGATAACCTTTGTTTTCTGGAAACGTTTCGGTAACGGTGGCAGCAGCAAGAAGTACAGCCAGGCGTTAGCAATCACTGCAATCCAGGCAAGTCGCAGCATCATCGAACTATAAATCGAGACATTGTGGGCGAGAACAGTATCTTGAAATGCACTATTAAAGAGAAGCGGTACCCAGGCGAAAGCAAGTAGGAATGAAGAGGTAGACCAGGAAATATGGCCCGAGATATGACGGTAAGACTGGAGGAGTTTTTCACCCAGAGGTATTTCTGGATGACGCAGATAGTTTGTTACGACAAAAGGGAAGTCAGAGATGCCCCATGCCCAGCGGCGACGCTGCTTATATTGGTTTCTAAGAGTTTCCCAAAAGTTATTACCGAGCACTGTATCATGATAAATTGGTACGTGAATCGGTACCATCTCATGATCACCGTTAAAGGCAAAGTAGGTCCTCCAGTACTGGTGGCCGTCTTCCACGACTGTCTGATTTGACACAAAGTTACTGCGGAGTAGGGTCGAGAGACTCTGTGAATGGGAAGCAAAGGTGCGCAAACGATATGGACGCATCGACTCCACCATCTGCCAAAAACTTGAAGCTACAGCAAGGACGCGACTAGGAGATGGCGCATCCCAAATGTTATTAAACATCAAAATGTTCGGCTGATACGTTTTGTGGTCACGATTTGGATCGATAATATGGCGATATGTAACCTCGGCAAAATACTCAGAATGTATTATATGGTCAGCGTCTAGTGTAGTTGCTATTACATCCTCGGGTCGAACTTCAGGGTACTTCTCCTGAAAATGAGAGTAGAATCGCTGCATCGACTGAAAGAGGTTGGCCCCCTTACCAATTACTTCACCTGGCTGGACATCATGCATATAGTACAGAATCTCACAAAATGTACCACCGAAGTCACGGTCTATCTCTGCTTTGACTTTCAGATAATTCTCTTCGTCCCGCTTCTCCCCACAAGAAACCACTATAATCTTCTCGTTGGGATAGTTCGAATTCTTGATTGCCTCAAGTGTCGGCTGTGTGATGTAATAATCTTCCTGATAGTTGGTCACAAAAACAACGTGCATTATCTGATCCCAAGGCTTCACTTCTTGATAGTTACCGCCTAGATTTGCAATCTCCAAATAGTCGAAGTAGTCAAGTCTCTTGCCCGTTTTCTCAGCCCTGTTTTTTAGCGTTTCAAGCAACTTTTCTGGTTCATTTGTAACCATTTTTGCAAGTTTCAGAAAGTCGATTTTCATATCATGCCACATATGTAAAAATCCATTTATCATATGGCGCATGATATTGATAGCTTTCACGAACCAGTAGAAATTAAAGGCCAAAATAAAATATGCCACCGCCACCGGCACTATAGGTGCCAGTATAAATGGCAAAATCAAGGCAGAAACTGCGATAAGGCCAGGAATAATTTCCAGAGAACGATATAGGGCTTTGCTGTCAGCTAGTCGGGTAAGCATTATTTCACTATTTCCGTCAGGTTGTAGACTGTAATTGTAGTAAGAACTACAAGCAGTATGTTCGCGCATGCGATAAGGTAAGATATCAGTCGTTCCTTGTCGAAGTATGCCCAAGCAATCAGGAAGTTTAGGGCACCGAGACCCATCAGGCCCAAAAGATAAGCATAGAGACCATACCAAGAAGCCGAGTTTGTAACCCCATAAATAATATTGTAGGACATCGGCATCGAAGCAGACATTGGGTCAACTCGAAAAATCAACAGGAGCAGGAGTAATACTAAAAGTAGTGAGAAAACTGTCAAAAAACCAATCATTAGTGGGTCATGGTAAAAAGAGTTCCCGAGCAAGTCGCGGACCTTTTGAATACCTTCTTTCATTTTTACAGTAAATTTAGA
Source organism: uncultured Candidatus Saccharibacteria bacterium (assembly GCA_964511435.1). GTDB lineage: Bacteria > Patescibacteriota > CPR2 > UBA1875 > CAIMLA01 > JBGSPL01. The sequence goes on from CAZEFH010000006.1 coordinate 20,322, forward strand.
CATTTTATATATTATAGTCCTTTTTCGGCAAAGTTATTATCTTTTGGAGCCGATGGCGAGAGTCGAACTCGCGACCAACACTTTACGAAAGTGCTGCTCTACCACTGAGCTACATCGGCACGTCAGCGAACGCTGACGTGTTACAAAGATTGTTAATACAACTTCTTCACACTCTCGCGACGCTTCCTTTTCCGATTAAAATCTACGCTTTTAATCGGTATTTTTGTCGTCACTTCCGCCCCAGACCCGACAAAATGCGGATTGGATTTTGTCGGAAAAGAGGAACCGTGATAGGATGCAGACATCGACCTTCGGCCGATTGTCGAAATCCGCTGACGGATTCCGACGTGGAGCGGGTAACGGGAATCGAACCCGTTTCTCAACCTTGGGAAGGTCGCATTCTACCGGTAAACTATACCCGCGCAAAGCTGATTTTATCATATTTTATAGCACAAATAAACACAAACCATTGGTGTTAAAAATTAAAAATATTTGAAAAATTACCACGCTCACAGGCCGACACTTTGAGTGGGGTATCACCCATCAAGCCAGATATTATCTTTAGCTTTAGAGATAATTTAATGATATCAGCAAGTTTAATATAGTAAACTTGCGGTGTACCCCATGGAAAGCGAGTTTAATTTTTCTTGAACCTGGCGCCACCTACTTTCAAGAGGAGGTGGCAATAGTGATAACTAAAAACTCTTATACTGTGCCACGAGAGCATTGTAGCTATTTACTAGCTGATTATAATCATCCACAGCCGCCTTGGCGGTATTATATATTGAAAGATAACTATTATAGACCTTTATGTATTTCCCATATTTCGCAGATGTAGGCTGAGACCTGTAGCTGTTTTCTGCTTCTGCAAGCTCAGTCTCTGCCGCAACCAGAGCCTCCTTGGTCGAGAGGTAATATGCCTGTTTTGATTTAAGTTCAGGGCTTAAAGTGTTTAGTTGAGATTTGACCGCCATCCGAGCCACCACTCTCTGATAAATACTACCCCCAGAAATAACTGTTGTGCTGCTGGGCGTAGATAACGCAGTACTAGTCTCTCGAGTCATTATACTATCTGTACTTACATTTGGCACCGTATTCACCCCTCCGACAGCAAGTCCGGCACTAGCACTAATCTCCGGGATATCGCCGACTAGAAAGCCGTTGCCAGTAAGCTCCATAATGCCATATTTGGTATCAAAATCACCATAACCGCTAGGAACCTCTATCCCGATAGACATATGCCTCTCGCTATCGAAAGAAAGCAATGAGACAGAGTAACCAAGACGCTTGAATATTGCGGCTCCAAGATACGATTTATCGGTACAAATGCCCTTTCCTTCATACAGTGTTTCATAAGGATACCTTGGGAGAACCTCAGCTACTGGCAATTTATAGTAATCTGGACTCAGTATCTTGGCTGCCTTCGCACTGTCATAAGGAATACTTTGAAGCATACAAGCCGCCAGGTCCAGAGTCTGGTCAGAGTTTAAGTTATTCGTCTTTGCGAGATTCTGAATCTTCGTCGTAATCTTTTCCAGGGTTTTGTCAGCGCCATAGTTCATCACCATTTCAGCGTTTCGGTCGTGGTAAAATGCACTTTTCTTCTGAGGATCACCTTGATAGTAGGTGTTGAGACTCTGATAAAGCGTCTCAGAAATCGACAAATCCTGCCCATGATAAGAACAGGTAAGTTTTACTACTTTCGGTCCCGAGAGCGATGGATATGGTCTGACCGCTGCAACCATCGCCTCCGATACTGGATTCGGTGAGATTCGGCCACTAAAAGTCAGATAAGCAAAATAGCCTGCAATCGAAGTAACTGTAATGAACAGCAGAATTATACTGCTAACACGTTTCATAAGTTATATTTTATACAGAAGCACGATAATTTGCTATCATAGAAAGAGTGAAACAGATACTTTCAAAGACCAAATACCATCATGCGAGGGCAAAAAACTTTTTGCTTGGAGACGGTAGCAGAGAACCGCTCCGTGCTGAGTATATTTTTGGCATATTCTGGGCAATATACTTTACTAAATTGCTCCTGTTTAGCTACTTTTCCGGCATCTGGCCAAACCTCCATGACTTAGCTCCTTTTCTTGTATACAACTTTGTCATCGCATGGATACTCGCGCTTCCTACCATTTTCCTCAAAGAAAAACGTGCCACCTACCCCTATGTTATCGATATTCTTCTTACACTAGCACTACTTGGGGATAGCTACTATATTCGCTTCTTCGGGACACTTCCCGTCATGAGTATGATTGGAACCACAACCCAGATTATCGGGGACCTACCGGACTGGATTAGTAAACTGTTTTACTACAGCGATATACTCTTCGTCCTCGATATTATCTACATTTGGTTACGCCGACGGCACCATAAAAGCAGTGACTTCCCGGTAGTTAGCAGAGTTAAACTAGGTCTGTCAACTCGTCTTGCCATCGCTATTTTGCCACTAGTGCTGGTAGCCTTGCTCTTCACAAGAGACCTTTCCGCTAAGTTGCCGTACCTATACAATCAAACTTCAGAAAACAAAGTCGTCGCCAAAAATATCGGCGTCATCGGAGCCCACCTGGTCGATTTTTCCCGTAATTTCGCATCATATTTCAGCTCTCTCTCGGCTACTGACAAAGATGCAGTAGTCGAGGCAGTTCATAGCCAAACAACCAAGCAGACAGGTAATTCTTATACAGGCATAGCCAAGAATAAGCGCATTATTATGATTCAGGTCGAATCACTCAACAACACCCTACTAGGTCGTAAAGTTGAAGGGCAAGAGATTACCCCGAACCTTAATCGTTTAGTCAAAGAGTCCACCTACTTCAATAACCATTTCTTTACCCTTGGCGCAGGCGGGACTTCGGACGCTGACTTCTCGGTCAATACCTCTCTATATCCCCTGGGGGATTCCTCCATCTTCGTCAAGTATGGCAAAAACAACTATACTTCTCTGCCAAAGGCCCTCAAGAACTCAGGCTACGTAAGTTCCGCCTATCACGCGAATAGCCGTGGTTACTGGAACCGTAACACCGTCTACAAGTCACTCGGGTTTAATAATTTCTTTGCGGCGGATAACTATAAAAAGGGCACCGAGGTTAATATGGGGCTCTCTGACCAAGATTTCTTATCACAATCTGTGAATATGATCGAGAAACAGCCAGTAAACTCATTCAATTACCTCATCACGCTCTCTTCCCATTTTTCTTTCGAGATGCCCGAAAATCTCAAAACTATCAAGCTTACCAATTCAAAATATCCTAGCCTTTCCAGAAATTATCTCGAAGTTATTCACTATACAGACGCTGCACTAGGAAATTTTCTTACTGAATTGAAGTCCCGAGGTCTCTATGACGATAGCTTAATAGTAATCTACGGTGATCACTCGGCAAAATTCGAGCCCTTCATTAGTGACGAGGGCAAGGTTGAACCAAACTCACTTGATGGAAAGAAAGTCCCACTGATCATAAAGCTTCCTGGTCAGGTAGAAGGTAAGACTATTTCAACTCCCAATTCTCACCTCGACATTATGCCTACTATCCTAGGTCTTGTTGGTACAAAGACGAATTATCCGATGTATGGAAGAGACCTCTTCGGATCGGAAAAACCGTTTTTCTTTACCTTTCCTTTCGAGAATAACTTTGAACAAATCGTTTCCGGGAATCTTCGCTACATCAACGATGGCGAGGCTCTTCACTGCTTCCAATACTCAGCGTTCTACGAGAAGGAAGTTGATATTGATACCTGCAACTCTATCCTCTCAAAGAGAAACCTGATCGAGGAAGCAGCTAATAAATTTGTAAAAAATAATCTCTTTAATAGCTATCTTAAAAAGTATCAATAAAATTAGCTAGTAAAGTACTTCGCACCCTACTAGCTAATTTACCCTGTGTTTCAAGCTATTTCTGGACTAGCTTGCCATCCTCAATCGAAAAAGTCATATCAGTTTTACCGGCTATAGAAAGGTCGTGAGTTACTGCGACGATAGTCGTTTTCTCTTTACGCGATAACTGATGTAGCAGATCAAAGATATGTTTACCGGTTTGTGAATCTAGGTTTCCGGTGGGCTCATCTGCAAGGATAAGCTTCGGCTTGTTTGCAAGTGCGCGTGCTATCGCCACCCTCTGCTGTTCGCCCCCTGAGAGACGCCCAGGGCGACGACCGTGCTTCTCTTCTGAGATGCCAACTTCCGTCAGTAGTTCGGCCGCCCTTTGTTTCTGATCAACCTCACTTACTCCTGTAAATTCCATCGCTATCATGACGTTTTCTAGCGCAGAAAGATTCGGGATCAGATTGTAGCTTTGAAAGATAAAACCAATCTTTTTCGAGCGATAATCTACCTGCTCTCGCCCATGCATTTTGGCGATGTCTTTACGATCAACAATTACTTCTCCTGTGGTTGGTAGTTCGAGACCACCGAGGATAGTAAGAAGGGTACTCTTTCCGCTACCTGAGCGACCAATAATGGAGGCAAACTTTCCTTCTGGGACCTCTAGACTAACATTACTCACCGCCATCACCTTGCCATCCCCTGACCTGAACTCTTTTGTGATATTTTTTACTTCAAGCATCATATACTCCTATTCCGCTCTCATTACTTCTGCTGGACGAATCTTGGTAATAAACCACGCAGGAATGACGCTACCAACTATGGCAATCAAAAGTGCTGCTCCGATTCCATAGAGGATAATATCCCAGCCAACGGTGGTTTGGATATTTCTTAAGGTATTCATTCCCTGACCCGCTAGTGCCATCATATTTCTACCCATACCTGAACCAGGACGAAAACCAGTAGCCGAAGACTGAGAATTGGTTACCAGCAGATTCATCACCGTTCCGCTCATCGTCACTCCTATAAGTAGGCCGACGATAGAGGCAAGCCCAGTCAAAGTTAGTGATTCGACTGCAAACTGAGAAATCACCCTGGTGTCAGTAGCTCCGATAGCCTTCAGAACACCGATTTCGCGACGTCTTTCTCTGGCAATCATCATCATAGTTAGTAGGATGATAGTTGCACCGGTAACGAGGGCACCCACTAGGCTAACTACGGAAATATTCTTAATACTGTCAAACTGCGAGATAATTGAGGATGCAGCTTCTTGTGAGGTCGTTACATCCGCTTTATCACTACCTAGCGTAGTAGTAACAGCGCTCTTTACTGAATCGAGATTATCTATCGAGTCAACTACAACTGTCGCTGCACTTACTTCGCCTACTTGATCCGTCAGTTTCTGGACGGTGGCAAGTGGCATCACCAGTCCATTATTACTAAAGTCATTCCCAGTATCATAAATACCTACTACTTTCACGGTAGTGTCATATACGGTAAATGTAGAGCCGACGCTCAAATTATTCTTACTTGCGAGTGACTTACCAACAATAGCTACATTATCACTACTTGCTGCATCGAAACCCTGACCAGATGTGTATGTCAGCTGACTTACAGCCAGAGCTGTGGTATCGAGTGAGTTTGTCCCAGTCAGCATAATCGGCATCTTCGGCGCTGACTGAGCGGAGGAACTAGAGACCGAGGTGCTACTTGAACCAGAGTTACTCGGAGGGGTTTGTCCGCCTTCGATGCTTCTCTGTCTTTGCCCAAAGCTACCCATCTCCTGGGAAGGTTCAAGGCTAGTATTCGTATCCTTTGTCAAGCGATCACTCAGAGTTTCGACCAGCTTTGAAACATGATCAATAGAGGAAACTGCGGCTAGCTGTGTAGTCGTTAGAAGCGACCCACTGCCCTCAAAGCCACGCATCCCAGCGGGAGAAATGCTAACAGTATTACCCGTCGATGACTTTACTTTGTCGATTCTTGCCTGCACCGCTTGTCTTGCAATTAGCATCGTCAGAGCTAAACCAATACTAAGTCCTAGAATCAAAACGATCGAAAACGTACGCGTCATATTACGAAATGCGTTTCTGATTCCCCGTTTTATTACTCCCATGTTATTCCTTTCTTTGTCATCAATAAAAAATGACATCTTAGTTACTCGGTGTCATTTTTAACCTTTATTCTGAGATAAGGCTGAGACAAGACGGCCCTTAGAGTGGTAGTCTGATGGAGAAAGTTGATCCCTTTCCTTGCTCGCTACTGACAGAGATAGTACCCTTGTGCAAATCAACTATTTTCTTGGCGAGGGAAAGGCCGAGACCGTAGCCATCGACCCGGTTCTTCGTCCTAGACTGATCTGCACGATAAAATCGATCAAAAATATGAGGGAGGTCTTGTTCGGTAATCCCAACTCCATGGTCAACGACTTGAATTTCTAGCTGCTTCGAGTGTTCCATGGCGCGCACCATTACTTCGATCTTTCCGTCACTGTATTTGATAGCATTATCAATCAGTATCGACATCAATTCGGTAAAGTAGGTCTTGTCAGCCTTTAGTGACAGGTTTTCGGTTACTGTATTTTCAATCTTGGCTCCCCGAATCTTACGATAACGTTCACATACCTCTTCCACAATGTCTCGAGGATTGAGTACTTCGAGGACCAGCTTCGCCTCCTCGTCACGGGCAAGTGAAAGCAACCCCGAGACAAGTTGCTGCATCTTTTCTACTTCTTCAAGATTACTCGAGAGAATCTGAGTTAATTCCTTCTTGTCGCTCTTCTTATCCCGTAGTACCACCTCTATCTCTGCCTTCATGGCTGCTAGAGGTGTGCGTAGCTCATGCGAGGCATCAGCAGTAAAGCGCTTCTGTTTCTCGTGGGCCTCCTCAATTGGACGGATGGTCCAGTGAGCGAAGATATAGCTAAGACCACCCGCAAGTACAAGTATAACGATATTTGTATATGTAAGTTGAACGATGAGACTTTCTTGTGCCTGAGATACCTGTTCCTCCAGCTGGTCTGATAGTTCTGTATCTAGAAGTGGCTGCATCATCCTGCCGCCACCCTGGAAAAACTTCTGGTCACGCCGAACACTACGTTCCACTTCCTGCACCGATATTCGATACAGATTCACGCTAAAGAAGACACTGATAAGCATTATCACCGTAAGGTACAGAAGTGTTAGTTTGATTGTCGCGGAACGAAACATTTACTTCTCTCCAAGCATATAGCCGAAACCACGCTTCGTATGTATTAATGGCTTACTTTTGTGGTTCTTATCAATTTTGTTACGAAGATAACCGATATAGACTTCGACTGTGTTCGGGAGGACATCTGCGTCATAGTCCCAGACATGGGTAATGATGTTGTCCTTGGTGAGAGTCCGCTCTGGGTTGCGCATCAAGTATTCAAGAAGGGCAAACTCCTTACTCGTGAGCTCCACAAGCTTGCCAGCTCTCTTCACCGAGTAGCTAGCGGGGTCGAGCTCTAGGTCTGCATACTTTAACACTGGGTTCAGATTGTCCTGTGGCCGACGCAGCAGCGCCCGCACCCTAGCGAGCAGCTCCTCGAAGGCAAACGGCTTCACTAGATAATCATCAGCCCCAGCATCAAGTCCATCCACGCGATCTCCGATCGTATCTTTGGCGGTCACGAAAAGTACCGGAGTATGAACCCCCTGTTTGCGCATCTCCTTGATAATGCCAATGCCGTCGTATGACCCAGGTAACATCCGGTCCAGGATTACTAAGTCGTACTCCTCGGAGAGGGCATTGTCCATGCCGTCATCACCATCAAAAACCGTGTCTACGGCAAACGACTCCTGCGTGAGTCCCTTCTTGATTGCAGCGGCTATCTTGTGTTCATCTTCTACTACTAATATTCTCATATTATCAATTATACGCTCGTTTCTGAGTTTTAGCTGAGAACTAAACAAGCCCGACTCTTGTCGGGCTTGCCATAAAGGGGGAACAAATTATCGAATAGTAATCTGAGAAACAGTATCATCGGCGGTATCCACCCCCGTAACGGAGATAGTGTCACCTACTTTAACATCGCTCTTTGACCCAGTAGTGGTCTTCTTATAAACAGTACTATCATTCACAGTAATGGTCTCTGTGTTGCCATTTGGTAGCTTGATAGTAATGGTGTTTCCATCTATTTTTGTCACTTCACCTCCAGCGCGGTTACCACCTCTCACGCCCATCATACCGCCGCGAAGACCTGATCCACCCCTATCATCCTGATCAAAACCGCCGCTCATCATTCCATATCCGCGGGTATTAAATACACGTTTAGTGCCTGCAAATTTGAGCGGGAAATGATCCGCTACTATATAGCCAAGTCCACCACCAAGAACGAAGACTAGTACGTAGGTACCTACCTTTACGAGAACTGTCTTCGACAGCTTGATTTCGTTTGATTTATCTACTGCCTTTACCTTTTCTTCAGCCATTTTTACTCCTATTTATTATCATTTTCAATATTGTAGCGGACCAAACTGAGAGAATGCTGAAATAAAAGAAAAGACCACTCCCGAGAGAGTGGCCTCTTCCGTGAATGGTCGTTGTGACTACTGGAAGCACCCCAGATCTTCCATCGACTGTCGTAGCACTGCCAGTTGCTCCTCTGTAGTCTGGCCCTTAATCGGGTAGAAGGGCTGTCCGTATTTCAGGACATACTCACCGCGGTGACCTAGGGAGGGCCTCGTCGACTTGATTAGCACTGGCACCACCGGTACATGAGCGCTCTGAGCAAACTTGATCGAACCCGCATGTAAGGTTAGCTCCTCTGAGCTAGTGCGGTGACGGTGACGGGTACCCTCTGGAAAAATCCCGACTACTCCACCGCCCTTCAAGATCTTACCGATTGCACGGATAGTCTCGCGCTCAGGCAGATCTCCCGGATTTACCGGCCTAGTTACTGGGATACAGAGGACAGAGTAGGTCAGCCAGGTCGCCATTCCCTCAGGAACGACTAGAGTGAAGGGGCCCGATCGAAATCTCCCGCCTCTAAAGATCTCGATCTTGGCGAGCCAGTAGATTGGCTCACCCCAGTAGTAGTGAAACCAGCTCATCGGGAACGGATCGGTCTCATTGTCATGATTGGGAGCTATGATATACCCCGAGTCTTTTGGTGTATTCTCATAGCCCAAAATCGTGACGCGGTACACCATAGGAATGATGATACCGAAAATGCGTGCAAGAAGAGCGTAGAACCAGCTAACCTTCCCTATCTCCTCGCCTCGCATAAAGGGAGGCATAACCTCAGGTGCAAACAGTCCTTCCATGGTGGCCTCCCAGCTCGGAATGGCTAGTCGAAGCAATACTAGCACTGATTCTTGATTCTTTCAATATTTTCTGCTATAATATCCCATGTTATATCGCGGTGACAGCGCACAGCTCTCATCAAAATATACAAGATGCATTTGTCGGGCCCCGTAGTTCAGTTGGTTAGAACGCCACACTGTCACTGTGGAGGTCGCCAGTTCGAGTCTGGTCGGGGTCGCCAAATAGCACACAATGGAGCCAACTCGGCTCCTTTTGCGTTTGTAGAGCCAAAATCTATTGGTTCTAGAATTTTATCTAACTTTTCTGAATATTCTGGTATTCTCGAACTATTTGTTTGAACAACCGCAGTCATTAAAATCTCAAATATTGGGTTAAGTTTCAATACAATCTCTGAATCGACTTTTTCTATACTTTTACAAAGTAATTTTAGTAGTTTCTTTTTATCATCAAGACTCTTACGAGAATAGGCGGCTGATAGGTTCTGTGTTAAATCAAAAATTTCTACGCTTAACTGCTTGTAGTCCAAGTCTTTTGTCGAGACGTTGCTTAATTCTGTATTTAGACGATTCTTTTCCTCGTTAAGCTCTTGGGCTTTTCTCTGATAAGTTTCTGTGCTTATTATCTCACTTAATCTATCATCATAAAGCCTATCTAGTTTATTGCTTATTATTTTAAGGTTCTTGGTGATTTCTTCTACTTTGGATTTTCTAAGTAACACCTCATCGTTATGACTTTCCAATAGAGACAATCTAATCCATTCGGTAATGCGTGGATTATTTAGTGTTAATTTCTTAATCGTGCTGTTGATCCTGTCATCAATTTCTGTTTCTTTTATCCAATTTCTGTCTTTGCAACCTGAGTGAGAATAATTACAATGACCATACCATATGCCTTTATGTTTTTCCCAAGTTACCACCCCACCGCAAGAAGAACACCGAATCATTCCTTTATAGACATAGGCAATTTTTGAATTTTTAGGCGTTGTTTTTCCCGACAATAAACTTTGGACTCTTTCGAATAACTCTATTGAAATGATTGCTTCGTGTTTTGCTGGATAAACTTTACCATTCCATTGCATTCGACCAGAGTAATAGGGGTTTCTTAAAATTTCATACACCCTTCTTTTGTTAAGTTGATTACCATTAGAACTTCTTAATCCCTCTTCTCTTATTAACTGGGCAACTTTTTCCAAAGAATAGATACCAGTTCCATAAAGTTCAAATACCTTTTTGATAAGGGGCGCTTTCTCTGTGTCAATTACGTGAAGTCGTTTTCCTTTGTCGCCAGTTGAAATATACCCTAGTGGTGGGCGAGAAGGATACCATCCTTGTGCTATCTTTTCTTTTTGACCTTTTCTAACTTCTTCAGATAGGTTATCGATATAGTATTGTGCTACAGAAACCTTGATGTTCCATATAAACTTTTCGTTAGATTTAGATTCTTTGTTTAGAATAACATTTTCTTTAACGAAGTGAACCTCGTGAGAAGAACTTTCATTGATCCATTCGTTAATTAAGTAAGCATCTTTTAGGTTTCTAGTGAGTCTGTCTGTTTTTTCGCATAAAATGACGTTTATCTCATTCTTTCTTGTATGTTCAATCATTTCATTAAATGTTTTTCTTTGAACTTTACCACTTGCTGATTCTGAAATTCTAAAAGGTTTACCAAAAGAAAACCCTTTTTGAGTTGCATATTCTTTAAGTAGTTTCTCTTGTGAGTCTAGAGAATAACCTGTTTCTTCTTGTTCTTTTGTTGACACTCTTGCGTTGATTACTGCTTTCATTTTTTGTTTCTCCTTTTTTACAATACAAAGAGGGGCATCCTGCTGGACACAGCCTCCCTTACGAAAAACTGAACAGAAATGCCCCTCTTCGGGCTTCCGTAAGGTATTATTAAGCTGTGTCCATAAGTAATTATACCATATTTTGGCTTTATATTCACCTTTAGTTACAAGATAGTTAACAAGAAAGTTACTATATAGAACTATCTTAATAACTATAGTAACTATATAGGGGCCTTAAAATGGCATATACTCTAAGTCTTCAAGTTTTCTCTCTTCAAAGGCTTCAGTAATTTTAGTTTCAATAATTGAATTGATTTCTTTATCCTTGGTCCATATGGCATAGAAGGGCTTATTGACTTTAGATGTCCCATAACAGGGTGGTTGAATCCAAAGGGGATTGTCTTCATAGTTACTTTTCCCTAATCTCCATCCTCTAATCTCAAAAACTCCACCTAAAACAATAACTGCAGTTCCATACCAACGACCATTTTCCTTTAAGTTAATCTTAACCTCAGCTTTTTCCACTAATGCTAATAGCATTTCTCTTTCCTTCATTCCCAATCTCCTTCATAGATATAATCCAATAATGGTTTTTCAGTCCAATTACTAAAGGCCTCTAACATTTCAATTTTCGAGTTAAACTTTCCAGAATTGCTTATTCCTGGTAGATAAACTACTTCCAAATCGTATTCTGAAAAATCCTCCTCTTTACAAATTGAATAGATTTTCATTTTTTTTCTAAAACTGACCGACAAGACGTTCCCGTCATTTTTTGTTAACTTTAGTCTAATTAACGGCTTTGCGTTTTTACTTATCTTGGTTTTCATCTTCCTCCTTTTCATATAGGAGTCTTACAAATTCGGAAAACTGACAACCACTAACTAGCAACTCTTCAGAGGTGAGCTCATTATTATAATCCTCCTTGAGAATCCTATTCAGTTGGTTTAACAGGTTTTCTTTCATTATTAAAAACTCCTGTATTGAGAATACAGGATCTTAAGTCTGGAATTGTCAGATAAAGTCAGATAAGTTTCTTATCTAAAGAGACTGTTAGTGAAGTTGGCTTAATTGCTTCTTCTATACCAGTTTCTTTTTCAATCTTCTTGTTTATTGAAGTTACAACACTATGGATTTTCTTGTAGTATAGATTGTCCCTATATTTGTCATATTGATGTCCTTCGATAAACTTAAAAATATCACCTATATACACCATCCTATTTTTACTCTTAAACAAAAGTTTAAGTAGTAGTAATTCTTTGGTATTTTCGGTATTCGTCTTTTTAATTTTAACTTTTTTGCCTTTAATATAAAGCTCACCAGTCTCTTCGTTGAAATGTGTTTTTTCAGACAGTAGAGGGTTTCCTTTAAGTATTTCAATAATTATATAATGGGTTTCAGCTGTTACTTTTAAGTTGGTAGAATTACTTGGTAATAAGTCGAAGGCAGCAAAAAAGGGAGGACCTTCATTTCGCGTGCTGTAAAAAATCATTTCATCTAATTTTTGAGATTGATTCCTAATCTCCTTACCAATTAAATACTTCTCATTCAGCTCATCTGAAATAAAAGATGGATGAGAAAGTGGAGCAGAGCTAGGGAATAGCCCTTTTTTATAAAGGAACATAATTGAAAAATCTATTAAAAATTCTCTGTTAATCATTTCTTTTTCAAGTAGTTTTTCAAGAATTTTTTGAGCATTTGGTGAATCACCTAATAATTTAACGTATATTAGAGATTCTTCGGTCACCTTTGGCATAATAGAAATATCAAATTCTTCTAAAAAGTTATTCTTAGGATCAAATCCTGACATATCTTCTTTTAACTTTTTTAGCTTTGAAAAGGAATTATTAAGTTTTTCTATTAGCTCTTTATTATCTTTCATTTTGTTATATTTAATTATCTCATTTAATCTCTAGTATTATATTTTAGATATAACTTTACCTCTCGAAGTTTCTACACAAATACCAATTGCCAGGATTGCCATAAGTTGTCCGAGAGGGAGCTCTTTCTTTGGAAGCAAGTCACTAGTATCAATAATAGTATCCTTTTCTTTGTATGAGTTAATAAGTGACGCTATTGTATCGACAATTGAAAGTGGATTAGTATCACAAAGATTATTTTCAGAATACCTTGCTTGCAAACTTAAGCTATCTCCAACATTTGGTAGAATTTCAGTCTCAAATCTTTTAATAAAATCTTCGCAATTTGATTTTACTATTTTCTCTACAGTATCAATTAACGTTGAATCAATAATATTTATATCATAGTTTTTCCCTGATCCTATGTTAATTGAAGCAATCCAGTTCTTACCAATTTTTTGTTTTTTCTTATCGACAGTTGGGTCATAATTTGTGAGGTTAACTGTAATATTTCCGCCTTTTATCGGATGTTTTCTGAAAACAGAATCGCTCTTCTTCTTAGGCGGTTTGCTAAAGTCCTTTTCGGTAAAATTATCATTTAGATTATTTACCTTATTGATGCTATCCAATTGGTTATCAAATGCTATACCGCTATGCTTAATAGTTGATAAGCCCATTTTTTCTTTAATAGCCAGGGCCAATGCAAAGCTCATATGTGGGCATACTGCATTTCCTATTAACCTCCATTTAGTTCCTTCGCTACCACTAAATTGATAACAATAAGGAAAGCCCATAAGCGTGGACACTTCCCTAATAGTTGGGAGTCTGTATTCGCCATTTCCAATTCTCTTTGTTTCGGATTTGTAAATAATAGCTTCTCTAGTGCTTGCCGAGCGAGTGGCCATTATTGTTCTACTTGGTTTTGTATTGTTTTCAGGGAATGACATTTTCCCCATAAAAGGATGATTCTCTTTTAAGTATTTTGATTCTCTCCATTCAGTTTCAAATACACCCGTATCATAATAGTGGTCCGATATTTTATCGCTTGTCAATTTTAGCTGCGAGTAATTTGGGTCTGCCCAAACTTTTTTAGCTGTTTCGTTAGGTTTGGGCATTTTACCCAAAATCGAACCTAAACTAACAGGTTCTCCTTCGTGAGTTTTTTTAGGATTCAAAAATTCACCAGTTTCTACAAACTCACCACAAACAAATCTTTGTCTCTTTTGAGGAGAACCATAATCTGCTGCAGTTAAAACGGTTCCATTGTTTTTAACTTTTATTGCTATGTCTTTTGGATTTTTACCAATTGATTTAGCAAAATCTGATAGTTCCAAGTCTTCAAAGCTATACTTCTCTGCTACATAGTTTCTTGAATTGGGAACATTCTCCATATACCAGGCTTTTAGAACTGAGTTTTTCTTAAATTTTTTGTAAGCTACTATTCTTAAGTAGGAAAGTATTAGACGTATACCAAGTGTTTTATCAGCCTTCCCAGCATTATTAGACATCGAGAATGAAACACAAGGAGGACTGCCAACTATAACTTCGCTGTCTTTTATTTGCTCGTCAATTTTAGAAACGTCACAGTTTTCAAAAATTAAAATGTCTGTTACTTTGTCTTCTAAATCGTGGTTAATATTGTGTGTGATAACAGCTGGGTTCCAATTATCAATACCCATAACAACATTGAATCCTTGTTGTCTGAATCCTTCTGAGAAACCACCAGCACCACAAAAAAAATCTACTACTCTTAAATTAGCCTTCATCCGCCCGCCTTTATATTTACCCTTAATAGTGTTATCTTAATTATAATATGAAATTAACCTATGATCAAGCTAAACCTGAAGAAATTGAAAAGTTTGCACAAAATATAGTTGGCAAGTCTCTTAGAGATTATATTGGTCCAGAAATTATACCAACTTTAAGTAGGGGTAAAGGCAAATTTGGACAAGCAATCGAGAAGTATTATTTTGGTATAAACCCAGGTAATTCTCCTTACCCAGATTTCAAAGAAGCTGGCGTCGAACTTAAGACTACAAGAATCAAGAAAAACAGTAAAAATCAATGGACTCCAAAAGAAAGATTGGTCTTAAACGCAATTAACTATATGACAGTCCACCAAGAGGAATTTGAAAGTAGTTCCTTAATGGTTAAGGCTGGATTGATGCTCCTAATGTTTTATAAGTATGAAGGTGAGCCAACTGATCTCGAGTATATAGATTATGTAATTGAAATTGCAAGACTTTGGAAATTCCCTGAGAAGGATTTAGAAATAATTAAAGATGATTGGGAAAAAATATTAACTAAAATCAGAAATGGTGAAGCTCATAAACTTTCAGAAGGGGATACAGTTTATCTTGCAGCTTGTCATAAGGGGGTTAACTCACAAGACGTTACTCCTCAACCATTTTCTGAAATTTTAGCACAAAAACGAGCATTCTCACTAAAGCAAGGATACCTAAAGTCTGTTCTTAATGGATTGATTGATGCTGAGGAAATAATAAAAAGAGACGATGAAATTCAGCAAGAGAGCTTTGAACAAATTGTTCTTAAAAAATTTAGACCATATCTTGGAAAAACTATTGAAGAAATTCACACAGAACTTAATTTAGATATTAACAAGCGTGCTAAATCCTATTACTCTGATGTTACTAGAAAAATACTAGGAGTTAGTAAAAGAAAGATTGAAGAGTTTGAAAAAGCAAATATTGCAGTTAAAACAATTAGACTCAGAAAAAATGGCGTTCCAAAAGAGGATATTTCATTTCCATATTTTAAGTATAAAGAACTTGCTGTTGAAGAATGGGATGATTCACCGCTAAGAGAAAGAATAGAAAAAAAGTATCTTTTTGTTGTATATCAATATACAGAAGAGAATAATCTGAAGTTAGTTAAAGTAATGTTTTGGACAATGCCGTATGAAGGTAGGTTAGAAGTTGAAAAAGTTTGGAACATAACCAAGGAAAAAGTAATAGCAAATCTTTATAATGAGCTTCCTAGGTCTACAGAAAATGAAGTATCACACGTTAGGCCACACGCAAGAGACGCAGCTGATCAGATTGAAGGCTTAGATGGAACAATGCAAAAAAAGAAATCTTTTTGGATAAACAAGGCTTATATAGGTAGTCAAATAGGGCAAACAGATATTGATTCTATTTCTGTATAGATATAGATAGTATGAGGGACTCCTAAACGAGCCCCCACCCCACCTTGTTTGAAGTGTCTAAAAATGCTATAATAAAGCCAATTTGTGGCTTTATTTAGGGGTGTTGTATGAAAATACTTAGTGCTGTAACGGTTAAATGTTATAAAACAATCTACAACCAGAGTGTTGAACTTTTGGATTTTAATACTTTTGTTGGAGCAAATGAAACTGGAAAATCAAATCTACTATCGGCTATAAACCACATTTCGAGCTTGGAAAGAAAAAACAACTTTACAACAGCTGAATTTAAGAGAGATTCTGATAATTGGCCAGACGATGAAATAAGAATTACATATCAGGTGATTATTACAGATAAAACTACTCCGCTTTTATTGAAACAATTTCCTCAAATACTTAATCACAAGATTAACATTACAAAGGCTGGAAGCTGTCAAAAACCTTTTGGATGGTTTTATTCAAACCCAGAAAATTCTAGTTATTTCCCTGAAATCATAGAAGTTTTGAATAAGGAAAAGTTCTTTGAAGCTTTTAGTGGTAGTCTGCCTGAGAGCGAGAAGCAGTTAATCGAAAAAAGAGGTTGGCTATATAAGAGTGGAATAAGTTTTGGTCATAACCCCTACAAGCAGCTTAAACAAGATGGTTTTATTAAGTTAATGGAGGATTCAAAACGAGACGAAATCTTTTTGCTTGAACTAGGTGCAGAAGTAAAAACAAACTTAAATATAGTTTACTGGTCTTACAAGGAAGAAAATTTTATTAGTAGCCGTGTGAATATTGATGAGTTTATTGCTGCCCCAGATAATTTTAGTGCTCTTGATAACATTTTTTCTGTGGCAGGTATTGGTAGGGAAAAATACCAGTTTCTCAAGAGTAACCCAATTGATTTGGGAAATGGTTTAATTGATTCAGCTAATGCTGCAATTACGGATCTTATTAAAACTCATTGGAAAACAAACAAGAATGTCGAATTAAAAATGCAAATTAGCGAAAACTTCATCGATATTAACTTCACCGATTCTTCAATGACCTTACCTCCCAACTTAAGAAGTGATGGTTTCAAGTGGTTTATTAGTTTTCTTATATACTTCAAAAGTCGAGTATCAAAATTAGAAGGAGCAATACTTTTAATTGATGAGCCTGGTTCTACATTGCATCCAGGAGGGCAAAAAGATGTTTTGGCGGAGCTAATAAGACTCTCAATAAATAATCAGCTTATATACACAACTCATCAAACCTTTATGATTGATAAAAATAACCCCAAAAGCATTCAATTATTAACCAGAAATAAGTTAGTGAAAAGGAAGGGTAAAGATTGTTTTGATACCAATATAGAGCGGATTAGTAATAATACTAAGTATATCTTGAAGGATAAACTGCTTAGAGAGGCTTTAGGTTTTACATTGGCTGACGTTTCTACTATTAGTGATAAAAATATACTCGTAGAGGGCGTGTTTGATAAAGAGGTATTAACTAAAGTAGCTCAAAAAATAGGAGCTATTGACTTAAATGAAACATCAATAGTCGATGCGGGCAGAGCTAGTAATATACCTCATTTAGCACAATATCTTGCTAGTAATAACCTAGAAGTTGTTTGTCTTTTTGATTCAGATGATGCTGGAAAAAGTGGCTATAACAAAGCAAAAAACAATAAGAAAATTACACCATTCAAGATTACAGAATTTACAACGGACACAGCTGAAACCATAGAAGATATCCTTCCTTTGAAGACTTTAGAAAGAGGAAGGGAAAAATTATTTCAAGATTTAGGGAAACAAGTCCCTACCGCTGCCATAAAGAAGCCAATCATAAAAGAGATGAAGGGTGTTTTGGAAGAAGATCCAAACACAGATAGAAAGAGAATGTTCGAAAATATCTTAGCAGAAATTATATCAGAAGATGTTGAAATAATGACTGATGAAAATTTTGACACTGAGTATTCTACTATCATTAAAATTGCTAAAAAACTAGGAGAAAAACTAGGTGATTAAGATAACAAATAGTAATAATGAAATACTTGATTATTCTTTAGATGGTGACCTTGATAGTGCAAGTATTATAATACTTTACAACCACGGATTTGGAACAGATAAGCACGAGAGGGGTTTGTCTGACGATATAGTTTCTAAACTTACATCGAACTATAAAGAATTAGCTATTTTGAGATTTAGTTACGCGGGATATGGAAAAAGTGAAGGAAAACAAGAAGAAAAAACACTAGATACAATGGCTGATGACTTAATTAGTGTTTGGGATTTTATTGAAAACAATAAGTCAAAAAATTCACTCTTAAGAACAATAAGTTTTTCTCTCGGTAATCAAGTTTTAACAAAGGCATATGCAAAGAAGAAGCCTTTATTTGATAAGATTATTTGTGTAAATCCAGCCAGATTTTCAACGGGGCAAGAGAGTAAAGAGAAATGGTGTTCAAGACCAGGAGTAAAAGAAGAAAATGGTGTAATGTTTATACCGAGAGCTGATGGTTCTATTACAAAAATAGGAGAAGCATTTTGGAACTCTATTGATCCTGAGGCATATAAAAGGACCTTAGAGGAAATAGCTAATAATTTTGACTCAACTTTAATTAGGGCGACAGAAGATCATATTGTTGATAATGAAGAGTTAACTAGTTTATCTTTTAAGAAAATAATAGAAATACCAGGAGATCATAATTTTTCAAAACTTGAGGATAAAGAGGTTTTTCTAAACAAGTTGGCTGAAGTAATCAGTTCCTAAAGTTCTAAACTCGTTCCACCAAGCTCGCCAAAGTAAGCATGATGGAACTAGAGTTCCAATAAAATTTAAGGCTAGCATTGCTAGTCAGCCCCTACTAAGTGATTAGCACACTGACTAGCTCAGAGTGCTAATTTTGTTTAAGGAGGAATATGAATACAATCACCTGCCCAAAATGTAATCATGAGATTGAAATTGATAAGGTACTAGAAGGACAAATTGAACAACGTGTTATTGTTGCCGAAAAGCAAAAACACGAATTAGAAATTGCCAAAATTATTTCTGAACAAGAATCTTTACGCAAAAAAGAAAAAGAAGAGTTTGAAATACAAGTGGCGAAAAAGATTGAAGGCGAAAAAGAATTATTACGTAAACAATCAGAAGCAGACCTTGAAATTGAAAAGAAACGTATTGAGCAATCTTCAGCGAATGAAAAAAGGAAGGCCATTGCCGAACAGGAGTCTATAGTTGAACAGTTAAAACACGATGCCGAAAGCTCCGCTAAACAGAATGAAAGCCTTCGCGAACAATTAAAGAGTCTAATGGATTCACTCGCCGAAGAAAAAAATGCCCGAGCAAACGCTGAGTTAGAAGCACAAAAGAAACTATCACTAGAAGCCGATAAAATTCGAGAGGAAGTATCGAGGTCAGCAGACGAAAAATATAGACTTAAGACATTAGAACAAGAAAAAAAGATCGCTGATATGCAAAAATCGCTTGATGAAGCACAACGTAAAGCCGCTCAAGGATCGCAACAAAACCAAGGTGAGGTACTAGAGTTGGATTTAGAGAATCGTCTCAGAGAAGAATTCCCTATAGATGATATCTCAGAAGTTAAAAAAGGACAAAGGGGTGCTGATATTGTGCAAACTGTTAAAAACCGTAATCTTGCATCCTGTGGAATTCTATTATGGGAGACGAAAAATGGTAAGTGGCAACCTGCATGGGTACCAAAATTCAAACAGGATATACGCGAAGCAACTGCAAACATTGGTATTATAGTCTCACAAGAATTACCTGGTGAATTTGGGGACATGAAACAGCTCGAAGCAAATGTTTGGGCAGTTAAGCCAAAATTGGCACCAATTCTCGCCTCCGCATTGCGAGGAACAATTTTACAGGTAGATGCGGCAAATCGAAATAATGAAGGCAAGGATGCAAAAATGGAAGCACTTTACCAATTTTTAGTAGGGCCAGAATTCCGTCATCGTGTGGAGGCGATAGTAGAAAACTATGGCACACTACAAGCCGAGATCGAGAAAGAGAAACGCGCAGCTGCACTTCGTTGGTCACATCAAGAGAAAGCAATTCGCTGTGTTATAGATAATACTATCGGTATGTACGGTGATCTACAAGGGATAACAAGCAGAGCATTGCCAGCTATAAAATCGCTTGAACTTGACGACGGTATTGAGTCAGAGTCAGTGAGTACTTAGTAATATATAATAATTAAAGGGAAAAATGGAAAGACAAAATGTAACATCTTCACATCTCGTTTCAGTTGGATATAATCCAGCCAGCGCTACATTGGAAATAGAATTTCATAAGCGAGCGGTTTACCAATATTTCGATGTTCCTCTAGCTGTTTACAACGGGTTAATGACTGCGTCATCACATGGTGAATACTGTGATGCAAATATTAAGAAAGCTGGTTATAGATATAGTAGGATCAGCTAGTCTCGACACCTCTCGCTTCGCCAAATGGAACAGCTAGAACCATGAATGGTTCTTAAAATTAAACGTGTCAGAAATGGCACCTTTTTGTTATACTTTCCTTATGGAAAAACTTACTCAACTTATACCGGGCAACCCTGGCACAAGTTATGTTACATGTTTAATGTTTGCTTTAAGTAAGAAATATAATATTGAAATTGCTAATGATAAGCAAATAGAGATTTTTTGTAATGGGATCAGCGTTTCAAGAAAAACGTTTTTTGCCAAGACAATTGACCTTATCAGTAACGAATATGATAAGCACATTTACGGATTTACCGATAATATGTATTTATTAAATTTGGCAAAAGACGAGTCAGATAATCTTTTAGTATCCTACAGGACTTTCAGTTTAAACGAAGTAACTTTAAATGAGTTGATAGAAAGATATGGATATGTAATTTTGTCAGCTGATATTTTTTATTTTAATAACAGCTATCATGACTACCACTTCTGTTGTATAGGGAAACATAAAGGTAAATACAGCTTGTTTGAACCTAAATCAGGAACTGAAAAAGAAGTAAGCAATCAGGAAATTAAGAGACTTATCCAGTCGATTAGTAAAAATCTAAGTGATGCAGTATTAGCTTTTTGTATATAAGCTTCTAAACTCGCCCCCATACTTTCGCGAAATATAACCACCATAACTAGGTCATATACTGTTTAGATATATTAATACAATTGTAAATAGACGATAATTGTTGTATAATTGCCTCGGAAATATGGAGGGTCGATGCCAGAAATGGTAGAGACCCTCTTTCGGCACCCACAGCAGAGAGGGGCACTCCCATGTACGCAGTCAGAAATGTCGAGCGGTTCCTACAAGAACGGTCACTCATGGTCACCGAGGCCGACGCCGAGAAGATCATCGAGAGAGCCTGGAAGCTTGCTTCCAACGGGATGTTCTCTGGTGGTCAGACTGTTGAGGTCTTCGGCAGTGATGAACTAGCGAGGCAGTTCGAGCGGGATTTCGAGGGCAATGAAGTGCATCTGGCGATCGCCCACAACGTGATGACTCAGGGCGACAGCCGCGCTCACACGCCGAGATGGTCCATCGAGGCCTTCTGTTGGCTCACGATCTTCTATGTGATGCTGAAGGAGAACCCCGAGATCACCATCTCAATGTACGCGGCGGCACAGGACGTCTTCCCGGAGCTCACCTTCGAGCAGCAAAGAGAGCTGATTCAGGGTCTCATCAAGCGTGAACCTAGCTCATGGGAGAAAGTCCTAGGGCGAGCGAAGGAACCTGCTGAGGAAAGGATTCTGCAGAGCCTCTCCCGGTGGGAGGTTCCCGATACCACGGGCCTCTTCCTGGGACCGTTCTCACAGATCTGGGACCTCGAGAGCAACCGCCGACCGCTTGCCAAGCCTGAGTAGGTCAGGACACGACCGCCAATCAACGGATACTTACCACAGTAAGGACCGCTGAGAGGCGGTCTTTACTTTTCCATAACAGCTAGCGACGAATATCACTGTATTTTATATGTATAGAAAATAGAAAAGCCGGGTTGTCGTACCCGGCGGCAGCATTCGCTGAGAATGCTTAACGGCCTTTCGGCATAGATTGTGATTCCTGGAACGGCTGAGCGGCACTAAGGACCGTTCTCGCCACCGTTGTTGTGGGTGGCGTTCTCGTGCTGAGCACAGTCCCAGTACGATGCCTGAGACCGAGTGTCCATACCGCTCTTGATTGACGCCAGCAGTTTCTTCCCCATGACTACCTCCCTTCTATTTGCTCGACCCATTCTTGCACCATCCTAGAAGTTGCCTTAAGGTGGGTGCAAGTACGGGATTGGCCGTAATGGAGACGGGCAGATGTACAGCCGCCACGACACACTTGATATGCGTCACAGCTTTCACTGCATTCCGCCTGATGAGTGTTCAACATCTCTTCAAAGCACGTACGTGTAGGTCCAGACAGGATCTGTCGCAACGGCCTCTCGGTGATATTCCCCAGACGAAATTGAGGTAGGATCAGTTCGTCGCAAGGATAAACATCACCATTAGTGTCGATAGTCACGAAGTGCCCGCAATTGCCTGAGAGCGAACAGAGAGAACCTGTGCCCCCGAGACAATTCTCGGCATAGCCTGTGAAAGCTCGAGAGTTCAAACCAGGATCGTCATTCTCGAGCCACATACCAAAGACCTTACGCTGGAATGTAGTGAAGTCTTCCAGGTGAATAGCACCTTCCCACTCACTGACACAGGGCTTCATATCGAAACTTGAAACCCCAAGACCCCTAACGAAGTCAAAGTAGTCCTCGGGATTGACATACCTGGAAATCACCGAGATGATTCCAACAGACATGCCACTTTCGAGAAGCAACTTCAATCCTCGCATAGTTCTTTCAAACGAACCTTCACCGTTGTGTGTCGGTCGATTAAGATCATGCACTTCTTTGGGGCCATCGATACTGACACCGACGCCGAAGTGGTGATCACGGAACAGGTCAATCCAGGAGCCGTCTAGCAGAGTTGCATTCGTCTGAATACTGTTACGAAACTGCGAGTTCAGACCTGTCTGCACCTCGAGTCCGGACTTGAAACCGTCCAAGCCTAGAAGAGTAGGTTCTCCACCGTGCCAGCTTACCTTTGGCCTCTCAAGACCAAGCTCATCGATCTGACAGAACACCTGCGCAAGGATCTCAGGCTCCATCAGAGAACCATTGAAACCTGACTGAGCAAAGCAGTAGTTGCAGGCCAAGTTACAATGGCCAGCAACCTTGAGGATAAAATATCCCGGAATCAAGGTGCGCCTCCCTTATTGTCTGTTCGGAGTTTTGCAGATTATACAATAAATATGCGTATATTACAACAATTGATTAATGTAATTTATACGTATTACTCAAAAAAATACTTCAATAATTACGTATCCTGGTCTTTATTTCTATCGCCTCTTACATACCATACCTTCTGTCAGATTCGCAAAATGGCTTTAAATATACTATAATTACCCTGTTATTAAGCCCAGACTTATAGCGATCTCTGCCTCGAGAGAGTACATTGCTACTGGCAGACACAAACTAGAGGCTCATTATTAATCAATAAGGAGTCTACTATGGCAAAGAAAACCATGGAAGAACAACTCGCCGAATACAAGGCCTGGAAGGAAGCCGATGAATCTTCGATGAAGCATTGGCGCGCCTGGGGATCTTGGTTTAGCTGGGGTTCTCCTATCGGACTAGGACTGTTCTTTATCCTAGTCGCAGTCACTGTCTGGATACTTGCACAAGTATTCTAAAACACAAAAGAAGCATCACTCCGATGCTTCTTTTTATATTCGTGGAAGTTCCCATTATGATAGAATATCCCTATGAAGATACAAATCGGAAAACTAAAAACCGTTGATTTAGCTAAGTACAAAGAGTTGATAGATAACTGCTTCGATGGGTCAAACGATATTTCTGTATACCGCGAGAACTACAATGAGACAAGCGATTCCTATGAGATATTTATCGCCAAGTCAGATGAGAATATAGTTGGCTGTCTTACTATCTATAAAATTGATTTATTCACCTACTCTTTTCAGCCGGCGCTAGAGATTTTTAATGTTTGTGTCCACCCAGAATACCGAGGACAGAAGGTAGCAAAACAGCTTTTTGAAAAAGTCTTTAGCTATGCACGGGAACATCGATATAAGTCAATCTACCTGACCTGTCTAGACACAGCCCATGATGCTCATAGACTCTATGAGAGTGTCGGGATGACAAAAACAAACAGTATCAAGTACTCTATTACTCTATAGATTGCCCCATAGTTTTCTCCTAGGTGCTATAATACAGTTATGAAACCTACAACTATAACTGGACAAATAGAACAGTTGGCCTTCAAACTACTTGAGGGTAGCCCGGACGGCATCCGCTGGGTAGATTTGGCGCGAGAAATTCGGGAGAAATACCCTGACTTTCACCCCAAGACAGTCAACGGCACACTCTGGAAACTGACCGAGAAATACCCTGACAAGGTGACAAAAACAACGGGACTATTCCGGCTAATTAATAAATAGAAAGGTGGTAATTATGAAAGAGGTGCTACTATATCTAGCTACTATCCCAATCTTCTTTGCAGTTGATATGCTCTGGATTGGCGTAATCGCAAAGGACCTATACTTTAGAACTATACCTGGACTAAGCAGCCAGCCTAACTGGTTCGCAGCCATCATCTTCTACCTTCTCTATATAGCAGGAATCCTTATATTCGCAGTACAGCCCAACCTAGACAAGGGCTGGCAATCTGCTCTTCTATATGGAGCCCTATTTGGCTTCTTTGCATATGCAACCTACGACCTAACAAACTACTCCGTCATGAAAGACTGGCCACTTTCTATCACTCTCATCGATATGGCCTGGGGGACTACACTCACTGGGGTAGTGGCAACTGCTTCATACTTCATCGGTAAAGGCATCCTGTAAACTATGTTATATCAATTTTCCCTGCTAGTACTCGCTGTATTGGTTTTTACAAGTTCTTGGTTTCTCTATGGACAAAGAGTCGGTAAACTAGACGTTGCCGACGAAGCTTGGGGAGTCGCCCAACCATACATAGTGATAGTCAGCATTCTCGTCACTGGTCAGCTCTCCCTAATATCAATAGTCTTACTATTACTAACTTCGCTATGGGGATTCCGACTCTTTTATCATCTGCGCAAGCGACACTCGCAAACTGCAAGAGAAGACAAGCGTTACACCGAGATGAAAGCAAATTGGAAAAAATATCCCAAGATACAGGCGTATGTATACGTATTCTTACTTCAGGGCCTACTAATGTTTATTCTTGGATTAATCTCTATGGTTACTATTTTAGCAAACCCTGCTTGGCAACCGATATCGCTAGTCGGAGTAGTCGTCTGGATCTTCGGTTTTACTTTCGAAGCTGTAGCAGATAGACAGCTCGCAGCCTTTGTCGCAAGAACTGAGAACAGGGGTAAAATCATGGACCAGGGTCTCTGGAAATATTCAAGACACCCCAACTACTTCGGTGAACTGGTTATGTGGTGGGGAATATTCATCTTCACCTACCTAAATACCGGTGCCTTCTGGACCATAGTCTCGCCTCTTACTATCTCTTATCTTATTATTTTCGTCTCGGGGATACCCCTTACGGAAAAACAGTTTATAAGTAACCCACTCTGGAGTAAGTACAAAAACCGCACAAGCGCACTTATTCCATTACCTCCAAAGAACATCTAGTAAGTCAATGAGAAAAATAATTGTAAACGACCTGATGCAACGGAACTATACTTATGTTCTCAGTGAGGCAGAAGGTAGTAATTTCGACCCGCGCTTCAAGCCCGAGCTATCACCAAAACAAATGCTTACGCTCGGGGTTTTCGGCGGCAAATATATGACAGATTGTCGCAATGAATTCCCGGCTGACTGGTTCGATCGGGCTAAGCTATGCCATGAGTTCCATAACCCAGAGCTAAACTTCTTCGGCGTTAATGCATCTCAGCCACTATCAGTTTGGCGAAGGAAGGGCTGGATTTACGAAGAGGATCCCAGGGGCTGGTTCCAATGGTATTGCCGTTACTATCTTGGGCGTCGTATTCCGGAAGAAGACGATCGCCAAATCAAAAGGTGGCAAACAATGAAGAGGCACCTAGCCCAGCTGAGAATCAATTGCACTCCTGGAGACTTCAGCTGTCGTAAACGTCAGAGACAAGCCCTATTGCACTGGGCCTATGACACTAGAAAAGACTAGCTACAAAGCAAAATAATACTTTATTTCTTCGGGAATAAACTGTATTCTGTAATATAGGAAAAGGAGGGCAAATGGCAGCAAAGAAGAAAGCCAGCACGAAGACAAAACCAAAGACACCACAGGGAGGACTGCATAGACAGGTCCATGATATCTGGGGCTGGGTAGTGCTCGCACTGGGAATGTTGATGATTTTCTCGGTCGCAGGCTACTACTATCTCTCACTGATGCAGTAGACAAATATAGAAACAAAAAGAAGCGCCTGGCCGTTTCTTTTTTTATATGCAGATATGTTAATATTTGGTCATGAATATGAATCCCGAAATCGATAAATATATCAGTAAGTTTCCAGAAGAAACAAAACAGATACTTATAAAGTTGCGCCAACTTATATTTAGCATTGCCCCAGAAGCCGAAGAAGTCTTCGCCTATGGAATCCCAACATTCAGGGTGAGAGGCGAATATTTAGTCCATTACGCTGGATATACTCATCATATCGGCCTCTATCCCACAGGAGCAGGACTTATCCCCTTCCAAGAAGAGATTGCAGGGTTTAAGCACGCCAAGGGATCAGTGCAGTTCCCTTTGAACCAACCGATTCCCTACGAACTAATAGAGAAAATTGTCAGACATCGTCTCGATTCAATCAAAGGTTAATCTCTAGTATATTTTTGCTATAATTGTCTAGTAACCCAGGAGAACATAGAATATGACAAAACTTTTTGGAACTGACGGCGTCCGAGGGATAGTCGATAAAGAACTTACTGAAGACCTCGCCTACAGGCTTGGGCAAGCTGCGGGGCACTATCTTGCAGAAGGCAATGGCAGCATAGTCGTCGGCCGAGACACTCGTGGTCATGGTGAACGGCTTGAGAAAGCTCTTGTTAAGGGTATTATATCAACAGGTGCGGATGCACTTCTTGCGGATATTGTGCCTACTCCTGCTATTGCCTTCCTCGCCCGTGAACTAGAGACTCGGGGAGGTATCGTTATCTCTGCTTCCCACAACCCACCTGAGTACAACGGCATCAAGTTCCTCTCGAGTGAAGGATTTAAGCTTCCAGATGAAGTCGAGGCGGAAATAGAGGAAATTTGCGAAAACTTAGACATAGATCTATCAGATTCAGCTGACAAAAAAGGTAAAATCGTCAAGGTGGCAGATGCAGCCGAGAGGTATATCAAGCACTGTCTCACTGCTACAAGCACCTCACTTGCGGGGCTGAAAGTCGCCTTTGATCTTGGCCATGGCGCAGCCTATCAAACAACTCCAGAGGCTTTCCGCCGTCTCGGAGCCGAAGTAACCACTATTAATGACGACTACAATGGTACCGATATTAATGTTGGTTGCGGCTCAACCAACTTATCAGTGATTTCGAAACTTGTTAAAGAGTCTGGTGCAGATTTCGGATTTGCACATGACGGTGATGCAGACCGAGTCCTGGCTGTCGATGAGAGAGGTAACGAGATAGACGGTGACCAAATGATGGCCATCTGCGCTCTCGATCTAAAAGAGAAAGGTAAGCTGACTGAGAATACAGTAGTATCAACCGTGATGTGTAATCTTGGATTCAAAAAGGCCCTAGAGAAGGAAGGCATACGCGTACTCCAGACTGCCGTGGGAGACCGTTACGTCCTGACTGAAATGAAAGCTACTGGTGCCACGTTTGGCGGTGAGCAATCAGGTCACATTATCTTTCTCGACCATAATACAACTGGTGACGGATTAATTACGGCTATTCAGCTGGCTTCAGTGGTCAAAAGAAGTGGTAAAACCCTCAGTGAACTTGCGCAGGTAATGACCAAATATCCTCAGGTACTGGTTAATGTCCAGGTTAAAGATAAGTCACTCTATAGTAGTAACCAGAAGATATCAGCAGTAGTTCAGCAGGAGGAAAAAGCCCTAGGTGATAAAGGACGCATCCTGGTTCGCCCATCTGGCACTGAGCATCTCGTCCGAGTAATGACGGAAGCAGAAACACCCGAGCTAGCAAGAAGCGTCGTCGATAATATTGTCAGTGTTGTAAAAAAAGAATTAAATTAAACTAAACACAAAATTTGCAAGATACTTCTCGATACTCAAAGGGCCGCGGTAATTACCGCGGCCCTTTTATACTTGATTCTTTATTGTTTAATAAAAATAGATTTCTTGGTAGTTTTTACGGTATCAGCCAGCCAAGTATTAAAGTCTTTGGTCTTAATCAAGATATGGGAAGCGCGGATTTCGGCATCTTTCACATCTACGACCTTAATGATATGGTAGCCGTAAACAGTCTTCACTACGGCACTCACTTCACCTGACTTGAGGGCGAAGGCGGCCTTTTCGAACTCAGGAACCATCTTACCTTTACTGAAATAGCCGAGGTCACCACCATTACTAGCACTAGTGTCCTGACTGTATTGCTTCGCGAGATCTGCAAAGTCTCCACCCGCCTTGATCTTCGCGAGGATGTCTTCTGCTTTCTTCTTGGCATCGGCGTTCACAGTTTCATCGCTAGCATACTTGTCTGCAACCATCTGTCTGAGTAGACGAGGACGATAAATTTCTTCCTTGAACTCATTCGGAGTCAGCTTATAGTACTGCTTTAGTACATTGGCAAAACTCGTGGTGCCGCCGTTACTCTTTACAAGCTGGTTAAACTTATCTGTCAGCTCTTTATTAGACAGTGTTACTTTGAGCTTGACCGCCTCACTTGAAACGATAGCATCCTCAATCAGGCGATTCATAGTGTCCTTACGAGCCTGTGCCAGAATCTTCTTACCATCAGCTGTCTTGAAATCAACTTTCTTGAACTCCTGATCGTAATTCTTAATGACATCAAGCTGCTCTAGATAGTCACGATAGAGCACAAAGCGTCCGTTAACATAGGCTGCTGGATATGGGAAAATTGATACCGACTTAGTAAAGCCGTCTTCCCAGGAGAAAGCATAGATACCAACTCCCATTACAGTGAAGAATAGTACTAGAGCTGCCACCAGTGAAAGTACTATTGTCTTGGGGTTTTTATAATCGAACTTCAGTTTACTAGACTTGGCGCCAGACCCTGACTTTCCCTTTGAAAAAGCAGACTTTACCATATCTACTAGGCCTTTTTTTGATTCAGAAGAGCTGCTAACAGCTGGCTTCTTTTTGAGCAAAGCCATAAATTCTCCTTTAAGCTTACTTATATATTAAGTTTAAAGAATCGAGGACATATTTACAACCATTATTTGCCTATTGATGATGGGTTTTATTGACGATTGTGCGAATAACTTCCTGAGCCGCTTGGACTGATATAATATTTTCGAGACTCTGCTTGTTGCCATGAATGTCAGTAATTTCTAGCGCCCCGGAACGAAAGACAAGACCTGCAAGACCTTTCTGAGAAAAACCGACGCTTGCAATATCGCGTGCATCTATCTCTGACACAGAGTGGCTCAAAAGACTTTGTTTATCTACCATTACCAGGCGTCTATTTGAAATTAGCACCACCTCGTCATGCCACAGCAGATATAACAAAAACGAAATAATTACTGCTAGCGAAAAAAGTATAACAGCCGCCAGGAAAAGGTAGCCATTCTGGCTAAAATACAAGGAAGTCGCTCCTAGTGTGATAAGCATAATCACGGCAAGGATTAACTTCCAGTACCTCACCGGCAACTTTCTGGCGACTAGTAAGGTTTCCTCATTTTCGAGCGGTGTAACTTTAATAGGCATATGCTAATTATATATAAGGTATCCCTTCAAATAAAGCTTTCTCTCTGTTAAAATAACACAGTCAAAACAAATTGTTCTGGCCCCAGTAGCTCAATGGATAGAGCGATTCCGTCCTAAGGAAGAGGTTGGGGGTTCGACTCCCTCC
>CAZEFH010000007.1:0-32714 GCA_964511435.1 uncultured Candidatus Saccharibacteria bacterium
TCAATGGATAGAGCGATTCCGTCCTAAGGAAGAGGTTGGGGGTTCGACTCCCTCCTGGGGCGCCAATAACAAGAATCTCACTAACAGGTGGGATTTTTGTTATTACACCGGATGGGCGAAGAAAATCCAAAAATACTGGTGAGAGGCTCTGCCTCCTCCCTCCTGGAGCGCCATGAGAAAATAAAAAACGGCCCTTTCGGGTCGTTTTTACTATTTAATGTTTTTGACTCTACCCCAGTTACTGCCATACATTATCTCGGACGTAATCATATCGTACTCGATGAGCTCCTCTGGCTTGAACCATAGTGCAATCTCAGTATTTGCCTCTTCGACGGTCCCAGAAGCGTGGACGATAGTCCTGACCACTCGCCCCATCTTGTCAGCGAGTTCATATGAATCAACGGTGAAATCTCCCCGGATAGTACCAGTCTCAGCGTCTAGGGGATTCGTCGATCCTACGGTTTTGCGACCAATCTGAACCGCATGTGCCCCTTCCCAAACCATACATACAATCGGCCGATTTAAGAAGTGGTCAATCAGGTTATTGCGAATAATTGTCGCCACTTCCTTGGGGGTTTTGTCGATAGTGACGCCACGCTTGGCAGCACTCTCAATCGTCTTTGTCCCGGTCGGTATATACCATTCATCGCTGTCTGGATAGTGCTGACCGACAATATCGGCAGTCGCAACTATCATCTTAAGGCCGACTAGCTTGAGGCCGCGTCTCTCAAAGCGCTTGATAATTTCGCCAATCAAGTGACGCTGTATTCCCTCGGCTTTGATGGCGATAAAGGTTCTTTCCTGGATCATTTTTTCTGGCATATCTGCTCCTAGTTATTATTTCTCAAGTATTTTAGCAAAAATCGAATCATCTTTGAAGGGACCAATGAGGGCCAAGCAAACTTTATCGAAGTTTATCAGATCCTTTGCCAGTGACTGTACCTGCTCTAGAGTAATGTCATCGATAGCCTTTATTCTCTCTTCGAGAGATTTCACCTTAAGCCCATACATGTCCATAATCCCATTCACTTCACTACGATATTCACTATCTTCGTACTGCAATGTAAGGATACCAATCGCATAATCCTTGGCTCTTGCTAGCTCCTCTTTGGTAATATCGTTCGTCACGCCGCGGTAAACCTCAGCAATCACCCTCACTGCTTCCTCAGTCTTCTCGTTGTTAACCCCGGCAAATGTCACGAAAGAGCCGTCATCAAACATATTGTCACTATATGTCCGAACATAGTATGCAAGACCTCTGCGCTCCCTTACTTCACTAAACATCCTCGAGCTCATGTTGCCACCAAGTAGAATGGATAAAACCTTGGCAATTTCGACTCTTTCATCTGTAACTGGTAGTCCAGGGAAGCCGATGGCTAGATGAGTCTGCTGGGTATCACGGTACTCAAGATTAATCTTCTTTGTCTCTCTCGAAACACCTGGCGTATAGCTATTTTTGCCAACAGGAACGTGTGAGAATGCTGAGTCCACCTCTTCCCGAAACCCAGTAGGCACCGCTCCGGAAATAGAGATGTATATATCGCTACCAACGTAGTGTTTGTCGCGATATGTACGAATCTCCACTGCATGTATACCAGCAAGCGATTTCTTGGTTCCGATTGTATTTTGGGAAAGCAAAAGGTTGGGGTACAAGGCTTCTTCAAAGTTGTCCATTATCTTGCGTCTAGGGTCATCCTCATACATATGAATCTCTTCCACGATAGTACCGCGTTCACGATCAACCTCTTCATCAACAATGATGGGACTGGTAGTCATCTCCGAGATAATTGAGAGTGCCTTTTTGAAAACTTTACTACTTCCCTTGATGTAGTAGCCAGTGAACTCTTTTGAGGTGAACGCATTGTACATCGCCCCAAGTGAGTCAAGCTCCTTGTTTAGTAGCTCAGCACTAGGATAAGTCGGTGTCCCCTTAAAGGCCATATGTTCCAGAAAATGCGAAATGCCCCAAATATCAGGCGTTTCGTTACGCGAACCCGTACGGACCATTACTAGTAAGGTAAATGATTGGGAGGCCGATATCGGGTCCTCCACTACGTGGATGCCATTGGGCAGACTATATTCACGGATTGACACTATTTATCTCCCTCTTTAGACCGCTTCTTTGTCATCAAATATTCCCAGATAGGAGGAAGTATCGAGAGTATAATTATCGCAAATATTACCAGGGTGAAATTTTTCTCTACTACTGGAATGTTGCCAAAGAAGTAACCTGCAAAAATAAATGCAGTCACCCAAGCAAAGCCACCAATCACATTGTAACTAAAAAATTCACGATAATTCATCTTGCCAATACCTGCGACAAAAGGTGCAAATGTCCGAATAATCGGAATGAAGCGAGCAATAATGATTGTCTTGCCACCGTGCTTCTCATAGAAAGCTTCCGTTTTTTCTAAGTGGTCCTGATTGATAAATGGAACGTACTTACTTTTAAACGCCCTGCGACCCAGTTTGTGACCAAGATAGTAGTTCAGGCTGTCGCCGGAAATTGCTGCCACCAGAAGTAACGGATAGGCAATCCAGATATTGAACCCCCCACCAACCGAAAGAGCACCAGTGATAAATAAGAACGAGTCTCCCGGCAAAAAGGGCATGATTACTGCCCCAGTCTCAACAAAGATTATTAGAAAAATAAATACATAAGACAGAAGACCAAAGTTCTGAATCACCTGCTCGAGATATTTATCTACATGCAAGATAAAGTCGACTATTACCGTGATGTCCATTTCACCCTTTCATTAAATAAAATATAACGACTACCACTGCTAGCGCGAAGCGGTAGTAGACAAAAATATCAAAGTGATGTTTCTTTACTACCCCTAGTAGCAGCTTGATTGCCAAGATTGATGAAACAGCGGCTGCAAGCATACCCACCCAAAAGGAAGCAGAATCAAGAACCCCTACTCCCAGATCGGGTACCTTGACTAGCGCTGCACCAGCAATAATTGGGGCCGACATCAAAAAGGAGAAGCGCGCCGCATCTTCCCGACTAATTCCTCGTGCCAAGCCCGCCGTAATTGTCGCTCCAGAACGCGAAACACCGGGTATAAGAGCGGCCGCTTGCGCGAGCCCAATAATTAAGGAGTCGGCAATGCCAATATTTTTCAGTGCACGCTTACCTTGATCCTGGTGGTCAAAGTACCAAAGTAATGCACCGGCAGCTACCAGTGCAAAAGCAATCAGAAGCGGGTTGCGAAACGTGCTTTCGGCGAGATCTGAGAGGAAGTAACCAAATAGTGCACCTGGAATACTGGCAATTAGTAGGAACCCCGCGAGCTTTTGGCCCTGTGAGGTCACCTTACGCTCTCTAGCGAGCTTAAGCAGAGAAAGAGCAATATCTACCCACTCACGCCAGAAGTAGCCTAGAATCGCCACTAGTGTGCCTAGATGCAGTGCTACATCGAAGGCTAGACCAGGATCGCTGAACCCCAGTATATAAGGTGTCAACACCAGGTGCGCCGAGCTGGATATCGGCAGCATCTCGCCAAATCCCTGTACCAGGCCAAGTATGAGTGCATTTACTATATTCATCCTATTCATTCTAGCATAATTAATGGCACGTCGCACAATATGATAAAATTGAATCATGGACATCGAGACTCTGATAAATGAATTCCTCGAATACTGCGAGATAGAAAGAGGTCACTCAGACCTCACGATTCGTAACTATGAGCACTACCTCGGTCGCTTCCTTGAATTTGTACAAAAAGATAAACGCAAAGATAACATCAAACCAAGCGACATCACCGCGGAAATTGTACGCAAGTATCGTCTCTTTCTGAATCGAATGAGCACGAATCAAGGAGAGAACCTCGAAAAAATTACTCAAAACTATCACATCATTGCCCTCAGAGCGTTCCTGAAATACCTTGCCAAACGTGACATTCCCTGCCTTGCAGCAGAAAAGCTCGAGCTCTCTGGAGCCACCAAGAAGTCATTCACCTTTCTCGAGGTTACCGAGGTCGAAGCATTGCTTCAAGCGCCCGAGAAAAATCCGAACAAGAACCAAGAAATTACCCTGCGGGACAAGGCAATCATCGAAACACTCTTCTCTACTGGTCTCCGGGTCAGTGAACTGACCGCTCTAGACATCGACGACGTTAATCTAGAAAGGGGTGAGTTCATGGTCCGCGGCAAAGGAAACAAGGAGCGCATTGTTTTTCTCTCTAACCGGGCAAAGAATGCCATCTCTGACTATCTCAAACTCCGAAAAGACAGCTTCAGCCCCCTTTTCACCCATGTTGGTGGTCTCAAGGACGATGAAGACGAGGGAGAGTTCACTAGGCTTACCCCACGCAGCGTCCAGAGAATAATCAAGAAGTATGCCAAGCTTGCCGGTATCGTCAAAGACGTCACTCCACATGTGATGCGGCACTCATTTGCCACCGACCTTCTAATAAACGGCGCTGATCTACGCAGTGTCCAGGAGATGCTTGGCCACTCGAGCATCACCACAACACAAATATATACTCACGTCACCAACAAACAGCTCCGCGAGGTCCATCGGGCTTTTCACAGCAAGTAGATATTAGTATGCACCAAATGGACAGAACGACCAATCAGACAGTTCGTAGTGATTACCATCAGAATTAAAATCTGCTTCTGTACACCAATGGTCATGAGTATAAGGGACCGGGATATTTGTAACCCTTAGGTAGGGATAATTCTTATCTTCGAAATTAAAGGTTGTGTTTGTAAAGTAAGCAGGAATCGAGATATCTATGGTCTGTCCGGAGGTTATCGTACCAGAACCGCCTGCTACTGTTACCCATGAAGTTGAACCGTCTTCAGAAGTCTGAACTAGATAGCTAGATGAACCTGATCCTGAAGCAGTTAGGGTCAAAATACCGTTGTCAGCATCAAGTGAAGGTGTTACGGTAAATGGCACCACTGCTAGTCCATCTACGGCAAAACCTCGTCGTCCAAAACTGTCGATAAACATCATATTTGCGTCGTCAGTACGAATCTTGACCACATTACCATCTCCAGTCACTTCTGCCGTATCCACCACCATAGCGATATTGCCGCTATCATTTTTACCGACAAACTTGGCATTAGTAAAGGTGAGGATATCCTTTGGTAGGGCAACGGCAATTCTTCTGTGGCAGGTCATAATATTACTATTTGCCGGGTCTTTCGATGCAACAGTAAGTTCTACTCCAACACCTCGATAGTAGGTAACAGAAAGGTCGAGGTCATAACCAGTACTCAGATCTGTCGACTTTGTAGTTAGATTAGTAACAGACTTTGAGATCGCTGCTTCTCCAGCAGCCTTAACAGTAAGAGTTGCCGTGCCATCATCTGTCGACGGATCAATCTTCACGAAAATCTCGTTCTTGTCATCCGGGTCCTGGATACCGAAACTAGTACTAGTTGTTCCCTTTATCCAGGCCGAATAATTATACGAGAAACTATCTGTCGCATTTACGGTAGTATTTACTGCATCAACTATCTGTTCATTTGGGACCGATACATAAGAACTCGTCTTATACTTATAAACTAACTTTCTTTGAACAGATTCGACCATCCCGATACTTGTAATGGTCTTCGAATCATCGATAGTGACCTTATAACTTGATCCCGAGTCATTTAAAATAAATGTTTTTTCGGCAAGAGGAGCTGTCCCACCATTTTGCAGGTAATATGTCCCCCAAGTAATCCCCGACCTAGCAGCGGCAAGTGCCTGTTGTGATGCATCGAATCTACCAGAAATATGTGACTCTGTAACTATCACTCCAGTCATTACCGTCACCACAAGTATCAATATCGAACAGAAAATAACCACCCAAATAAGGGAAATTCCTCTTTTCTGCTTCTGACTATGTATTGTATTCATTCTTCCCATATCTAGTTAATAACCGGCGCTTTTACACTTACGATAGTATCAAGCTTGAAATTGTCCTGGTAGAAGCTATTTGCTGCATAGTTGATTGTCGCATCCAGGGCGATAGAAATGCTAGCATCTAAGTTGTAATTACTGCCAGCAACATTCTGAGGAGAATTCCAGGAAAAACTAGAGTTCGCATCGACAAGCTTCACGCTAGCCTGAGACGTACCATTCCCGGTTATGGCAAGCATATCTTCTGAAGGAGCGCTGTTTATATCACTGCCGACTGTACCATCGCAAGGCACATAGACACCTGCAAGATAGCTTGACAAATTACATTCGCTATAGCTGAGCGAAGCATAGGTATCATCAATCTTTGATATTACGTATCTTGCTGCAGCATAGGTACCTGGCTGATCAAACGTGAGGCTAAGGGTTTTATGATCGTCTGAGATAGTAACGGTCTTCGCCTCCTTCACTTGCTTTTCAATCTGGTCAATAGCAACCCTTAGCTTTTGCTGGCTATTTTTCATTGCTACTGCCTTGGCCTGAATATTCGCATAACTAACATAACTCACTATGACCAACACACCAAGGATAGCGAATAGACCGAGAGAGACCACCATCTCGATAAGAGTAAAGCCTGACCGATACAGCCGAGGATTTTGTTTGTGATGTTGCATAAATCTCAATTTAATCATTTATTTACTATTTGCTCCAAAACATAGCTTTTGTCCGTACCAGCCTTGTCTTTCCATGTTACGGTCGAGACTACCTTGCGAAAACCGTTATTACTTATAAGATTATATTTTTGCTCCCCAGCATCAATCACATTCTCCTCCGAGGAATCTAGTTTTCTTAGAACCACAGTAAGAGTAAGTCCATCTGAGTTTATCGGCTTACCTACTCCCAAATCATAGTTAAAGTTTAGTCCATCCCAGTAGCTACTGTCTTCCTCCCTTATATCACAACTAGTACGAACAACATTTACTCCTTCGATAAGCCCCTTTTGTGCTAGCGCGGTAGCCTGAGTAACTGTCCTCGACTCTGTAGCAAGACCTATTAGATTCGATATAAGACCCGAGACACCAATCAACACAAAGCTCATGATAGAGAATGCCACTACCACTTCGACTAGAGTTTCACCTTTTTTATTGAATATAAGTTTCACCACTTCCCTCAACTACAACTGTTCTTTTTGCACCATTATACGCCAGACGAATTTCTAGATGCCCACCATTCTGATTATAGACCCCGTCGCTCCGCATCGTCCCTGCTATTGCAGTATCAGTCGGCGTCGGCCCTAGATGGAACACACTGTAGCTGTCGAGGTAGTTCGTGTTCTTCTTCCAGGCACATGCGGTGGTAGCTGAATTTGGAACTACATCTGAAATAGGTAATAGAGAGCTGCAATAGCCATTACTTCCATCAGACCCGCCAACGGTATCCCTCAGAAAATACTCCGGCATACCGAAGGGAGAAGAAAAGTTGATTACAAATGATCTGTTTGGGTTAGTAAAATTTGTAGGTACACTAGTACCACACTTTGCGTTATTCCAGCTGTTCGGCACAGTATAACAATCCTGGATGTCGTAACGGTCAAGCTCAATCGTCGTAACATCGATATCAACTGATTTTGGGGTGGCCACTAGACTATTACCACTCTGTACGTAGCTAATGGTATTCACCGTAGTGCTATCTGAGGCTCTTTTCGCCGCAACCTCTACACCAAAAGCTGGTCCGCCCTCTACACCTCTTGCTTTGCTCTGAGCTTCACGAATGAGACCCAGTATCTCCTCAGAGGCTTGGGTTACTTTGTACGTATCATAAAGATCCTTAAGAAAACCGACCGATAACACTGTCAGCACAGCAATGATGCTCATGACCACCATGAGCTCGATAATAGTAAACCCTCCGCGTCTC
The DNA here is from genome assembly GCA_964511435.1 of uncultured Candidatus Saccharibacteria bacterium. Lineage (GTDB taxonomy): Bacteria > Patescibacteriota > CPR2 > UBA1875 > CAIMLA01 > JBGSPL01. Next base: position 7,769 of record CAZEFH010000007.1, read on the forward strand.
TTCATTTACGCTCCTAGAAATATTCTAGCATAAAGCTCGAAGATTTGCTGTCCAAAAATAAGTCCTACATATGCTCCCGCAACAAGAAATGGGCCGAATGGCATCTCTGACTTTAGCTGTGCCTTCTTCTGAAGATAGACAAGTGCCAGTCCCCAGACGGCACCAGCAATGAAAGAAAAATAAAAGGCAGTAAATATACCAGGCCAGCCAGCAAAAAGACCGACTAGTGCAGCGAGCTCGATATCTCCTGCTCCCATCCACTTTCCCTTTGAAAAGAAGTGGAGCCCAGCGAAGAGTAGTGTTGGTACAGTTGTTGCAATAATCAAGGGTGAAAAGTGATTCCAGACAGCAGTGATCGAGAGTGTCTCCGTGTAAGTAAGTGCATAGTACAGAATCATCGCAATAATCCCAACATAGACCGCTGAGGAAACAATATAGCTGGTCTTTGCATCATGCAGAGCAATTAGCAATAAGCAGCTAGTAGCTATGAGCAAACATACTAGACCAGCAATAGTTCTCACATTCATTCGAACAATAAAGTCATATATAGTAGCCAAGTCATTGCTAATAGGATATTGTAACAATTTCCAGGAAACAGTCATAAAAGCAACCCCTGTCAGTAGCTCTACCACCGGGTATTGCCAAGAAATCGGCTTTTTACACTGACGACACTTTCCACGCAGAAGAATAAATGAGATGACTGGGATGTTGTCGTACCAAACAATCTGCTCCTTGCAACTAGGGCAAATTGAACGCCCCTTCGTGATAGAAAGACCCGAACCGATACGATACTCTAGAGCATTCAAAAAGCTGCCAATAATGAGGCCAAGAACAAAAAATATAACTAGAATATACACTATAAACACATCTATATTCTATCGAAAATAGAGGAATAAAAAAAGAGCCACGGTAGTGGCTCTTTCCTACTGCCGGCTAAAGAGTTGGTAATGCAGTATTATCATTTGCTCTAATTGTGTCATTCTCAGCGGTATACTTTGTACAACCCGCATCAACAACACCTATGGCATAGGCACTAGTCTGTATATCAAATACACGTCCGCCGCCATATGCTTCTATATTAGTTGTCCCCGTGGAAAAACATTTCCCTGTATCTTTCGCCCCGGTATTATCCAATGACTTTCCTGTAAGCCTCGTATATGCAGTCGAAAGACTATAAGTTACATCTGCCTCCTCGCAGTCAAGCTGATCACTTGCTGGAGTAGAAGCACAATAAGCCTTATATTTTGAATAACTCGCCTCAAGTGCTGTTTGCACAGCCTTTGCATTTGACCTGTGAATTGTCTCAGTCGCCGTGTTACGAGCGAGCTGTACTGCCCCAAGAACAAGTACTGCAAGCACTGCCATCAGTGCCATCACCACCATCAGCTCGATAAGGGTGAAGCCTTTGTAAAGTTTGTTTTCTTTCATGTTTTTCCTCCTATTAAGTATAAGTATAGAACTTGTGACCTAGGTGTCAATATATTTAGACGATAGCTCCGAAGCGGTATATCGGTAGCATCACTGCGATAAGGATAAATCCGATAATTACTGCGAGTAGGATGATAATCACTGGTTCGATAATTGATGCCAGATTCTTGACGAAACTGTCGACCTCTTCCTCAAAGTATTCCGCAAGCTTCTCTAACATTCCGTCCATCTCGCCTGACTGCTCACCGATGGCCACCATCTGACCAACAATTGAAGGGAAGTGTGGGTTATCCTTGATAGGCTTCGAAAGTGGAGTACCAGATTTCACCTTACTCACAAAATCACGGATATCATCTGCAATTACCTTATTGCCAACCGCATCGATGGTAATCTGAAGTGAGTCAAGAATAGACACCCCCGATCCGACCAGGCCAGAGAGAGTTCGGGCGAAGCGACCCATATATACATTTTGAAAAAATTTACCGAGTAGCGGCATAGTCAGATAGTAATTGTCGAGATAGTAGCGCCCCACAGGAGTAGAAATAGCCCAACGGACAAGTAGTACCATACCGATTACAAATCCCAGAACGATGTACCAGTAAGTATTTGCAAAGTGACTGGTGTTCATCATTATTTGAGTTACTAGCGGAAGCTTAGCGCCGAAAGAAGCGTATATTCCTTCCATCTTCGGTAGCACAAACCAGTTCATGCCGATAACGATAACAACTACAACTGCCAGAATGAAAGCCGGGTAAATCATCGCATTACGTACCGACCTGCGAATCTTAAAGTCGTTTTCGATGTTGTTTGCTAGTCGAGTAAGAACCTTATCAAGGGTACCGCTGGCTTCACCGGATGAGATAAGGGTAATATCGATAGAGTTAAAGAGCTTCGGATACTGAGCGAAGGCAACTGAAAGCTTTGAGCCTGCCTCCACATCCCGAGAAACCTGTTCGAGGATATTTTTTACCACTTTATTTGTAGTCTGCCCAGAGAGTGTAGCCAGCGCCTGAGATACTGGTAAACCAGCGTTCAGAATAGTCGCTAGCTGTCGAACTAGGAAGACCTTGTCCTTGGCAGACACACCACCAAAGATAGATAGACTACTTGCTTGTTTGGCCTCAATAGAAACTGGGAAAAGATCCTTCTGACTCAGAAGCTTTACCGCTGCGTCTTCGCTCTCGGCTTCAAGGATTCCCTTTATTCTGTCGCCATCTTTGGTTTTTGCTACGTAGTTATACTCTCTCATCTACTTATCCGTGTAGTAACCTTTCATATTCATCTGAATCAATACAGTAGTTACGACCTTCATCTCCAGTAATTAGACCACTCTTTACCGCCGCCACAAGAGCCTTGTCCATCGTTACCATGCCCTGCTCACCACTTGTCTGAAGAACAGCATCGATCTGGTGAGTTTTCCCTTCGCGGATAATATTACGAATCGCCGGAGTCGAGACCATAATTTCTGCTACTGGTATACGGCCACCACCAATACTAGGAATGAGTCGCTGCGAGACAACCCCCTGAAGAATACTAGCGAGCTGAGTGCGTATCTGCTGCTGTTGATATGGAGGGAAGACATCTACCATACGGTCGATGGACTGCGAGGCGTTATTCGTATGAAGAGTTGCGAGAACTAGGTGTCCCGTCTCAGCAATAGTAATCGCCGCTGAGATGGTCTCTAGGTCGCGCATTTCACCGATAAGTACTACGTCCGGATCTTCACGCAGAGCACTACGAAGAGCGGCAGAAAATGACCTAGTGTCGTAGTGGACTTCTCGCTGTTCGATGACGCACTTGTTATGATTATGTGTATATTCGATAGGATCCTCAATCGTGATGATATGAAGGTTTTTCTCTTTATTTATCTGATCAATCATCGCCGCTAAGGTCGTAGATTTACCAGAGCCAGTTGGTCCAGTTACTAACACTAGGCCACGAGGGAGCTCGGTAAACTTGTTTACCGAGGCAGGAAGACCTAATTCTTCGATACTCTTAATCTTGGCTGGAATCAGACGAAGTGCAAGTCCCACGTTGCCTTTTTGGTGATAAGCATTGGCACGGAAACGTGCAACATCACCAAAGGCAAAGGAGAAGTCCACTTCCTTATCCTTTAGCAAAATATCCTTCTGAACATCATCGACAACTGAGTATATCAGTTTTTCTACGTCCTGCTCAGTGAGAGGCTTCTGATCTGCAATAGGTACCAGTCCGCCATCGATACGAAGCATCGGTGGTACGCCCACAGTAAGGTGAAGGTCGGAAGCATTACGCTTCACCACCTCTTCGAGCAACAGTTCAATCTTTACTTCTGATGGCATATACCCCTCCTGTTTCTAAATATATCTTACCACGAAAATATTCCTGAATCCTAGCAATCTAATTTTCGGTGGTCTTTGAAATCACTTCTTCTATCGTCGTCACACCCTCAAGGGCCTTCATAAATCCATCCTGACGCATCGTAATCATCCCCTCTGCTTCCGCCTGCTTCTGAATATCAGCCGATGTTGCATGTGTAACAAGTAGTTTCTCCATCGCTGCCGTGACAGAGAAAACCTCGAAGATGCCGATACGTCCAGAGTAGCCCGTGTGCTGGCATTTCTCACAGCCTTTGCCCTTATACAAATGTATGACTTCATCCTCAGCAAATGGGATATTTTGATACCCTAGCTCCCGAGATTGGTCCTGACCACCCTTGTGGGGTATCAGACCACCAACATTCTTCTGAATCGCCTGCTTTAAGGCCGGACTAGCTTCATAAGATTCTTTGCAATTCTCGCAAATCTTACGCACTAGCCTCTGACCAATCACGGTGCTTACAGTACTGGCAATAAGGAAGGGCTCGATGTCCATATCAAGAAGACGCGGCAGAACTCCTGACGCACTGTTTGTATGAAGGGTCGAAAGTACGGTATGTCCTGTCAGAGCAGACTGTATCGCAAGTCCAGCTGTTTCAGCATCACGAATTTCACCCACCATCACGATGTCTGGGTCCTGACGCAATATCGAGCGAAGGCCAGACGCAAATGTTAGGCCAACAGCAGAATTCACCTGGATTTGATTTACGCCATCGACTTGATATTCTACCGGATCTTCTAGGGTAATGATATTTACGTCAGTGCTATTCATCTTATTAAGCAGTGCATATAAGGTAGTAGACTTACCTGAGCCAGTAGGTCCAGTCGAGAGGACCATACCATGAGGGCGTTTCGCACCTTCGTCAATAATCTTATAAGCCCGACCACGGATTCCAAGATCCTCGAGCGTAATCACACCGGCCGACTTATCAAGTAGACGGATGACCACCTTTTCACCAAAGACGGTCGGAGACAATGAGACACGGAGGTCTATCTCTCGTTTATCAATATTCACCTCAAAGCGACCATCCTGAGGAACGCGGTGTTCATCAATCTTCATATTAGAAAGAATCTTGATACGAGAGACTAGAGCTGACTGGATATGTGTCGGCAAGCTCATCGTATCATGGAGAATCCCATCTATGCGGTAGCGAACCTTTAGAACCTTTTCTCTTGGCTCAATATGAATGTCCGATGCATGAGCCTTGACCGCATATTCGATAATCGTATTAACCGCTCTCGTTATCGGAGCATCCTGAAAAAGCTCCGCGGTTTTATCTGGGTTTATTAGTGGATTAGTGCTTGCAGATGGCGTAGATACACCCCTGAGGGCCTCGGCGATTTCACCCGAAATATCCTGAAACTCCTCAATCACATGATTGATGCTAGCTTCAGACGCCATATAGCTATCAACCGGCATTCCACTCTTCTTCTCCACAAATTCGATTGCTTGAAGATTATTGGGATCAATCATCGCAAGCTGGACTTTGCCGTCTCGGATACCAAATGGAACAGCGGAGTATTTGATTGCAATATCCTTCGGAATGAGCTTCAGTGCATCCTGAGACACGCTAAAGTCGCGCAAATCAACATAAGGAAGACCAAGAGATATTGCCTGTGCTTTGTAGACCGCCTCTGCATCAAGTACGCCGAGATCAAGGATCGTAGTGACGACATCCTTACCGCTCCTGGCACTCTCAATACGAACTGCCTCAATCTGTTCTTCTGTCAGTTGATTGAGGCTCCTTAGGGTCTCAAAAAGTTTATTCTCGTCTCGAACTGCCATCGCCTAGTTCAAGGGTGCAAAAGGATTCACCCTGCCCACATTATCGAGATTTGTATCCCCGTAGTTCTTCAGCGCATTTAGCTTATCGATAGTATCTTTGGTTTCCGATTTGTTTATATCACCAGTAATTTGATTTTTTGCAGTTTCTGTAGTCTGAGTGGTTGTAGATGCAGCTGGTTTCGAAGGAAAGAACATCTTCACACCGACAAAGATAGCTCCCCCCATAACAACTATGCAGGCTACGATTATCGCAATATCTTTTGGCTTCATCATAGTTAATTCCTCGAATATGTATTAATAGTCACTGTTGCATCCATTTTGCCACCATCTGGTGAACTCATAGAAATAGAGCTTACATCCATCAAGCGAATCACCTTTTTGGTCTTCGTAAGAAGCGACTTCACCGCTTCGTAGTTCTGAAGGTTTACTGGCAAAGTGAAGGAGTACTTTCTGAGCGAACTAGTTATTGTAGTAGAAGTGCCCGTACCACTATCTCCGGTACCGCCACCAGCGATACCCTTTACGCTGCCGCCAGAATCCGTAATAAGGCCATTGAGCTGAATGAAAAGTCTCCCGATATCTTTACTATCTGGAAGAGCGGAGCTTAGTGCTGCAGCGTCTTTTTTAAGTTCATCTTCTCTACTGCTTAGGTCATCTAGTATCTTTTTCCTATCCTGGAGCTGGGTCAAGTAATTTGTCTTTTCGTTCATTTCGTCGGTTAGCTTCTTTGACTGTTTGTAAAGTCCGGACAAAACAAATGAGAGAATGATTATTCCAACAAAGATTCCTGCCCCAACCGCAATAGCGTAGTAATACTTCTTTATTTCGTCTTTATCAAATCCTAGTTCCATCAGTTCTCCTGCGCATTCGATTTAACCAAAGCATCGCTGTTGACTGAGAAAGTAGCAGAAAAAGTCACGAGACCCTTCTCGTTTGTTGTATAGCCGCCAACATCAACTTTCGAAAAGGCAGATTTGTCATTATACTGATAGCTTTCGAAAGATTTGATAAATCGATCAATCGACTTCACGTCCTTACCTTCTAGGTCTGCCGTCACTTTCAGTTCAGGAGTAAAATTCATGGTCTTGAAGCGGATATCGCCAGGGGTTGCACCCTCAAACATCTTAAATACCCTGTCCCATTTATCGTCAGTGTCGAGAATCTGGCGCACTTCCTTGACTCCTTGTTCGATACTAATAACAGTCTCTTCAAGTGACTTATACGCCTTAAGCTTGGTCTCTAAGTCAGCTATCTGAGTATTGGTGGAAGATATTTTAGCCGAAACACCACCAATATATATACTCATAAGCAGAATTACGGCGCCAAAAACTACCCCCAAAGCTATCGCGATGTTGGTCATCCAAAGATTCAGATTACGAATCTTCAGCTGTTCTCTTTTGACTTCTGGTATCAGATTTATCTTCATTATTTACCGTCCCTCATCGCAAGTCCCACGGCGCAGCCGAAATCAGGGCCCATCTTTGAAATAGTCTCAGTAAGGTCTGGCTGAAAAGTGACTCTGCTAAATGGACTACCGTAGACAACGTCGATATTCAAGCTAGTTTTAAGGTAATTTACCATTTCCGGCATTTTCGAGGTGCCACCCGTTACAATTATTTTATTTACATTTGTACCGAACTGCTCGGAGTAATATTTCATCGAGCGCTGTATCTCTTCCGTTATATTACTAAGGATGGGCTGTATCGTCTTGAAAACTTGACCCTCAAGCTTCGATTGGGATAAACCAAATTTCATCTTGAATTGTTCCGCCTGGACATTATCAAGTCCAAGACTCTGCATAATAGTGCGCGTCATCGCATACCCAGCAGCTGGGATGCTACGAACGTGCGACACAACTCCATTTTCTACTATAGAAATCTCAGTTGCAGATGCACCCATATCAACTACCATCGTAATTGGATCGGTAGTACCGACTAGTGCCCTTGCAGTCGCTATCGGATTCGTCTCGAGATAAATTACATCAAGCCCGGCCATGTTAAAAAGCTCAATAGTTCGTGCGGCTTTCTGATTTGGCGCACACACTACCATCACTACAGACTCATGGGTTGTCGGATTTTCACGAATTATCTGCCAGTCTATACGCACATCTTCTATCTTCATTGGTAAGTTCTGTTCTGCCTGATATCTTACAGCCTTCTCAAGTTCCTGTGCACTCATAGGAGGAAACTTGATTACTGTCGAAAACACCGCAGAGGCTGGTAGTGCAGTGGCGACAAACTTCGTATTGACCCTAGAGGACTTTACTAGCTGCGCGATAACATTGGCTACCTTCTGCATATCAATCTTACTATCACTCATTGCGAGCTTTGGGGGCAACTGAGCCGATCCAAAAGCAACCAGACTGTACCCAGTTCCAGTCCTCTTTAGCTGGACTAGCCTGACAGCAGTATTCCCTACTTCTATACCAACAAATTCTTCGTTTAGTTTAAATAATCCCAAGTCTATCCCTCTGTTACTTACTCATTATTGTTGCTGGATCTGTAACCACTACCGTAGTTCCATTTGCCGTCTCTACCTGGACTGCATCTTTCTGTGAAGGAGTAATTGAAACCGTATTTTTGGACTTATCCTCAACTCTCTTTGTCTCTGCCGGATAACTTATCTCGGTAACATTATTGTCCTTGCTCACCTGAGTGTTAGCATTCGCCCAGTATTGATTATAGGCGATATACCCACCCACACCAAGTATTAGTAAGATTATTACCGCTATCACGATCCAGAAAAGTTTTTCTTTACCCAACATAGCTCATCCCTCCTAAAGCTTCTCGCCGCCGCCGCCGATTTCGCCGCTGCTAGAAACTGTTACTACACCACAAGACTGTTCGCCAAGAGAGAACTCATCCGGACTGTCTTGTACTTTAATCTCGTACTTACCTTCATTGGCGAAGCTGACATAGCGCTCTGCCCCTGGCATGTTTATGATTGGACTAAATACTGATGTTTCATAAGTTCCGTTATTATCCGAGTCAGAATAAGCCTGAACGCTGTATGGAGCTCTTACATCGCCAGTAGTAGAGGTAATCTTGATATTGACTCCAAATGTAGGCCTCACGACTGCTGGTGTTGCAGTACAATTTATTGTCGGAGTCTCTGGTACCGCGACAATAGTGAACAGTCTAGTTTCAGTCTCAACGGTCGTAAATGTTGAAGAACCTTCATTGTCCCTCGCCATGCCTCGGTACTGGATCGTGTCTCCTATGACCAGATCTGCATCTGGGAAAGTGTAGTACTCGTAGTTTGGTGATGCTTCGTATACGAGAGCGCTAGGGGTACAGATCTCTGTGTTTACTGCTGGGGATGGTTTCGGATTCTTGATATAGCAAACCCTTGCGGCTGTATTGCCTGTATTCTGCGCGACTACTCCGATGCGGATATCTTGACCGTCGACTACATTACCGATTGGGTTGTCTGGCGGCGCAGTAAAGTTAATCTTTAGATTCGGATTACCTTCTGGATCCTTGGTACATTTCGCACGGATGGTATGGTTAGCCCTCACGTTGCTAAAGGTGTAACTCGTGCCTGCGGTAACGGCTCCGCCATCGATTGAGTATCCATTCAGGGTGTATCCAGTATTTCTTCCAAAGCTAAAAGCAGAGCTACTACCAGAAGTCACCGTTTGTTCAGTCGAAGGAGAAATAGTACAACCAGCATCCGCAGATGGCGTAATCTTATAGTTATACCTTATAGTGAAATAGCTGGGATTGTTATGACTCCAAGAATTTGGACTACCCGAAGGCACTGTATTATAAAGTCCGTAAGCATCATTAACTGTTATAACCCACTTAAATGTACCTTCACCCAATGCTGTCGCTGCTATGGGAGACCCAATCCAAGGTGTTGTCCCCTGTCCGATATAGCCCGTTTCAAGGTAGTTCCAAGCACCATATGTAGCTCCGCCATCTGTACTTTTCGCATATGCTACATGGTGATTAACATTGTGGCCATCTGGATCCATGGCATATGTTCTAAAAATAATAGTATCTTCTTGACTAAAAGTACCACCAGATACGGGGGAAGGGCCATAACTGTTTACTGGAGGACGATTTGCTTGATAATATAGCGCCACAGCCGAAGTTCCGCCATTAGTAATCATTCTAGTCTTGAAAGGATTAATAGATGTCCCACCCTCATCTGTATAGGTATCACTAGTCCCATTTGCCTTCCATCTTGTAGCTTGATGCCAGTGGCCGCCTGCTGTCACTAGACCATGTGTACCGGCTACAAATGGGTCAAATCTATAGCCGTCATTTGTGTCAGATACACAAGAGCATAACAAACCATAACCGTTACCACCACACGAATCATAGCCTAAATACTCATTCCCATTACTATTCATTGTGAAGGTATGATTCGAAGGGAATGAATCAGTACCAGATGTCTCCACTAAAGAGTCTGCCCCGCAGCTTTTTGTATTCCCACTCCAACTATAGCTAGAATAGCTACCATCGTCTGCATATGCGTCGACATTCGTAGTAGATCCGCTTAGGTCGTAATGATTACCAACCGCATCTAGGTATCTCATATGGATAACATATCCAGCAGGATTACTTGAGCCAGAAGTAACTAGACCGCCGTTACAAGAACCATGATTATTATCTGCATATGCTACCTGGGGATTCAGCAAGTAGCCAAATAGCTTCTGTTTGCTATACTCGGCCTTTTTATCCTCTAACCAAGATGTGAAGTCGGCCGTTTCGCCCTTGTATTTCTTATCTACTTTCGCAATTACATAGATACCATCAACGCTATTTACCTCTTCATTTGTAGAATCATTCACTTTCAGTAGCTTCGGTTCCGAAACAGACCCCTCGCTGACATCAGCAATAATTGTTCTAAAGGCATTATCCGATAAAAGGCCAACCCCCTCCTGGTAAGCTGTTTTGTTTAGTTCTCCTGTGAGTAAGACCGAGAAACCCGCATTAGTAAATGCCTGCTCTCCAAATAAGGGGTGCTTAATTAGTCTAGCTTCAGCTTCAGCGAAGTCTATTGTCCCCGATCTAATATCGTTGCTAAGCTGAAGTGCAAACTTTTCTGCCTCAGCTTTTTCTGACAAATACTTTGACTCATTTTTGTTGTGTCCCAAGTATTTGTCAAAACGAACCAAGAGAAATTCACCATCTGAATAAGTAACAAGCTTGTCTATCAGTTTTTCTTTAAGAAGATTGTTCTTGGCCGCTTCGCGCATCAGCTCTTTTTGTGAAGATTCTCGCAAGTCATAGTCCGAGTTATCCTTCTTGGCCCTAGCTAGTACCTCTTGATCTGATACAGAGATATTCCTTTTTTCTGCTTCCTGCCGGATAATACTAGTCTCCGTGAGCTTATTGATAACGGTTTTCCTGAGATCTGAGCTAACATTTTTGTTGTTCTCCTCTGATAAAGTAAGGGCATAAATCGCTCTACTGAGATCAGTCTCAGAAATCTTCTCGTTACCAACTACGGCAACTATGTCCTTGTTCGAGTACTTTTGATAGAGGTAATAACCGATTCCTGCCAGTAGTAGCACAAGCAAAATCGACATTACCCAAATAAAAACTTTGGAGTACCTTTTGAAAAAGTCTTTCATTTTCACACCCTCACTTATGATTACCTTAATTGTAAACTAGCATACATAAAGTTCAAGTATTTTCTTATAATTACGGATTTTTGAACATAATACTTCTCAATAATATGCTACAGCATATTATTACACACTCGACTATCTCCGGGTCGGTTGCTATAATCTAGCCATGCGAATAACGAAGCAAGAAATAAAAAACAACGAACTCGCTGCCCGCAAGTACCTTGAGGAGTACGACATTAGTGAGGGCCTTCACTTCGATCATTTTGGTTTGCAAAGCCTTTCTAGCGAAGAATACTGGGAACTGAAGAACTATTTCATCATTCGCGGAAAATTCGAAGGTGAAATCCACTTTCATGATCGCCGTCTCGGCAAGTTTTACCTTGGGGAAGACAAAGATAAACTAGAACTGATAGAGCCGCACTCTGGGCAAGTCTTTATGCAGTACGACTGTTTCGTCGAACATGTTGCCTTTAAGGTAGATAATCTTGAAGAGCTAGCAAAAAAGCTGGAGAAACAAATCCTGACCACTTTCAATATAGAAGGAGCCCGTGGATTCAAGATCCAGGGCCCAGGGACACTACTTATTGAGTTTCGTAATAATGATTTTTAGACGTTGAACTTAAATACCATCACATCACCGTCGGCACAAACATAGTCTTTGCCTTCAAGACGGACTTTACCGGCAGACTTTGCCCCTGTCCACCCCTTATAGTCGATCAAGTCCTGGTAATTTACTACTTCAGCCTTGATAAACCCACGCTCGAAGTCACCATGGATGACGCCGGCTGCTTGCGGTGCAGTGTAACCTTTCTTAATCGTCCAGGCTTTAATTTCTTTTTCACCAGCAGTGAAGTATGTTTGAAGCCCCAAGAGGTCAAAACCCTTCCTTACCAGTGTATCTAGACCCGGTTCACTTTGCCCAAGCTCAGCAAGATATTCCTGTTTATCGGCTTCGTCTAGCTCATTCAGCTCTGCTTCAATCTTTGCCGAAATTACCACACATTCCTCTGTTTTCAGGCCGTAACTGGTCACATCCAGTCCAGAAAGGTGCTGTTCATCTCCATTGAGAATATACAGATGTGGCTTCATTGTTAGGAGGTTCAGGTCACGAATATGCTCCCTATCCTTGTCGGTAAGTGTCAAATCTCTTGCTGGTGTTCCTTGTTCAAGACCAGCAGAAACCTTTTTAATTGAATCATAGATAGGTGCCAGTTTCGGATTTCCTTTTATCTCCTTTTCACCCCTAGCGAGCCTCTTTAAAACTGTCTCAAGATCCGCGAACACTAGCTCTAGCTTAATCGTTTCGATGTCAGAAATCGGATTCACGGTACCATCTACGTGGAGAACATTACTATCTGAAAAGACGCGCACTACTTCGGCGATGGCATCGCACTCACGGATGTTCGCGAGAAATTTATTACCCAATCCCTCGCCCTCAGAGGCACCCTTCACAATCCCTGCGATATCAATAAATTCGACAACTGCAGGTACTATTTGCTGAGTCGGAATCACTTCTGCGAGCTGAGCGAGTCGCTTATCTGGCACTGGTACTATTCCAACATTAGGATCGATGGTACAGAATGGATAATTCTGCGCCTCTACTTTTGCCTTGGTAATAGCATTAAAAAGGGTGCTTTTACCCACGTTCGGCAGGCCAACTATTCCGATAGATAAACCCATAATCTGAATTCCTAATTTCGAATTATAATAAAGCTTCGTCATTTTACCATAAAAAAGGGGCTCTTTCGAGCCCCAAATGCTTAGCTTTTACCTGTTAGACGTTTCCCTATCGTTGAGAAGAACTGTCCTAGATTCTTCGTCCAAGCAAAGGTTTCTTCGAGCGACTTGAGAATCATCTGGAGAATTGACTTTTCTTTTGAAGGAGTGACAAAAGTATAGTCCTGGGATACCGTCTCATTACCTCGTTTGTCTTTTGATACTAATCTGTAATGATACGAAGATGCCGGCTGAAGCCCCTTGATGATTACAGTGTGAGAGTTGCTAAGGCCGCGGTCTTCGAAAGAACGATTATTGTAGTCGCCACCGATGATTCCGGGATCGTACTCAACGAGAGTGGTAGCTGGTTTATCGGTCTGCCAAGAGATAATCACCGAGGATGTATTATCATTTTCTCCCATTGGTAGGACATCCACCTTCACCCCGGTGATCTTTGGCCCCTGAGTATCCATCGGCGTACGTACTATTTCGTCTTCGGAAGCCACCTCGAATCCGGTACTATCTTTAGCAAGAATCTGGTAGTGATACTCGGTATTATCTTCGAGGGAATCGACCACTAGCTGATGACTCTTAGTGTAGCCAGACTTACCACGCTTCTCGCCATAAGCGATAGATTTACCCAAGTTTATCATCGTTTCAGTGTCAATATTTGTATCCCATGAGATGGTAAAGCTATAAGGCTTAACCTCTACTACCTTGAAATTACTTATCTTCGGCTTGAGCACAGCTGTAAATGAATATTCCTTTGAGGTATATGGAGTATCATTCGCGTCCTTCACATCGATGATGTAGTAATAGGTTGTCCCGGGGATCAGTCCATCGATCTGGACTGCATGCGATGTAGAGAGACCATTATCACCCGCGGCATAGATGTATTTACCGGCCTCCGTACCATAGCGAACCCAATTGGTAGTAGGTACTGCTGTCTGCCATACTATCTGAGCCGAGGTAGCGGTGATGTTTCTCTCATTTACATTGGATGAAGAAGGTGCGAGGGTAAACGCAGCGGTGTCAAATGCATTCGTGCGGAAGGTACTAAATCCAGTTTCCGCTACAAACCCATCAGTTGAAATAGACTTAATTTTGTAGGTATAAGTACGAGTAGATTTTAATCCAGAGATAACTAGCTTAAAGTTGCGTGGGCTCTGTGCGATATCTTCAGGACTTACACCAACAGTCTTGCCCTGAGGTTCGTCACCAGGCTGTGTATTCATCGTGTATTCAACGAAGGCAGAGCTAGCGTCTAGGTTTGTTGACCAGTTTATAGTTGCTCCTGTAGTAGTAGTGATGATATCCGTCTCGGGATTTGGAGGAGTGATAGTAAAGGCCTTGGTCCTAAACTCTGGTATCGTCACATTCGTCAGGTCTACATTGTTACCCAGGTAGTTACGTGACTCTATCGTGAAGACATATGGAGTGTCTGGTTTTAGACCAAATAAGTTGACGGTGTGACTCTGCGCAGTACGTGACTCACCAGGAGTAGTACTCGCGCCAATCACCCGATATTCGCCTGTATTTAGCCTACTCGTATCTGGTTTCCCGTTTGCGTCGCGGAGATATTTTTCTTTGAACGCTACGAGAGCATCAGTTTCCTGATTCGTCTGCCAGGTAATAGTAGCTACAGAAACTCCGATCTGATTCGGATCTACCGTAATATGGTTGCCAACAACAGAAGGCGTGGACATCGAAGGCATGATAGCATGATCAGAGTACTGGCTAGTCGTAGAATTTGCTACGGAATTGATGTGGGTACCATTTGGATAAGCGAAGTTAACATAGCTAGCATCAACTACCTTTACATAATAAACAATTTGCTGATCCTTCAGTAAGGCCCCTGCTCCCAGACCATCGATTAGCTCAAGATTACCGATTTCGTCAATGAAGAGGTTTGTCTCTGGGTTGGTTTCTGTCCTTCGAAGCACGGTAGAACCAGCGACGACATTGCCATTCGCATCTTTTACTTGACGATAGACTTCATAGCTATAAAAATCATTACAGTAGTCTACCCCACCCTGAACGACCAACTTACAGTTACCTCCGTCTTCTACACTCTCTTCATAAGAAAGCTTTGGTCGCAGTGGCTCCTCAGTAAGAATTTTCCAACTTACGATATTGCGTAGTAATGTCGAGTTTGGATAGGTGTCCTTTACCTTTACCTCAAGACCGCCTGCAGGCAACTCAGGTGCAGATAGGTCTCTTGTAATATTCCAGCCACAATATGCCTTGTCTGTAGGGCTATTAACTAACACAGAGGACAGTATCGAAGTCAGAGGTGCCGGCGAGTTATCCGGGTTTACTCCGTTGTCGGTAGCTCTGATTCGGAAGAAGTACTGCGTCGCTTCGTCGAGTCCGCTCACAATAAAGGTATGGGCTGGCTTGAGATTATCATCACCAGCAGGGTCTATTGTAATTGGGTCTACAGGATTTGTTGCACTATTGATTCGAATCCAACAATCATCGGCTGTTTCACTTAGTTCACAGTCGTTTGCCGTACCATCAAGTGGACTACGAGACTTATCTGGAAGTATATTTGTCTTAGTCATATAGGCATCGTAACGAACTACTCCATTTTCCTTCGTTACCTCATCAAATGCACGAGCCGCACTACCAGTAAATGTGACTTTGAGCTGATGAGCTTTATCTGTAAGAGCTGCATCGCTATTTGAAACCGTGACATATGTCGGCTGATTTGGAGCGAGGCTATTACCTGTCATTAACGACATAGCATTACTCAGAGCTACATTCGGAGTTGGTGAAACATTATCAGAAACTTCTAGCTTGTAGTAATAAGTAGTCTTATCGTTTAGACCTTTATCTTCATAGAGGTAGGAGTCCTGCTCGTCAGGTGTAAGCGCACTAGCAGCAACTATCTCAGAGTATCCAGAGTCAGCACTAGTTGAACGATATAGCTTATAGGTGACTGTCACGTTAGGGTTGTTGTCAGTAGTCTTCTGCCAGCTGATATTTGCCTGTTGATGAGGTGTGCATTCAGGATCAAAACAGTCAATTCCCATCGCCTGGACACTGAAGGTTGCTGGGATAGTTGGAGCAGTGACATCATAAATATAGACCGCCTCAGAAGCGTTGGTAACATCATTGATTAGTCCACCGGGTATCAGTTGAGTAGAGTTTGCTGGTAGGGGCCTGGCAGCATCAACCGCTACGATACGATAAGAGTACCACTTCGCGTCTGCTATCGAGTCGTCATAGTAGACACGGTAAACAAGTGGCCCATCTACAGTCTCGGTAAGCTGACCAACCTTGATCCAGCCATTAAGGTCATTCGGACCACCTTCACGACGATAAATCTCATAATATTCGATTCCGGAAAGAGCATCAGCAGCAGGGAGCCAACTAACCTTTACTCGCTTGCCCCTCTTTGTGAGGTCACTGTTACAATAGTCACTACTAGCTCCATCACATGGACTGGCAGTAACGCTGGTGGCTGGTGTCTCAGGAGCAGCTGTGTCCTTGGTATACCCGTACACTTCATTCTGGTTCTCGCTACCATTCCCCGGTACGGGACCATAACTATCATTAGCATAGTCTTTTGCGCTTATTCGGTAAATATACCTAGTGGAAGGATTTAAAGTACCGTCGGCAGCAGGAGAGTTCTCAAAAGTATAAGTACTTCCATATAGAGCAAGAGTGCCGATGTTATTGGAGTTTTTATCTAGACAGGCATAAGGAGATGCCGTCTGGCAGGTAATCGTCTGATATGTCGTCAGATTCTCCCAAGCACCGTCGTTAATTCCAGTATAGCTTGAAGCGGCTAGACGCTCGATCTTATAGTATTCTACAGGTGCAACCGGTGATGCGTTTGATGATTTATCCCAGGTAAGCACTATTTTGTCTTCATATGGCGCTGGATGACCACTATTCGGTGTCGCCTTAAAATTCTGTACATACGACGGTATAGTCCCATCAAACTTATAGGTATAAGTACTAGTACTGGTTAGTCGGCCAACATAATCTAATCCCACCACCTGGAATGTAAGAACGCCTTGCCTACTATCGTTGAGGGAAACACTTACGTCACCTTTGTAGCTAGTCCCACCGTTTGCTGTTGCGGCAAAGGTTGTCGCGGTCGCAGATAGATCGCATACTTCTACCCCCTTCACCATACAGTAGCGAAATTCCTTAATACCCGATACTTGATCGGAAGCGATAATAC
Source organism: uncultured Candidatus Saccharibacteria bacterium (assembly GCA_964511435.1). Classification (GTDB taxonomy): domain Bacteria; phylum Patescibacteriota; class CPR2; order UBA1875; family CAIMLA01; genus JBGSPL01. Next base: position 24,832 of record CAZEFH010000007.1, read on the forward strand.
TGAAATTCGGTGTATTGTAGCTGTACCATCCCCCTGTATACCCCGCTTCAGAGAGTACGTCGCTTGGATCTTGACCACTATCCTTATAGGCAACTACTGCGTTGATTCCGTCTGGATCTGTATTGTCAACAATAATAGTATCAGTGATGTTAGAAACTGAGTTGCCGGCCTTGTCGAACAATCGAATTCGAACCGTCTTCTCGCCTTCGACCAGTGGGCTCAGTAGACTCCACCCAACAACTGATCCCGTGTAGGTGAGGTCTGATGTCGAAATGTCCGTAAAATCCTGCCAGTTACCATCACCATTATCAATCTCATAGCTATGGACACCTGAGAAATCGTCTGTAAGTGTAAATGATAGGTTTACGGTGCCATTATCAGTTGCTCTGTCATTCGAGTTTATTTGCAAACTTCCAGAAGGTGCTATATTGTCGATTATTACCGGCAGAGACTCACTACCATTCGTGGAGTTCCCTGCAGCATCTGTAGTAACTATCCTGTAATAGTAAGTGCCCGAGCCATCGGAAATGTGATCCGTGTAGCTAGTAACAGTAGAAGATGAAGTGATTGTCGTCACATCGCTAAAGGTTGCGGCTGGAAGTTTACGCCTCTGCAGCACGTAATTACCAAAGCCCGATGACGGCGCAGAGTCAACGAATTCGTCCCAAGTAATAGTCTGGGTACCGATATTATTTGCGTAACTATCAGAAGTTGGGGTGTTGGAGGCACTCGGGGCAACAGTGTCTACCACCAAGTTCTTGCTTGCACTTAGATTTGTACCTGGAGTAAAGCTACTCATTGCATTACCAGCCTGGTCTGTAAGGGTTCCTGTTATGGAAGAGCTGTTTAGCGGACTAGCATTCTCCCCAGTTCCAACACCATAGTTACAACTTCCGTTATTAGCGTTTGTTACCGCAAAATTGCAGGAACCACCAGAGTTAAGATTTACTGCTAAATTAGAGGTGGTGGTAATCAACTCTGAGAAATTTACAGTAATATTGATGCTTCCACCAATTTTATAGTAAGTGTTATCGACATTTGTAGATGTAACCGAAGTGATGGTCGGAGCCACGGTATCGGCTATTACGCTATAAGCGCTGGCGTTTGTGAAGGTGTTACCAGCGTTATCTGTCGTTGTTAGGTAGCTAGACTTAGCACCGTTAGTCAGGCCCGCATCAGCTGTGAGTAGAACGGAGCGATAAGCGTAAGAAATACTATTTACAGTCCAAGGACCGCCTGCCGCAGAAAGAGCCACTGTAGTCGAGCCAGTGGTAATAGCCGAAACATTGGCCGTCACGCCAGCAACCCCAGATAGTGCATCCGTGGCATTTGCATATACATAATAGGTGTCACTCGGCTTTATTAAGTTACTAGTAGAAGCGGAGGTGGCTTTTAGCGCGAATGGATTGGAGGCTTCGGTTGGAGCCGCAGCATCATAAGTAAAGGATCCTGGAGAATTGCTAGGTGACCAAGGCGATTGAACACCTGCAGAGTCCACATATCTCGCACGCCAATAGTAGGTCTTCCCACTGCTAAGGCTCGATACTTGTACCGTCATTGCCTTATTCTCATTCGCTGTAGCTTCATTTGCTGAACCGGTATAGTCTGGACTATCTGTTTCAAGCCAGCTTGACTGAAGCGGTGCCGGGGAACCGTAATTCACAGACTGCAACCTCACTTGTGTAGTGACGGTACCCGCAGCGGTCGGATTCCCAGTAAAGTTCAGATTTACTGTTGGTGAACCCGTGAAGGTAACTATTGCCTGACCGCCAGGTGAAGTAGTCGCATTTAACCCAGTTGGCGCAGAAGCTTCGTTATAGCCCAGGGTTACCGAGCTTACAGTCAAATTGCTCGCACTACTATTCTCTAGCTGAATTACTATCTCAAGGTACCTACTTTTAGGTATAGGTATAGTGGGTGTCGTAATAGTGCTGGCATCTCCATATGCTTTACCAAAGTAGCCACTAGACCAAGCTGTCGCTATCGTTGAATCTGCTATTGCCGTACCAGCTCGGTTGTAAAGCTGCCAAGTAGTTCCGTTGCTTGATGTCCTAACTAGGTACTTTACCGCCTGCCCGGATATAAGTGTGCCAAAACTGGAACTAATCTGGGTTAAATTTGCTTCCACCCCACAACTACTAACTCCGTTACACATATCCATACGCAATCCGATATATCCAGAAGTAACTCCCCCTAGATTGCTTTCTTGCGGTGGAGTTCCGTATAAACCAGTAGTATAGGTTCCCCCGACTGATACAGAGTTAATACCACTAATAGTTATGCCTGAAGGTGTGTATATCCTTACAGCGCCACCATTACTACTGACGCTCGAGACACTTATCTTACTAGCATTACTAAAGGTATTTAATGTTGTCAGCCTGATGCCGCCACCCGAGCCACTACCTCCATTCCCACCAGGATTTTCCCCCTTAGCGGTGATGCCAGGAGATGACGCGTTAATACCGATGGAGTCCGCTGAAATATACATGGCACCACCACCAGCACCCCCAGCAGTACCTGGTGTGACGGTATAGTCAACAGCGCATAACCAATTACAGTTTTCATCATGACCGTCCTGAACATAGTGGTTTAAGTTACCTCCGCCTCCGCCTCCGGCACCCATGTCTGGAGTATCGACATCTCCGACATAAATACCTGGCCCACCATTACCCGCAGGTGTTGCTCCAAAACAATCGCCATCGACTGAGCCAGGACTTCCGCCAGCTCCACCGCCTGTCCCTTGGCCATTACCTTCAGCAGCTCCACCCGCATAACCCTTTCCGTCGGCATTTATAGAGCCGCCAGCATTTATCGTAAGGGTTTTGGCATAGAACTTCAGCGGCACCCCGGCGGTCGTTGTCAGGGGGCCATTAAGAGTGAGGACATTAAACTGTGGGAATACCGTGGTTCCATTGTAGCCGGAGAGACCAGCTGCGGTACTAAGCGCAGCTATCGTGGACCCCCCTACCGCCACCGTACGAGACCCCTGCACTCCAGAAGAGAGCGTGACCGAATATAGGGGCTTCTGTATACCGCCCCCAGCAAGTACTGTAAGCTCCCCTGTACGAGTAGTCCGCATCGTGTCATCGCTATCATCCCAGGTACCATTCGGTCCGGCTGTACCTCCCGATATCGCATTACTTGTAAAGTCATTTTTCGCCTGCCACGTTTTGGTATTTGAAAAGGCCCTAGCCTCTCGAGGAGTAAATATATCAATCGTATGTGGCACTATTAGCTGAAGTGACATCGAGATTATTACCGAGACCAGAAAGCCACCGAGAGCAGCCCGATGGACTACTTCGCTAGCTGGATGATCAGAATATTTGCGGTATACTTTCGCTTTATGATAAAGATAATCATGGAGAAATCTTAGTAGTAAATGGGGCAAGTAAGTCAGCTCCAAAACTAAAACTCGCACCCTTTTAATAATATTAGGTACACTAAAACGACCGCTTGATCTCGGCCTAGTCCAGACTCGTTTTCGAAACAAAACGATATGAGTCTTTCTAGCTTTCATTACCCTCACAAGTTATGAACTAATTATAGGTAAGTACGCAAGAAAAAACAACTCTATTCCTGAAGATAGTAATCCACTAAATATGTTTTATTAATTTTGTCTACTTGTTCTTGGCCAACCTTGCTCACAAGACTGTAGTAATCGAGAATCGCACTACTTTCCATAGCTGTGCTTGGAGCTATGGCATACTCCATAGCCGTATCCTTTCGCCATACTTGTGGTGAAAAATTAAATAATGTCAAAGAGTAATTTGCCCTGTGCAGATAAACGTATGTCTTATTGGTGAGACCGTTGTTTGAATCGACTAATTTGGATAGAGAATCAAGGAAAAAGGTCGTAGCGAATAGCCTATCCAATCCTGCCTGCCTGCCACGAATATAGTTCACCCTCATTATAAGGGGTAGAATGTTACTATATGGCTGATTTCCGGCTTCCATAAGTTTTAAATACTCTTGTTCGTATAGATCGGCTAGTCGAAGTAAGCTATTATAACTACGAACTTTCGCGTCGTAAAAGCTGCGCTCTTCTAGGTTACTGGCCAGTAATCTAGAAGGATACCGCTCGATATACGAGTCAAGAGTCACTAGTTCGGCTTGGTATGTGTTATCAGGACAAAGATAGTTGACTCCTTCGTATACGGCCTTCCATTCAATACCCAGCCCCAAAAGTGGCTTATTCATAGTGTTGTCTTTATCAAACTTTATATAAAAGTTATTGTCAGCCCTTTTTGCAAGTGCAACCATTGCGCCTTCTAGCCTGGAGTCGAAGAGATAAAAGGGCCTTTCTTGTTTAACACCTCCCATGCAAGCAGTGCTAGTGACATACAAAGGCGGAATCTTATCATCTATTCCCCTGGGTAGATGAAGCTTATCATTATCAAGAAGTGTAAAACTTGTATCATCTATTTCAGTAACTACTTTCTGTCTTTTTATATTATTCGGAACTGGATTGCTAGTGTAGCCCATACTAAATCCGCGTGCCCTCTTATCCACATCTGTAGCAAGTAAGTCTATATTTTGTTTCATTCTAGATATGTTTTCCTGATTCAGGTCACTGCTAGTGATGAGCCCGAGAAATCGAGCGGGTGGCTTGCCGTTTTGTCCTTCTAGTAGCTCTATATACCTCTTTGTTGCCTGCCTGTATTCACTCATTGCCTCTGTATATCTGGATAGTAGCACTTTAGCTTTACTTTCGGTAATGTCATTTTCGAAATTTTCTGACGCAATAGCAACTTCGCCAACAGTTTGAAGAAAAGCTATAGGCACAATATCATTTGATAAAGAAAGCTTCTTCACAAGCTCGTCGTTGTACTTGTCCGTTCTACTAACTTCGACTAAAAACTTTTTTCCATCCAGGGCGGAGGAAGAAAATAAGGGATCTTCGACAGTTTCAATATAGAGTATCGCAAGCTTTAAAACTCGGTAAATTGTCAAGGGGTTATACTCAGGAACCGACCGATCACCGTCCTTGATACGCCGAACAACAGAATGATCTAAGACATAGTAGTGTCCACCTACTTTAATATTCTCCATATTATATCCGACTAACCGCCTCGACATAGTCATATTTACTGTAAACAAGTACAGCCATCCAACCGCAACAACAAGTACAAGGGAGGCTATTGCCAGTAAAACAATCCTATATGTAGAGTTTTTAGGTAGAGTATTCATCACTAGTATTATACTCAAGCAGCTTGACTTTTACGATACCGGTCATATAATAAACTTAGATGGCAAATATAGATTTAAAAAAAATAGACAAGAAACTAGTTGTTGCAGTAATCATAGTTATAATTGCTTTAACGGTGGGATATACATATACGCAATCAACTGCCGATAAACAAAATGTTAGAAATAAGGCAACAGAAAGTAACCAGGATTGTAATACAAGTGTTGCACAAGCAGATCAAGACCTTAGCTCATGCATGTATGTTGGATGTAACGGATTCTTCTAGTCAAATTTAGTAATGTTTTTTGATTGACTGCTGTAAATGGCAGTCAATTCTTGTATAATCACCCTATGATTAATAATGAATTTTCGAAAACAAAACTGCAACAAATTAGGGAAGTATTGGCTTTTGCCTCTAATAATGATCTCTCTGACTTTTATCGTCGTAAATTTAAAAAGGTATATAATATAAAATCTTACGATGACTTCCTAAAGATACCACTTCTTTCAAAGACGGAAATAGTAGATACAAAGGTAAACAATAGAATATTTGTCGAAAATAACAGCGACCTATTCTTTACTTTTACTAGCGGTACGACGAAGCTACCATTAGTAATGCCTCAGAACGGAAAAAGTCTACTTCGATCGAAATATATATTAATGGAAAATGATGCAAAGAGCGTAGGATCAGAAAGAATTCTAAATCTTTTCCCTGCGTCATCATCACCATTTTATAAACTTATTGCTATGCAAAAAAGGGTTACTATTGTACCCGGAGACGTAAGTAAGCTTGGTCAAACTGCAGAACTATCGAAGATTGTTGGAATCGACGGGATTATTACTACGCCAACTATTCTAACGTTTTTCCTTGAGGAGCTAGCAAAGTGCAAGTTTGATATGAATACCATCAAATTCATTGCACTTAGTGGAGAATACTGCACAAAAAGCAGACACAGTTACTTCAAAACCTATTTTAGTAATGCCCTGATAACTTACCGCTATGCCAACTCAGAAGTTGGTGGTCCAGTAGGCTATAAATGCACGCACCTCATCAGTGAATCGCCAGACATCTTTCATCCAACAGATGATGGGTTTCTTGAGGTAGTAGACAGTGATGGTAAACCAACAAAAGAACAGGGCGAGATTGTTTATACAGACCTTGAGGTTCCTAAAGCATTTCCAATGATCCGGTATAAGACCGGAGACCTGGGCAGAATATACAAAAAAGACTGTCCGTGCGGAAAAGACACAATCCTTGAAGTTGGTGGGAAAAATACTCATGACAGACTCAAGTTTTCTGGGGTAACGCTATATACAGAAGCGATTGAGAACGCACTTTTGGGTCTAGAAAAACTAGTTAAACCCTTTTATCAGCTGATAGTGTCAGAAATAAAATTACATGACAAACTCTTCTACCAACTAGAGTTAGAGGTTTCGACTCCTGATAAGTCACTGGCTACAGATAATAACAAACGAGTTATCTCAAAACACTTTTCTGAGAAACTATACTTGGCTCAGGATAAGAACCTGAAATATTTTGTAGACAACGGGATATTACTACCACTCATTGTTAGCTTCGTCGATAGCCGGCTAGAACACAGCAAAACAAAGACAATAGTTTCTAATTTACAATAAAGCTCTCATCGATTAATTCAGAAAGACTTCTGTCTGGATTTGATGGTTTTGCAGAGGCTACTATAAGCTTAACTTCTTCTTTTATTTTATTGATATCAATATTTTGTGTCACCCCTTTTGACGACTCCACCATATTGGAGTAAGCCATCTCGGCAGAGTCCTTATCGGACTTATAAAACTCTTGCCATAAATCAACTATTTCTTCTTTGTTTTTCTGGTCTAAAAGATAACTAATAGTCTGATCAGTGCCTTTCACAAACCTCTCAAGTATGCCTCTTTTTTGCTGAAGAGTCTTGGATGTTGTCATAATTCCCTTTGGTACATATCTGCCCGCAAATGCGTCTTTGGGCTGGTAGATATAGTAGCCCTTATCCTTTATATCTACCAGTGAATTCGCCGAGCCAACTATAGCAGTATCTATCTGATCTTTTTCTAAAAGTGAAAGTCTTGCTTGATCCAGACCAGCAACCACCAAATACTCGGCATCCTTATTCATCCCGAGGTTAGCAATCGCCTGACGCAAAAAAGTCTTATTCATTCCAGCATATGGAATTGCTACTTTCTTTATATCTCCAAGGTCTTCCAGTTTATATTTACTTACAATATAGGCACTGCTAGGATAATTATTCACTGTTCCAATCCATTTCAGGTCTTTATTATTATAAAAACCCACTATCATTGAGTACACAAACTGAATAGCCACATCGGCCTGATTGGATTCCAAAATTGCTGATTGGGTTGGCACGTCCTTACCCTCAACCGTTTTTTCCAGCTCTATCTTATTATTACTGAAAAACCCCTTTTTCTTGCCTAGTTCCATCAGAAGTCCTGTCCCAGAAGCATTGTCAGCGTATGTGACCACTATCTTGTCTAGTGTCACGGTCTTTTCATCTTTTTTTATATTATTTGTTTTATTGATTAAGAAATATACACCAGCGGCCAAAATTAACAGAAGAAGTACCGATAACATAACAATTTTTGTCTTCATATACACCTACCTATAACTCTTTAGTGTTATTTTTTCGAAATATCGAACTACGCTCATTATAGTATAGTTGACTAG
>CAZEFH010000008.1:0-32116 GCA_964511435.1 uncultured Candidatus Saccharibacteria bacterium
GCTTCTCGCCGGTCTTGGCATTGATACTATTGAAGATTTGCTTTGGCACCTACCTCGTAGGTGGGAAGATTATTCAAATATACTGCCAATTGGTCAGGTGAAGATAAGTCAGACCGTAACTGTCAGGGGTAGGGTGGCTCAGATAGAAAACCGTCGGATTCGTGGCGGTCGCTACTTGACTCAAGGGGTTATTAACGATGAGACAGGGCTACTCAAGGTGGTGTGGTTTAATCAGCCGTTTCTCACAAAAAATATCCACGTTGATGACGAGGTAATGGTAGCTGGGGTTGTAGAATTTAATTATGGCGCCATCCAGATGACCAGTCCAAGCTATGAAAAAATTACTAGCGATGATGGCACGGCGACTCATGTTGGTCGGATAGTACCAATTTATCCAGAGACCGCTGGTATTACTTCAAAGTGGTTGCGGGCAAAGATATTGCCACTAATGAAATACATTTACAGTATCAAGGATTACTTGCCTGAAACCGTGAAGAGAGAAGAGGGGCTCATCGATCTCCCAGCCGCAATCCGTCAGATGCACTTTCCCGAGAATGAGGCTCAACTAGAAAAAGCTCGCGAGCGCATTGACTTTGACGAGATGTTTCTTCTTCAGGCGGCGGTTCTAGGCAGTAAACAAAAGCTGAAACAAGACAAGGCAACTGTAGTGCCATTTAATGAGGAATTGATTAAATCATTTGTCCAGGATCTTGGTTTCGAGCTTACTGTCGCACAGCGGAAGGCAGCCTGGGATATCTTGCAAGATATGGCGAAGGGCGAACCGATGAATCGGCTGCTTCAGGGTGATGTCGGAAGCGGGAAAACCGTAGTGGCGACTATGGCGATGCTGGATGTGGCCGCATCGGGGGCTCAAGCGGTATTACTTTGCCCTACAGAAATCCTTGCAAAGCAGCACTACGCTAAAATTTCGAATATGCTTGCCACAGAAGAGATTCCAGTGGTACTACTCACTGGTAGTACTCCGAAAGAAGAGCGAACCCAGACTTTGACAAAAATTCGCGAGGGTGAGGCAAAGATTATTATTGGTACTCACGCCATCCTTGAGAAAAATGTTGAATTCTGGCGCCTGGCTCTAGCGATTGTGGATGAGCAGCACCGTTTCGGAGTAGATCAGCGGGCCGCGCTTAAGAAAGAGAGTCTCGATGCGAAAACTTTACCACATTTTCTCGCTATGACTGCAACCCCGATCCCACGTACACTGTCGCTTACTGTTTATGGTGACCTAGATGTCTCAATTATTTATGAACTCCCCGCAGGAAGGCAGAAGGTTGTTACGCGAATTGTACCGGAAGAAAAGAGAGCCGATAGTTATGAATTCGTAAGAAAACAAGTGACTGAAGGACGACAGGTATATGTTGTCTGCTCGCTCGTCGAATCTTCCAATCATCGTCATTCTGAACAAAGTGAAGAATCCAGAGATCCCGTGGTTTCTAGATCCTTCGTTAACACTCAGGATGACGGGAGAGAAATGGTTTTTGATGTCACCGAAAAACCGAAACTCTCGGGGGCAGAAATTTCCGAGAATGAGCGAAAGTCAGTGATGGATGAGTACGAAAGGCTTAGAAAAGAGGTTTTTCCTGACATTCCAGTGGGCTACATACATGGTCAGATGAAAAATGATGAAAAGGAGCTAGCAATGAGTAGCTTCATTTCCGGTAAGACGAAGGTTCTCGTTTCATCTTCTGTAATCGAAGTTGGGGTTGATGTACCAAATGCCTCAGTAATGATGATTGAAGACGCCGAGAGATTTGGCCTTGCTCAGCTACATCAATTCCGTGGTCGCGTTGGAAGAGGTAATCACCAGTCGTACTGTCTACTATTTACTAACTCGAAGAGTGATGTGGCGCAGCGGCGACTAGAGGCACTCGTGCACACTGACAATGGCTTCAAGCTTGCTGATACTGATCTCGAAATTCGTGGTCCAGGAGATTTTATCGGCGGTCGTCAGCATGGACTTCCAGACATCCAAATGCGCAACTTTATGAATACAGCCCTAATCAGTCGTACCAGGGAAGCAGCCAAGCGGTTACTAGCGCACTACGAACTTAATGATTTCCCTTTACTTGCCGCAAAGGCCAGTAAATATCAGAGTGTCCTAACGTTGGAGTAAAAGATGGATGAAGTCACACAGCAGACAGAGAAAGCGAAGAAAATTCGTGAACAGATCGGGATTCTGCTTGTTTGTGCCGTTCTTGCAGGTAGTGGCTATCTCTTGCTTCGAGATACGAAGTCGGCTCCAGTAAATTTTGTTGAAGGGAATAGTGCTTCTTCAAACGTAAGTGAGAAGTCTACTAATTCAAATATTAATTCTCAAACTACTTTGCAGTCTTCGAACGATAAAGTTTCCGGGAAAGTAAATATCAATACTGCCTCGCTTGAGGATCTCGATACATTACCCGGAATCGGACCGGCGACAGCGCAGAAAATCATTGATTATCGAGCGTCAAACGGCAGCTTCAAATCAATTGAAGAAATTGATAACGTATCTGGTATTGGGCCGAGTAAATATAGTCAAATTAAAGATCTAATTTCGATATAGGAGGTTAGGATGAACGATTTCCAAAAACGGATAAAAAAGTATTCCGAAGATCGGAATTGGGGACAATTTCATAACCCAAAGGACCTACTTCTTGGGATTGTTGAGGAAGTGGGAGAAATCCGAAATATAGTGAAATGGGAGCAAGACGCAGAAAAACTACATCAAGTACTCTTAGATAATCGAGATGAGTTTGAAGACAATATTGGAGATCTATATTGGTTCTTGGCGCTACTTGCGAATAGTTGTGATATTGACATTGATGAAGCAATTGACAAGGTTATAAAGAGCAACGAGAAGAGATTTCCTATCAGTGACGTAAAGGATAATCATACAAACCGTTATTTAGGCGGCAAAGACAAGCAATACGAATAAATCCTTCGGTTGAAAAGCGCTCAAAAATATAGTAAGATAGTCAGGCTTCACTTAGTTGGGGCCCCCGAAAAACCGCAGGTTTTATGGGGAAAGGAGTAATCGTGAAAAGCAAAAGCATTTACTATTTAGTAATATGTGACAGCTAGTAGCGTATTACGACGTGCCTCGGTGGCGGAATTGGTATACGCGCTAGTCTTAGGAACTAGTGCCTTAATCGGCTTGCGAGTTCGAGTCTCGCCCGAGGCACCACGTCGCAGCTAGTCCGCAGCTTACTTATTTTGCTAACACAAAATATTTCAGCTTGCTACTGCTGCTCCTCTTCCGACAAAATCCGTTCTGCATTTTGTCGGGACCGGGGGGAGTAAAAATAAAGGAGGATGTAATGTTACACGTAACAGATGAAAACTTCGAAGCAGAAGTTCTAAAAAGCGAAATTCCAGTAATTGTTGATTTCTTTGCTGAGTGGTGTGGACCATGTAAGATGATGGGGCCAATCTTTGAAGAAGTTGGACCGAAATATGAAGGTAAGGTAAAGTTCGTCAAACTTAATGTGGACGAAGCTCGCGAAAGTGCAATGAAATATGGTGTGATGAGCATCCCGACCGTAATATCTTTCAAGGGTGGCGAAAACGTCAGTACTCTTGTGGGACTACAGGATGAAACTGCACTTACCGCCGCGGCAGAAGCCTTACTAAAATAGTAAACATTTATCCCCGCGGCTCGCGGGGATCTTTATAGGAGAACAGATGAAGGTAGTAAAAGAAGTCCTCTCGGACGGCAAGGTAAAATTAACTATTGAGGTTGAGGCAGGTAAAATAGCTCTCGCTTCAGATGAAGTCTACAAGAAGCTTGTAGAAGCGGTGAAGATTCCTGGCTTTCGACCTGGCAAGGCACCGAAGAATCTAGTAGAGAAAGAAGTCGGCGCAGAGAGATTTGAGGCCGAAATACTTGATATTCTACTTCCCCAGACTTATTACGAAGCAGTGATGCAAGAAGGCCTTGAAGTTGTTGGTGCTCCAGAAGTGAAAATGGTGAAGTTTGTGCCTTCTGATGGCCTTACCTACGAGGCAACCGTGGAGACCATGCCCGAAATTAAGATTCCAGACCTGAGTAAGATTTCCGTGAAACGTGAGAAAGTTGTAGTCGACAAGAAGGAAGTACAGGAAGTTATCGATGATCTTGCAAAACAGCTCCAGAAGTATGAAAAAGTTGAGCGCGCCGCCAAGAGCGGGGACCGAGTCGAAATCGACTTTGAAGGATTTCTAAAGGGACTTCCTTTCGATGGGGGAAAGAGCCAAAATCATCCGCTGGTTCTGGGTTCAGGTTCCTTTATTCCGGGCTTCGAAGAACAGTTAGAAGGTGTGAAAGCCGGCGACGAAAAAGAAATCGAAGTTACTTTCCCCAAGGATTATCATGCCGAGAATCTGAAGGGCGAGAAGGTTACCTTCAAGGTCAAAGTTCATACAGTTGAGGAAATTATTCTGCCTGAGATTACTGATGCCTTTGTTAAGGAAGTAGGTCCTTTCAAAGATCTCGAGGCCCTAAAAGCTGATATTGAGAAGCAGCTTCTCTTTACTAAGGAAACCCAGGAACGTCATCGTCTTGAGGATGCTATCCTTGCCGCAATTGCAGAGAAATCTAAATTCAACGTTCCGGAGAGTCTGGTTCATCAAGAGCAGCATCGTTTGCTTCACGAAGCAGAAAATAATTTGATGCAGCAGGGCATCCAGATGGATCAGTATCTAGAGATGATTAAGAAAACTCGAGAGGACATCGAAGAAGAAATGAAGCCAGAGGCCGAGAAGCGAGTGAAAGTAGGTATGCTTCTAACTCAGATCGCGAAAGATGGGAAATATACCGCTACCGAAGCTGAAATCAAGAAGGCGATAGATGATCGTATCCAGAACTATCCCGAAGCTCAGGCCGAGGAAGCACGTAAATACTATGAGTCACATGATGGTAAGCATTCGCTAGAGAATGCCATCATCGGCAACAAGGTTCTCGACTACATCATCGAAACTTGTGCAAAATAAATAATTGTCTTTGAAAAAGAGCCCCTCGGGGCTCTTTTGTTATCTATTTTGAAGTTGTCTTCTGAGTATAGTATGGGCAACAGAATCCTCTACGGCGCGACGAATCCCTCGAGCGCTAGTGATTGTGATTAGGTCACCATGTAAAAGTTGGTTGTTGGTGTCATGGTCATACTTACCGGCATTGACGTTGTCTAGAAGCCAGTAGATAGACTCGGTTACCTGAGCGGCAGGGTATTCTTTGCCTATGTCATTCCGAATAGTTCCAGCAGCCTCTATCTTGGCAATCAAATCTTCTACGTCTTCGTCAGCGGCGAAATGTTCTTGTTCCGTGGGTTGGTTTCGAATTTGTTCTTCTTCCATAGCTATAATCTAGCCGATTACGCGGTATTGCGCAAGTAAATAGCTCTTGTTGTTTTGACTCTCCGTTGATATATTTATAGTAACAGGGAGGGGAAATGAGCGAATTTGACGATACTACACCACCGGAGCTAAACGAAGTACCAACACCAGAAGGCACGGAACTTAACGTACCAGGAGCCCAGGACTCTCAAGTACAGGAAGTTTCTGACCAGATTGGTGCTGAAACTAATTACATAAATCCAAACGAGGTAACACCACTAGCCGAGAAAGCAGTTAGTGCTGGAGGTAAAGCCTGGATATGGTGGACTGTTGCTGGGGTTATAACTACGCTAGTTATTGCTATTGGTGGATTATTATATTTTTATCAGGTGAAAGGGCCACAAACATCGGGCAATACCACTACTACCAGCTCAACCACTGGTTCAAGTAAAAAGACAAATTTTGGCATCAACACAGGGCTTAAAGCAGTGAATTATTCGAAGGCAGAGTTAAATAAAATTGCAACCACGATAAACAATTCCCTGTATACATATTGGGACGTTAAATCGGGTGGTATCTTTAGTGAAGTTGTTCGAGATATATCACAATCGGGTGACACAGATGTTCAGATATCTAGAAACCATGAAAGTGTTTCGAACGCGTCATTCCAGACTGCTACAACGGTGTATGAAGGTCACTTTGAAATAAGACACGAATATTATATCGGTGATAAGTTTAAGCCATTGCAAGATGAGTTTCAGGAAATTGATGGGGATAATGTAAAGAAACAACCGGGGTATAAAGAAGCACTTGCAAATGCATCAAAGTTTTTCTCTGCAATGGCCGGAAAGCAAATAAGTACTAAAGATCTCGAAAATAATTCTATAAGAATTGGCTATTATCAAGGAGCAGGTTCCGAGTATTCTGTTAAATTTGCTGTTAGGCGTTTTGTGTTTGATATAGTTGATAGTTCGGGGGCAGTGTGGAATTTTCAACATAAAATTGATAAAAACAATGAGTCGAAGTATCCGGTGGAAATTTATGTAAACTTAGATGAAAAACCATTGGATTATCTTACTGGAGAACAGCTTAAAAAATATCAACAGATAACAGGGAAATCATCTTAACAAGTTTTTTGTTAAATGGAGAAACCATGGATCCAAACACTCAACCACCATCAGTAGATACTGATTCTGTAGTACCAGAAGGTACAGAAACATATGTAGCTCCAGCAGAAGATTCTCATGCTGCAGAAGTAGGAGAGAAAACTGGAGCAGAAACTCAGTGGATTAACCCTGAACAAGTAAAGCCACTAGCTCAAGCTGCCGTAAATGCAGGAGGCAAAGCCTGGCTATGGTGGACCGTTGCAGGTGTGACTACAACCGTTGTATTGCTATTAGGAGTAAACTATTACTTTTATAGAGTAAAGGGTACTGATGTAACGAGTAACAAGACAACTGGTAATACTGCCCAAGGGACAACGAACAGCACTCAAAATGTGAGTCTGCCGTATACTTTCAAAAAAAACCGGTCTAGCCTTTGTTGATGACTATATCGCTAAAAACAAGACCAAGGACACGGTTTTACTTCTAGATAAAACATTCACGCTTGATGAGAAATCGAAAACGGTTTCAGGGGAGCAGACTTATTATAGGAATGATTATAAAGATAGTATCTTTGAATGGGCCATATACACTACAGTAGGGACTAGTACTCTGCCAGATAGTGGTAGTGGTACTTTTGAAAATAAAGAATATCCGACATATGGCGTGGAAGTTTTGGCACAAAGACCAGTAGTGCCAATCAGTGAAAGATCAAGATCAAATACCTATGCAAATGATCCTCTTAATAAGTTTAGATATCTTATATGGCCGGATTATCTCTCGGGTCAGTTCATAGATAGTGATGGTAGGCCTATGCAAGCAGAAGAACCTTCAGAAAAATATCTTGATGCGAAGAATGGAGTTGTAAGTTTTCATACTAGAAGCGAAGACGATTTCAAGACAATTGGTTTTTGGACTGGTAGGTCTCTTTCTAAAGAAATAACCGAAGGTCGCCCATCTACTCTTGCTAAACCTTTTATCATTATGCCATCCGGGAATACGCAGAAGCTAAATCAAGTAAGAGTAATACTTTACGCAGATGTAACAAAAATATAGTTAATTGATATTAATAAAGACCGGCGGCTGCCGGTCTTTTTCTTTTCTATATTCTATATGTGATAAAATAGAATGGCTAATAAGAAGGAGAAAAGAAATGGAAGCAAAGAATCAAATTCTTATCCCAACCGTAATTCAGAAGACTTCACTTGGTGAGCGTGCTTACGATATTTACAGTAAGCTTCTCGAAGATCGGATTATCTTTCTTGGCACAGGCATAGATGATACTGTGGCAAATCTTGTGATTGCGCAGCTTCTTTATCTGGAAAGCATCGATACCAAGAAAGATATCACAATGTATATCAATAGTCCTGGAGGTAGTGTATCCTCAGCTATGGCAATCTTGGATACGATGAACTTTGTGAGTCCAGACGTTTCCACGGTTTGTATCGGTATGGCGGCGAGTGCCGCAGCCGTATTGCTCTCTGCTGGCAAGAAGGGAAAGCGTTTCACTTTACCAAATTCACGCGTTTTGATTCATCAGCCGTTAGTAGAGGGTATGGGTGGGCAGGCCACCGACATCGAGATTCATACCAAGGAGTTGCTGCGCATCAAGAAAGAGCTTGCAACCATACTTGCAGACAATACTGGCCAGCCAATATCAAAGATAAATAATGACGTGGAGCGTGATTATATTCTGTCGGCCGAAGAAGCGAAGAAGTATGGTCTGGTGGACGAGATAATTAGAAAAAGAAAATAACTACACCTCCTATGTCATCCTGAGGAGTCCCGACGTTACGTCGGGACGACGTGAGGATCTAGATTCTTCGGCAAGCTCAGAATGACAGGGGAAGAAAGGAACCGCCAGATGAAATTACGTGAAATATATGAGCTATTTGTAGAAAAGGGGATTCAGGCCGACCCAAGAGGCGAGGTAAGGATCAAAAAGCTCCTTGAATCCGAAAAGAAAAAGTACGACAAGCTAGAAAAAGATGAGCTCGTATACTACGACAAAGAGAGGCTAGTGAATCCTTTTGCGGATACGCGGATTCTTGCTGGGGACGAAAATGTAGAAGTGAGTAGAATCCTTGTCGGTATCGATATGGAAGTCGGAGAAGTTTTGCTTGCGGATAGGCTGACTGAGAAAGGACAGAAAATTGATCTAGTCTTATCTCACCATCCAGAGGGGAAGGCTCTTGCCGGTCTCCACGAGGTCATGGATTTGCAGTCCGATGTTCTCAGCCTCTATGGCGTACCAATTAATGTTGCTGAGGGAACTATAGCCGGTAGGATTTCTGAGGTTTCTCGTGGCCTGGCTCCAGTTAACCATCAGCGCGCAGTAGACGCAGCCAAAATCCTCGGATACTCTTTCATGAGCTCACATACTGTGGCTGATAATCAAGTATACAAATATGTCAAAGAGCTAGTAGATAAAGAGCAGCCGGAAACCGTCGGCGAGGTAATTGATTTATTGCTTACGATTCCCGAGTATCAGGAAGGGAAAAAGCTTGGTGCTGGACCACGCCTATTCACAGGCAAGAACGAGAATCGTGCCGGTAAGATAGCCGTGACCGAAATGACAGGTGGTACCTCTGGTGCCAAGGAAATGTTTGAGAAAATGTCACAAGCAGGTATCGGTACCATTATCGGTATGCATATGGGTGAGGAACACCGCAAAGAAGCCGAGAAGTATCATCTCAACGTTGTTATTGCTGGTCATATGGCCTCTGATTCGCTCGGAATGAACCTACTTCTTGATGAAATTGAGAAGAAAGGTGTGGAAATAATCCCGACAAGTGGTTTAATAAGAGTAAAGAGATAGTAAATTTGGAGAAAAAATGAGTGAAGAGACTTTAGAGGTTCAGGAAAATTCAGAGTTAATGAAAAAACAGGTTGGCATAACACTTAAGTTTGAATACAAGAATGACGCGTATGATAATGTTCATTATTCTGAGAAATCTTTTAGTGGCACAGCTTCAGAAGTCAAGGCTTGGGCCATGTCTTTTGTAGAATCGGGAAAAGAAGGCGATCCTAGCAATCTTAAGGTTAATCCAGTGGTTGTATTTGATTCAGGGGAAGAAGTTCCTTATGAAGAATTTCTTGTAATGAATTTTTCTCAAATTGCTGAAAAGTAATATTGACTTTCCGCACGAATTAGTGTAAATTTTATCTTACAGCTAAACGGAATAAGAAAGAAACAGGAGTCAGATAGATGGATTCCTGGGTCTTCTTATTTGAGCTCTACAATGGAATATAGATAAAACCCTTATGTATAAGTAAAAAGTAAATAATTAAGGAGCGAGCATTTTTATGGCCAAAAAATCGCTAGAATTCGCGTCCACTGCAAAGTCAGGGCGCAAGTATCTCAACCCCAGTCCGGACGTTCTGCAGCTACCCAATCTGACAGAAGTCCAGACCGACAGCTTCAACTGGTTTATCCGCGAAGGTCTCGCAGAGCTTTTTGAAGAAGTCTCTCCCATCGAGGACTATACCGGCAAGCTGATGTCTATCAGCTTCAAGGACTACTGGCTCGGTGATCCAAAGTACACCGAGAAGGTAGCAAAAGAGAAAAAAGTTACTTATGAAGCTCCTCTCAAAGCTAACGTAGAGCTCGCTATCAAAGAAACTGGCAAGAAAAAGATTCAAGAAGTTTTCTTGGGTGATATGCCGGTCATGACTAACCGTGGAACCTTCATCATCAATGGTGTGGAACGTGTCGTGGTTTCTCAGCTTGTTCGCTCACCTGGTGTATATTTCACCGCCGAAGAAGCTCCTCAGGGAACTTTCTTTGGTGCGAAGGTGATTCCTGGTCGTGGCGCCTGGCTTGAGATTGAGACTGCTCCTCAGGATGGTATCTATGCCAAGATTGATCGTAAGAGAAAGATTCCTATCACGACTCTTCTGCGTGCCTTTGGCTATTCTACAGATGAGGAGATTAAAAAGCTCTTCCATGATGTAAATACCAATAAGGAACGTGATTACATTGCTAACACTCTCGAGAAAGATCCTTCACGAACTCAAGGTGAGGCTTTTGTCGAAGTTTACAAGCGTATTCGTCCAGGGGATTTGGCCACCGTGGACAATGCTCGTAGCTTTATCGAAGGTATGTTCTTCGATGTTAAAAAATATGATCTTTCCCGCGTCGGTCGTTACAAGACCAACAAGCGTCTCGGTGTCGACGTCAAGAATGTTCGTGGTAACCGTGCTTTCCGTAAAGAAGATCTAGTTTTAATTGTGAAGGAAATAATTCGTCTCAATAACGAAGGTGGTACTGCAGATGATATCGACCACATGGGTAACCGTCGTGTTCGTACTGTGGGTGAGTTAATCCAACAGAAGTTCCGTATCGGTCTCACTCGTACTGAACGTAACATCAAAGACCGTATGTCAATCTATGACGTCGAGACAGTAACAGCTTCTCAGCTGATAAATGTTCGTCCAATCGTAGCGGCAGTGCGTGAGTTCTTTGCTAGCTCTCAGCTTTCACAGTTTATGGACCAAACTAATCCACTAACAGAGCTTTCACACAAGCGTCGTCTGTCCTCACTCGGACCAGGCGGACTTTCGCGTGAGCGTGCAGGGTTTGAAGTTCGTGACGTCCACAAGACTCACTATGGTCGTATCTGTCCGATTGAGACTCCAGAAGGACCAAACATCGGTCTCGTAAATCAGCTTTCTTCTTTTGCGAAGATAAATAGCTACGGTTTCGTCGAGACTCCATATCGTGTTGTCGAGAAGAAAAATGGCAAGCCTGTCGCTACTGACAAGATTGTCTATCTTGCTGCCGATGATGAAGAGAAGAGTATTATTGCTCAGGCCACTACTCCAGTGGATGAGAAGGGTAACTTCTTAAATAAAACCGCTATTGCACGTCGTCACGGTGAAGCAGACGAGGTTCCAGTGGCAGAAGTCGACTACATCGACGTTGCGACAGAGCAGCCGGTAAGTATCTCGACTTCGCTGATTCCGTTTGTTGAGCATGATGATGCTCGTCGCGCACTGATGGGTGCAAACATGCAACGTCAGGCCGTCTCAGTAGTGAAGCCACAGGCACCTATTATTGGTACTGGTAATGAAGCTAAAGTGGCTCAGGATTCAGGACAGATTATTGTTGCCAAGGCTGCTGGCGAAATTACAGCTGTTTCAGGGGATTCGATAAAAATTAAATACACTGACGGTAAAGAAGAGATTCTTTTACTTAATAAATTCGAGCAAACCAATAGCGATACTTGTATTAACCAACACCCACGGGTGACTAAGGGGCAGAAAGTAAAGAAGGGTGACCTCCTTGCCGACGGTGCTGCAATCGAAAATGGTGAGCTTGCTCTCGGCCAGAATGTCCTTGTTGGTTATATGACCTGGCAGGGTAACAACTTTGAAGACGCGGTGATTCTGTCTCAGCGTCTTGTAGAAGATGACCGTTATACCTCGATTCACCTGGAGGAGTTCCATATCGACGTTCGTGATACTAAGCTGGGACCAGAAGTAATCACTCGCGACATTCCGAATGTCGGTGATGAAGCCCTGCGCGACCTCGATGATGAGGGAATCGTTCGTGAAGGCGCTGAGGTAGTTGCCGGTGACATCTTGGTTGGTAAGATTACTCCTAAGGGTGAAACTGAGCTTACTGCTGAGGAGCGCCTTCTGCGCGCTATCTTCGGTGAAAAGGCACGTGATGTGAAAGATTCTTCACTTCGAGTTCCACCAGGAGTTCACGGTAAAGTTGTCAGTATTGGCATCAAGAGCCGTGATAAGGGTGATGAGCTTCCAGCCGGTGTTATTACTCAGATCTATGTCATGATTGCGCAGATGCGTAAGATTGCTGTCGGAGACAAGATGGCTGGTCGCCATGGTAATAAGGGTGTTATTGCTCGTATTCTGCCAGTCGAAGACATGCCTTATCTCGAAGACGGTACTCCACTGGACGTACTTCTAAACCCACAAGGTATCTCATCTCGTCTTAACTTCGGTCAGGTACTCGAGACTCATCTCGGATGGGCTGCCGCTGCACTTGGTATCAAGATTGCTTCACCTGTATTCAATGGTGTGAAGGTTGAGCAAATCAAGGGACTGCTCGCGGAAGCTGGTCTTCCTGAAGATGGCCGTGCTCAACTTTATGATGGTCGTACAGGCGAACCTTTTGCCGAGCGTACCGTAGTCGGCTACAAATACTTCCTCAAGCTTTTGCACCTTGTAGAAGACAAGATTCATGCTCGTTCTATCGGACCATACGCCATGGTAACTCAGCAGCCACTCGGTGGTAAGGCTCAGTTCGGTGGTCAGAGATTCGGTGAAATGGAAGTATGGGCACTTGAAGCATATGGTGCTGCTCATACCCTTCAGGAAATTCTTACCATCAAGTCTGATGATGTAATCGGTCGCTCGAAGGCTTACGAGTCAACCATCAAGGGTGAAGATATCAAGGAGCCTCGCGTACCAGAGTCATTCAATGTTCTTGTCAAAGAGCTTCAGGGCCTAGGGCTCGAAGTCGATCTGATCCAGGAAGAAGGAAATACCGAAGTTGCTATCGAAGCTGAAAAGGTGATCGAAGAGACTTATGAAGAGAATATTGAAGACCTCAAAAATGATAAGTTGATGGTCGGAGACCGTGCTGAAGAAGTATTACCAACCGTGGATATCGAGGAAGAAAATGCTATCGATGAATTCGAAGCTCTCGATGAAATTCCGGCGGAAGAGAAATAGGCGGGGGAGAGAAAGATGATATTACAAGAAACTAGAAACGACAATTTCAAGGCCATTAAGCTTTCGATTGCGTCGCCAAAACAAATCCTAGACTGGTCTCATGGTGAGGTAACAAAGCCCGAGACTATCAACTATCGTACACTCAAACCAGAGAAGGACGGTCTATTCTGTGAGAAAATCTTTGGTCCAGCCAAGGACTGGGAGTGCTACTGTGGTAAATACAAGCGTATTCGTTACAAGGGTGTTATCTGTGATCGTTGTGGAGTTGAGGTAACTCGTTCCATTGTTCGTCGTGAGCGTATGGGACATATCAAGCTTGCCGTTCCTGTTACTCACATCTGGTTCCTTCGTGGCGTACCTTCGTCTATTGGTCTGACCCTGAATCTCTCAGCCCGTGACCTAGAAAAGGTGGCCTACTTTGCTAATTACATCATTCTTACAGTAGATGAGGAGTCGAAACAGGCTGCGAAGAAGAAAGTTGATGAAGAGTTTAAGGCACGTAAGGCTGAGATTGAGGCGACTGAGAAAGACGCCGAAGCGCGTCAGCAACAGATTGATGATCTTGAACAGTATCGCGCTTCTGCTCGTGACGACCTCAACTCAATTAATCCACTAGAGATTATTTCTGAGTCGAAATATCGCGATCTATCACTCAAATTCGGTGAAGTTTTCACAGCTGGTATCGGCGCAGAAGCAATTAAGGAACTTCTTGAGAAGGTTGATCTAGATAAGCTAGCCGATACTCTTCGAGAAGAGGTTGAAGGTTCTCAGGGTGTAAAGCGCAAGAAAGCAATCAAGCGCCTCAAGTTGATCGAGGGCTTTGTTAGTGCCGGTATTCGTCCAGAGTGGATGATTACCTCTATTCTGCCAGTAATTCCGCCAGATCTACGTCCGATGGTTCAGCTCGATGGTGGCCGCTTTGCAACATCTGACCTGAATGATCTATATCGTCGTGTTATTAATCGTAATACCCGTCTGAAGAAACTCCTGGATCTAGATGCTCCAGAAGTCATCTGTCGTAACGAGAAGCGCATGCTTCAGGAAGCAGTTGATGCTCTCATCGACAACTCAGCTCGTCGTGACAAGAATGCTTCGATGGCCATAAACCGCAAGAAACTTCGCTCACTCGCAGATATGCTTAAGGGTAAGCAGGGACGTTTCCGTCAGAACCTACTCGGTAAGCGCGTTGACTATTCTGGTCGTTCTGTAATCGTTGTGGGTCCACACCTCAAGCTTAATCAGTGCGGCCTGCCCAAGATGATGGCGCTTGAGCTCTTCAAGCCATTTGTAATCAGTAAGCTTATCCTGGACGGCATTGCTCACAATGTAAAAAGTGCTTCTAGAATGATTGAGCGTAGTCGTGGCGAGGTATGGGACGCACTCGATGAAGTGATTACAGACAAGTACGTTCTACTAAACCGCGCCCCGACCCTGCACCGTCTTGGTATTCAAGCCTTCAAGCCAATCCTGATCGAAGGTAAGGCGATTCAGATTCATCCGCTGGTCTGTTCGGCTTTCAATGCTGACTTCGACGGTGACCAGATGGCTGTTCACGTACCTCTTTCGGCTCAGTCTCAGAAGGAAGCAGCCGAGATTATGCTCTCGACCAAGAACTTGCTGAAGCCTGCAGCTGGTGAGCCAGTTGTGAAGCCATCTCAGGATATCGTTCTTGGTATCTACTGGATGACCGCTGACGTTGACAAGAATGACAAGGTAAAAGCTTATTCTTCAAAGGAAGAAGTTATCTATGCCTATAACCTCGGAGAACTTGGTGCTCGTTCCAAGGTGAAATTAATGATTGATGGTACTCTTACCGAGACTACCGTGGGTCGTATCTATTTCAACGAAATCTTGCCTGCCGGCTTTGGTTTCGTGAACGATACTCTTACCTCAAAGAAACTTACTGCTGTGATCGAGCGTATCTTTGTAGAGTACGGCCAAGATGAAACTGTTACTTTTGTAGACAATATGAAAGATCTAGGATTTGAATTCTCGACACTTTCTGGTATTTCGATGTCGATGGATGACTTCCAAATCCCAGCTAATAAGGGTAAGATCCTTGACGCTTATGCGCTAAAAGAACAACATGTCTTTGACCAGTACAACATGGGTCTCATTACCGAAGACGAGAAGTATGCCAAGGTTCTCGAAATTTGGATGGACGCCCGTGAAGAAGTCATGGATGAGATGGCCAAGAACATGGACCAAACTACGGCGGCTGCGGTGATGATGAATTCTGGTGCTCGTGGTAATCTATCGCAAATGGCTCAGATGGCTGGTATGAAGGGCCTTGTGGTGAATGCCTCTGGACGTACCATCGAGTTCCCAATCAAGTCCAACTACAAAGAAGGTCTTTCTTCACTTGAGTATTTCTCATCAACACATGGTGCTCGTAAGGGTCTCTCTGACACAGCTCTTAAAACCTCTGACTCTGGCTATCTGACACGTCGTCTTGTCGACGTATCTCAGGAAGTCGTAGTAACGGAGAAAGACTGTGGTACCAAGAATGGTACGATTATCACTCGTGGTGATAGCGCCAAGATTGGTGAAGATTTTGCAGCTCGTGTGATTAGTAGAGTACTCGCTCGTGACGTTGTAAACGAAAAAACCGGCGAGATTATCCTGAAGAAGGGTACCTTAGTCGGTGCAGACGAATTTGCCAAGATTGACGCAGCAGGCGTGAATGAGGTAATGATTCGTTCAGCTCTAACCTGTGAGTCAGAGTGGGGAATCTGTCAGCACTGTTACGGTTCTGACCTCGCTCGTGGTGGCTTGATCGCTCTCGGTGAAGCCGTTGGTATTATTGCGGCTCAGTCTATCGGTGAGCCAGGTACTCAGCTAACTATGAGAACCTTCCATGCTGGTGGTATCGCGGGCGTTGACATCACTCAGGGTCTCCCTCGTGTGGAAGAGCTTTTTGAAGCTCGTCAGCCAAAGGGCCAAGCAATTCTCGCTGAAATTAGCGGTAAGATAGTCCTAAAGAGTGCTAATGGTAAGCATCACATCGATATCGTCTCTGATATTGTTTCTGAAGATGTTTACGATGTAACCGGTCTGACGATTGAAGTCAAAAACAATCAGGCAGTTGAAGCCAAGACTGTGCTTGCATCCAAGGATCGCAAGAAGCAGCTGAAGGCGAAAACTGCTGGAATCGTCAAGGTCAAAGATGGTCAGCTCAAGGTAGTCCGCGAAGCCGAAGTGAAGAGTTACACCGTACCTCAACAGGTTGGGGTCTATGTGAAAGATGGTGAATCAGTCGAGGTGGGTCGTCAGATTACCGAGGGTTCGTGGAATCTTCAAGATGCCCTCAAGCTGATGGGTGAAAACGCCGTCGAGCGTTACATTATGACCGAAGTACAGCAAACCTATGCTTCACAGGGTCAAACTATCAACGACAAGCACATTGAAATCATTATTCGTCAGATGTTCTCACGTTGCCGTATTGATGAATCGGGGGATACTCCATTCATCGCTGGTGAGATTGTATCTCGTTCAGCCATGCAGCGCGCCAACAATCAGGCGAAGAAGGAAAAGAAAAAGCCAGCTGAGTTTACGAATCTATTACTTTCGATTACCAAGGTTTCGATTACGACAGATAGTTTCCTCTCAGCTGCATCATTCCAGGAGACTAGCCGCGTCCTTATCGGAGCTGCTGTCGCTGGTAAGGTCGACGAACTTAAGGGTCTAAAAGAAAACGTGATTATCGGTAAGCTGATTCCAGCTGGAACCGGCTTCGCACGAACATTGACCGCAAAGAAATAATCTGGTAAAATCTATTAGATTTTCAAAGGAGTATAATGCCAACAATCAATCAGCTAATTCGAAAACCACGTGTATCTGCAAAGGCCAAGAGTAAGTCGCCTGCGCTGCAGCGTGGTCTAAACGCACTCAAAAACCGCGCTACCAATGTCAGCTCACCTCAGAAGCGTGGAGTATGTGTGAAGGTTACTACTACTACACCAAAGAAGCCAAACTCAGCTCTACGTAAGATTGCTCGTGTTCGTCTGACCAATGGTATGGAAGTAACTGCGTACATTCCCGGTATCGGCCACAACTTGCAAGAGCATAGTGTGGTGATGATTCGTGGTGGACGTGTAAAGGACCTTCCTGGTGTTCGTTACCACATTATCCGTGGTACCCTTGATGCCGCCGGCGTTGCTAATCGCAAGCAGGGTCGCAGCAAGTATGGTGCTAAAAAATCTTAATAAAATATAAGTGCTATTAGCCGCGGACTAGAGTAGCGAGCGGCTAAAGTATTCTAAAGGGCCAGGTGCCCAGAAGGAGAAGGATGCCAAGAGATCCAAGAAAAGTCGAGAAACGTGTTTTACTTCCTGATACGAAGCATAACAGCGTCGTCGTCGCAAAATTTATTAACAAAGTCATGCTTCATGGCAAGAAAAGCCTCGCTCAGAAGCTTGTCTATGATGCTATTGATATTGCTGCCACTAAGGTAGGGAAGCCAGGTATCGAGGTATTTGATACTGCAATCAAGAACATTGCTCCTGTGGTGCAGGTAAAGTCTCGCCGTATCGGTGGTGCTACATACCAAGTACCGATGGAAGTAAAGGGTGATCGTAGACTGCACTACGCTTTCATGTGGCTCAGGGATGCTGCTCGCGGACGCAAGGGGATGTCTTTTGACAAGGCTCTTGCAACCGAGCTTGTTGATGCCTACAACAACGTTGGTACGGCGGTAAAGAAACGTGAAGATACCCACAGAATGGCTGAAGCCAACAAGGCTTTCGCTCATTTTGCGCGTTATTAAGTGAGGGGACACGAAGTAAATGTCTAGAAAATATTCACTCGAAAATACTAGAAATATCGGTACGATTGCTCATATCGACGCCGGGAAGACTACAGTTACCGAAGGTATCTTGTACATTTCTGGGCGAGTTCATAAGATTGGTGAAGTACATGAAGGTGCTGCCACCATGGACTGGATGGAGCAGGAGCAGGAGCGTGGTATTACCATTACCTCTGCTGCGACTACTACCTTCTGGAAAGGTCATCGTATCAACATTATCGACACACCAGGTCACGTAGACTTTACCGTAGAGGTAGAGCGTTCATTGCGTGTTCTTGATGGTGCCGTAGTTATCCTGGATGGTAAGATGGGTGTAGAGCCTCAGTCAGAGACTGTCTGGCGTCAAGCCGACAAATATCATGTTCCACGTATGTTCTTTGCGAACAAGATCAATCAGACCGGCGGTGACTTCTATAAGACTCTCGACTCTGTTCGTGATCGTCTTTCGAAGAATGCCTATCCAATTCAGCTTCCTATTGGCTTCGAGCAGTCTATCAATGGTGTCGTCGACATCGTTGAAATGAAGGCCTATACCTACAAACAGTATACTGATAAACATCTCGAAGAGGGTGAAATCCCTGCTGATATGATGGATAAGGTAAAGAAATATCGCGAAGAACTAATCGAAAAAGTAGTTGAGTACGACGACGCTGCGATGGAGAAGTATCTTGGCGGTGAAGAGCCTACCACAGAGGAGCTCAAAAAGCTTATTCGTAAGGCTACTGTGACTGGCGGTTTCTATCCATACTTGGGTGGAGATGGCCGTGGTGTTATCGTTCAGATGCTTGTTGAAGCCATTATTGATTACTTGCCATCACCACTTGACGTGGTTCCAGCTCATGCAACTGATGAGAAGACTGGTGAAGAGCTTGAAATCAAAGCTACCGACGATGGTCCATTTGCAGCCCTGGCTTTCAAGGTCGCAGTTGACCCATTCGTGGGAAAGCTAATCTTCTTCCGTGTCTACCGTGGTGTCTTACAGAAGGGCTCATACATTCTGAACTCTACTACTGGCAACAAGGAGCGCATCGGACGTATTGTTCAGCTTCACGCCAATCATCGTGAAGAGCTCGACGTAGTCTACTCGGGTGATATTGCTGCCGCAGTTGGTCTCGGAAAGACCACAACTGGTGATACGCTCTGTGATGTAGGACATCCAGTAATGCTCGAAAATATTACTTTTCCAGAGCCAGTGATTCAGGTTTCAATTGAGCCAAAGACGAAGGCCGACCAGGACAAGATGGGTATCGCCCTTTCGCGTCTAGCCGAAGAAGATCCTACTTTCCGTGTCCATACTGATGAAGAAACTGGTCAGACTATTATGTCTGGTATGGGTGAGCTTCACCTCGAGATTCTTGTCGACCGTATGCGCCGTGAATTCAAGGTAGAGGCAAATGTTGGTAAACCACAGGTTGCCTATCGTGAATCTATCAAGTCTACTGTGAAGCAAGAAGGCAAGTTCGTCCGTCAGTCTGGTGGACGCGGTCAGTACGGTCATGTCTGGATTGAGATGGAGCCAAACGAAGAGGGTGCAGGTTTCGAATTCATCAACAAGATTGTTGGTGGAGCGATTCCAAAGGAATATATCAACCCTGTCAATGCTGGTATCAAAGAAGCTCTCGACAATGGTGTTATTGCTGGTTATCCAGTAGTTGACGTCAAGGTTACTCTCTATGATGGTTCTTATCATGAGGTTGACTCGAACGAAATGGCCTTCAAGATTGCTGGTTCTATGGCAGCTCAAGAGGCAGTTCGTAAGGCTACTCCAGTTATCCTCGAGCCGGTGATGAATGTAGAAGTTACTGTTCCTGAGGAGTACATGGGTGATATTATGGGTGATATCAACTCGAAGCGTGGTCGTATCAAGCAGATGTCTGATCGTGGTAATACCAAGGTCGTTGATGCTTTCGTGCCACTGGCTGAGATGTTTGGTTATACCACTAATCTTCGCTCGATGACCCAGGGTCGCGGTACCTCGACGATGGAATTTGACCACTACGAGGAAGTTCCTCGTCACGTGGCAGATGAAATCATCGCCAAGCGCGGTAAGAAACAGACTGCAGAATAAACAATTGTTATTCTGAACTTGTTTCAGAATCTGAAGAGACTCGAAAGAGTCTCTTTTTATATGGTCATCTAGACGCACTTTACCAATAAGGTCACCGCGGGGCTGTGGACGCTCTAGGGGACAAATTGGGAATAATTTCATTGATTTTAGACGGTTTTGGGCATATAATACCGGCACAAACCGTGTTGACGCGTGCGCGCCAGCCGGCGCGCACCTAGGAGAGGGGATGTACGTAATGGAAGTTATCAGTGGGATCATCTTCATCCTTCTGGGCGTCGCCTGTATCTATGGCAGCGTCCGGATAGCAGAAGTGCTCGTGCGGCACACCGACGTTGTGACAAAGGAGGCATACGAGAGCGGTGACATCGACCAGATCCACAACGCCCAGATCGAGGCGGAAGAGCCTGAGGGCGGCTGTCTCGTATTGGGCCTTCTCGTCTTCGGCCTGGGCCTGGTGGTCTACGGCCTGGGCGGAGTATTCGGTTGGTGGTCTATCACGGCTGCTCTCCTGGAATTCTTCGTCGATTCGAACTGGTAGACTACGGTCTACCAAGATGCCAGGAGGTGGTATTGTGAGTAAGCTGGTAGTGTTTCTCCCAGTCCGGAGGAAGATCTACGAAGAAGAACTTCCTCTGCTGGCGACTACGGTGTCGCTCGAGTACGCCCGCAGTCTTGTGGAGCGGCTCTCTGTCACTGACAGCCACAAGTACCGGCTCTGTGTCGGACCTGAGACCGTAGACGTCGAAGACCTCGAGCACGACCTGCAGGTCGGCGACGTGATCATAAGCGCCGCCGACTTCGGGCCGCGAATCGCCGAGTAGGAAAGGGGTGAACGGTCATGTCGTTCGGGTCATGGTTCGATAAGCCTGAAGTAGCGTCGATGCTGCCATCGGGCCGTCCGGTCCCCTCAGGCCGCAAGCTCTGTCCGGAATGTCATGGCACAACAAGGTTGACTCGTGGCAACGGCAAGATAGGGGAACCGTGCTGGAAGTGCTTCGGTTCGGGAACCGTCGCCAAGTAGGGTCACAACACGCAAGTATTACTCGCAAGATGCGGGGGAGGACACGTGGGTTGTGGCCTTCTTCGTACCTACGTTATGAACTTTATCACTTCCAAACATTTAACTACTGGAAATACTTGCACAAACTGCTGAAATATAGTAATATTTGTAGGCCAAATGAATACTTTTTCTCCACGCCGTGAGGCGCGGGGATTTAGAGTGTTATTTGATAGTAGAAAATTATTAACTAAAAAGTAAACTTTAAGGAGACAAAATGGCTGAAGTTTATCAGAGAACCAAACCACACGTCAACGTTGGTACAATTGGCCACGTAGACCATGGTAAAACCACCCTTACAGCTGCAATTACTTCTGTACTTGCAAAGAAGGGTCTAGCTGCTGCTAGAAAATTCGAGGACATCGACAATGCTCCAGAAGAGAGAGAGCGTGGTATCACCATCGCTACTTCTCACCAGGAGTACGAGACCGAGAAGCGTCACTACGCGCACGTAGACTGTCCTGGACACGCCGACTATGTGAAGAACATGATCACCGGTGCTGCTCAGATGGACGGTGCTATTCTCGTAGTTGCTGCTACTGACGGTCCTATGCCTCAGACTCGTGAGCACATCCTGCTTGCATACCAAGTTGGTGTTCCACGAATCGTTGTCTACATGAACAAATGTGACATGGTAGACGATCCAGAGATGCTTGATCTCGTTGAGATGGAGATCCGTGAGCTTCTTACTAAGTATAAGTATGATGGTGACAATGCTCCTATCATTCGTGGTTCAGCTCTCAAAGCACTTGAGGGTGACGCTAAGTACGAAGAGTCAATCATGGAGCTCATGAACGCTCTAGACGAATATATTCCAGAGCCAGTTCGTGACACAGACAAGCCTTTCATGATGGCTATCGAAGACGTTTTTAGTATCAAAGGTCGTGGTACCGTTGCTACTGGTCGTATCGATCGTGGTGTAGTCAAGATCAATGACGAAGTTGAAATCGTTGGTATCAAGGCTACTCGTAAGACTGTTGTTACTGGTATTGAAATGTTCAAGAAACAGCTTGAGCAGGGTCAGGCCGGTGACAATGCTGGTCTACTTCTCCGCGGTATTGAAAAGACTGACATTGAGCGTGGTATGGTTCTTGCCAAGCCAGGTTCAATCACTCCTCACACTGAGTTTGAGGCAGAGGTCTATGTTCTTACCAAGGAAGAGGGTGGACGTCATACTCCATTCTTCAAGGGTTACAAGCCTCAGTTCTACATCCGCACAACTGACGTAACTGGCGAGATCGAGTTCGAAGGTGAGATGGTTATGCCTGGTGATAACATCAAGATGGTTGCCAAGCTCATTCAGCCTATCGCGATAGAGGATGGTCTTCGCTTCGCTATCCGTGAAGGTGGCCGTACTGTCGGTGCTGGTGTCGTAACCAAGATCGTAAAATAATTCGAAATTAACTAACTTATAGATAGCATGGCGCAGTAGCGACCATGGGAACTAGAAGGAAAACAAATGGCTGAAAAAACCGAGAAACAGAGAATCCGCATTAAGCTAAAGGCTTATGACAACAAGGTCATCGACCAGTCGACGACTCAGATTATCGAGACTGCAGTACGTAGCGGTGCTAAGGTAGCGGGTCCAATCCCACTACCCACAGATCGCACACCGATTACGGTGAATCGTGCTAGTAATATCGATAAGAACGCGCGTGAACAGTTCGAGATGAGAGTTCATAAACGTCTCCTGGACATCACCGACTTCACCGCGAAGACTGTCGACTCACTGATGAGTCTGTCTCTCCCAGCCGGAGTTGATATCGAAATCAAGATGTAATCATAGGTTTTGTACCTTATATCAAATAACAAAAACCACCCGAAAGGGTGGTTTTTGTGTTGCGTGAAACAATGTGAAACATTTATGTTTCACATTGACAAAATGAGGTAATAGTGTTAGATTATAGTGTCCTAGCAACAGCAGGATAGACGTCATGAGAGGGGTGAGAACCTTGGCAAGCGAACTGGAGCAGTTCCTCACCGAGGAGATGGGAGGGACCATTACTGGTGAGCTGGTACTGATCGGCAAACCGCTGGTTGCGGTTGTTGATCTCGAAGAGCTGGCCTTCATCGATTGGGCTGAGACCTTGCTCAAAGATGATGGTCATGTCTCCTCTGAAGCAACGGTGATGGAGTACAAGATCACCACAACCGATGCCGGCACCAGTCTTCTCAGGGTCGCGATTCGCGAAGGAGGAGACGAGATCACTGAGTTCTACTTCCGCCAGCTGCCGACAGTTTTGCCGCGGAAGCACTACGCGGAAGTAGAGGTGACCCGGTTAGACCCGCGCTAGGCTACACCAAGCTTCGACGTCTCGGCCACGGGTGGCGCGCGAGAGCGCGTCGCCCCGGCCGGCACCAAATATTAATTATCCATAATTAAATTCCTTGACTATTTCAAGGAATTTTTGTATACTTATTCATGCACAAATTAAGTACAAAACCTTCGGGGGTCAGGCAAGTCAAAAGATACTGCTTGGCTGTCGAAATGTATTTTGTTGCGCAAAATGTATCAATTAACTAAGGAAGAACAATGAAGGCATTGATCGGTAAAAAAATCGGCATGACCCACATCTTTGATGAAAAGGGTGTCGTAGTACCGGTGACCGTCATAGAGGCGGGACCATGTACTGTTGTTCAAGTTAAAACAGTCGAGAAAGACGGATATTCAGCCGTTCAGCTTGGCTTTGGCTTGGACAAGAACGTGAACAAGCCTATGGCTGGCCACGTCAAGAAATCCGGCGCAGTACCTAAAGTTCTGCGTGAGTTTGACTACGTAGTAACAGAAGCTGCAGAGGGTTCACCCAGTGAAATCTCGCAAGGCGAGACCGCTGAAAGCGGTATTTCACAGGGTAAAGAAGTCTCTGGAGTAAAAGTCGGTGATATTTTCACCGTCGAAGTATTTGAAGCGGGCGATAAGGTAGCCACAACTGGAACCTCGAAGGGTAAAGGTTTTGCTGGTACTATCAAACGCCATAATTTCCATCGTGGACCAAAGACCCATGGTTCGCACAACTATCGTGCACCAGGATCTATCGGTGCTGGTTATCCTCAGCATGTTATGAAGGGGATGAAGATGGCTGGCCACATGGGTGCCGAGCAGGTAACTGTAAAGAACCTAGAAATCGTGGCAGTTGACAAGACAAATAACACCATTGCGATTAAGGGTGCAGTTCCTGGACCACGCAAGGGTATTGTAGTGGTGAGAGGTTAGTTATGAAAATATCTGTATATGATGCTAAAGGAGTCAAAGGGGACGCTCGTGACGTAAAGGTCACTCTCTTTGATGCACCGGTAAATCCAGCTCTAATCCACGAAGTAGTCATCGCGCAGATGGCTGATCGTCGCGAAGCTGCCGCTAAGGCCAAGACTCGCGCTGAAGTTAGTGGTGGCGGCAAGAAACCTTATAAGCAGAAGGGTACTGGCCGTGCTCGTACTGGCTCTATCCGTAACCCACTCTGGCGTGGTGGTGGTGTAATCTTCGGTCCTACCACTATCCAGCACTTCAAATTGCGCGTTCTTTCAAAGAAGCGTCGTGGAGCTATCCTGTCTGCCCTTGCTACTCGCAAGAATAATGTAGTTATCCTTGATCAGCTAACAGCTACTAAGACCAAGGAATTTGCGACTATCGCCAACAAGATTGCTGGCAAGAAGCATCTTTATGTCTTTGCAGGACTTACTGAACAGGCAATCCTAGTTTCTCGCAACGTCGGCGATGTTCGTGTGACTGATGCTCGTAATCTAAATGTATATGATATTCTCTGGGCTGACACCATTGTTTTTGTTGGTGAAGCGCTCGAGAGTGCAAATAAATATTGGGAGGCTAAATAATGGAACAGTTACGCGTCCTAAAGCGCCCAGTAATCTCAGAAAAGGGCTTCTCAGCAACTGAAGCAGGTAAGTATGTTTTTGTCGTCGACAACGCTGCTACCAAGACAGAGATTAAACAGGCAGTAGAAAAGGCCTTCTCGGTACATGTTGTCAGTGTCAACACTATCGTTGTCGCCGGTAAGGTAAAGCGCTTTGGTAAGATTTTCGGTAAACGCAGTGATATTAAAAAGGCTATCGTCACCGTGAAAAAGGGTGAGTCGATAGAGGATTTTAAGGGGATTTAACGATGGGTATTAGAATAGTTAAGCCAACCAGCAATGCCCGCCGCGGAATGTCCGTCGACGACTTTGCTGATATCACCAAGAAGAGCCCAGAGAAATCCCTCACGGTCGGTCTCAAAAGCCGTGCTGGTCGTAACTCTCAGGGCAAGATTACCGTTCGTCATCGCGGCGGCGGGGTCAAGCGTCTCTATCGTCTAGTAGACTTCAAGATGCTTGGAAATGAAACTGTGACTGTAGAGTCTATCGAGTATGATCCAAATCGTTCTGCTCGTATCGCTCTTGTCGTAAAGGCAGACGGAACCAAGGCTTACATCGTTGCTCCTACTGGAGTAAAGGTTGGCGCTAAGCTAGTTTTTGGCGAAGAAGCTGAGATTCGTAATGGTAACCGCAAGGCACTCAAAGATATCCCAGTCGGTACCATCGTTTTTGCTGTCGAAATGGAGCCTGGTAAGGGTTCACAGCTTGCTCGTTCTGCTGGTACCAAGATTCAGATCATGGCCAAAGAAGGTGGAATGGTTCAGCTCAAGCTTCCTTCAGGGGAAATTCGTCTCGTCTCAGAGCGTTGCGCTGCTACTATCGGTACTGTATCAAATTCAGAACATAGCAATATCAAGATTGGTAAAGCTGGTCGTACTCGTCTGATGGGCTTCCGTCCTAGCGTTCGTGGTAAGGCCATGAACCCAGTAGACCATCCTCATGGTGGTGGTGAAGGTGGTACTTCTATCGCTCTGATGGGCGGTCCGAAGACTCCTTGGGGTGCGCCTGCTCTTGGTAAGAAGACCCGAAATAAGAAGAAACTATCTAGTAAATTTATTGTTAAAGGCCGTAAGAAGGGCCGTAAGTAAGAGGTAAGATATGTCAAGATCACTCAAAAAAGGTCCATACATTGACGAACGCCTCGTGCGTAAAGTCGACGCCCTCGGCGGTGACAAGAAAGTCATCAAGACTTGGTCACGTGCTGCGGTCATCATTCCTGAGTTCGTTGGTCATACTTTTGCAGTTCACAATGGCAAAGAGCATATTGCTGTCTTTGTATCTGAGAATATGGTAGGACATCGTCTCGGTGAATTCTCACCAACCCGTAAGTTTCGTGGTCATGGTGGTAAGCTCGCGAAAGGGAAGAAGTAATGGAAGTTCGTGCAGTAGAAAAATATATCCGTATTTCTCCTAAAAAGGCGAGACTCGTAGCTGATATCGTTCGTGGTCAGAAAGCTGACAATGCTCTGACTACCCTAAAGTTTATGCCAAAGAAGGCCGCGGGCATTATCTATAAGGCACTTAATTCAGCTGTTTCTAACGCTGTAAATAATGCCGGCATCGCTCGTGAGGATCTCGTAATCTCGAAGATTACCGTCGATCAAGGGCCAAGCCTGAAGCGTTTTCGACCACGTTCCAAGGGTATGGCATCACCACTCCTGAAGCGTACTAGTCATATTACAGTCGTTGTCGCTGGTGAGGCTGCTAAGAAAGATGCTAAGCCAAAGGTAGAGAAGGAAGTCGCTAAGACTGACGAGAAGGAGGCCAAGTAATGGGTCACAAAGTAAATCCAATCAGTTTCCGTCTTCAAGTGAACAAGAACTGGACCTCACGTTGGTTTTCTAAACGTGACTATGCCAAGCTTCTTCACGAAGACATTGCAATCCGTAAGTTTATTCTAAGTTCACTTGGGATGCGTGCTGGTATTGCTAATGTTGAGATTGATCGTAATGCAAATCAAATCAGCATTGCTATTCATACTGCTAAGCCAGGTGTCGTTATCGGACGTGGTGGTGCAGGAGCAACGGAGCTCAAGGCAAAACTAGGTAAGCTTACTACTGGTAAAATCAAAGACATCAATGTTTATGAAGTCAAGAATCCAGATGCAAGCGCTCAAATTATTGCCGATAATATTGCTCAACAGCTTGAGCGTCGTATCGCTTTCAAGCGTGCAATGCGCCAGACTGTTGAAAAGGCACAGCGTGCCGGTGTAAAGGGTGTCAAAATCATGGTTGGCGGTCGCTTGAACGGTGCCGACATCGCTAGAAGCGAATATGTGATTAAGGGCAAGATCCCTCTAGCTACTATCGATGCTGACATTCAGTATGCGACTAGTCGAGCTAAGACTACTTACGGTATCCTTGGCATCAAGGTCTGGGTGTACAACGGCATGAATGAGACCAAGAAGAAATCGGAGGCTAAGAATGTTACAGCCTAAGAAAACCAAATATCGTAAAATGCAGAAAAATCCACAGACTGGCAAGGCTACTCGTGGTACTGAGATTGACTTCGGTAAGTACGCCATCAAGGCACTTGAACCTGCCTGGATTACATCTCGTCAGATAGAAGCAGCTCGTCGTGCGATGACTCGTTATATCAAGCGTGGCGGTAAAATCTGGATCCGCATATTCCCAGACAAGCCAATTACCAAGAAGCCAAACGAAGTCCGTATGGGTAGTGGTAAGGGTTCACTAGATCACTATGCAGCAGTAGTAAAGCCGGGCAGAATCCTCTTCGAGATGGATGGTGTCGCACCAGAAGTTGCTAAAGAGGCTTTACGTCTCGCTACTCACAAGCTTCCAATCAAAACCAAGATATTAGTGAAAGATAGTGTAGGAGAAACCCATGAAAGCTAAAGAACTCGTCGAAAAAGACGTAAAAGCACTTCAGAAGCTTCTCGCCGAGACTGAGGCTAAACTCCTCAAGGACCGTTTCGCTATCGCTGGTAGAGAGCTGACACAGGTAAGTGAAGTATCAAAGAGCCGTAAGCTCGTTGCGCAGATCAAGACTGTTCTCCGTGAACGCGAGATCTTCGAAGCAGAGAAGAAGGTCGCCCAGCCTAAGGCGGGTGAAGGGGATAAATAGGATGAAAAGAACACTTAGAGGTAAGGTTGTTTCAGACAAGATGGATAAAACCATTAGCGTTCTCGTAGAGCGCGTCAAAGAGCACACAATCTACAAAAAGAAGTATACCGTAACCAAGAAATTTGCGGCTCACGATGAGGTAGGCAAGGCTAAGGTCGGTGATATGGTTGAAATCGAGGAATCACGTCCGCTTTCAGCGACTAAACGTTGGAGTCTTTCGAAAGTTTTGACCGCAAAGGATTTGGAGAAATAAGATGGTTCAACACATGACTCGACTCAAAGTTGCCGATAATACCGGTGCCAAGGAAGTAATGTGTATCAAGGTTCTTGGTGGTTCAAAACGCCGCTATGCTAGCCTTGGTGATGTCATCATTGTTTCCGTAAAAACCGCTATGCCAGGGGGAAATGCTAAGAAAAAGGAAGTTGCTCGCGCTGTGGTAGTGAGAGTGCATAAGGATTTCATCCGTCCTGATGGCTCAACGATTAAGTTTGATGACAATGCTGTCGTCCTGATTGATAAAAATAACCAGCCTCGCGGTACTCGTATCTTTGGCCCGGTTGCACGTGAACTACGTGAAAAGGGCTATATGAAGATTGTGTCGCTTGCGCCGGAAGTATTGTAGGTGAAGTATGAAAATAGTAAAGAATGACAAAGTATACATTACTGCCGGTAAGGACAAAGGTAAAACTGGCGAAGTAAGCAAGGTTCTGCCTAAAGAGAACAAGGTTATTGTTGCTGGACTTAACTTGGTCAAAAAGGCGGTTAAGGCAAGTAAGAAGAATGCTGCTGGTGGCATACTTGAGATAGCTAAGCCACTTCCAGTTTCGAACGTGGCCCTAGTATGTTCCAAGTGCGGCAAGCCGACTCGTGTCGGTACCCTTATAGCTAAAGACGGCAAGAAGGCACGTGTGTGCAAAAAGTGTCAGTCAGTGCAGAAGGAGTCTTAAGATGGCAAGAATGAAAGATTTCTATAATGATAAGGTAACTATCGATCTGAAGCATGAGTTTGGCTATAAGAATCTGCATCAGATTCCAAAGATTACTAAGGTTGTTGTAAACGCTGGTGTTGGCCGTGCTTCTGCTGATTCTAAATTGATTGACCCAGTCATCGCAGGGCTCACCAAGATTACTGGACAAGCTCCGGTCGTCAATAAGGCTCGTAAGTCTATCGCGGGATTTAAAATCCGTGAAGGTATGACCGTAGGTGCTAGTGTTACTCTTCGCGGCGAAAGAATGTATGAGTTTCTAGACCGCCTGGTGAATGTCGCGCTTCCACGTGTCCGTGACTTCCGTGGTATCAAGGGTACTGCCTTTGATGGTACTGGTAATTACTCCTTGGGTATTAAGGAGCATGGTGTTTTCCCAGAGATTAGCTTTGAAGAAGCTACCACTCCATTTAGTCTTCAGGTGAATGTTTCGACAACTGCGAAGACTGATGCAGAAGGCAAGGCACTGTTAACTAAACTTGGTTTTCCATTTAAGGATTAGAGGATAATATGGCAAAGAAATCACTGATTGCAAAAGCAAAAAGAACGCCAAAGTTCTCGAGTAGAGGATATACACGTTGCGCCCTCTGTGGTCGTCCGCACGGGTATCTACGCAAATTCGACATGTGTCGTATTTGTTTCAGAGAGCTGGCAAGCAAGGGAGAAATCCCTGGTGTAACTAAGAGTAGTTGGTAGGAGTAAAATAATGGCAATAACAGATCCAATCGCAGATATGCTGACACGCATCCGCAACGCCCGTCTAGTGGGCAAGGAGAGTGTAGTTATTCCTGCTTCAAAACTCAAAGTTGAGATCCTCAAGGTCCTTAAAGGTGCAGGCTATATCAGCGACTTTGCACTTGAGAATGACGGTGCTACTATCCTCGCCCGTCTAGCCGGAACCGCAACCAAGAAACTGGTTCGTGTCTCGAAGCCTGGTCGTCGTGTCTATGTTGGCAAAGAAGAAATTCCTTCAGTCCTTCAGGGACACGGTCTCGTTATCGTCTCTACTTCAAAGGGCGTAATGAGTGGGGTCGAAGCAAAGAAGCTTGGCCTCGGTGGTGAATTAATCTGTAAAGTTTGGTAGGAGAGTAAGATGTCTAGAATTGGAAGATTACCGATTACAGTTCCTGCTGGCGTTACGGTAGAAATTACAGGGAATAATATCAAAGTTACCGGTTCCAAGGGCGAGCTAAGCTATGACTTTTCTGACAAAATTGCAGTAGCACTGAATGATGGTGTTATTACACTCTCGAAGAAAGTTGAGGATGTCCAGGCAGCCGAACTCTTTGGACTGACCCGTACCCTGATTGACAATATGGTTGTTGGAGTTAGCACTGGATTTAAGAAAGAGCTTGAGATTAACGGTATTGGTTACCGTGCCTCAGTTTCTGGAAGCAAACTTGTATTAAACCTGGGTTACTCGCACCCGATTGAATATCCTGCTCCGGCCGGTATCTCGCTCGCAGTCGAGAAAAACATCATTATTGTTAGTGGTATCAACAAGCAGCTTGTAGGTCAGGTTGCGGCTGAGATTCGTGGCTTTAGAAAGCCTGAGCCTTACAAGGGTAAAGGTATTAAATATGTTACTGAACATATCAGACGCAAGGCTGGTAAGACCGGTGCTAAGTAAGGAGATATGAGATGTTAGATAGATTTATGAGTAAGGCAAGACGTCAAAATCGTATCCGTAGTAAAGTGTCCGGTACTGCTGTTCGTCCACGTTTAGCTGTCGCGACCAGTAACATGCATGTTATCGCTCAGCTTATAGATGACCAGGCCGGTAAGACCCTTGCATATACTAGTGACCTTCTCGTGAAGGCAACTGGTACCAAGACTGAAAAAGCAGTTAAGGTAGGGGAAAAGATTGCTGAGCTCGCGAAGGCAGCGAAGATTGACACTGTTGTCTTTGATCGTGGCGGCAAGCTGTATCATGGTCGTGTCAAAGCACTGGCAGAAGCTGCTCGTGCTAAAGGTTTGAAGTTTTAGGAGTGATGATGAGAGAAAATACTACAAAGAATCTTGAGTTCGCAGAAACTCCTGAATTCGAAGAAAAAGTTGTCCAGATCGACCGCGTTACTCGTGTGGTAAAGGGTGGTCGTCGTCTTCGTTTCCGTGCTACCGTTGTAGTCGGAAACAAGAATGGTAAAGTCGGGGTCGGTGTCGACAAGGGCAATGAAGTAATGACAGCGGTACAGAAGGCGACTAACCGTGCCAAGCGTAATCTGATAGAAATTGACCTTAAAGGAACTACTATTGCTCACGAAGTATCGGCTCGCAAGGCAGGTGCTTATGTCTTCTTGAAACCGGCTTCAGAAGGTACTGGGGTTATTGCTGGCGGTGCTGTACGTGCCGTTCTTGAAGCTGCTGGCATCCGCGACATTCTGTCAAAGATGATTGGTTCTAACTCCAAGATCAACAATGCTTATGCAACCATTTTGGCTCTATCAGAGCTCAAGAAGGTTGAAAAGAAAGTAGCTCCAGCTTCAAAAAAAGCGGATAAAGCTACTGAGGAGACAAAATAATGAAGCTTGAAGGTTTATTCGGAATTATTTCCAAAGATACTAAACGTGTCGGACGCGGTATTGGTTCAGGTAAGGGTAAGACCGCTGGTCGTGGTACTAAGGGTCAGCTTTCTCGTACCGGTAAGAAGCTCCGTCCAGGTTTCGAAGGTGGTCAACTTCCACTAGTACAGCGTGTCCCAAAGAAGCCTGGTTTCAAAGCCCTTAAGGCCGCCGCTATTACACTTCCTCTTGATAAATTCAACAGCGTTAAAAGGGGTAGCAAGATAACAGTGGAGACTCTTGTTGAACTTTCAATGATTGACAACGTTCGTACTCGCTACAAAGTTGTAGCAAGCAAGAACTACACTAATGAACTTACTTTTGAGCTTGAGTCTATGACTGAAGGAGCCAAGAAACAGGCTACCGTCAAAACGAAGGCCAAAACTACCGAAGAAAGCAAATAATCCTCGTTTCGAGGAAGGGGGACTGTCTCGTGGGTTACTTAAAACGAATTCTCGCCAGTAAGGATCTCCTGAAGAAGATTGGCTTTGTGCTGGTACTTCTACTTGTTTATCGTATAGTTTCGCATATCCCGATTCCTGGACCAGATCCTAAATTAGTAAAGGACTTTTTGTCTTCT
>CAZEFH010000009.1:0-25065 GCA_964511435.1 uncultured Candidatus Saccharibacteria bacterium
GAGTATGATCGCGCAATGAAAGCTTATCTTAAGGAAATTGACTTTCCGGACCTCGGCCGAGCCTGGGAAATAGTTCAAAATCCAGGATTCGAACCGGGGTATCGGATGCGTTTCTCGAAAGTTGCGCTTGCAATCCAGATGCAAAAAGTCAACATTTTCAATGAAGCTAAAAACGAAAAGGGAAGTGCCCTTACCGATAACGAACTGGCCGACTTGAAAGAGCGTATCGAATACGCACAAAAATGGCTCGAAAAATATGCACCAGTTGATTATATTTTCAGGGTTCTCGATGTTACTCCGAAACTAAATCTAAGTGTAAGTCAGCAACAATTTCTCTCCACCCTTCTAAAAGAGTACTCGGAGACCGAAAACTGGAACGGTGAGAATCTACATGGCAAGATTCATGAAATCAAAAAAGAGCAGGGTATTCCTGCAAAAGAAGCCTTTTCTGCCATTTACCAGGCCTTCTTGGGTAAGGATTCCGGGCCACAAGCTGGCTGGCTGCTGGCCTCACTTGATCGAAAGCTTGTTCAAACCAGACTTACAGAAGCCTCAAAATAGTCTCAAAGTGCTATAATTGACTTAGGAGAATCATATGCTAGACATTAAATATATTCGTGAACATGTCGAAGAAATCAAGACTAATACAAAAAACCGTTTAGCTTCTGTTGATATTGACCAGCTAATCAAACTAGACCAAAAGAGACTTGAACTAATAGCAAAAGTAGATGACCTACGTAGTAAGTTGAATCTCAAAGGAAAACCATCAGCGGCTGAGCTTACTAATCTCAAAACTATCAAAGACCAGGAAGACAAGTTTTCCGAAGAGCTTCGCAAAACTGAGACTGATTTGAGAGAATTGCTACTCAAAGTCCCTAACTCTACCCATCCAAACGTCAAAGTTAGTGATGATGAGAATGATAACCCTGTTTTAGAAGTAGTTGGAGAAGTTACCAAGTTTAGTTTCGAGCCGAAAGACCATGTTGAACTGGCGGAAAAACTTGATTTAATTGATTTTGAACGTGCCGCAAAAGTAGTTGGTGCTAAGTTTTACTATCTCAAGAATGAACTTGCACTACTTGAATTTGCCTTAATCCAATATGCCCTTGAAGTTGTAACCAAACATGGGTTTACCCCTTTTTCTACGCCAGACCTTGCTAAACAAGAGGTTCTTGAAGGTCTTGGCTTTAGTCCACGCGGTGAGTCAACTCAAGTTTATAATGTTAACGATACTGATCTCTGCCTGATTGGTACCGCAGAAATCGCCATGGGTGGCTACCATATGAACGAGACTCTTGTCGAAGCTGATTTACCAAAGAGATATGTCGCCGTTTCTCACTGTTTCCGGACAGAAGCAGGATCTTACTCAAAGTATGCCAAAGGTATCTTTCGCGTTCATCAGTTTACTAAGATTGAAATGTTTCAATATGTTTTACCAGAAAACGCCGAGGAAGCGCATAAAGAACTTCTAGAGATTGAAAAAGAGATTTATAAAGGGTTAGAGATTCCTTTCCGAGTTATCGACCACTGCACAGCCGACCTAGGTGCTCCTGCCTACCGTACGTTTGACCTAGAGGCCTGGATGCCTGGGAAGCCAAATCGTGATGGAAGTATGGGAGATTGGGCCGAAATTACTTCAACCTCAAACTGTACTGACTATCAATCCCGTGCTTTAAACATTAAATACAAAAGCGCTGAGGGGAAGAAGAACCTTGTTTATATGCTAAACGGTACTGCAATTGCGATATCGCGTACCCTTATTGCAATCATGGAAAATAATCAGCAACCCGACGGAAGTATCAAAATACCAAAAGTATTACAGAAGTGGGTGGGCAAAGAAGTAATTACAAGATAGGAGGCAATGATGAAAATTACGATTACAGGTCACGAGACAGTTCTGACTCCTGAACTAAAAAAATACATCGAGAAAAAGTTCAATAAACTCTGCAAGACATATAAACAGATTCTATCTGCTGAAGTAATAGTCGAAGAAGGCGCAAAAAAGACCGCGAAAAAGATTGCCACAGCGAAAGCGACTATTAAAGTTGCTGGTCCCGACGTAACAGCTGAGGCCACAGAAAGAACTATCTTTGCCGCTGTAGACGAACTCGAGCGTAAACTCATGCGACAACTCGAAAAAATTAAGTCTACACACGACCCGAAAAAGTCACGTTTTCTTCGTGGTAAGAACATTCTACGCAAGATTCTGAAGCGGGAGAGTCAGCAGTAATGTCAATTTTTTCCAAGCTTATCGGAGATCCCAATGCCCGCAAGGTATCTGGACTTAATAAATATGTCGATGAAACTAACTCCCTCGAAGAGAGTGTAAAAAAGCTCAGCGACCAAAAGATAAAAGCTAGAGTTTCAGAGATTAGAGCCGAGATAGAAAAGAAGCTTGTTGCGGCAAAGCCAAAAGAAGACGATAAGGAGTCAACTAGGCAAGTCGAACAAGATATCCTAGAACCCTATATAGGCGAAGTATTTGCCCTAGCCAGGGAGATGTCTCTACGAGTGCTCGGAATGCGTCACTTCGACGTTCAAATCATCGGTGGACTAGTGCTACACGAGGGTAATATCTCAGAAATGATGACTGGTGAAGGCAAAACACTAGTCGCAACCCTACCGGCGATCCTCAATGCTCTTACTGGCAATGGCGTGCACGTTGTGACAGTTAATGATTATCTCGCCAGGCGTGACGCCGGCTGGATGGGAAAACTCTATCACTCTCTCGGCCTATCAGTGGGAGTAATTATCCATGAGGCTGCATATATCTATGACCCAGGATACGAAAACGAGAATGTTCTTGATGAGACTACTGAGAACTTACGCCCAGTTACGCGCAAAGAGGCTTATGAAGCTGATATTACTTATGGTACAAATAACGAGTACGGTTTTGATTATCTACGTGACAACATGGTACAGGATGCTTCGCAAATGGTACAACGGCCACTTCACTTTGCTATTGTCGATGAAGTTGACTCTATC
This sequence comes from uncultured Candidatus Saccharibacteria bacterium, assembly GCA_964511435.1. GTDB lineage: Bacteria > Patescibacteriota > CPR2 > UBA1875 > CAIMLA01 > JBGSPL01. The sequence goes on from CAZEFH010000009.1 coordinate 2,986, forward strand.
CTGATTGATGAAGCTAGGACACCACTAATTATTTCGGCACCAGCCGAAGAAAGTACGGATAAATACTCTCAAATTGACCATCTTGTGAAGCAGCTAAATGCGAGCACCGACTACACGATTGATGAAAAACAAAAGGCTGTATCTCTTACAGATGGCGGTATAGCACATATGGAGCGGCTGCTAGGAGTAGATAATATCTACGAAGAATATGGCATCGAGAATGTCCACCATATCGAACAAGCTCTGAAGGCAAATGTACTTTTCAAGATTGATAAAGACTATGTTGTACGTGACGGTGAAATCGTTATCGTAGATGAGTTTACAGGACGACTAATGTTTGGCCGTCGTTACAGTGAGGGCCTTCACCAAGCGATTGAAGCCAAGGAGGGTGTAACTGTCAATCGTGAATCACTGACGCTTGCCACCATTTCTTTTCAAAACTACTTTCGTCTCTATGTAAAACTATCTGGTATGACAGGTACAGCCGCGACAGAAGCAGAAGAATTTGCCAAGATTTACAAGCTTGAAGTGATCAAAATACCAACAAATAGGCAAAATATTCGCGTCGATGAAGCTGACCTTATCTACAAGAACGAACGTGGTAAGTTTATGGCGATTGTAAATGATATCAAAGAGCGCCAAGAAAAAGGTCAGCCAGTTCTGGTTGGCACGGTTAGTATCGAAAAAAATGAGCTGTTATCTGACCTTTTGAAACGTAATGGCGTAAAACATGAGGTACTAAACGCCAAAAACCACGAAAAAGAGGCAATGATTATCAAGAATGCAGGGCAGAAAGGGGCTGTTACTGTTGCGACAAATATGGCGGGGCGTGGTACTGACATTGTACTTGGTGAAGGCGTTGCCACCCTCGGTGGCCTACACGTAATCGGGACTGAGAGGCACGAGTCGAGACGTATCGATAACCAGCTCCGTGGACGTTGTGGTCGTCAAGGTGACCCCGGCTCGACCCAGTTCTTTGTTTCGCTTGATGATGACTTGATGAGAATCTTTGGCAGCGAACGAGTAGGGACTATCATGGAAAGGCTGGGGCTTCCTGAAGATCAGCCTATTCAACATGGCATGATTACTAAGTCACTAGAATCCGCTCAACGTAAGGTAGAAGGACATAACTTTGACATTCGCAAACACCTCGTTGAGTACGATGATGTAATGAACAAACAGCGCACCTACATTTACAAACTGCGCTCACAGATACTGACGGGAGAAAGTCTTAAGGACAATTATCTTGAAATACTAGAAGCGGAGTCTGAGAGACTAGTAAATGCCAATGTTCACGCTGAGACGGGTGAAATCATTGAAGAAGACCTCGCGAAAGCTATGGAAAATATCCTCGGTAGCAAGGTCCAGTTTGATAAAAAAACCTTACTAGGGTCTCATAGTGAGCTCACAGAGGCAATCCAGGCCGTGTTTGTTACTGCATACGAAGACAAAGAGAAGCGAATTGGGAGTGACTTAATGCGCATTCTTGAAAGGGCACTCTACCTTCGTACAATCGACATGCTCTGGATTGATCACCTGGATGCCATCGATCACCTTCGTGAAGGTATCGGACTTCGTGGCTATGGTCAAAAAGATCCACTGATTGAATACAAAAATGAGTCTTACCGCATGTTCAAAACACTTCTGGGTGCCATAGATGCCGAGATAATTAATCTTATTTATAAGGTTGAAATATCTGCTGCTGCAACAGCCCCGGAAACCCGCGTCACCAAGATGGCCGAACAAGCCAAAGGCAATGAAGCAAAAGACAAGTCCCAGGCGGAAAAGGGGAAGAAAACTGTCGGACGAAATGATCTTTGCCCTTGCGGAAGTGGTAAGAAATACAAGAAATGTTGCGGTAAATAATGGCAAATCAGGAGGGCGCACTAAAAGTTATCGACAAACTGGGGCTAGCCAAGTTACTTAATGATGTAGGCGAGGCTCATCTTGTGGGTAATGCTGCTCTCGGTACTACCGTAAAACCAGACATCGACTATCTAGTATACCTTGATAGGAATGGATGGGCTGATGTGGTATCTAACTTAAAATCAAAGTTTTCTGAGCTCGGAGTCAATAGTTATGAAGAGCGCCTACTCAAGGAGAGCGACAAATATCTTATCACTTTCCATTATCAGGAAGGGGATACGGAGTGGTCGATCGATATAACTCTTTCTGATAAAACTGGAGACTATTTGACCGACTCATATCAGTTTTACCTAGACTTTCATGAGAAGTTTACCCCAGAGGTAGTTGCTCGCATTATCCCACTCAAGGAACACTTCTATCAGAAGGGGATGCTCAGAAATAGTATGTCATACTTTATCTACCGAGCCGTTATCGACGAAGGCGCAACTAGCGTGAATGATATCTACGATTACCTTGAAAGGAATAAGATTTACCTCGGGAGATTCAAGAAATGATCAAGGCGGTTTTTTTTGACGCTATCAAAACCCTTTTTGCACCATATCCGACGGAGATTGGTCTATATCAGAAGGTAATTAAGGACATCTTGGATAAAGATATCCCGGCCGACGTTCTGGGCCCAATATTAGAAACCGCAATGGCAGAGACAGAGAAACTCGACAGCGTAAAGTCAAATTCGATGCAGCAGTGGTCGTATTATCCAGCTAAGGTTGCAGAGATGATAGGCTGCCCCAAGGATGCATGTGAAGATGTAGGAGAACAACTCCGTTACGAAACCTGGGGTAATTACCACAATTACCGCCTCTACGATGATGTAGTACCAGCGATTAAGCTCGTGAAGGATCGTAGACTCTATATCGCCTGTGTTTCCAATGAAGATGGCTGGCTGGGAGACTTCTTTAAGCATTTTGAGATAGATGGTGATTTTTCGTATATTCTTACCTCTGATGAGGCCGGGGTAGAGAAGCCAAATCCTGCTATTTTCGAACGCGCGCTCTCAGAAACAGGATTTAAGCCGCATGAAGTGCTATTTGTCGGAGATTCGCTGATTAGTGACTATTTCGGCGCCGCTGCGGTGGGAATGAAGTCAGTTCTTATTGACCGAGGACACAAAACCGACGATGATAGTATAGTTAAAATTGATGACCTAAGAAAAATAGGGGAATATCTATGATTCAACCACCACTTATATCAGTCGTCCTTACATCTGGGTTTGTTGACAGCTTCAACCCCTGTGCCATATCCCTGCTTCTTATCTACATTTCTTTGATGTTTACCCTAAAAAAAGACCGCAAAGATATTATGGCGTTTGCTGCCGCTTATATCATTTCGATTTACGTTACATATTTTTTGATTGGAGTGAGTGGGCTCAAGCTACTCGACTTCATGCGAGCTGCTAGCCTACCAATGCCAAATCTCGTTGCCAAGATTGGAGCAGGCCTAGTGTTCTTCTTTGGTGTCATGAATATCAAAGAGTATTTCTTTCCGGGGTCACCGTTCAGTATTCGTATCCCTCTCAAAGTAAGGGGATATGTCAGTAAATATGCCTACGAAGCCACCATCACCTCAGCAATCGTGGTGGGCTTTCTGATCGGCGTATATGAGTTCCCATGCTCCGGAGCGATCTATCTTGCTATCATTAGTCTCATCCACACTAAGGTGAACTTTTTTACCGGTATCAGTTATCTACTGCTTTACAACCTGATGTTTGTTCTGCCTCTGCTTGCGATATTCGCCCTGGCTACGAACAAACTTACGACCGAGAAGTGGATCAACCTCCAGGAGAAGCACGGCCGCAAGCTACATCTTTTCCTCGCTATCGTGATGCTCGCACTTGGTGCTATCATCCTCCTCATTACCAAATAATTGACTTTGGTGCTATAATTTACTTATTGAGAGGGTAAAACCTCTCTTTTTGTATCTATGATCCTCAAGCTGACTGAAAAAGTACTTGACAAAGTATCTACTTTGTGATATATTGTACAGTCAACTTGAAACGGGTACTACCCGACAAGCTGACAAGGCACCCATATTCTCTCCCTGTCGTCAATGACGTGGGAGTGTCATACACAGGCAACGTGGCCAGAGCGGTCACTAGGACCCCATGGAAGGGGGTGTCAGCCATGGCTGACAACGACACGACCCAGGCCGCTCCCGCGGCCACCCCGGAGCCCCAGGCTACGGTCGTTCCGCCCGCAGTCGCTCCGGCGGCTGTCAACCAGGAGGTCGTACCGAGCTGCGCAGACCGTGCAGCTACGGTTATCGGCCGAGTAGTCCTGTGGATTCTCGCAGGACTGGGAGCACTCCTTGCTCTCATCCTGGTGTGGATGGTCCTTTCCTGGGCATGGTTCCACATCGTGGTACCGTTCGCCCTCTGGACCAGCCGCCCGGTCGCAACCGCACCGGCTCCTGCTCGCTGCGACAACACCCCGACGGTCAACGTCGAGGTCAACGTCGAGCAGTCCCAGGCCCAGAGCCAGGGACAGAAGCAGAAGCAGAAGCAGGGCTGCGGCGGCAAGAAGCCCTCGAGCTCCTCGAAGAAGTCGTCTTCGTCTTCGACCAAGAAGACGACGAAGAAGTCGACCAAGAAGAAGTCGACGACGACCTCCGAGAACTGCTCCAACGGCGGCCAGGCTACCGGGAACACTCAGGACCAGGTTGGGACCGGGGCTAACGCCTCAACCCAGCTCGGCGAAGAGAACCTCCCGCCGCAGTAGTGTCGGGAAGTGGGTGCCTCCACCAGGTCGCGCGATCAGCGCGACCTGGTACCCCACGTATCGCAGGAAGATCACAGATAGGAGTCTGAAATTTTCCTAGGATAGGGAAAAGTCAATTAAAGATACCTTAAGGAGGTATTATATGAAAAAGTTTTTATCAAAACTCGTAGGCAAGAAGATTCTCGCAATATATGCTATTTTAGCTATTTTCGGTGTCAACTTGTTTGCAAATGCTGCTGCGGTAACTCTTGAGAGTAAACTGCAGGTACAAAACGCGACAACCAATGCTTATGGTGATTATACTCAGTCAATCACCGCAAGTAATGGCCAACTGGCACGTTTCTCGGTCTGGTATCACAATACCATGAATGAGAATAGTGGGCTTAACGCCAATAATGTAGTAGTAAAAATTGCCCTACCATCAAATGTAGGAACATCACATACTGCAACATCTACAGTTTCTGGTGGAAACACCAACAGTGTGACGGCTACCGCTACCGTAAATACTCCCAACAACTCTAAGCTAGAGTATGTTCCTGGATATGCTTTCCGTCGCTATAACAAGGGTACCAACACTAACCAGCAGTGGGTAACTGAAAAGATTAGTGACGTAGTAGTATCTGGTGGTTATGTCATCGTTCAGATGAAGCCTTGTTGGAACTTCCAGGAGACTATCACGGTCGTTACTCGAGTAATCGATCAGGCTCAGCCAGTAGCTCCCACCTGTACTCTTTCTGCTTCACCAAGCACGATTGAGAAGGGTCAGAACGCGGCTCTTACTTACGGCACTACCAACGCCACCTCAGTTACGATCAATGGCGAGAATGCCATTACCCTAAGTGGTAATCGTACCGTAACTCCTGCCCAAACTACTCAGTATCATCTTGTAGCTACAGGAGATGGTGGTAGCGTAAGCTGTGATGCAATAGTTCGAGTTACAACTAAACCTGTTCCACCTACCCCAACACCGACACCTCAGCCTCCAGTTGTGTACACCGGCAAAGGCAATATGCCTGTCTCCGGTCCTGCTGAAGCAGCTGCCGGTGCAGTCGGTCTCACCGCCACAGGTGGTGCCGCATATGCTTGGCTCCGTAGTAAGAAAGCCCTTCTAGGCGCTCTTACAAACATCAAGAAATAATTAAAAAAGACCCTTCGGGGTCTTTTTTAATATAGGCTACGATAATTGCTGACCGATGACTGTTTACTGTATACTGTATTCATGAATGAACTAAAAGAACGACTGAAAAACTTATCAGAGAGGCTTGAAAAAGCCTTCGCAGTACTGAGGCTTGAGGATGAGCGCAAGAAATTAGCTGAACTAGAGAGTGAGTCTCAGACAGATTCCTTTTGGAACGACAGCCAGGCCGCAGGTGAGACGATGCAGCGGCTTGGCGCCCTCAAAAGCAAGATTGAGGCATGGGACAAGGTCGCAGATGATATTAACGATCTCGGTGAAATAATTCAGGATACTGACTTAGCCGATCATGAAATGCTTACCGAGATTGAAGCAAATATTACCGAAATTGAACAAAAATTTGAAACACTTGAGTTTGATTTACTCTATACTGAGGAACATGATGCAGCCAAGGCGATAGTATCTATCAGCGCCGGTAGCGGTGGGGTAGATGCTCAGGATTGGGCTGAGATGCTCCTTGCCATGTACCTCAAATACGCGGAGGGTCACGACTACAAAGCAACTATACTACACCGTACAGATGGTGACGAGGCGGGTATAAAGAGTGCTAGCGTCGAGATAGCTGGAGACCACCCATATGGGAATCTCAAGTCAGAGCATGGCGTACATAGACTAGTCCGAATCTCACCATACGATGCGGACAAGGCTAGGCATACCTCGTTTGCCCTTGTAGAGGTAGTCCCAGAGCTAGACACGGCTAATCTCAAGATTGACGAAAACGATCTTCGCATCGATGTTTTCCGTTCCGGTGGTCACGGTGGACAAAGCGTAAATACGACAGACTCAGCAGTAAGAATCACACATATCCCAACGGGTATCACTGCAACTTGTCAAAATGAACGAAGTCAGCTTCAAAACAAAGAACTGGCGATGAAAGTTATTGCCTCAAAGCTAGCCGACAAGGCCGAGAAAGAACAGCGCGAGGAGCTGGCTAAGATAAAGGGCGAAAACATTTCAGCCGAGTGGGGGAACCAAATTCGCTCTTATGTGTTGCAACCTTATACACTAGTAAAGGATCACAGGACAGGAGTGGAGACTGGTGACGTCCAGAAAGTACTGAGTGGCTACTTGGATGAATTTATCGAAGGATATTTACGAAGCAAGGTTTCATAGCCACTTGTCTAGACCTCTTGCCCCAGATTTCTTTTTCATTTATACTTAACTAGTGAGGGAAACATATAAATGATTTACTTCGAAAAAGTTTCGAAAATTTACAATACCAAGGAGGGCGGCCAATCGGAAGCCCTTAAAAATGTCTCAATGCATATCAAGCCAGGTGAATTCGTCAGCGTCGTTGGCACATCTGGGGCTGGCAAATCTACATTAATCAAGCTGATAAATCGCGAAATTATCCCTGACGAAGGGAGTATTTACGTAGGTGGACTTGACTATAAGGAACTCAAAAAACGTGACATCCCATACTTGCGCCGCAAGATTGGAGTAGTTTTTCAGGATTATAAGCTACTACCCAAGAAAACTGTCTTTGAAAATGTTGCTTATGCGCTCGAGGTAGCAGGTGTTAAAACGAAGGACATCAAGGAACGAGTACCTAAGATTCTTGAGCTAGTAGGACTCTCAGCAAAGATGAACTGCTTCCCTAGGGAGCTTTCTGGCGGTGAACGCCAGCGCGTAGCAATTGCAAGAGCCCTCGTTCATCAGCCACGTATCCTTATCGCGGATGAGCCAACTGGGAATCTTGACCCGAAGACTTCTTGGGACATTATCGAGATTCTGACCAAGATTAATGAAATGGGTACCACAATCATCATGACAACACATAACTCTCATATCGTAAATAAGCTTAAGAAGCGTGTAATCAAGATTGATGACGGAAAGATAGTTCGCGATGAGAAGATGGGGAGGTACGACGCCTAATGCAAGCATTTATAAGAGTACTAAAGTCTGGATTTTCTAGCTTCATTCGAAACGGATGGCTTTCTATTGCCTCAATTACAGTAATGCTTCTCACACTACTGACGCTTTCCATGTTCTTTGTCATCAACGTCGCTCTCAGCTCTGGCATCAAAACCATCCAAGAGAAAATTGACATGTCAGTCTACCTAAAGGATGAGGTCAAACAATCAACCGTAATCAATATGCAGAATGACCTTGCCGACTTACCAGACGTTAAGTCAATCAAATACATCTCCAAGGCAGAAGCACTTGAGAGATTCAAGAAGCAAAATGCCAATAATAAAGCTCTGATCGAATCTATCGACAGCATCGGCAACTCACTACCTGCCAGTCTAGAAGTGAAGGTCTATAACCCAGACAAGTTAGACTCCATCAATGACATTCTTAATCAAAATAAGTACAAGATAGCCATTGATAAGGTTAGCTATCAGGACAACAAGGTCCTGATTCAGAACCTACTGAAGGCGACCAACTTTACCCGCGAGATTGGAATTGCCATCACCATAGTATTCACCGTAGTTTCACTAGTGATTATCTTCAATACAGTCCGTATCGCAATCTTCTCCCGCATGGAAGAGATAGAGATCATGAAGCTTGTCGGTGCAACTCCCAACTTTATCAAGGGGCCATTCCTGATTGAAGGCGCTATCTATGGACTGATTGCAACTCTACTATCCCTGGTCATCATGTCATCTCTCTTGTATTTTGCTTCACCAGCCCTGGTGAAATACTTCGATACTGCAGGTAGCAGCCTGACGAACTTTATGCGAGACAATGTGTTTCTAATTACCACTGCCCAGCTATTTGTAGGCTTTACTATCGGCATCTTTTCTAGCTGGCTAGCTATACGCAAACACCTCAAGCTAACTTGACATTCGTGCTCAGCACCCCATGTCATCCTGAGGAGCAGAGAAAGCTCTCTCAGCGACGTGAGGATCTAATGAGAACATTGCCACGCTTCGCTCGCAATGACGGGCTGTGTGCTTGACACTTATGCCTAAAATGTTACAATGTTCATGGAGGGAAAATGCTCCGAAAGTTCAAAGAAATTACGATATATCCAAACTTAAATAAATTAGCTCAAATATCCAAGAAACTGTTACTGACAGCTTCATTAATGTTGTTATTGAATCCTTTTTCTACTTTTGCTATGACTACAGCGGAAGAGCTTCAGAGCATCCAAGACCAAAAAACACAAGTAGACACTCAGATTAACAGCCTTCAGGGCGAAATTGATGGTCTTCAGGGAGAAATAAATGACCTACAAACCAAAATTAATGACTCGCAAGCCAAAATTGATAACTTAAATTCACAGATTGAGCTTATTAAAACAAAAATTCTTAAACTTAAAGAACTTTTGGGTTCATATCTTCGCTCGATGTATATTGATGGTCAGTCAAGCGACTTAGAACTGGTACTGACTTCTAATTCGTTTTCTGAGTTTGTAGACAAAGCTGAATACAAACAATCAATGACTTCAAAAATAAGAGGCACTCTTTCTGAGATTAATACTAATAAACAAGAGCTCGAAGAATCGATTAAAGATGTAGAGGTTGAAAAGTCAAATCTTCTTGGGTTAATGGCAGATGCTGAGAGTAAGCAGAACTCTGTAATCGGACAGCAAAACCAACAATATAATATTTATGAAAACCTTTCTCAAAAAGAAAAAGAAGTTCTCGAAAGAATGCGACGAGAACAAGATGAAGCTAGAGGTAGAATTGTTTGTAGTGATGCGAATAGGATTGATTCTGATGGATTTCAGCAACCAGTACGATGTGGGGCTATTAGTCAAGGCTATGGAATGACTGATTTTGCGGCAACCGGAATTTATGGTTATGAGAATGGAAGTCCTAAAATACATAACGGCATAGATATCGCAGCAGACACGGGAACAGCTGTTTACTCTTCGGCTCGCGGTACTGTTGTATATGCAGGCGCGAATGGTGGTTGGGGTAACACAATAGTCATATTACATGAAAACGGGTACTTCAGCCGTTATGGTCATTTAAGTGGGATTTTTGTTAGCGTGGGAGAAACTGTTAATGCTACCACTCAGATTGGAGCTGTAGGAAGCACTGGCTTTTCAACGGGCCCACATCTACACTTTAGTATTTATTTACCTGGAGTCAATTACGAATACTACAATAACTCAAATACAGTTAATCCTTTCAGCTTCTTTAGTATGTAACTAGTTGTTTGGTCAGATTATTTACGTTAAAATAAAAGATGCTAAATGGAGCGTCTTTTATTTATGGCGATAGAATCAAAGACAACCGAATACTGTAAACAGAGAAATACTAAGGTCCTCATCGGAGCGTTTATCTTCATTTCATTTATCTTTGGTTGGGCATTCGGCCACATGGACCTACAAACTCAAGGTATGAACACTGTCAACGTAGTAGGGAAGAGTACCAATGTTACCACAGTTGATTTCGGTTCCTTCTGGCAGGTGTGGGATAAGCTTCTGAAGAACTACGACGGGAAATTTGACTATCAAAAGATGATCTACGGTGCCATCGACGGTATGGTCCGCTCACTCGGCGACCCCTACACCGTATTTATGACTCCAGACGAAACTAAGTCCTTCAACGAAGAACTAGAGGGAAGTGTCAAAGGTATCGGCGCTGAAGTAGGAACCAAGGATAACCGAGTCGTCATCGTTGCGCCGATCGCCGATTCTCCAGCTGATAAGGCAGGAATCAGGGCAAACGACATTATTCTAGCCATAGACGGTACAGATACGACTGGCATGGATCTAGGAACAGCTGTTTCCAAGATTCGTGGAGAAGTTGGGACGAAGGTGAAACTAGAAATTCAGAGAGGTGATAGTAAGCTGAACTTTGAAATAACCAGGGCACAAGTAAATACTAAGAGCGTGAAGTGGGATGTCAGAGAAGGAAATATTGGATACATCGAAATTACTCGTTTCGATAACAACACCGCGGTTCTGATTCGGCAAGCGACTGCCGACCTAAAGAACAAAAGCGTAAAGGGTATCATCCTAGATGTCCGTAATAATCCAGGTGGCTATCTCGACGCAGCTATTGATGTTTCGAGTGAGTTCGTAAAATCAGGTATTGTAGTATCAGAAAAGACCACTGAGAAAAGCGGAAAAGAACAAAAATATTTTGCTTCCGGAAAAGGAAAACTAACTGACACCGCTATCCCAATGGCCGTTTTAACGAATGGCGGGTCTGCATCTGCATCAGAGATTGTAGCTGGAGCTATCAAGGATAACGATCGAGGAATCCTCATCGGTGAAAAGACTTTTGGGAAAGGCTCAGTCCAAACAGTAGATACACTGTCAAATGGAGCCAGCATCCGTATTACAGTTGCTCATTGGTTCACACCCAAAGGAAAGAACATTTCCAAAGAAGGAATCTCCCCAGATATTGAAGTAAAACTTACAGAAGATGACGCAAAAGCAGACAAAGACCCACAGTTAGACAAAGCGATAGAATATTTGAAAAGTAAAATATAAGGAGCCCTCATGAAAGTACTATTCCTCCAGAACCTCGAACACAATAAAGTCGGCGATATCAAAGACGTACCCGACGGATACGCCCGTAACTTTCTTTTGAAGAAGGGCATTGCCGTCGTTGCTACAGAAGACAAAGTTAAGGAACTGGAATCAAAGATTGATAAGATGAAAAAGGATGAAGAGAAAGTCCTCGCTGACCTTACCAAACTAGCGGAAAAGATTGAGGCTGGGCACTACACCGTATCGGCTCAGGCAGGCGAAGAAGATAAACTTTTTGGAGCCGTGACTAATCGAGACCTCGCTGAAGCCCTTGAAAAGACAGGCATTACAGTTGATAAGCACGATATCGAGATTCTTGAGCCTATTCACACAATAGGTGAACATGAGGCTCTAGTGAAGGTGGGTCACGGTATTCACGCCAAGATGCAAGTTAAAGTCGAGAGAGCTTCCTAGTAAAGCCTTGACTAAAGGCTTATTTTCAGCTATAATTTTCTAGTATTTTATAGGTAATAACTAATGGGGTGCCCCAAAAACCGAAGGTTTTAAGGGGAAGAGGAGATATCGCGGCAAGCCGTGATAATCCAGTCTCTGGATTATCAAGGTTGAAAGCGATAAACGACTAATGGCACATACAAAGGCGGGCGGCTCTACAAAGAATGGCCGCGATTCCCGTTCAAAAAGACTTGGTGTAAAGCTATACGGCGGTCAGGTGACAAATGCTGGTCAGATTATTGTACGTCAACGCGGTATGAAGTGGGAACCAGGTGAGAATGTTGCTGTATCTGGAGATGACTCTTTATACGCAAAGGTTGCTGGAGTTATCCGTTTCACTCAGAAACGTGTAATGAAGTTCACCGGACATCGCTCACGCAAAACTGTAGTAAACGTTGATCCAATCACAAAATAACAAAATCCCCTTCGGGGGATTTTTTGATATACTAGAATCATGAATAAACCTAAAATTACTATCATCCTCCCCGATATTCGTAGCGCGATGAACGTCGGGGCAATATTTCGTACTGCCGACGCCATAGGTGCGGAAAAAATTTACCTCACTGGATATACCTCTACACCCGAGCACCCAAAGGTCGGGAAAACTGCCATCGGCGCAGAATCTACGGTTCCATGGGAACACGTTACGGATGTAAAAGTGGTAATTAAAGAATTGAAAGACAAGGGTTACAAGGTTTACGGTCTCGAAAAAACAGCACAATCTCTAGGGATCTGGGATGCACAGATGGACTTTCCGCTAGCCTTGGTAGTGGGAAACGAAATAACGGGTGTTACTGATGACGTGCTAGGGATGTGTGATGCTGTGGTACACCTACCAATGCTCGGGACTAAGGAATCACTCAATGTCGCTACCGCAACAGGTATAGCACTTTATGAAATACTGCGCCGCAGTCAGGTTGCAGACTCTTGACCCCAGGAGTATAGTAAAGATAAGTAGAAATTAGAAATCTAAACAAAGGGGGATGTTATGGCAGAAGAAAAGAAGACTGACCAGGTACCAAAGGATCTAGTTGGATTTTTGGACTACTGGCTAGTAAAAAAAGCACCGTTTCAGATTCCTGACGGAGCAAAAGAATGGATTGTTAAATGGGGCCCATGGATTAACGTAGTACTTCTAGTACTATCTCTACCAGTTATCCTAGCAGCAGTCGGTTTTACGGCTGTGTTCAGTCCATATGCCCTGATGGCAGGAGTAGGATACTCCGGACTATACTGGGTGGGAATAGCAGTAATGTTTGTTCAACTTGCACTACAAGTATTCGCCCTGCCAGGATTATTTGCTCGCAAGATGTCGGGCTGGACACTACTATTCTATGCTGATATTTTAAGCTTAGTGTACGGGCTAGTATCGGGCAGTATCATTTCAGCTCTTTTAGGTGCTGTCATCGGATTCTACGTCCTATTCCAAATTCGCGAAAAGTACAGCAAGTAAACGTCTATATCTATCCGTAAATTAAAGCCGGTAGCGATACCGGCTTTAATTTGCTCTCATGCTATAATGCATATATGGGAGACAAAAAGCCGATTATTCAAACTAAACTACTATACCCCCAGCTACTTTGGCAGCGACCACTACACTACTACAAGGCGGAGGCCGGGAAAATTATGGTTCTTGCAGGATCGAAGGGATCTGCTAGCGATGCAATTCTTACTTGCGAAGCGGTATTCCGCAGTGGCACTGGCATCCTGTTGCTGGGATTCCCTGAAAGCCTGAGGTCTGTTTATAAGGAAATCCTTCCCGAAGCAATGACCCTTGAGCTTCCAGAAACGCCAAGTCACTCTTTATCGAAGAGAGCGGAGCAACTGATTACCGAGAATACTCGTAGCTGTGACGTAGTAGTAATGGGACCGGGGCTCTCCACGAATGCAGAAACGGTTCAGCTGGTTTGGGAACTTATTTTTGAAATTAAGAAACCGCTGGTTCTAGCCTCAGATGCCATTACTGCCCTTACCAAGGGAATTGAGGTCATGCTTTCTAAAGAAACTACTGACTTTCTTGACCATTACTTATCTAAAATTTCCAATCCACTCATAATGGTACTTAGCCCAAATGAAGCCGCGAAGCTGGCAGAAGCCATCGGAATTGAATCAAAATACACGGCTAAATACATAGATACAAGGGTGACTGAGTTTATACCGCTCCTTGCATCCAAATTTCACGCTACGGTCGTTGTGACAGGCACGGAAACCGTAATAGGCAATCATAGGGGAGAAATGGTGATTAATCGTCTAGGGTGTCCTAAACAAGCCATAGCAGCTTCTGAGGGGGTATTATCGGGTATTATAGGCTCTTTCATCGGCCAGAACCTGAGTAAGCCACTCGAAGCTGTCGTAACTGCGACTTATCTATATGATCAGGCACTAATAATAACAAAACAAAACGCAGACAATCGTGTCATAAATGCCTCAGAGATCGTAAGACATCTCCCAGAGGCAATAAAAAAAGCTGAGAACGAGTAGTCCCAGCACTGATATTCTAGATATTTTTTGGTGCCGCTGGTCATTGACCCTCTCCGACATGGGTTGCCCTATCCCGCACCTTTAAGATCTTATGTACCAAAAAAGGGCGAAAATGCCCTTAGTAGTTTCAAGCTGGTGCCGGTGAACGGACTTGAACCGTTACGGATTGCTCCATACGATTTTGAGTCGTACGTGTCTACCAATTCCACCACACCGGCACAAAAGGTGCGGGACGCTCTAATATAACATACCAGTTCCGCCACAGCGGCACAAACTATTTCATATAGATTAACCTAGCAGCCCAACACTGCACCAGCAACGTGATAATTATATGCTAGAAGTAGCAAATGGTCAATAAAGTTAGTATTATATAATTATGCTAAGTGAGCCAACAATTCATCAAATAGAAGAACTCCTAAAGGCCTTTCGCGAACAGGGCGGTTCAGACGCGGAGTTGTCTGCCATTGCTCAAGATATTATCCGTGACTTTCGACCGGAGACGGTACGCCCTACGAAAGAGGTCTTTGATACTGGACACCCCAAGGAAGTGAAACAGATATTGGACTTCAAAAATGATGGCAAGAAGCCGGTTCACCAGGCTCTTTCTGATATTTGGAAACATTGGTACATAAAATACCCGATTGCCTTCGTCGCGATCTTTGGAATTGTTTTTTCTGCCGCAAACCTACCACTTTTCCTTGCAAAATCTGCTCCAGTAGAAAACAGCAAGAAAGAAGCCGTATCCTTAATACCAAAAAAGAACGAAACCAGTGCACCGCTTGAGCCAGGAGAAACTATCGCCAGTTCACCCACCTTGATTGTCCCGAAGATTGGCGTGACTGCACCCGTTGTATTTGTTAATACTACAGAAGAGGCTAGCATCCAAGAAGGTCTCCGTAGCGGAGTTGTACACTACTACCAGACTGCGCTACCGGGGGAGGTAGGGAATAGCTTTATTACGGGTCATAGCTCGAACTACTGGTGGGACAAGGGTGCCTATAATTATATATTTGCGAATCTAGATAAGCTGGCTGTAGGAGACCAGGCAAAGATTTACTATAATGGGAAGAAATACCTCTACCAGGTCAGGGAAGTGAAAGTAGTTGAAGCCACGGAAATGAGCGTGCTTGACCAAACTCCAAAGCCGACTCTCACACTGATGACCTGTACACCTCCGGGAACTAGTTGGAAGCGTCTGATTGTATCTTTTGATCAAGTCGCACCGGTATATCAGTCTAGACTAGTAGGAAGATCAAATACCAACTCATCTAATAATGAAAAATCGCTTCCAAAGAGTGATTCGAATCCAGCTCTTGACTGGTTCATCAACCTCTTTTCAGGATTATTCTAGTTTTAGTAAGGGCTGGTAAATGAGTAGTACTTTGTCTGGCCGTTTTCGGTTACACTATAAAGCAAGTTTGAATTACCGCTATCAAGTATAACTTTGCTAGCCTCGTTAAAAGATAGCTTAACCGCATTATCACCATCATACTCGACAATTTCTAGACCTTCAGTACCGTTAAGCAAATAGTGGCAGTCGTCAATATACCAGTTTGCAAATGTAATTTTACCTTTATATTTAAGGTGTGTGGTTTTCTTTTTGTCTAGATCATAACGAATAATTTCAGAATCACTAAAATAAAGAAACTTCTCGTTGTTTTTCTGTAAAATCACGTCTTTATAGCCTTTACCCAGCCGAATAATGTTGCCGTTATCACTGCTAGAAGGTATTACAAGCATTAGCTCTCCGCTATCGCGATTTAGAACGGCCAAAGAATCATTGAAAGGACTATGGACTAGCTTATAACCACTTGCTGAAGCAATAGGGTTAAGAATAGTTACTTTATTCGAGCCGTCGAAGCTCGATCTTGCTAAAATACTACTACCTTCACTATTTTTATAAACATAGTAGAGCAAGTGATTCTGATCTGGATTAAAGCTAACAAGCTTTTCTACTACTGGAGTCCCGAGCGCAGTGGCGCTCTGGTTCAGCCGATACAGGGTCCCGGCTGATTTTACAAACAAAACAGCGTTATCAAATGGGTCCCATGACACCGCTTCTGGACTAATCTTCAACTGTGAATTTAGACTTATAAGACGGATATCATTACCATCTGGCTCAGCAATAAGGTATTCGTGAGTATCACCATTTCGAAGGGTATAGAGTATCTTATCAGCACCAGCACTATAGGCAGCAGACTCAATTATGGGCGTTTTTTGCCACGCAGGAAGAGAACTGGTGCTTTTCGGCCACATCGAACGCTTAACTGCACCAGATACGCTCATAGAAGTAAGTACAGTTGAGCCATTCTCCTGAGATAAGAATAGCTGATGGTCATGATTTTTACTAGTTGCAATAATCTTTCCGGCGGGTGGGGTAATACTTTTGATGTCAAGCTTATCCGCAAACATTAAGACATAATTTGCCCAGGAAACTAAGCCCGGTTCAACTGAAAAAGTCTTTTCCCAGGTGCGATATCCCTTTTTCTCTATCCGAACAGTATATTTACCCGGCAGGAGGTTATTAAGTTTGTTTTGCAATAAGTAGAAAGCGGTTTTTTCTTTGTATTTTCCATTTATATAGATACTTGCATCTAGTGGTCTCGCAGCGATGATAATCATTCCAGTCTTCTGCAAACTCAACTTCCCATTCTTTAGTACTGGCAGATAACCGTTAGCAAGCATTAGTAGGGCAGATAGAAAAACAAGAAAGACCGCAGTAACGATACTATATACCGCAACCTTAGCCCTACCACTCGGCTTATGTTTTAGTGCTTTTTTACCCATTTCAACTACATATTATAGAATATTTTTTTCCTGTTGCCAAGCAGAGTCCAACTTGGTACAATGGCGCTATGAGTAAATTTATTATACAAGGACCCTGCAAGCTAGAGGGAGCAATTACTGTAAGCGGCTCGAAGAATGCTGCCCTACCGATAATTGCCGCAACCCTCTTAGCAAAAGGGAAATTCAAAATTACCAACGTTCCAATGATATCTGACATTGAGAATCTTCTTTTAATTATCGAGAAGCTAGGGGCCAAGGTTAACTTTAAGAATCATATCTGCGAGATAGATACAACGAAGGTTGACAGCGCCAAGCCAGACGAACACTTGGTAAAAAACTTACGTGCTTCTATTCTTCTGGTTGGGCCTCTACTGGCTCGTTTTGGCAAAGTAGAACTAGCTCATCCAGGAGGTTGCTTCATCGGGGCTAGACCTATCGATGTCACAGTTGATGGCTTTGAAAAACTCGGAGCTACCTTTACTGAGACAGACGAAACATACATTTTCAAAACAAAGGGTCTGGTCGGTAATGAATTTGCTGCTGATTTTAGTGTCACTGGTACCGAAAATATTATCATGGCAGCTACTCTTGCTAAGGGATATACTCATATCAATCTCGCAGCTTGTGAGCCGCACGTAATCAATTTATGTCACTTTTTAAAGCGAATGGGTGCAGATATTAGCGGAATTGGCACTCACAATCTTCTCATCCGCGGCAAAAAGAAACTTCACCCAGCCAATTTCAAAGTAGTTTATGATCAGATCGAAGCCGAGACTTTCGCAATTGCCGCTGCTGCATCTCGCGGGGAACTAAAGATAAAGGGGTTCATTAAAGACGACCACTTCGCATTCCTCTCAAAACTTGATCGAGCGAATGTAAATTACGAATTTATAGATCGAGAGACTATCTTTATCAAACAGACTACCTCCATCAAGCCGATCAGCATCCGTACTGCGGTATATCCTGGACTTCCGACTGATATTCAGGCTCCTTTTGGTGTACTAATGACGCAAGCAGAAGGAATCAGTGAGATCTACGAGACCATCTATGAAGGCCGTCTTAACTATCTCAATGAGCTCAACAAAATGGGAGCTGACTGTGTCATCAAAAACTCCCACGAAGCCATCGTTTCTGGACCAACCCCACTATACGGTACTACTATAGAAAGCTATGACCTTAGGGCCGGAGCAACTCTACTAATCGCTTCGTTTATCGCAGTAGGTGAAAGTACTATCGAACGCGCAGAGCTGATTGATCGCGGCTACGAAAAGATTGACGAACGTCTCAATGCTATCGGAGCCAATATTGTTCGTATCGACGAATAGCCTCCTTGTGAGAAGCGCCTGTTTGTGCTAGAATATGGCCAATATGCTAGGAAGTCGCATCGGAATTGATCTCGGGACCGCTAACATTCTCGTCTATGTACCAAAGAGGGGAATTGTTATTAATGAACCCGCTGTTGTGGCTGTATCAGAGGATAATAGGGTAATGGCTGTAGGCAACGAGGCTAAGGAGATGGTAGGACGTACCCCGGAGACTATCACCGCGTACAGACCACTCCGCGATGGTGTAATCGCCGACTACAGAGTAACGGAGGCAATGATTCATTACTTTATCAACAAGGTTAGTGGTAACGTTCGTCTCTTTAGACCTGAGGTAATGGTTTGCGTACCCGCAGGAGTCTCTTCTACGGAGAAACGTGCAGTCATTGACGCAACCAAAGCCGCCGGCGCAAAAGAAGTTTATATTATCCCAGAGCCAGTGGCAGCCGCTATTGGCGCCGATGTTCCTATAGATTCAGCTGCTGGAAATCTAATTGTTGATATCGGTGGTGGCACGACAGAAGTGGCTATAATTTCGCTTGGTGGCATCGTAGCTGCAACCTCCGTTCGTATCGGTGGTGACAAGTTAGACCAGTCAATTTCTGATTATATCCGCAAAAAATATGGGCTTGCGGTCGGCGACCGTACCGCTGAACAAATTAAAATTGAGATTGGCAGCGCCTTACCAACGGAAAAAGAAAAAACTATGGAAATCAAGGGCCGCGACATGATTGCTGGCCTCCCGAAAACGATAATGATTTCGTCGAATGAGATTACTGAAGCGATGCAGAATGAGATTGAGAAGATTGTCCTCGCAGTTCGTAATGTCCTTGAACAAACTCCACCCGAGCTATCATCTGATGTAATAGATCGGGGAATGGTAATGACAGGTGGTGGCTCGCTGCTACGTAATCTCGATAAGTTACTAACTAAAGCCACTGGGATTCCTAGCTATGTTGCCGACGACGCTCTCTACTGTGTCGCCAAGGGGACCGGCATTGCACTTGAGAATCTCGATGACTATAAGAGGAGCGTACTCGCAAAGTAATGAAAAACCTATATATAAAAGATCTTAAAGAAGGTATGAGCCTTTTCGACGAGGATTTTGCGGTCAAGGGCGCACGAAAAAAAGTAGCTAAAAATGACAAACCTTATTATGATTTAGAATTATCAGATAAGACTGGCTCGATCAAAGCGAAAATGTGGTCCGAGGCACTAGCGAAAGTTGGCGAAGTAGAAGAGGGTGCTGTCTATAGTTTTAGCGGTAAACTTCAAAAAGATGAGTACGGCGTACAAGCAGTAATTACAGATGCAAAGAAAGTTGCGAATCCGACGCTGGGAGATTTTGTCCCGACTTCTTCTCGTGATGCCAACACAATGAAGCTAGACTTCGAAGAATACGTCGATAAGATCAAGAATAAGCACTTAAAGAAGCTGATTTGGGACATCCTTGACGAAGAGCTTTATCCCCGTTTTTTAACATCTCCAGCGGCATTTTATATCCATCACGCTTATGAGAATGGACTATTGGAACACACCCTCGATATGTTAAAAATGAGTGAAGGTATCAAAGATCGCTACCCACAAATAAACTATGACCTACTCCTTACAGGCATTATTTTCCATGACCTAGGAAAGGTCTTCGAATACTCACTTGGTACCTCTATCGCCGTTACCACAAAGGGTAAGCTGATGGGCCATATCTTTATGGGGGCTGAATACGTAAAGAGTCATGCAGCTCACGATATTCCAGAAGACTTACTGGATGAAGTAATTCATCTTATCCTGTCTCATCAGGGTATGTTGGAGTATGGTAGTCCAATCAAACCTAAGACTACAGAGGCCGTGGCGCTATATCATCTGGATGATATGTCTACCAAGATAAATGCCGCTTATTATGTTATTCATGGACTCGACGAGGGCGCGGAATTCGCACCGTATCACAAGCAGCTTGGGGTAGAACTTTACAGGTCGCCATATCTTAACGATCTTGTAAACGAAGATTTACCGTTTTAGTGATAAATATTTTGTGATAATATAACAAAGATAAGGGAGGGGAATTTGGTTTGTCCGTACTGTAGCACCGATATGGAGCCGATAGAGCTGGGTGGTAAAACATTCTGCTCAAATTGTGGTCTCACAATTGGCGCTGCCACACCAAAAAGCCCAATTGCAAATATTGATCAGACCCCGGCACCAAAGCCTTTTGATAACTTTGTTCCCACCGCAACAGTAACCCCTATGGGTGGGCCTACGACTCCACTCCGCGATGAAGCAAAAGAAGAAATTGGGCTCCCAATCTCTAGCCCTGACGACATAATTGTGCGGGAAGCAGATGCCTTATCAGAAGATTCTGATGTGTCAATCGAACCTAAGGGGCCAGTTAAGCTTAGCGTAAGTAACTCAGAGCCCGAGAATACTTACAATTATAACGAGAACATTTCAACGCCTGATGTGCCAACAAGCACTGACTCTGAGGTAACTCCATCAGACCAATTATTAAATATCCCACCCGACGACAATGAAAGCCCTGATCAGATTGATAATAGAGATAATGAAGAAGATTTCAGCCCTCCTCAGAATGACGTCTCTGGACTAAGTGATACAGAGATACCAGAGCTACCAAAAACTGTTGAAATGCCATCAGAGGCGGATTTTGAAACCCCTGTAGGCCCGCTTGCCGGTGAAGCCCCTCACACCGATGCGGAGAAAATTGCAGAGGTTGATACCCTTGGTGCCAGTGGAATCCTCCTCGATATTCTGAACGAGAATTATCATGAGAAAGAACAAGAGAATAATAAGGCAGCCTTAGAGGCGGCGAAAACCCTGGTCTCGAAAACCCATCTCAAAAAGAGTGCTGGGGCACTTGAAAATCTGCCACAAAACCCCCTTGACCACCTAGAATTAGAATCACCGCTAGACGAACTTGAACTAAAATCAGGAGATACTGACGATTCAGCCAATCAGCCAAATAATACCTTTCCAAATAACAATGAAAGTGTAACTACCAAAGATACTGAAGAGCCCCTAGACAGTGATAAAAACGCGACGGATCACGATAGTGACCTATACAAGCTTCCTCATGAGCTAGTAAATCCTAAAACTAGCAAGGAACAGGCTGTAGAAATCAAGAAAATTAAAGAAGAGCTTGAGACACTTAATGATCCCGTAGCCTCTGATATAGACTCAGTATCTGGAACATATGACCCAGATACTGTAGCACCGCTTCGACTAGAACAGACTACCCCCAAAGACACTATCCCAAAGGCTGTAAGTGACCCAGAAGTGATCGCAAATAATGATAGTACTAAGGAAGTATCAGATAAAAGTGCAAAACAAGCCGCAGTTACAAATTTTTTCAAACAAAAGGTGGCTCCCGCCCCGAAGAAGACATCGCTTTTAGATAAAAAAACCAAAAAGAAGAGTAAAAAGAACTTGCCAACCTGGCTCAAGTGGGCGATTACCATTCCGGTTACAATTTTCTTTCTCACTTCCGTTACTTTTGCGATTTATTACTACTACAAGCCAGCAGCCCAAAATGAGAGAACTACAGAAACTGCAAACGTTGAGGACTTTAATTCCCTTACGCCGAGCGTGATACCGACTGGTTATGAACTCTCTAGTAGCAACTACGATTCAAGCAAAAAAACTCTCACTCTAGTTTATGGCTTTGTAAATGACAAAAATAAAACCCTGAAATATACTCAGACAGAAGTCGGCGTATCTGGCACAACAAAGGCCTTAAGCGACTATATGACTACCCACAAA
>CAZEFH010000010.1:0-23480 GCA_964511435.1 uncultured Candidatus Saccharibacteria bacterium
GATTGGGAATGGTGGCACCATTTGGGTCAAAATCTATTGTTTTACGTGGATTTTTTGCCATTAAGAAACGAAGTACTTCGTTCGGCATTAGTTCTGCCATCTCTCGTGCCGTAACCCCAATACCCTTAGAGGAGCTCATTTTCTTACCGCCAACGTATAACCAATCATAACGGATATCAATGGGTGACTTATACTCAAATATCTCGCGAATTAAAATATCTGCGAGGTCTCTAGAGCCTCCAGCTGACCAGTGGTCCTTACCTTCTCCTTCAACGGTAATGCCAAGAGCACGCCACCTAGCTGGCCACTCTACGCGCCAATACAGCTTTCCATTTCCGTCCCAAGGTGTGTTCGACCCCTCATAACCGCAGCCCTCAGCCCAGTCTACCTTGTTCTTTTCACAAACATAGGCTGTTTTTTCTCCATCCCAAGCCGTTACTGTTGTACTACCAATTTTGCCACATTTTTCACAGATAGGCTGAAATGGAAACCAATTCGCACCTTTATCAGCACCAGAGTATTTCTTGTAAAGTAAGGCAATCTTATCTGCATTATCGAGGGCAATCTTGATTACCTCGTTATATTTACCGTCCTTATAAAGCTCAGAATTCCAAATAAACTCGGGGGCTGACCCAGCAATCTTGGCCGTTTCGATAAAGTCGTCGCCAAAATATCTAGATATTGAACGATTGGAGTCGTCGGGTGCTGGTATATTACAGAGTGGTTTGCCCATTTCAGCGCTATACTTGTCCTTATCCAGATAAGATGGCATACCGTCCATGGGATCGATATCGTCCATAATGAAGGTATATCGTGATTTTAGGCCGTCTTTCAGTAAGGTCTTATTAGCGATGTCGTGAATAATTACTCCACGAAGACTTCCGACGTGAGCAAATCCAGATGTACTCCAGGCGTCGTCTACTAGTTGTTCTTTACCCTTGTCAAGCTTTTCGGCAATCTCATCTGCCCAAAACATTATATTCTCCGATTTACCATCTAATTATACGGCAAAAATCGTTTTATGACCATTAAAAAACCCCTTATGACGTTGCCGCTTTGGGCTTTTGAAGGGGTTTCACTAACAGATTTATTTGATCTTTTTGATCTTGTACTGGATTTTACCAGCCGGGACTTCTACTTCGATGGTGTCACCAGCCTTTTTGCCGAGAAGTGCCTTGCCGATTGGTGACTCATTTGAGATCCAGCCCTTTTCTGGGTCTGCCTCAGCGCTGCCGACAATCATGAATTCCATCTCACCTTTATTAACCTCTACATGCACTTTGCATCCAACGTTGACAGATGAACAATTTGTATGTGATTCGTCGATGATAACAGCATTTTTAAGGATGTGTTCAAGTTCTGAAATACGGCCTTCAGTAAACTGTTGTCTTTCGCGGGCATCTGCATATTCAGAATTTTCTGAAAGGTCACCAAAGGCCTGAGCTGTTTTGATTGCCTCAGCAATACTCTTGCGTCCGGTAGTGGTTAGCTCATCGTACTCAGTTTGAAGCTTGGTAAGGCCTGATTTTGTTAGGTAGATTTCTTTAGTTTCCATGGCGCTCCTAACGGGTAATTAATAGTAAATTGAGAGTAAAAAGATAGGAGTTTCGACACTCCTAGTCCTTTTTGCGTCCACCTGAACGCTAGATAATTTTAGTTTCTGGAGGGGTTTTTGTCAAGTGTTTTTTAGAGCCCGTGTGAAGCCAAAAAATGAGTTAGTTCAGAGATTTTTATCCGCTCTTGAGTCATGGTATCTCGGTCTCTTACGGTAACGCATTCATCGTCATGAGTATCAAAGTCAATAGTAATGCAGAATGGAGTACCAATCTCGTCTTGACGACGATATCGCTTACCAATATTACCATTGTCGTCAAACTCACACATAAATCTGTCAGAAAGTGTTTCAAATACTTCTCTAGCTTTATTTACGAGCTCTGGCTTGTTTTTCAGGAGTGGGAAGACAGCTACCTTGATTGGCGCGATTGTATAGGGGAACTTTAGAACTACGCGAGTATCATCTCCAGTAGTCTCTTCTGTATAAGCGGAACATAGGGCTGCGAGAAGACTTCTCTCGACGCCAAACGTTGGTTCAAGGACGTGGGGAAGGTATTTTATACCAGTAGCTGGATCAGTGTAGGTAAGGTCTACTCCTGATGCCTTTTGGTGAGCGGATAAGTCAAAGTCTGTACGGTTAGCGAGCCCAAAGAGCTCAGAGAAGCCAAATGGGTATTTATATTCAAGATCGACAGTTTTCTTGGAGTAGTGGCTGAGCTTTTCTTTCGGATGTTGGTAGTGTCGCAACTCGTCTTTCTTAATTCCAATAGCAGCGGCAAATGCTTCTTGTGACTCTAGCCACTTGTCAAATAGCTTCTCCCAGTCTTCATCGGGGGAAATGAAGTACTCGATCTCCATTTGTTCAAACTCTCTGACGCGGAAAATATAATTCCTGGCCACTATTTCATTACGAAATGCTTTACCAATCTGAGCGATACCAAAAGGAACTTTCACTCGCACCGAATCGAGAACACTTTTGTATTCGACAAAGATTGCTCCGGCCGTCTCGGGGCGGAGATATACATCACCTTCATAGCTATTCATTTCCGTCTTAAACATCATGTTGATGAAACGCGCATCGGTCCAATCCTTCTTGCCACAGTTAGGACACTTTATTTCCGCAAGTGCCTCGTTTAATCCCTTAAGATTTCCCTCGAGATCCTTCCCCGTCGCCTCTTCTACTACATGATCAGCTCGGTAGCGGGCCTTACATGACTTGCAGTCTACCATCGCATCATTAAAGCCCTCAGTGTGGCCAGAGGCTTTCCATACGGAAGGATTGAGAAGAATTGGTCCATCCAGACCAACGATATCCGCTCTCTTCATTACAAACATCTTCCACCAGAGATCTTTGATGTTCTTTTTAAGCTCTGCGCCGTAGGGTCCGTATGAGTAAGAATTGGCAAAACCACCATAGATTTCACATGATGGGTAGATAAAGCCTCGTCTTTTGGCGAGACTAACCATAGTTTCCATAGAGGCTGCTGATTTTGCCATATTACTCCTTAAAATGAATACAAATCTTTATTTTTGACAGCTTCACTCTCTTCATGGGTAAGGCTGCCTATCTTTACTAAGTAATCAACGTCCGTACAATAGTCTTCCCAGAGCTCTTCGAAGCGGTTTTCGTCACGCTCTTTGATAAGCGCAAAAGTGGCTTGAGTGTCACGTAGCCAGGCTTCAATCTCATCTCGGCTTAGAAGCTCTCCTTCTGTATGGATGTTATCATGAATTAAACTGTCCGGTAGCTCGCAACCATTGTCCAGGTATTCTCGCTGAGTCCAGCAAAGCTTCGGCGTCAAACTCTTCTTTTTCATAGCTA
This sequence comes from uncultured Candidatus Saccharibacteria bacterium, assembly GCA_964511435.1. Classification (GTDB taxonomy): domain Bacteria; phylum Patescibacteriota; class CPR2; order UBA1875; family CAIMLA01; genus JBGSPL01. The sequence continues at coordinate 3,377 of CAZEFH010000010.1, forward strand.
AATCATACTGGAAAGGTGGCTACTGGTCAAATCAAGACCATTCACGGTGCAATAGTTTTTCCCGGTGATATTACAAAGAAAATCTAGCGCAAGCTGTGTAGTTTGTTTTAATAGATCGTCATTATCAATTTTTAGCCTTTCTAGCTCGCCTTCTGTAGCAGTTGAGACAAAGCGCCATAGTTTGACAGTGTCTTTATCTACAGGCATCAGGCTCTCTATAACTGGTTTGCATTCTTTACAAAAAATTCCGCCCGCTGTGTGGCTAAAACGGATTTCGTTAGTCGGTTTCTTCCCGCAGCTAAGGCAAGTGCCAAGCTCAGGTTGTGCGCCACTTATGGTTAGAATGTGACTAGCAAAGTAGACGGTTACAAGCCTCACGTCAAGTTTCCCCAAAAATAAGAGTGAATTTGCAAGCACTTCATATAACTTAGGTGAAGGCTCTTTTTCGACAGTGGCATGTATAGTCACTTCAGCAAAAAAATGTGCAAGCTTAACTAGTTCTACCTGAGTGCAGTCCGACAGATGGTGGCGCACAACGTTTACATCACCAACAATTTCAAAAGTTTTCCCACTAGTAAGAATAAAGTCACTTTCGGAGAAAAGCTCAATACTACCAGCAAATTTCGATTTTACTTTTCTAGCCCCTTTAGCGATTGCAGTTAATCGACCAAATTCGCGTGAAAAAAGAGTGAGCACTCTATCAGACTCACCCTGATTCCTTCGTTTAATTACGATTGCCAGAGTACGGTATGAAGGCATTCTAGTCCTCGAAGGCTACTCCAGCGATATTACCTTTATTTTTGAGAGTTTCCTCAACGATTTCAACTACGTCTGATGGGGTATGTTCGGCTTTGATAAGATAGTCAGTGGCACCTGCAGTAAAACCATTAGTCATTTGGTCGACTTCACCAAAATTAGACAAGATAACTACTGGGATCTCGGCCGTATCTTTATTCTTTCGTAGAGCCTTAAGTACTTCGAATCCATTCATCACTGGCATCATTACATCAAGAAGGATGATATCTGGTAGTTCCTTCTTGGCCATATCGAGACCCTTGCCGCCATCTTCGGCTTGAAAAACTTCATAACCAGATTTCTCTAGCTTGAGAGAATACAGGTCGCGGATTGATTTGTCGTCTTCTACTATAAGTAATTTTATTTTTGCCACATTTGCCTCCAAAAGTATTATATCAAGAATTTACAAAATTAAAACTGGCTAAGATATGATTTATCAGGTTGAGTTCCTGGGACTGTCCCTGCCTTAAAATATTCTAGTATGTTTGGACTCCCTTGCCAAGTAGCAACGGCTCCGGTCCAGGGATTTACCCAGGCCTCTTTGATACCTGCTGGTTTCGCGAAGGCAGTATCTGGCTTGTCTGCCATTGCGCCTTCTATAATACCATTCCAGACATAGGCAGCTCCCTCGACTCCACTTACCTGTCTCATCGGACTGTGGTCATTGTTGCCCATCCAGACGCCGACAACATAGTCCGGAGAGTAGCCCATAGTCCAAGAGTCGGCATAACTATCTGTGGTGCCAGTTTTTACAGCTGTAGTCTTGGTGGTACGAAGTGGACTATAACTACCGAAGGTGACAGAACGAGCGTTATTATCTGAGAGAATGCTTGAGATTATGTAAGCTGTTTCAGCTGAGATTACTTGTTTTTTGGCTCTTGCTGGAAGGGTAATCTCACTACCTTTGTTGTCGACAACCTTGAGAAGTGAGCTCTGTGGCGCCCTCTGCCCATTGGCAGCGAAAGTGGAGTAAGCTTCAACCATATCAACTAGTCTTACTTCGCCCGATCCGAGAGCAAGTGGCAACCCATAGTTATCTGCTCCAGCATTTAATGAAGAGATGCCAAGGCTATGCGCCGTCTCTATCACCTTATCGATACCAACAAGCTTGCCCATCTCGACTGCGGTAGTATTGAGTGATCTGGCAAGAGCATTTCTGAGCGTAACGTAACCAGAGTACCCTCCACTGTAGTTTCTTGGTACATAGGCAGGGCTAGAACCAAACGAAAGGTATTTATCGACTAGTATCGAGGCTGCAGAGTAGCCGTTTTCTAGTCCGGTTGCGTATACGATTGGCTTGAAGGAAGAACCTGGCTGGCGTTCGCTAGTAGCTACATTCACCTTACTAGTATTCCAATCTGCACCACCAACCATTGCAAGCACTGTGAAGTCCTTGGGACTTGCGACTACCGCAGCAGCATTAGTTGCCCCCTTGTAGGAGAGACTAACTAGTTTTTCTTGTACTTGTTTCTCGGCAATCTCCTGTAGCCTAGGCTCTAGTGATGTATAGACTTTGAGACCTATTCCATCTACATTTGCCTTACCGAGCTTGCCGTGAAGCTCGTCAATAACAAATTGAGAGAAATATGGGTATTTATCCGTAGTCTCAAGCTTGCCATAGAAGTCTAGGCTTTCATTTGCTGCCTTCCTCCCCTCTTCTAGGGTAATCATCTTGGCTGCTATCATTTGATTTAAGACATACTCTTGACGTTCCTTTGCCTTCAGGTAATTAGTGCCCAATGGATCATAGTATGAAGGAGCCTGGGGGAGTCCTGCGAGCATGCTCGCCTCAGCAAGGTTTAATTGTTTCAGATCTTTGTTGAAAAAGATTTTTGCAGCATTTTTGATACCAAGAGCTTGCTCGCCGTAGTAGATTTCGTTCAGATACATCTCTAGTATCTGGTCTTTGGTATATTTTTCCTCAAGTTTTGACGAAAAAACTGCTTCCTTCAGCTTCCGTTCAATACTTTTTTCGTTCGTGAGATAAATATTCTTTACCAGCTGTTGTGTGATAGTGCTGCCACCTTGGGAGTAGTTTGACTCCCCGAATACATTAACGACCTTCTCTATGCCTGTGCCAGGAGTATTCTGCCAGTTGACGTAAAGAGCTCTCGCGATTCCTCGGAGATAGATCGCGCCGTGATTATAAAATTCGAGGTCTTCTGCAGCCAACGTGGCCTTTTTTACTGTGTCTGGAATGTCGTCGAGCTTTACTCTTTCTGGTTCAGCAGCCCCATAACCACGATATATAATATTTCCAGTGCGATCATACATTGTCAGCTGAGTAGAATTGCTAACAGGCTTCTTGGTACTAAAGTCATAGGAATATTTAAAGTAGAGCCCTAGAAAACCAAAAAATACGGTCATGGCAATAGCTGCTATCAGAGCTAGTGTTATGAAACCGAAAATACGCAAAAATTTCACCGCGTGTTTCCCGGTTTTCTTGATAATCTTCGAGTAACTAGTAATTTTGAGTTCTTTCCCCTTTTCCACAGTCTAATTCTAGCAAACGTATCACTGTGGTTGAAGGAGATTATTGAAAATAAGTCTCTTTTCGCGTAAAATAGGTACCGTTATGCATTCGGGAGTCGCCAAGTGGTAAGGCACCGGGTTTTGGTCCCGGCATTCGGGGGTTCGAATCCCTCCTCCCGAGCCAGATAATCTATTCTAGACCCACAAGGGTCTTTTTTAGTTCAGTAAGGTTACTACTAAGCATCGCTTGCTTACGGACTTCTTTGATATTCGGAAGACCCTTTAGATACCAGCCACAGAACTTACGCATCTCAATGATGGCCTGGCGTTCATTGCCAGTGTATTCAACCATTAGCTTCGCATGCTTCAGTATTAGTTCTTTCAACTGTATTTTGTCATAATTAATTGTCAGTTTTTGCTTAATTTCTTGAAAAATCCAGGGCCGTTCAAGAGCACCGCGGCCAATCATTACACCAGCAAGACGTAGATTGTCTGCTCTGGATAGGGCGGTTTCCCAATCCGTTATGTCTCCATTGCCGATAACGGGTATTTTAAGCTCTGTTGCAATCTCGTTGATTTTATCCCAGTCTGCCTCACCGCCATAACCCTGTTTTGTTGTCCTGCCATGCACAGTAACCGCGTCTATGCCGACCTTTTCTAGCTCTCTAAGAAACGGTAGTACATCGTAATCTCGCCAGCCAAGGCGTATCTTTACTGATAGCTGGCCTTTGTAGTTCTCTCGTACCGTTCTGATGATTTCTAATGCCTTATCATAGTCACGTAATAGTCCAGAGCCACATTCATTACCAGTAATCTTTGGTGCGGGGCAGCCGAGATTGATGTCTATTCCGGCTGGGTTCAGTTTTTTCTGAACCATATTGGCGGCCTTAGCGATTATCTCGCCGTCATAACCAAATATTTGGACAATAACCGGTTGTTCTGTGGAGAGAAACTCGGCGATTTTGTAGGTTTCATTCGGGTTAAAAACAATTGCATTCGATGAAAGCATTGGCGTATAGACTATGTCTGCACCATATTCCTTACAGATAGAGCGGAAGGGCAAGGTGGTAATATTTGCCATCGGAGCGAGGACAAATACAGGTTTATTTATTTCAGACCACTTGAAAGACATTAGGCCCTACGAACTCGCTGTCCGTCCTTTGTGTCTTCGACTTCATAGCCCAGTTTAATAATTTTATCTCTCAAGTTGTCAGACTCGCTCCAGTTCTTCGAGTCACGTGCAGCTTTGCGTAACTCGACTAGCTCTAGAACCTCATCGGGAAGCTCGTTGTCAGTCATCTGATCTGCAAGTCCTAGTCCCATAACCTTGTCGCAGTCAATGAGATAGTTTATCGCTTCACGAGCATCATTTACTGAGATGCCTTGTACAATATATTTGTTCAATACCTTTACAAAATCAAAGATAACAGCCAGTCCTTTTGGCATGTTGAGGTCGTCCGATAGAGCATCCTTAAATGCTTTCTCAGAGGTTTCGATTAGTGTGTCAATCTCTTTTGAATCTGGCGTTTCGGAATTCTCAACTTCTGCTAATCTTGAAATTATACTGGTCAGACGAGCTAAGGATTCCTTGGCCTGTATAATCGATGCATCGGTAAAGTTCATTTTTTCACGGTAGTGGGACATGAGGCAAAGCATACGAAAGTCGAGGGGTGTAATCTGGTATTTCTTTACAATATCGTCGAGGCTATAGATGTTGCCAAGAGATTTTGACATTTTTTGGCCATTTATCATTAGATGTTCTCCGTGGAACCAGAGGCCTACGAATTTTTTGCCTGTACTCGCCTCACTTTGAGCAATCTCATTTTCATGATGAGGGAAAATAAGGTCTACTGCTCCAGCATGAATGTCGAGAGTTTCTCCTAGGTATTTCATGCTCATCGCAGAGCATTCTATATGCCAGCCCGGTCTACCTTCACCGAAAGGCGTTTTCCAGCTAGGCTCACCGACTTTTTTTGCTTTCCATAAAACAAAATCTTGGACATTATCTTTTTCATATTCATCCTGGTCTACTCTCGCCCCACTCTTCAAGCCTGAGAAATCAAGATTAGCTAGTTTTCCATACTCTGGAAATTTGGCGATAGAAAAATATACACTCCCATCCTCGGATTTATAAGCAACTCCCTTATCTAGGAGGTCTTCGATTAGAGTAATCATCGACTCAATCTCATCTGTTGCCTTGGGCATGTATTCAGGCCTTACAATATTTAGCTTCGTAAGGTCTTCAAGGAAATATTGGGTATATTCATCAGTCAATTCTGCCGCCTCGATACCCTTTTCTGCGGCTCGTTTGATAATCTTATCTTCGATGTCAGTGATATTCATTACTTCTTCGACCTTGTAGCCATAAAACTCAAGGAAGCGGCGCAAGAGGTCTTCATTGACAAAGGTTCGTAAGTTACCGATGTGAGCGTGATCATAGACGGTCGGCCCACAGGCATACATTTTTACAACTTCAGCCTTCGGCTTAACGAAATCTTCTTTTTTACGAGTTAGGGTGTTGTAAAACTTCATTTGAGATATCCTCCAGACTGTATCTCAAATAGTTTAGCATAGATTCCCCGGTGATTCACGAGGTCAGCATGATTACCAAGCTCAGTGATGCGTCCCTTTTCAAGTACCGCTATCTGGTCGCAGTTCATTACCGTAGAAAGGCGATGAGCAATAATGATGGTAGTTCGGCCCTTGATTAGCTTGTCCAGTGCTCCCTTTACTAGTACTTCACTCTCAGAGTCGAGACTTGACGTAGCCTCATCAAGAATAACGATTGGAGAATTCTTTATGAGAGCCCTAGCGATGGAGACACGCTGAGATTCACCACCCGAGAGCTTGACTCCCCTCTCGCCCACAACTGTCTTAAGCCCCTTGGGTAATGATTCAACTAGTTCTGTAAGGTTGGCTGCTTTTATGGCACGATTTACACCCTTCATGGTGTACCTTGATGCCCCGTAGGTTAAGTTATTTAGAATGGTATCGTTGAAAAGGATATTATCCTGTAATACCACGGCAATGCTTTGGTGTAGAGATTCCTGGGTTACTTTGGTGACATCTTGCCCATCGATAGTTATGGTGCCTACTGTCGGCTCCTTTAGGCGGCTGAGCAGTTTAATAATTGTTGATTTACCCACACCACTTGGGCCAACAAGTGCGAGCGATGAACCTCCAGGGATGTTTAGGTTAAGCTTTCTAATTACATTGTTTTTACCACTATATGCAAAAGAAACATCTTTAAACTGAATGTTGGCACTGGTAACTTTTAGCTTCTTTGCTCCCTCTGTATCTAGAATGGTTGGTTTTTGGTCAAACATTTCAACTATGTCTTCGATTGATTTAAAGGATTCAATCGCATCATCATAAAGCCAGCTGAAGTTCCATAGCGGCCAGCGGATGTAATTGATATAGGTTGCCACTAGGAAGATGTCTCCTGTTGTCATTTGGCCTTGTAGCGCCTGGTAGATAGTAATCACAATTACAGACAGTAGTAGACTCTCAGAGAGGATATTACGGACAAGTCCATACCAGAGTCTCTTGCCGCCCCTTTCAAGTGTCAGGTCATAGATCTCGCGGAATTTCTTCATAAATCGACTTGTTTCTTTGGTTTCCATGGCGTAGTGTTTCACAAGGTGAATATTTTGAAATACTTCAACTTGATGTCCTAGAGCTTCGTCATAGCGTTTATTTATCTTTCCGTGGTACACTCGTAACATTTCTGCCATTTTCTTGCTGACAAGAACATGAATGGTGCTTACAACGATGCATAGGATACCAATAGTCAGGTTTAACTTGAGAAAAATTACAATCACAACGATGAAGGTAATAATCTGAGAAAGTGCCCAATTCGACATATTTTGGATGAAGTTATTGCCCCTACTGACGCCACGACTTATCTTGCTTGCTATCTTTCCGGACTGTTCATTGTCAAAGTAATCGATTGACAGTGATGCGAGATGGGCAAAGGCCTTGGTTCGGATTTGCTTCTCCATCATGATTGTTTGCTTATTTTGATAATAGGTTTGGGCGGTACCTACAGCAGCACTTATCACGAATCCTACTCCAAACAAGACAAAATATGGTAGAAAAGATGTCATCTCAGACTGAATATTTCCAGCGCCAGAGCTGATAATATTCACAATATCATTGATAACATTACGTACTAGAAAGGGCCAATAAACAGTAATAAAAGCACTTGTAAGCGAAAAAAACGTCAGAAGATAAATATATTTGTCTGACGGCTTGATAATCTCGATAAATTTACGCAATTTTTTCACTAAAAATCCCTTCTTCCTTCTATTGCTCTCGCTAGGGTTATCTCGTCGGCATATTCGAGATCACCTCCCATCGGAAGGCCACGAGCGATACGAGTAACACGAATCTCGGGGTAGTTTGCAGTGATTTTTTGGAGGTACATCGCCGTCGTTTCACCTTCAAGATTCGGGTTTGTGGCAATAATAATCTCTTTTACTCCGCCAGCTTTCAGACGATCCCCTAACTGAGCGAAAAATAGTTCATCAGGACCAATACCATCAACGGGCGAAATAACACCACCAAGAACGTGATAAAGCCCCTTAAAGCTCCCTGACTTCTCCAGTGCCACTACATCCAGCGGTTCACTTACAACACAAATGGTTGTTTGATCCCGATGATTATCAGAACAAATGGCACAGATTTCACTATCAGTAAAGTTGCAACATACTGAGCAATACTTTATCCCTTCTTTTAGCTCCGTTGCTGCCTTTCCTAGATCCTTGGAGCTACTCTCGGGCTTCCTGAGGAGATAAAAAGTTAGCCGTTGCGCAGTCTTGGGACCGACACCGGGAAGCTTTGAAAACTCATCGATGAGTGCCTGAATAGTTTCTGGAATAATCTGCATACCTTAGTTCCTAATGTTATATAGTGTAAAGTTTATCGTGTATATACGGCGACGTTATCAAGTACTTTACAAACTTGACAACTTTAAACTTTTTACTAACGCTTCGCGCTACATTCCCGGGAAACCGCCGAAGTCACCTATTTCTTTCATGATGTTTGCGGCATATTCCTGAGATTTTTTGATTGAACTTTCGAGGGCTGTTTTGATATCCTTTTCGAGAACATCAAGCTTATCGACATTTACATCTTCTTTCGCCAAGATGACTTTCTGAATTTTCTGCTCACCATTTATTACAACGGTTACTGCTCCTGATTCAACCGTAAAAACTTCGTCTTTTAGCTTCTTTTGTATTTCACGGGCCTTCTTGATGAAGTCAAGCTGTTCTTTAGCTTTTCCAAATACTGCCATATAGATCTCCTTTATTCATGATTTAGTGCTCTTTACTGAGTAATTATATCAAAACCGGCCCCAAGTTGGTAGCCGGTTTTGCTGTTACATAATTCCTACTTATTTTAGATCATAGATGAGAATAGACCCGCCAATGTTCTCAATTGGAGTTTCCTTGTCTAACCAAGCATAATCCATACCGCCATTTGCATCCTTCTTCATCTTAGAGTTTTGGTAGAAAGTTGCTGAAACGGCAAAGCATCCTTTTGGCTGACCATTCTGGACGTGCCATTCAATCATCCGATTGCGACCAATGTAGTAGGCTGCTGGCATGCTACCAGGAAAGACATCGACATAGGTCTGATACTGGCATTTGTGTTGTTTACTTTCATCACTGTTCTTAATCCAGTCAGCAAGGCGCTTCACGTCCTGTCCCCAGTCGAGATTACTATCAGTGAGGTACTTGTAGCCGTTTTTATAGCCTCCGACAAACTCGTTGAAGTATGAGAGGTAATAAGGATAGGTCAGTAATGAACCACTGACATACCAAACTAGTAGCAGTACCATCACTACTGTGGTAGTAATTGCAGAAAAATTTTTCTTTGTCTTCTCAAATAGGGCCGAAAAGTCTACAAGGTCAATTACGCGTGAAACTGCGACGTAGAGAAACGGAAATAGTGGTAGCATGTAGCGAATGCCGAGATTAATGCTGCCCTGCATTCCCATCGCGAGCAGTACTACTGGTAAGACCCAGAGGTAAACTTCAGTGAACCAGTCCTGTATTTGTAATTTTTTCCTAAATAATAGCCAGAGCAAGAGAAAGATAAATACTGGGATAGCCGTCTTTAGGGCGATTGTGACTGGATAGTAGTACCACCAGCCCTTGTTTGAGGTCTGACCGAGCAGGAAGGCGTCGTGCCCACCCTCTACGTGTCCCGCAACCATCGAAAATCCTAGTAGCCACTGAGCTAGAGGCTTGGTTACTGGATTCCCCGACATACTAGCCAGAGTGTCGGAGACGATGTTCTTAGGCATTGATTCGTAGATGAGGCCCTTTTGGACATCTGCGGGCATATTCATGGTGTGGAAGAAGTAGAAAGCCCACATCATTAGGACTCCAGAGATACAAATTACTGCAAAGGAGACTAGAGCCGAGACAAAACGTTTTTTCCAATCTTCGTTAAATATACCATTCAGTAAGTCGGTCTTTTTCTCTGTCCCTTTCCTGAATACCAGCATCAAGAAGAAGATAGCGTAAACCGGTCCTAGAATAGCCACCGAAAACTTAGTCACAAGGGCGATAAAAAATGTCAGAGCTGCAAGAAACATTCTTGTAAGAGTAGGCTTCTTTAGATAGTAGTAGACGGTAAAGATGTTGAGAAAGAGTGCCAGGGAAATACCTAGATCAGTAGTGACAAAGCGTGAGTGCGCAATAATACTGGAATCAAAAGCATAGAGTGTTAGGGCAAAAACACCAGCCTTGGGTCCGAAGAGCTTGCGTGCCCAGGAGAATACCAAGAAGCCGAGAAATACTGAGAGCAGCATCATTGGTATATGTGTGGCTGCCAGCATTGCATCTGGATTGTTGCCTGGTGTCTCGTAGAGGAATTTCCAGCCCATCTGCCACTGATTATTGATAACGGGGTTGTTGCTACGCCAGTAGTCGTAAGGGAAGGCAACATCCATCGCGAGTAGAGGTATCGCAGCAAGGTCTTTGATAAGCGGTGGATGTTCAGGGTTAAGTCGATAGTCGCCTGTAGTAATGTAGCTGTAGCCCGATGGTATATGGGCAATCTCATCAACGATAGATGAGTCCCCTTTTGACGACAAGTACATCGTTGTAAACATTATTCCCAAAATAATGGGAACGAGTAGATAGTGCCAATACTTTTTGATAAAAGACATTTTCCCTCCTTACCTTTCTAGTCCCAATTTAATATATGTTCTTCGTATGTTTTACCGGTACGTTTCTTTAGGTTTTTCTTGGCATATTTGCCGCTCATCAGATTGCCAAGAACAATAAACATATCCTTAAACTCCTTCAGAGCAGAAGAAAGTCCATATTTAGCATTCTTGTCCTCGTCGTACCAGTCAACGGGGACTTCAACTGTCTTGAAATGATACTTTTGGGCAATCGCAAGATATTCTGTATCAAAACCGAATCCATCCAAGGTTTGCAGTCCCGAAAGAAACTTTGCCACACTGCTCTTATATAGTTTAAAGCCACAACGTTGATCGACATAGCTCTGATTTAGGAAAACCGTGAATATCAGGTTCCCGCCGCGGCTTATTAACTGTCTGAGGCGACCTTGTTTTCCCTTTGCCTGGTAGTCTAGGGCATGGCCGAAGATAAGTACTTCCAAGACACTCTTTATTCCATGAAAAACGGCTCCGATGTAGCTCGGCTTGTATGGATGTGGCTCCTTGATATAGCGCGAACCCATCACGATGTCATAACCATCTTTCTCTGCAAAAGGGAGCAGCTTTTCAACTTCAAATATATCAGTCGAGTTGTCTGCGTCCATAAACATTACATATTTACCACTAGCGGCCTGGAAACCACGTTTAAGCCCAGCACCCTTACCTTTTCCTTGACCCGGAATTGGCTCAAGGTATTCAAAATGATCAATATCATCAGCAAATGTCTTTGCTACCGCAATCGAGTCATCTGTACTTCTATCATCTGAAAGTATTACTTCGCATTTGTACTTTTGAGAATCCACAAATTCATCGATACGACGGAGTGTTTTCTCAATCCTCGGACCCTCATTAAAAAACGAAATGATGATACTGAGGTAGATATCTTCTTTTTTCTTTACATCAGGCATTATTCCTCCTATATGTCTATATTAACTGATTATTTCTTCGCTGAATACTGATTTGTGTACTGATTTGATATCTTGGGGTTTCCCTGCCAGCCATAAAAATATTTCTGGAAATTGTAATAAACTGATAAAAATAAAAATAAAGAAAAGATAAGAGTCATCGCTAGTCGGGCTGATTTATTGTATGGGAAGGTTCGTACCCAGCTTGTGAGAAGGTAGTCAAGCATCATCGCACTAATAATAAAGACCACCGGAAGGATAAGTGAAAGTCCTTGAATAGTTTGAGTGGCTGCCAGTGAGACTAGCACAAGCCCGATGAGTAACCATAGCAGAATAAACTGATGCTTCCTCTTTCCGCCATGGAAGAAGGCATAGACGACTCCACAGACTGTACTGATAGATACAAATGGATCAAGAAGAGGCTCTACTGAAACTGTGACGTTATTGAGATAGGCCGATCCAGAGAACAAGCTCAGGATGTTTGTTCCTATGTTAATGTAGAAAGTTGCAAAAGATCCAGGTGAAAGGTAGCTCGCAAGCACCCCAAACTGTGAGCGCATCAAATAGATGTATGTTCCGCTGGCGACAGCAATAATTAAAACGGTTACAATCAGTTGCCAGCGGTATACCTGGAATACTTTTGGGTTCTTTAGTGCTATCACAATCCCAGCCACAAAGATTAGTACACCCATAATAGTGAAGAAGGGGCTGAGAAATATGCCGGCGGCCGATAAAATTGCAGACAGGATAAACATTAGCCAGTTTTTATCGCGAAATGCAATGGTGATGAAATACAGAATTGCCATCTGAAGGGCAATCACAAGCATTACCGGGCTCACTACACTCGAGAAAATTAGCATAGTCGTATTGGTTGCCATCAGCAGAGTTGCGATTAGGGCTACCTGCTTATTAAACCAGCTCTTTACAAAGAGGAAGAAGAATAGTGATGCGAGGATACCAGTGATGGCCGAAAATAATCTCAGAATTAGTGGACTAAAATGGGTAAGTTGAGCCAGTAGACCCAGTTTGGCAGAATAAATAATGTTAGAAATGTCCCCCGTGAACTCTGGGTGTTTCATAAATCTATCTGCATTACCGAGAAGCACTAGCTCTTCTTTGGAAAATCCCTTGAAGGAGCCGAGCCCCCAGATGCGCCAGAGTGCTCCAACGAAGATAATGATTATCGCAAGAAAAAGAAACTCGTTGGTCGAGATATAGCTAGCAGTTTTTGCCTGTATTTTCTGAGTTACTTCTTTTAGGGATGGCATAGGTTTCCTAGTTTAAGCTACAAACACAAAGAATTTATAAATCAGGAAATTGTAGACTAGAGTAATTGCGATAGCACATACTTTGGCAAAGTTGTCGGTCACAAAACTATCTGAAAGCTTCTTTAGGAATGGGAAAATACGGACAATCTTCAGTGCTAGCTTGCCTGGCCAGAGGATTTTCTTGGTCAGAAGGTATACGATACCGTTATGAATGACGTAGATGCCGAGGATGGTGGTCACAAAAAATTTGATAGTCTCTAGGCCTAGAGCGCTCCCGGATGAAAACGTAAAAGATTTATTTAGAAAATAGCTACCAATCATGGCAATGGTGGTCGAAGCATAACTAGCAGTAGTGGCGGTAAAAGTCTTGAAACGGCGGAACAGATTGAAGAATCCAAGGTCAACTAGAGTGTTGATGATACCAACTCCAACAAACTTAGTAATCTGAGCGATAAGTATATCCATTAATTTTCCTCCTTATTTACCCTATTATAGCACTAAAACTATCTTGCAACGCTAGATTTTTGGCACAGTTTCATGCTTCTTGTCGAGGTTCATGAAAAGCATTTGCTCCTGTTTGAAGTAAAGCTCTACCTGTCCCACTGGACCATTACGGTGTTTTCTCACGAGTACATCAGCGATATTCTTGCGTTCGGAGTCTTTCTCATAGTAGTCATCACGGTAGATAAATATTACAACGTCTGCATCCTGCTCGATAGAACCGGACTCACGAAGGTCGGCCAGCTGTGGGATGCGACTTGGTCGGTTCTCGACCGCACGAGATAGCTGTGAAAGCGCTATCACCGGGACATTTAGCTCACGCGCAAGACCCTTGAGTGACCTCGATATCTCACTCACCTCTTCCACGCGACTGTTGCTACCATTCCCCTGCATCAGCTGGAGATAGTCAATGATAATCAGCCCCAGGCCGTGCTCAGACTGGAGCCTACGCGCCTTGGTACGCATTTCCATCACATTGATACCAGCAGAATCGTCAAAATAAAGTGGTGCCTCCGAGAGTTTCGCCATTGCCTCACCGATACGACCAAAGTCGGAATCAGAAAGATTAGCATTACGAAGCTTCCATGAGTCGACATTCGCCTCACTACAGAGCAGACGATCTACCAGCTGCTCCTTACTCATTTCGAGTGAGAAGATGGCGACTGGGATACCCTCGTGAATCGCGACATGTTGAGCGATATTGATGGCGAGTGATGATTTACCCATCGAAGGACGAGCCGCTAGAATGATTAGATCAGAGTTCTGCAGTCCAGCCAGCAGATTATCGAGGTCACGGAAACCGGTCGGTACACCTCTCAGCTGATCTTTATTACGATGAAGTTCATCTAGACGATCAAAACTCGCTGTGAGGATATCTTTAATCGCGATAAAGCTCTCTTTGGTATGTTTTTGAGATACGGCAAAAATAGCCTGCTCCGCTTTATCGAGAACATCCGGAATTTCTTTCTCCTCATGGAGGGCGAGGTCAGCAATCTCAGTCGAGGCATGGATTAGGCGTCTCAATACTGATTTCTCGGCCACAATCTTGGCATAGTGAACGATGTTCGCGGCCGAAGGGACAGATGAAGCTAAAGTTGCAATATAACTACCACCACCGACAATATCGAGCTTTTTGAGTTCCTCTAGCTTATTTGTGAGAGTAACGACATCTATTGGTTCTCGGTGTTCGAAAAGGTTTAGCATCGCCGCATAGACGATGCCATGGGCTTCCTTATAGAAATCGTCGGCTGTCACTAGGTCTGCGACCTTGATGATAGCGTCTTTATCGAGAAGAATTGCACCCAGAAGCGAAATCTCTGCTTCGAGGTTCTGTGGTGGAATATTCAAGTTATTAACGTTTCTTGCCATTACCCTACCACCTCACCACCAAAAATGTTAATTGCGTCATCTAAGAGATCATCGCTGACCTCGGCCTTGGCAGCTGGACTACTCGCGGTAATTGTTGGACGCAAAGTACATTTGATTTTATATTTCTCGCCATAAACCTTGGACAACGTTTCTTCGACTACTTGGCGATTCTTGATATCTTCAATTCGTTCCTTATGAAACTTGTATGGGAAAGCAAGACAAACCTCATTACCGTCAAAACTAGGCTCGCAAACCTTTAGCACCGCGTGAATAGAGTTATTTTTGCTCTTTACCTCGAGCAGGAAGTGTTGCCACTTGCCCCGTGCATCAGCCGGAATTGGTTTGGGTGCTACTTCTGTCTTCCCAGCGATTGATGAACGATTACTAGACTTGGCCGTCTGATTTACCACCGAAGTAGCTGGCTGAACATAATCCGTACACGCCTTAATCGTTGCGACTTCGAGGGCAAGCTGGTACAAGCCAGAATGCTTGTAGAGGTCCTCGTTCCGAATGTAATTATCGATGAGATTAATTAGCTCACTTGTTGTTACTTTACCTAAAATATCTTGATACTGCTTTTCAGCTGACTCAGAGAGTCCTAGCTCAGCCGTCGTAACTGTGGCAGCGACAAGTAGGTTGCGCAAGATTTCGACGATATCTCGAAAAAGCTGAGATGGTTGGTAACCTTTCGTGAGGGCGTCAGCAAGAAGCCTAAGTGCAGCTGCAGAATCCTTCGAAACAACGGCGTAGACATAGTCATATACTAGCTGCAAATCCGCTATTCCCAACAGGGTTTCGATCGATTCAGCCTTAATTTCACCCTTATTATCGCTTGCGGCCTGATCAAGAATCGAGATTGCGTCTCGGAAACCGCCTTCACTGGTCTTCGCAATCATTGCCAGTGCTGCATCGTCTACCTTAATCTTTTCTTCTTTGGCGATGTGCTTCAAGCGATCTACGATTACTTTATCGGTAATACGGTGGAAATCGAAACGCTGACAACGCGACTGAATGGTTGGAATAATCTTCTGTATTTCAGTGGTTGCAAGGATAAAGACCGTATGAGCTGGTGGCTCCTCGAGAGTCTTTAGCAGTGCATTGAAAGATGACTTTGACAGCATATGAGCTTCGTCGATGATATAGACCTTGTATTTTAGGTTGGTCGGCGCAAACTTGGCCCTTTCTATGATGACTTCGCGAATGTTATCTACCTGAGTATGAGAGGCCGCGTCAATCTCGAGGATGTCAATCGCTTTTCCGCTGTCTATCAGTTTGCATTTGTCACAAGTATTATCTGGGTTTCCGTCCTTCGTGTGTTCGCAATTGATCGCCTTGGCTAGTAGCCTAGCAGCCGAAGTCTTGCCAGTGCCGCGAGGACCATAAAAAAGATAAGCATGAGCAAACTTACCGGTAGCAACGGCATTCTTCAAGGTTGTGACGATGTGATCCTGCCCTAACAGGTCATCAAAGTCGACCGACCGATATTTACGATATAGGGCGATACTTGCGATAATCCACCTCTTTAGTTAGTTCGCTATGTAATTATAAAGTAAATTCTAGACCATTTCGAGTATAAAAATAGCTATTTTCGGGTATAAATACCGAAAATTGGTGGACAAGCTGTGTAAAGTTAATGATTTTAATTGTCACTAGCCCTTTACAGGAATCCAGTCTTACTAAAGTAAGACATCTACCGACACCTTCCTCTTGAAAGAAATGTGTCCGAAAGTTCAAGAAAAATCTAACTCTTTCACTTGATCTTAAAATAGTATTTTAAGACCCTGCGTGATAGTCGGACGACTGCGGTCACCGAATGATTTTTCGAAAGGATTGATTTCTGTTGATTGATACTTGATTACTGGCTAGATATCTAGCTCAGCGATTGGTTGATCTGAAGCTGGCGCAGCTGGTGTCTGTGGTATCTGAGCAAGGTCATTTGCGACGATATTATCAACTGGTTTTGGTGCTGCAGCGGCTTGCGGTGTGACGTATTCTGGATTTGGCATACTACTTAGGTTCTTTTTCAGGTTCTCGAGGAGCTCATCATCAGATAAAGTATTATTTCCGCCAGGAAACTCGATGGCTGGTGAGCCATCTGTACTTGGAGCGGCCGGTGTGGTCTCCGCTGGAGGTGTCACGACACTTTCTGGTGTTGTGATTGGTGGCGCAGGAGCCTCTTCAGCCTCAGTCTCTGATGACTGTTGATTGATTTCTGCTGTTTGAGTCGGTTCGATAACTAGCTCTCCGCCTTCTTTCATCGGAGCCTCGGCTGGGGTTTCTTCAGAATTCGCAATAGGTTCTGCTTGTTCAATCTTCACAAATTCACTGGCAGTCGCATCAGTAATTGGAGTATTTGAGGCCGGTGCCGGAGTTTCACTGCCGATGACATTCTCCATTGCTGCCCAGACAGCATCATGCCCGTCAGGAACGATTACGGTGACTTGATCTCCTGGATTTGCCTTATAGAAGGTTACGCTTGCAGTGAGAACTTTGTAGTTCTTGCCTTCAGCACTGACGGTATAGCCGCCATCCGCTTGAACGAGGGTACCGACAACGTTCTTGCGTGGTACCGGGCTGATCTGTTTGAAGATAAAGCTACCGTCATCGGCAATTGTAAGCTTCAAAGTATCACCTTCGACTAGTTTCGACTTCGAGGCATAGTTTGCAGGTACTGGATAGACCTTACCGCCTTCTGCGACCATATTTTCGCCATCAAAGATGCCCTGAATCGCATCTGGGACCAGGGTTGGGTCTATTTCTTTCAGTTTTTCGTCAGTGTTTAGAGGTTGCTTGGTATCACCGCCCAGCTGAGTTCGCAATAGATTACGTGCTGATTGCAGGTTGCCCTCGGCGGCATCGAGCAGTTTCTGGATTTGTTTAAGTTGTTCGTCCATGGTTTCCTCCTTTGCCCCGTTAAATGCTCCTTTGGAGCCGCCTTACGGCGATTTAACAGGGTGAATTTGTTTTTGTTTTTGCTATTTACTATTATAACGCTTTAAAAAGTCATTTTTGTAGGTTTCATAGGTGCCAGCCACTATCGCCTCTCTCGCTCCCTCGACTAATGAAATAAGGAATCGCACGTTATGCTGGCTCATCATTCTGGCCCCGAGCATCTCACCTTCACGAATCAGGTGAGCGATGTAGCTCCTGGTATAGGTTTTGCAGGCATAGCAGTCACATTCAGAGTCTAGCGGGGTAAAGTCTTCTCGAAATTGATTGTTGCGCAGGTTAATCTTGCCAGTATGAGTATAGGCAACACCGTGACGACCGAGCCTGGTCGGCGAGACGCAGTCAAACATATCAACTCCAGCCGCAATTCCAGTAAGCAAGTCTTCTGGCTCCCCGACACCCATGAGATAACGCGGTTTGTCCTCTGGTAGTAGTGGCATCGTCGCATCTAGAGCCGCTTGCTGCTTCTCTTTGGACTCACCGGCATTTGCTACCCCTCCTATGGAAAAGCCCGCTACGTCGAATGTAGAGAGGCCACGGAAGGATTTCTCGCGCAAACGAGGAACTGTTCCGCCCTGGACAATGGCAAAAAGAGCCGGTTTGTGCTCGTAAAGGGGCTTTTTCTTAGAATAATACTTATAAGCACGCTCAAACCAACGAGTCGTCATATCTACTGCTTTCTCGATTTCTTTCTCATCCGCCTCTGCAGAAGGGCACCAGTCCAGTGGCATCATGATGTCAGAACCGATGGAGAACTGAATGTCGACGACCTTCTCCGGGGTAAACATATGCTTCGAGCCATCCTTGAAGGAGCTAAAGTAGGCCCCATCATCGGTAATCTTGACCAGTGACTTCCCTTCTCTGCCCTGAGAAAGCGAAAATACCTGGTATCCGCCAGAGTCGGTCAGGATCGGCCCCTCATGGTTCATAAACTTATGCAAGCCTCCGGCAGCTTCCAGAGTATCGGTGCCAGGACGTAAATATAAGTGGTAAGTATTTCCGAGTAATATCTGGGTGCCTAGCTCCTCTATTTCCTGCTCCGAGATACCCTTCAAGGTTCCTGCGGTCCCCACGGGCATAAAGACAGGGGTCTTCACCAGTCCGTGAGCGGTGGTAATTTCGCCAGCGCGCGCTGCACCGGCAGTAGTTTCTAATCTAAATTGAAAGTCTTTCATCTGCTATATTTTAACGTAATTTCTCTCTCATGTCATTCTGAACGAAGTGAAGAATCTCGGCTCAAGTCCTGCCATTCAGGGTTAATAGACTCTATAAGTTCAACCTTTTTACTTCTCAGCCATCCCTTAATTTTCTTTTCAGCTGCCAATGCATCGTTTATTTCATGGAAAATTTCAAAGTAGACCAACTTCCCGAGTTTATACTTCTTGCTGAAGCCCTCAATGAGCTTATTTTTATGTTCATAAATTCTGCGTTCAAGATTATTTGTTACACCGACGTATAAAACATTGTTATATCTATTTGTGATTATATATACGTAATATTCTTTCATAATACGATAATATCACGAGATCCTTCGCATTACTCAGGATGACAAAATAAAAAAAAGACCTCGAAAGGTCTTTTTTTATAGAATCAGTGTGTGATTACTGGAGTTCTACAGTTGCGCCAGCTTCAACTAGTTTAGCCTTAGCAGCTTCTGCATCTTCAGTCTTCATGCCTTCCTTAACGGTAGCAGGTGCACCGTCTACGAGGTCCTTAGCTTCCTTAAGACCAAGCTCTGGAAGAACTTCACGTACAGCCTTGATAACTGCAATCTTGTTGGCACCAGCAGAGGTGATAACGACGTTGTAAGCAGTCTTCTCTTCTGCAGCTTCAGCAGGAGCAGCACCACCAGCGGCAGGCATAGCACCCATCATCATTGGAGCGGCAGCTGAAACGCCGAACTTGTCTTCGAGGGCCTTTACGAGCTCAGAAAGCTCGAGGACGCTCATAGTTTCGATTTGCTTGATCAGATCAGCAAACTTAGGATTTACTTCTTTTACTTCTTCAGACATCATGTCTCCTTTTCTTTGTAGAATTAATTCTTCTGTTCTGCTACCGCGTTTAGAACATTGACGAGGCCGCGGATGTTACCAGCTAGGACATTGACCATACCGGACATAGGGGCTGCCAGAGTTCCGACGAGCTGGCCATATAGCTGCTCACGGGTAGGTAGATTAGCGAGGGATTTTACCATCACGTCACTGATCTGCTTGCCTTCTAGGATGCCACCAACGATTGTTAGCTTGTCATTCTTCTTGGCATAGTCAGCAGTTACACGTGCTGGAGCCACTTCGTCGTCGACGCCGAAGGCGGCTGCGACTGGGTGGTTGTGAATCAAGGCCGTATCAATCTCGATTCCAGCATCTTTGGCTGCAATAGAGAAAAGAGTGTTCTTGATTACCTTATATTCGATGCCCTGCTTGCGCAGTTCGTTACGAACCTGGTCGATCTCTTCGACAGTCAGACCACTATAGTCAGTAAAAACGACTGACTTAGCGTTCTTTAGCTTCTCAGAGAGAGCGGCAACGCGGGCTTCTTTGGTTACTCTTGAAATTGCCATACTGTATTTCCCTTCAATTTCTTTTCTGTGTCGACCCAATAAAAAATCTTCGATTTCTCGAAGACATATTGGAATAAAATCATAATAATCT
>CAZEFH010000011.1:0-17730 GCA_964511435.1 uncultured Candidatus Saccharibacteria bacterium
GCTGAAGGACATCCTCTCAGATTCTGAATCCGAACGAGTTCTGGTTTTTTCTGAGACTAAACGTGAGGTAGAGAAGCTCTCAAATGACCTCATCTCACATGGATTCAAGGCCGAATCTATCCATGGTGACAAGCCTCAGGGCAAGCGCCAACGTGCCCTTGCCGACTTCAAGGAGAGCCGCGTCGATATTCTTGTGGCCACCGACGTTGCTGCTAGAGGCCTAGACATCAAAAACGTTTCTCACGTCATCAACTACACCGTTCCTCGCACTTATGATGATTATGTTCACCGTATCGGCCGTACTGGTCGCGGTGGTGCTAAGGGTGTAGCCATTACATTCGTGAATTAACCAAAACGTAAACAAAGAATCTCGCCGAGGCGAGATTCTTTTCAGTTATGGTAAAATATATTTATGAATAAGAAACTATTATCTCAAACATTTATCACCTCAACCACGGCCGTTATATACGTTTTCGGAGTATCTCTAATCATGAATAACGGCGAAAAACTATTCGCCAATAATGAGCTATTTGCCCCGTTGGCAGTGCTTTTATTGTTCTGTATCTCAGCCGCGGTGACTGCAAGCCTAGTATTTGGTAGATCGGTATTACTATTTTTTGACGGGAAAAAGAAAGAAAGCATGCTGGCTGGAGTCTACAGTGTCAGCTGGCTTGCAATCTATTTTGCAGTAATAATCGCCTACCTATTCTTTAGCTAGTTATTACTGCCAGCGCTCTAGCTTTGGGATTCCCCGAGTAAGAAACCAAGCGAGAAAACCATTCATGCCGTCTTTTTTCATTTCTTCGATGCAGTATTTCTGAAATTTTTCCGCCGTATCTACTTCTGGCGGACTCAGGTACTGCCCATTTGCATAGCACATTGAGCAGTACCTGTCACTGACCGTACCGTCAGCATTGGTTCCCCCACCATTTTTATCTTTCGCCATCGGGTAACCGCAACTTTGACAAAACTTATATTCGCTCATTGCCCTACTCCTTTATATATTAATTATATACCCAGAGACAAAACGTTTCTTCTTTATACTTTTGGTGGAATACTTTATACTTATAATCGGAGGGGTTATTGGAAAATAGCGAAATCCGTAAGGATTATTTCTTAGATAAATATGTCATTATCGCACCAAAACGTGCGAAAAGGCCACAAAAAATCTCTCAGGCCGCGGATAATTGCAGTAAAGATTGTTTTTTCTGCCCTCAAAACCTATCAAAAGATGAGATTATTACCTATGAGCACAAAAACAGTGACGATAAGTGGGATATTCTTTCTGTTGTGAATCGCTTCAGTGCCCTATCACTAGACAATCCACGCTCATACGGCCAACAAGAGGTTCTAATAGAAACCAGGGACCATTGTCGTGAATTATATGAAATGGCTGAGAGTCATATCGTCGATATCATTGATGCTTGTATCAATCGCTTTACCGAGCTTCGTGCGAAGCCAAAAATAAAGCACGTAATCGTTTTTAAGAACGAAGGTGGTAAAGCCGGAGCCTCTGTTTCTCACTCTCATATGCAGATTATCGCGCTACCTCTTGTACCACCAAAAGTAGAGGAAGAGGCTAGTGCCTACAACAAGTACCGGCTAGAAAACGTGAGCTGCCCATACTGCGACATTATAAAAGACGAGACCAAGAAGGCAAGCCGCCTGATATATGGGGATGAAAATATCACAGTGATTGCACCATATGCCAGTGATTCACCCTATGGTGCTTGGATAGTACCAAAGCGTCACATAGCAACCATCAAAGATCTGAATCATAACGAAAAGCTCAGTATTGCGACCGCACTTAAGCCGATGCTTCAGCTCCTTGAGGAAAAGGGTATTTCCTATAACTTCTTCTTTGAGAATGCCGTCAATAGTGAAGACTATCATATGCACCTCAGGCTTGCACCAAGACCGAATATCTGGGCCGGTCTCGAACTCGGTACCGGCGTCATCATCAACTCCGTGCCACCAGAACAAGCCGCTCATGAATACCGAATGGCCATCAAAAAAGAAGTTCACTAGAACTTCTTTTTTGAAAGAGGCTTCCCCTTTTCAGGCGAAACCTCTAGATACTTAACCAAATATTTTTGGTTTTATTTCTTTGGAAGACGTTTGCGGAAATTCGCAATTACGTCAGCAGCGGCTTCCTTGCCACCGAGACCGAAAGACAGACCACCAGCAATAACCAAGAAGGCTACAACACCGATAGTGAGTGTACTTACGAGCTCTGGAAGGATATTGAGCTGCTGTAATGCACCGAGAAGCACAAAGACCATAATGGCCCACTTTGCGACGTCGGCAGCGATGTCGGCAGTATGAGTACCGATAGTAGCGGCAGCTGAGCGAATCACGCGAGAAGCGAGATCAGCAACAACAGCACCAATAACGATAGCTACAACAGCCTTGATGACATCAGGGATATAAGACAGAATACCTGTTACAACTTCGTTGGCAGAATCAAGGTTTAGCACCTGGAAAGCTGGCAAGAGGAAGGCAATAACGACAGTCCATTTGGCGAGATCTCCAAGAAGAGAGACGAACTCTACCTTCTCGGTAAAAATCTGACCAAGCCCAACTGCATCGGTATATTTCTTTAGCTTAACAAAGCCAAGACCTTTAACAATTACAAATTTGACTGCCCAACCGACTATTACACCTATAAGAACCACTACTAGCGCACCAAGTACGTTTGGTAGATAGCTCAAGATAGCAGTGAGAGAGTCGACAACGGCAGTCGAAGTAATCTGAGCGATATCTTGCATTTTATTTCACCTCCTTTCAAATAAAATCCGTGTTTCCTTAAACACCCTACAAGACTAGTATAGCGAAACTAGTGTCTAGAATCTAGGATGGTGTCAATAGTTTTCTCTGTTCGCTTCCAAGCGTATAATAGATATAGGTGGTAGTGATGGGCAAAAACAAAGACTAAGTCCCAGAAAAGATTATTAAGATTGTGAGACCAATCTTAGTACAAGGGGAAGAAATTAGTCGCGCCTTCCACGAGTCTTTCAATTGGGATCTTACCAAAACATGGGCACTACTCACTACGTTTCGAATAGTTCTTATCCGGTACTTACCCTGGAAAATAGACATCGAAGATTTTCACCTGAAAGACCTGAATCTCGAATTAAAAAGAGACAACATTGGCCCCTACGATGTCATTCAGTTTAAAGATGGCGAAGATATACTATATGATCTTGCAGTTCTAAGAAACCGCCGTAAAAAAGCGGAGAGTTTTATTCATGCCGTCTCTGAGAATATTCGCAGACAGGGAACCTACGATACTGCTAACCAAGAGTACTTGAAGACGTATAACACCACTTCGAATGGGATACGTCCTAAAAAACCTTTGGATCCCAAGGCCGTAGAATGGTGCAAAAGGAAACTCGATACCCTCTTACATATTGGTGCCATCACCAAAGAAGAATACGAGGATGAGCGCAAAAATAACCCGGAGTGTAAATAAAAAGTTTCCAAACAGTGGTTTGGAAACTTTTTTTGGTGGGTGATACTGGATTTGAACCAGTGACTTCTTCGATGTGAACGAAGCACTCTACCACTGAGTTAATCACCCACGTCAACATTCGCTGTCATGCTACAAAAATTGAAGAAGTCAACTTCTACGCATTTTCGCGATGTTTCCTCTTCCGACAAAATCCATTCCGCATTTTGTCGGGGATCAATTTAAATCGTAGATTCTAATTGAAAAGGAAGGATAACGAGAAACTGAAATAGTCTAATTTTATTAAATTATGAAAGTTGTCAGTATATCCTGACTTGGTGGGGATGGGGAGACTCGAACTCCCACGGGTTTGACCCCACTACGACCTGAACGTAGCGTGTATACCAATTTCACCACATCCCCGCGTGAACCAACATATTTTAACTCAATTTTATTGAATTTTGAAGCTAAAAATGCTAGAATACTTCTTGTCTTATCTTGTTAACCCAACAAAATGCAGAACGGATTTTGTTGGAAGAGGAAGAGTAGCGAAAAGTTGCAGCAATATTATTGCAAAAACTGTCAGCGGACTCTGACGAGGGTGATTAGCTCAGCTGGCTAGAGCGTCGCATTGACATTGCGGAGGTCACAGGTTCGAGCCCTGTATCACCCACCATAGAAAATACCTCAGCCACTGCTGAGGTATTTTCTTTTACATCACTATTTGTTATAATACAAACAATATAGGCAATGACAGAGTCTCACCAACTCCCGAGCCTCACCCAGGAGCCCAGGTGTATATGGGCCAAAGAGAGTCCGGCCGCCGCCGGAAAGTCGAGTGGAACCTCCCGAAGGGATTATTCGGGACTTGACGGCCATATTAGGCCGTATTTTTAATGGGAGTAAGAAATACATGACAGGCGAGAGCAATCCATTTATAGAAAAACCAGAACTAGTGGCTGATGTACTTTCGGTACAAAGAACTGGAAAGGAAACCGATCGCAATAGCGCAGAAATTACTAGGGTTATGGATAATAAACCCATGCTGGAAGCGATGTTGCCTAAATCTAAACCCAATAAGACCGTCTACTCTAGTGAGAGGCTAACAAATGAAGCAGAAATCGGCCGTCTCTATGACAAGATTGACCAGTTAAGAGCCACGATGCACAAGGTGGAAATAGATGAATTTTTATCCATAGAGACGAAAGAGGCAGAAGTGGCACTCATAAAAGAAGAGATTGCAGTAATTACGAATAGATTAAAAGAACTAGGAGAAGAAATAAATGAATAAATCAAGCATTGAAACCAAAAGGCATAGCTACAGTCACATCTTAGCGGCAGCAGTACTGCAAATGTTTCCTGAAGCCAAGCTCGCTATAGGACCTGCTATCGACAATGGATTCTACTATGACTTTGATCTCCCGAGAACTCTCATTCCCGAGGATTTACCTCTTCTCGAAAAGGCAATGAAACAGCTGATGAAAATGGATAGCAAGTTTGAGAAATCTGAGGTGCCGATCGCAGATGCTCTTGCAGAAGCAAAGAAGAATAAACAAGTATATAAAGCAGAGCTTATCGAGGACTTAGCAGCCAAGGGCGAAAAGACAGTCTCTTTTTACCGTGTAGATGGCTTCGTTGACCTCTGTGCCGGACCTCACGTAGAAAGTCTTAAAGAACTAGACCCCAAGGCTTTTAAGCTTGTCTCTATCGCTGGTGCTTACTGGAAGGGTAGCGAAAAAAATAAAATGCTACAGCGCATTTATGGACTCGCTTTTGATACCGCGGAAGAGCTTGCTAAATATGAAGAACTTCAAGAAGAGGCCAAGAAACGTGATCACCGCAAACTTGGTACCGAGCTAGAACTTTTCTCTTTTCATGATGTCGGACCAGGTTTCCCCTTCTGGCATCCTAAGGGGATGATTTTACGTAACCTGCTTACAAATTACTGGAAAGAAGAACACAAGAAGGCCGGGTATGACGAAATCAATACTCCGATTATCCTTCGCGAAGAGCTCTGGCATCAGTCTGGCCACTGGGATAACTACAAAGATAATATGTATTTCACTACCATCGATGATCAGGGCTATGCAGTGAAGCCAATGAATTGTCCCGGCGGGATCCAGATTTATAAATCTCGTCTACACTCTTACCGCGAATTTCCTATTCGTATGGCCGAGCTAGGTCTTGTCCATCGACACGAGCTTTCTGGCGTCCTTCATGGACTCTTCCGGGTTCGCTCTTTCACTCAAGACGATGCCCATATTTATTGCACCGAGGAACAGCTGAAAGATGAGCTGAAGGGAGTAATTAAGCTTGTTGAAAAGATGTACAAAGATCTCGGTTTCACTGATTACCACGTAGAACTCTCTACTCGACCAGATAAATCCATCGGCTCAGACGAAATGTGGCAGAAGGCCGAAAATACCCTCGAAGAGGTAGCAAAGGAAATGAAGCTGAAGTTCCAGCTCAATCCAGGGGACGGCGCTTTCTACGGACCAAAATTTGACTTTCACATTACCGATGCCATCGGTCGTACCTGGCAATGCGCCACCCTGCAGCTTGATTTCTCTATGCCAGAGCGCTTTGACCTCGAATACGTTGATGAAGCCGGTGGCCGCAAGCGTCCGATTATGCTTCATCGTACCGTTTTTGGTTCCCTGGAGCGCTTTATCGGCATACTTATCGAACATTATGCCGGTGCCTTACCAGCCTGGCTTGCTCCGGTCCAAGTTCGATTCCTCCCTATCGCAGACCGCCATATAGAACACTGCGAGAAGGCGGCCGAGAAGCTACGTAACGCCGGTATTCGTGTCGAGATCGACGACAGCAAGGAGTCGGTTGGTAAAAAGATTCGTAACGCCGAAATGGCCAAAGTTCCGTATATGCTCGTCGTGGGTGATAAAGAGATTGAGACCGACAAACCCGCAGTCCGTTCCTATGCTGAAGGCGATCTGGGGCAAATGTCTCTCGATAAGATAATCGAGTTAATGTCATGAGAATACTAATCTGCTCAAAATACAAATACGAACCTTCATGGAAGACGGTAAAGACCACTCTCGAAAGCCGCGGACACACTGTAGTTACTCCTGCCGACATTGACCTTGAGCTGCACGGACACCTAAAAAAAGATATGTCTCCCGCAGAATACCTCGAAAGTATCAAGCGCTTTCATTCTGAAATCGAGCTTTGCGACGCCTTATACGTCCTCAACTATGAAGGTTCATTTGGTGGTTCGATGATGCTTGAGATCGGCTACGCTGCCGCTCTAGGCAAGAGTATTATTGCCAGTAATTCGCTTCAGACTGAGCCGTCTCTTGCCCTTTTTATCAAGGAAATCAAGAAGCCTGAGGAAATTTAGTAAATGTCTGAAGCTATCGAATTTCACAAAAAGCTACGCGGCAAAATAAACGTAAACTCCAAACAACCGCTAAATCAGGATAACCTAAAGCTTGCCTATACCCCTGGCGTTGGGGAAGTATCTACCGCTATCGCCAGTAACAAATCGCTACTAAATAATCTTACTGGTAGAGGTAATATGGTTGCAATCGTTACGGATGGTTCGGCTGTTCTCGGCCTTGGCAACATTGGTCCCGAGGCCGCACTTCCGGTAATGGAAGGAAAGGCAGCAATCTTTTCCGACTTCGCAGGCGTCAACACCGTCCCCATCTGTCTTGCGACCCAAGATACAGAAGAGATTATTAGAACAATAAAAAATATCGCGCCCGCCTTTGGCGGCATCAACCTTGAGGATATCTCGGCGCCAAGGTGCTTTGAAATTGAAACAAGACTTTCTGAAGAGCTCAGCATTCCTGTATTTCACGATGACCAGCATGGCACCGCTATCGTGGTTCTTGCAGGACTAATCAATGCACTCAAAGTGGTTGGTAAAGATAAGTCAGTCAAAGTAATTATTTCCGGTGCTGGTGCGGCTGGTCTCGCAATTGCAAATCTTCTTGCTGCGTATGGAATTACAAATTACTGTATGTGTGACTCCAAAGGTGTCGTAAGTGAAGACAGAGATGACTTGAATGAATATAAGGAGGCATCGGTAGAAAATAGCTCTGCCTCCTGCCCTACTGGCAGTTGCGAGGATTCCCTTACTGGTGCCGACGTTCTCATCGGCGTTTCTCAGCCAAACCAATTCACGGCTGAAGATATCCGAAAAATGAATCCTGATCCGATTGTCTTTGCCCTGGCAAATCCGATTCCGGAAATCATGCCAGATGTTGCAGCCGCTGGTGGTGCCGCTGTAATCGCCACTGGGCGCTCTGACTTCCCCAATCAGCTCAATAATGCCCTCGTCTTCCCCGGTCTTTTCCGCGGCCTACTCGACAATAATATTCAGAAAGTCACTACTGAAATAAAGATTGCAGTAGCTGAAGCCATCGCCTCAATGATAAATGAACCTACAGCGACAAATATTATTCCTTCAATTTTCGACAAGAATGTCGTTCCTACTATCGCTGACGCAATCAAAAAGTTCAAATAGGCTCAAAATTGTGCTAAAATAAAGCGCTATGAAATACTATTTTTGGATACTCGGATGCGCGATGAACTACTCGGATGCGGAACGAATCGCTACTGTTCTAGATTCTTTGGGCTACTCGCGAACCTTAGATGAGAATGAGGCAAATCTATTTTTCGTCATTTCCTGCTCTGTCCGTCAGTCAGCCATCAATCGTATCTACGGCAAAGTCAAAGACCTCAAGGATCGCAAAGAACAGGGTCAAGAGCTAACCACCATCCTTTCTGGGTGTGTACTTGAAACCGACAAAAAAAAGCTGGCAAAAGTGTTTGATGTGATATTCGAAATAAAAGACCTAGAGAAGTTGCCTGAGCTACTGGGACGCAAACCAAGCGCTCGTTCTGGAGAATATCTATCAGTCATCCCTCATTATGAATCAAGCTTTCGTGCCTATGTCCCTATCTCTACTGGTTGTGATAACTTTTGTTCTTACTGTGCTGTTCCATATACTAGGGGGCGTGAAAAATCGAGGCCGGTGGACGAGATAGTAGCTGAAGTACAGGAATTAGTTAAAAATGGCTACAAAGAGATTACTTTACTTGGTCAAAATGTAAACAGCTATGGCCATGATATTACTGGTAACAAAAAAGATAATTCCCCTTTCATTAAACTAGTTCAAGAAATCGATGCAATTCCCGGTGATTATCGTGTCTATTTCTACTCCAATCATCCGAAAGATATGACCGAGGAGCTCATCTATGCCCTGTCCACATTGAAGCATTTCCCCCGCTATATCCATCTACCACTTCAATCAGGAAACGATGAAATTCTTCGCCGAATGAACCGCCACAACACGAAGAGTGAATACATAGAGCTTGTCGACAAAATTAGAAAAGAACTCCCAGAAGTCACGCTTACTACAGATATTATCGTCGGTTATCCCGGCGAAACCGAGACACAATTTGAAGACACGGCAGAAGTAATGCGCCAGGTAAAGTTTGATATGGCCTTTATTGCGCAATACTCTCCTCGCACTGGTACCAAAAGCGCCAAGGAGACAAACGATGTTTCAAAGGAAGCTAAAAAACGGCGCGAAGATACCCTTCAACATATCCTGGCCGAAACTGTGCTCGAGCATAATCAGAGGCTTGTAGGAACTACTCAAAAAGTCCTAATAGACGAGAAAAAGGGCGCCACTTACTATGGCCGCACCGAGGGTTATAAAGTTGTTGAATTAAAAACTGACAAACCTCTACAGATTGGCCAGTTTATCATTTTAAAAATTGAATCAGCTACCAGCTGGAAACTCCAAGGAAAGCTATTCTAACTTACTTGTATCAAGTCCGTCATTAACCGGCCTACCTGCATCATCGGCTTTATTCTGTTCTTCGAGATTATCGCGAACAGTCTGATTTACATCTGCCGATTCAGAACGGTCAACTTCAACATCCTCCAAATCATCTGCATTATTCCCATTTTCAAGATTGTCCTGGAGATTTCTGTTCACCTGATTGTCCAGGATTCTTTCCTTTGGGGCCGTTTTACGTTCACTGTCTAGTTGTGGCTTTTCTACGCTTCTTCCTTTTATCCCCAGTAGACTACCTGCGCCTATACCAAGTGCCCCCAATGTAAGTCCAATTCTGGTAAGAAGTTTTACTTTTCTATCTTTTGTTTTTTGAACTTCCACCTTATGAGCAAATCTTGTTGCCGCAGAGTCAGCTAGTGATTCTTGAAAGTCGGCTTCTGCACCAGCACTCAGATTCCTTAAACGTGATCTCACGGCAAGAGCGTCTAGCGAATCATTATTAACAGGGCCACGTGTAGGTATCTCAGCTTGTGGCAAACCCATATCTCCAGTAGCGGCTTTAGCACCAGATTTAATGGCTTCTAGAGTACTGTTCGCCCTTTCCCAACCTTTTACGGGCTTATCTTCAGGTAATTCAGATACTATTCCCTGGGCTGATTTGGGTATCTCACCCATAACATTCTCCTAATTTACGTTTACAAGTAGTATAATATGACGGCTATGAAAAATCCAATCATCGTCCTCACTGGACCTACAGCTAGCGGGAAGACTGCTATTTCTTACGAGATTGCACATAAGTATCATTGCGAAATCATCTGTACTGACTCTATGACAGTCTATACTGGTATGGATATCGGTACTGATAAGCCGACACGCGAAAAGCTTCCGGATGAACCTACGGAGAAAAATTCTGACGCCAGCTACACTATTCGCGGGATAAGACACCACCTTTTAAACATTGTTAACCCAGATAACGAGTTCAATGTCGCTATATTTGTGAGGAAAGTCGAGAAAATAATCTCAGAAGTTCATTCTCGCGGTCATATTCCCCTTCTAGTTGGCGGGTCAGTATTGTATATAGACGCCTTGATCTATCAATATTCGATGCCCGATGTGAAACCAAATCCAGAACTACGCACGGAACTAGAGGGTAAATCAGCCGAGGAGCTTTTTGAATGCCTCTGTAGTTATGACCCAGACTGTGAATGGACTGTCGACAAGCACAACAAGCGCCGTCTAATCCGAGAAATTGAGGTCTATGAAGCCACAGGGAAACCACTTTCTCAGCAGCAAACTCGCTCAACTTTGCCAGAAAATGTTCTTTATCTCGCAGTTGACCGTGATCGAGAAATACTTTATGCCAAAATAAACCGGCGCGTAGACGAGATGTTCGATGAGGGCTTCGTCGACGAAGTACGTGAACTATACAAGAAATATGACCACCAGACTGCACTTCAAGCTGCCGGCTATAAACAGATTATTCAGTATCTGAATGCTGATATTACTCTCGATGTCGCAAAAGAGAAGACCAAACAAGTCCATCGCAACTACGCCAAGAGACAACTTACATGGCTCCGCCGAAACCCAGATATCCACTGGATAAACTCAGTTCAAGGTGCTGAAAAAGCTATCTCAGAGTTTCTAAATATATAACTAAATTGTTAATTGGTGATTGATAACTGTATAATTGTATTATGCGTAAATTCATTGCCATTCTAGCAGCAGAGTTTGCCCGCGCCCTGTCCCAAATGAGCGGCAAGGGTAGCGGATCAGCTTTGCCAGGACTAGTTGCACAGAAGGTTGACCCTACTATCATCACTAAGCTCTCTAAGATGCTCCCTGGGGGCATTATTCTTGTCACGGGCACTAATGGCAAAACTACTACCAGTAAGATGATCGCCGGCATCCTGGAAGCCGCCGGACACAAGGTCATCTACAACTTTAGCGGATCAAACTTATCTCGCGGCATTGCCTCGTTTCTAATCCAGAAAACAAATTTCTGGGGCACCCGCATAGATGGAGAGGTTGGTCTTTTCGAAGTTGATGAAGCCACCATGCCAGAGATTACTTCACTAATTACACCTAAACTAATTGTCGTAACTAACCTATCCCGGGACCAGCTGGACCGCTACGGCGAAGTCGATAAGACTGCGGCCATTATAAAAAAAGCACTCGACATGGCGCCTAGGGCTACCCTACTACTTAATGGAGATGATCCTCTTGTAGCTAGCCTTGGTGACGGCAACAAAAATGCTGAGTATTTCGGTATTTCTGCCGACTATACTACTCTATCAAAGGGGGCCATTGATACCAGAAACTGCCTTGCATGTGGTCACGAATACACCTTCAAGCCTCGTTACTTTGGTCACCTAGGGAACTGGAGTTGCCCAAATTGTAAACTCACTAGACCAAAGCTGAACTATTCATTAAAAACACTGGCACTGGAAACCGAGCTCTCAAAAGCAACTTTTGTCGGTGGAGACAAGCGAGCTGATATTACTGTCAATCTTCCAGGGCTATATAACCTCTATAACGCACTTACAGCTGCCGGTGTTGCTAGCTTCTACGGCATCCCAGCAGACGCAATTTCTTATGCTCTCGGGAATATCAGCGCAGCTTTCGGCCGAATGGAAAAAATTGCAGTTGGCAATAAGAGCATCTACCTGATGCTAGTCAAGAATCCAACTGGATTCACTCAGACCCTGGAAACCCTTACCTTTGATAGCAAAAAGAAACATCTACTACTTGCACTCAACGATAATTTTGCCGACGGAACTGACATATCCTGGATTTGGGACGGTGAGGTAGAAATCGTCAAAGACCACGTGAAAAATGTTACTCTTTCAGGCATTCGCGCCGACGACCTAGCCGTCCGCCTAAAATATGCCGACTTTAACATAAGGTCTATAGCAATCGAAGCGAGTCTCGAAACAGCACTTGATGGCGCTCTAGCGCTACTAAACAAAGATGCCGTTTTATATATTTTACCTACCTATACAGCAATGCTTGAAATTAGAAGAATTCTCGCTCGCAGAGGGTTAGTAAAGGGATTTTTGGAGTAACTATGGCTAGAAAACTGACAATCTATCATCTTTATCCCGATGCAATGAACCTCTACGGTGATCTTGGTAACATCACCGCCTTTGCAAAACGTTGTCAGTGGCGCGGGATTGAAACGGAAGTGGTCGATGTTCATGTAGGTGACAGCGTCGACTTTTCGAGAGCAGACTTTCTTTTTATGGGCGGTGGTCAGGACAGCGGACAAAAAATTGTTACTGCTGACCTGATAGAAAAAGGCACCGCCATCAAGGAACAAATTGATGAAGGACTCCCAGCATTACTTGTCTGTGGTGGCTTCCAACTCTTCGGTCATTATTTCAAAACAGTCGACGGGACGGAGATACCTGGCATAGGAGTTTTTGATGCCTTTACGGTAGCAGGCAACAAGCGTCTCATCGGTAATGTCCTTGTTGATATCGCCCACAACTTTGCCAAATGGCAACAACAATTCCCCACTAAAACGATGAACTATAGCCACACTACTTTAGTCGGATTTGAAAATCATAGTGGTCAAACTATGCTTGCACCCGGTGTAGAGCCACTGGGGTATGTCATTAAAGGCTTCGGCAATAAGGGGGATGGAGGGTACGAAGGTGCAATGTACAAGAATGCCATCGGAACTTATCTCCACGGGAGTCTATTACCCAAAAACCCTTGGCTTACTGACCATCTTATTGCTTGTGCTCTATTGCGTCGATATGGTGATATCGAGGGACTTACTGAACTCGACGATACGATTGAAATAGCTGCCCACGATGCAGCAATTAAGCGAAGTGAAACCGCCAAGACAGTCTCAATTTAGTTTTGTATACTAGTATTGTATAGTACAACCCCTTATTATTAGTTTAATAAGGGGTTTTGTGTAGGGTTTTAGGAGGGTAAAATGCTTGCAAAAATATACTCTATTGCCGTAATTGGCCTTTCAGCCGAAAAAGTTGAAGTTGAAGTCGACCTTTCTGGCGGGCTACCAGCTTTTAACATTGTCGGACTCCCAGACAAAGCAGTTGAGGAATCGAAGGAGCGTGTACGTAGTGCTCTCAAAAACTGTAATGCCGCATTTCCCCAGAAACGTATTACAGTCAATCTCGCACCAGCCGACCTGAAAAAAGTTGGCCCGGCCTACGACCTACCTATTGCTCTCGGTATCTTACTCGCTAGTGGCCAAATAGAGTTTGATTCTAACAAAAACATTATTGTGGGAGAGCTTTCTCTCAATGGCGAGTTGCGCCATGTCAGCGGAATCCTGACTATGACTATTGCCGCCCGAGATCTCGGGTTTGAAAGTATTATTTTGCCTTCCGAGAATGCAGAAGAAGCCTCTATAGTTGAGGGCATCGAAATCTATGGAGCAGCTTCTCTCGCTCAGCTAATAAAACACTTTCATCGAGAAGTCCCCATTAATGTAACTCCATTTACTCCATTTAAAGAGGATTATCGTGAAGACTACGTGATAGACTTTTCTCAGATTGTAGGTCAGGAGCACGCCAAAAGAGCCCTTGAAATCGCTGCAGCAGGGGGGCACAATCTCCTGATGGATGGTCCTCCTGGATCCGGAAAGACTCTTCTTGCCAAGGCACTTTGCTCGATACTACCGCCACTTACCTACGATGAAGCTCTTGAAGTTACTAAAATTTACTCGGTTGCCGGTGCTCTCAACGGTAAAAAGTCTCTTGTTCGTGTTCGTCCCTACCGTAGTCCGCATCATACTACTAGTGGTGTCGCCCTTATCGGCGGCGGCACCTGGCCGCGACCGGGAGAAATTAGTCTTGCTCACCGTGGAGTACTATTTCTTGATGAACTACCTGAGTTCCCAAGGCAAGTACTAGAGGTAATGCGACAGCCACTAGAGGAAGGCAGTATCACTATCTCCCGTGCCAATGGCAGTCTCTCCTTTCCAGCTAAGTTTATCCTGATAGCGGCTCAGAACCCCTGCCCCTGCGGCTACTCTACTGATCCCGAAAGGCAGTGTACTTGTTCGCTCGGGCAAATAGTGAAATATCAGAAAAAGATCTCGGGTCCCCTCTTGGACCGTATCGACATCCATCTAGAAGTGCCACGAGTTGACTACCAGAAGTTGGCAGAAGGAAAGGCTGGAGAAACATCAAATGAAATACTTAAAAGAGTGATAAAGGCTAGGAAAGTTCAAGCGGAACGTTTTATTTCTAGTAGTACCGTAGCCAACTCCGAGATGTCTCTGGCAGAAATCAAAAAGTACTGTGCCCTAGATAACGAAGCAAATACTCTTCTTCTTGCGGCAAGCAAGCAACTCGGACTATCAGCCCGTGCATTTCATCGAATAAAGAAAATTGCCCGAACCATTGCCGATCTTGAATCTAAACACGATATATCTACCTCCCATATTGCTGAAGCCCTCCAGTACCGTCCAAAATCAAGACTCACCGCCTAGAAAATACTTTTTACTTTTCCAAGAATACTTTATACTATTTCTAGTGAGGGTGTATGGCAAAAGTTCCAGTCTTCAAGGCTGTTAATGTTTCAAAAACATATATACTCGGCGACGTCGAAGTAAAAGCTCTTCAGGGAGTAAATCTCGAGATTTACTCCGGTGAGTTTATTTGTATATTCGGTCAGTCAGGTTGCGGCAAATCGACAATTTTGTCTATCATTGCCGGTCTTCAGAAGCCAAGCACTGGCGAAGTATATGTACGTGGAGAAAAGCTCTCTACACTCGACAATGAAGGTCTTGCAAAATATAGGCGCAGTAAGATAGGAATCGTATTCCAGTCCTTCAACCTTATTCCTTCAATGAATATCATCGAGAATATCGCACTACCCCTGACTTTCGCCCGTATTTCTAAGAGTCAGAGGATGGCTCGTGCCAAAAGCCTACTCGAGACGGTCGGTCTTGCTAAATATGCCGGACATACCTCATCTCAGCTATCTGGTGGACAGCAACAGCGTGTTGCAATTGCTCGAAGCCTAGTAACTGCTCCCTGGATTATGCTTGCCGATGAGCCTACTGGTAATCTTGATACGAAGTCAGCAAACGAAGTAATGCGTCTTCTTATCTCACTAAATCGCAAATCAAAACGTACTGTTATTCTGATTACTCACAATCCAGAATATCTAGACTACGCGGATAGAATCTTCTTCATGCAAGACGGTAAGGTAATCAAAACCCAGGTTAACAGCAAGGTAAAAAGCGAAGAGGACGTTCTTGAAATCGGCCACGTTAGTGATGATCTAAAGGAAGCTGCCAAGGAAGTTGGGGCCGTTGATGAGAAGGCAGTTGTAAAAAAGAAAAAGTCAGGATCAAAGGACTCCCATACAGATGAAGAAGAAGCTGAGACTGGCTTGACCGAAGAAGAACCATCAGAAACGCCAGAAACCGACAGTGCTACTCCTACAGAAGAAGATACTGCAAAGACTGAACCAGCAAAAAAGGCTGACGAGGAGGGTAAATAGTGAAAATTATAGATATTCTCAGACTCTCATTCGGTAACCTTAGACGAAATATGCTACGAACTATCCTTACTATTTCTGGCGTTGTTGTCGGTATCGGCGCTATCGTCTTCCTCGTATCACTTGGTTTCGGGCTCCAAGAGCTTGCTGTCAGTAAGGTCGCCAATCTAGACGCCCTGACTATGCTTACAGTCAATCCTAGCCAAAAGGAAAAGACCCTGCTAAACGATGATGCAATCAAAAAGTTTAAAAGCATTGCTGGGGTTACAGAAATCAGTCAGATTCTTTCATATCCGGCTAGTATTACCAGCGACACTGATACGGGAGATACTATCGCCTACGGTGTAGTGCCAAAATATTTCTCATTTGAAGATGTAAGTGTTGATTACGGTAGCAAGAGCTTTTCAAGCGAAAACGCAGACGAAACTATAGTCTCAATCGGTAGCCTTAAAGCCCTCAAACTTACTGATCCCGAGAAAGCCCTAGGTAAGACGCTCGACTTCAGAATCGTAAAAATTATTTCAAATGATCAAAAAGAAGAAGCCAACATGAAACTTAAGGTCGTCGGTATTAGCAAAGATGACTCTACTAAGTTCGCCTACATGCCGATGAATGTCCTAGATAAATTTGAAAATACTACATATGCAAAAGTAAAAATCAAAATTACTAAACGTGAGCAAATGGCTGACGTACGTAAAGCGGTTGAGAGTATGGGCTATCCAACATCATCAGTTACTGACACCGTCGATCAGATAAACTCTGTATTTGACATTGTGAAGTGGGTTCTAGGTGGCTTTGGCATGATTGCCCTAATGGTAGCAGCCATCGGTATCTTTAATACCCTTACAATCGCGCTTCTTGAACGCACTCACGAGATTGGTATTATGAAAGCTATTGGAGGACGTAATAGCGATGTAGCTCTCGTGTTTACGGCGGAAGCCTCTATGATTGGTCTATTCGGAGGCCTCATTGGCGTAAGTACAGGCTGGGTTCTCGGCAAGTTGATCAACTTACTCGTGAACTTTGTCGCTGTTAGTCTAGATGGTCCAGCCACTCAACTCTTTTCCACCCCTCTCTGGTTTGCTGGCTCAGTTGTACTTTTCGCTTTCACTGTCAGTACTGTTGCTGGAATACTGCCCGCAAGAAGAGCTGCCAAGCTTGATCCGCTCGAGGCTCTCCGTTACGAATAAAAATTATTTAAGCATAAATTAAAGACCCCGTAAGGGGTCTTTAAACTTTGAATATGTTAGACTCGATATACTATTCGGAGGGACAGCCACCACAGCCACCACAACCACCACCGCAACCAAATTCATACTCTGTCTCTGTCATCTTGACATCTGTTGAGTGGCAACCAGGACACTCTACCTTATCGTCATCGCCTTCAAGCACAGCTTGAAACTCAGCCTGACAGCCCTCACATTTGCAATCGAAAATTTTCACTATTTAACCTTCTTAACAATTGATTCGAAAACAGCTGGGTGTGAAACCGCAATCTCGGCTAGAACTTTACGATCAAGTTCTATCTTATTTGCCTTAAGGGCAGCGATGAATTTCGAATAGGAAAGACCAGACTCTTTGGCAGCATTACCAACACGAGTAATCCAAAGGGCGCGAAAGTCGCGCTTCATATTACGGCGATCTCGATATTGATAGCTCCAAGCCTTAAGAAGAGCTTCTTTCGCCTTCTTGACACTACTACGGCGAATCTTGCTCATGCCCTTAGTCTGGGCCATTATTTTCTTATGTTTTGCGTGGGAGGCGACGCCTCTTTTTACTCTCATTTCTAGCCAACTCCTAGCATTTTCTTAACGTTTTTACGATCACCGGCAGCGACATTTGAAGTGCCACGATAACCACGCTTCTGATCCTGAGATTTATGCTCAAGCATATGGTTCGCGAATGCATTTTCACGTTTCATTTTTCCGGTTTTTGTAATAGTAAAGCGCTTTGCAGCACCACTATGGGTTTTAATTTTTGGCATTTTTAGCCTCCAGGATTAGTTGAATTTCTGGTAGTGTTTTAGAT
>CAZEFH010000012.1:0-17543 GCA_964511435.1 uncultured Candidatus Saccharibacteria bacterium
GTAATATAATGAGCAAAGAAATTGTTCAAGAAAAATTAAAAGATCTACCAAAAGATCCCGGCGTCTATATCTACCGCAACGATAAGGGGCGGATTATTTACGTTGGTAAGGCGATAAATCTAAAAAATCGCGTCAGCTCATATTTTCGGGGAGATCACGACCCCAAAACCGAGGATTTGGTGCGAAATATTGCCGATCTAGAATGGATTGTTGTAGGCTCAGAAGTTGAAGCACTGCTACTTGAGGCAGAGCTAATTAAGCGCTATAAACCTCATTTCAACATTGATTGGAAAGATGACAAAAATTATTGCTACATCAAGATTACCAAGGAAGATTATCCGCGGATTTATGTTGTTCGTCAGGTGGTCGATGATAAAGCAGAGTATCTGGGGCCATACATTGACGCCAATGCAGTACGCCTAAGCCTGAAGGCGCTACGAAAAGCCTTTCCATTTTGTACTTGTACTCTGAATCCAGATGCGACTTGCCTGTATTTTCACCTCAACCTCTGTCATGGTCATGGACCAAAATATATTTCAAAAGCGGATTATGCGGCCAACATTCGTGGCCTAGTAAACTTTTTGGAAGGGAAAAGAGAGGTGGTTCTTGCTGATTTCCAGAGACGGATGAAGAAATTTGCTAGCGAGAAGAAGTTTGAGCTAGCGGCCGAGATGCGAGATCGGATTGACGCACTTACAAAAATGCGTTTTCAACATGTAACCCAAGAGAAGAGGGAGGTGAGACTGGACAAGGCACTGACAACTCTAAGGGATGTTTTAGGTATGGTTGATATCCCTCACCGGATTGAATGTTATGATATTTCCAATATTTTTGGACGGGCCGCAGTTGGTTCAATGGTGGTCTTTAAGGATGGGATACCAAGTAGAAATGATTATCGTAGATTTCAAATCAAAACCGTAAAAAGAATAGATGATTTTGCGATGCACAAAGAAGTGCAGAAGCGTCGCTTTAAGCAGTTGGAGAAGGGGAATAATACTTCTTTTGCCGAAATACCTGACCTAGTAATCATTGATGGTGGCAAGGGACAGCTTTCCTCGGTGTTAGAAGTTGTGCGTCATCTTGGATTGCCAACTCGCTTTATTGGTCTAGCAAAAAGACTGGAGGAGTTGGTTCTTCTAGATGAACACGGCAATTTTAGTATTGTTAACCTAGAAATAAACTCAGAAGCATATTTTCTAGTACAACGAATTCGGGATGAAGCACATCGTTTTGCGATTACCTACCACCGCAATCTTCGTTCCAAGGATTTGACCAGCTCAAGACTCGATAATGTACCAGGGATCGGACCAAAGACCAAGAAAAAACTCGTGACTCGCTTTGGTTCACTTGATAAGATTATTCAGGCAAGCGACGGAGAGTTAGGGGAAATATTGAATAAGAAACTTATACAAAGGCTGCGAGAAACTTTATGAAAAATGTAGTTGTAATTGGTGGGGGCACTGGTCTTTCTACGCTTCTTCGTGGACTTCGCGATTATCCGATTGACCTAACTGCGATAGTGACGATGACTGATGATGGAGCAAGTTCGGGACGACTCCGCAAGACTCAAGGTATCCTCCCGCCTGGGGACATTCGAAAATGTATTGCTGCATTATCTCACAATGAGACTGGTTTGATAGACCTATTTGAGTATCGCTATCGGAAAGGCTTAGGGCTAAAGGGGCATAATGTTGGTAATCTAATAATAGCGGCTCTGATGGAAATGACCGGAAGCTTCGAGTTGGCAGTCGAGAGGATTTCCGATATGCTCAAAATACGTGGTCGTGTTTTACCAGCAACCCTTGATGATGTTCATTTGGCAGCTATTTTTCAGGATGGTAATAGAATTGTTGGTGAAGCAAAGATCCGTAAGTATGCTTATAAGAAAAGAATTAAGAAATTGTCACTTAGTGAAGTGACAAAGACTAATCCACGGGCCTTAACGGCAATCGCAAGCGCTGACATTATCTTTATCGGTCCAGGCAGTCTGTATACGAGCGTGATTCCTAACTTTCTGCAAAAGAAACTAGCCGATTCGGTCAGGAATGCAGCTGTGCCAAAAGTTTATCTAGCGAATGTTTCAACTGAACGAGGAGAGACAGAAGGATTCACTCTAGAGGACCACTTAAGAACTTTAAAGAAATATCAAATCTGCCCAGATTTCGTCCTCGCAAATAATGGTAAAGCAAAGGCAAGAGGAAAGGATCAGTACGTAACAGAAGTTACCGTAGAGGGTTGTAATATTTGTGATGAGAAAGTTATTTTAGCAGACGTTATTAATGACGGAAACCCGCTTTATCATGACTCAAGAAAACTCGGGACTGAATGTTATAAATTAATATTAAAGTCGGCTAAACTAAAGAAACGGAATCTTCTCTAAGTTTACGGAATCTTACGAAGGTGATATAATCAACATATTATGAAGAATACATTATATATAGTAGTCGTATTATCATCTGTACTGACGATATTGTCTGTAGTTCTACAACAGAAAGGGTCGGGTCTTTCTGGGGTTTTTGGTGGTGCAGATGTTTCATATATGTCAAAGCGTGGTGCAGAGAAGTTTCTCGTCTACTTCACTGTTTTTTCAGCTGTTGTTTTGTGTATCTCGGCGCTATTAATCATATTTGTATAGTAAATGAAGCTAAAAAGTCTCAGTATCAGGCTTCGTCTGGTTTTCAAACAGTTCTTTATTAATGTTCGCCATTCACATCTTAGGGACTTGCGAAACAGCTTCTTGACGTCTTTAAAGAAAATTCCAGATATTGTTCATCTAAAAAATCTGGTACTTTTTGGTTCGATCGCGGCAATTATTACGCTTGCGCTCTTTGTCCAACGTTTTTCTATTCTCAGAAGCTACTATTTTGTTGAAAAGCCAGATTACGGCGGAACTTATATACAGGGTGTTGTGGGATCGATTGACAAAATTAATCCACTCTTTGTTCAAAATGAAGCAGAGAAGGCGGCTAGCCTTCTAGTTTTTTCGGGGCTTACTAGAACTATAGACGGAACCAAGGTGTTACCTGATCTTGCAGAAAAATGGGAAGTCCGTGACAGTGGGAAAAAATATCTGTTTAAACTGCGCCAGAATGTACAGTGGCATGATGGGAAGAAATTTACCGCAGATGATGTTGTCTACACGATTTCCTTAATTCAAAATACTGACACCAAGACAGACCAATACAGTATCTGGAATGGCGTGAGGGCCAAAAAGGTTGATGATTATCAAGTGGAATTTACTTTACCGGCACCTTACACAGGGTTCCTTACAGCAGCGGGCCAGTTGATTCTACCGAAGCATATCTATGGAGAGATTGATCCAAAGAGCATAAAAGTAGCCGAAGCTAATATGACTCCAGTAGGAACGGGGCCATATAAGTTTGTCCGTTTTGATCAGCTTGGGACTCAGCCAGAAGTTGTCTTTAGGCGTAATGATAAATTTGCAATTTCGAAACCTTATATTGATCAAATTAAGCTGGTAATGTTTGATGACAAGAAAACAGAATTTGAAAGCTTATTAAGGAAGCAGATAGATGGAGTAATGTCTATTTCTCCTGAAGATTTTCGAAAGCTTTCGAAAATCTCTGGCAATATAGTATCGCGTAAATTATTCCCCGATTACCAGATTGTATATTTTAATCTAAAAAACACTCTTTTGGCAGACAAGGAACTTAGAGTTGCTCTCTCGGCAGCGGTTGATCGTAAGGAGTTGGTAGACAAAGTCCTTGCAGGAAATGGGGAACCACAGGCAAAGCCTCTAGTTCCGGGTCAGTTAGGATTCAGTTCAAAAGTTAAGGGTATCGGATATGATGTAAATGTTGCAAATAGTTCACTAGATAAGGCTGGATGGAAGAAGGATAAGGAAGGAATTAGAATAAAGGACGGTAAGCGTCTTAGTTTTCGTCTAGTATCACCAGATAACTATGAATCTCGTGAAGTAGCTAAGTTACTTAAGATTCAATTTCTAAAAATCGGGGTGAATCTTGATGTTGAATTCTCTGATGAGGAACAGATAGGACCAAACTACATCAGATCGCGAAATTTTGACCTGTTGCTGATTAACCAGAATGTGGGGTTTAATCAGGATTGGTATAGTCTATGGGACTCAACCCAGGTTGCGAGCCCAGGCCTTAACCTTAGTGGATTTTCTGATAAGAAACTAGATAGATTTGTACAGCAGGTAAGATCGAGTAATGACAAGGCATATAAGTCTGAGCGGATGAAGGAAGCAGAACAAATAATTATAGAAAACGCACCTGTTATCTACCTCTATAGACCGCTTCACCTGTCAGCGATATCAGAGAAGGTTAAGGGCACAGAACAGTCACGGCTTTCAAGCTCATTAGACGTCCTAAACAATATCTACTCTTGGTATATCAGAGTTAGGGGGTAGCACCACTACAATCTGATTGACGATAAGGTCATTTTCGAGTATAATTTTCCTTGCGATTTAGTCCATCTGCGGACGTGGCGGAATTGGTATACGCGCTAGCATGAGGGGCTAGTGGTCGCAAGACCTTGGAGGTTCAAGTCCTCTCGTCCGCACCATATTTGGGTGATTAGCTCAGCTGGTTAGAGCATCTCGTTTACACCGAGAGGGTCGGGGGTTCGAATCCCTCATCACCCACCATATTTTTTACCAAAATTCATTTGGCTCGGTAGCTCAGTTGGTAGAGCAGAGGACTGAAAATCCTTGTGTCGCCGGTTCGATCCCGGCCTGAGCCACCACTTTACTTGATGCATAAGCCCGGGTGGCGGAATTGGTATACGCGACGGACTTAAAATCCGTTGGCTTCGGTCTTGCGGGTTCAAGTCCCGCCCCGGGCACCAAAAAATAACCTTCTCTTTCGAGGGTTATTTTTTTAATCATGCGCTAGTTGAATTTTGATGTCCTGGGTGTATAATAGCTCCATGAGTAAAGAAAGTGAAAGTCAGCTCTCTGACGAATTCAAAAAAGACATTAAAGCTCCCCATAAAAATTCAAATTTTTTCGGTACCTTGATAGCACTTATTGCAATAGTCCTTGTTTTTGGCACAGTTGGCATTGCCGGGTATCAGATGCTATTTCGCCCAGAGTCAATTGAAACTAAAAGTGCAGAAGAAAAGATTGAATCTAGACCGGTTGAAAAAACCGAAACTAAAACAGAAACAAAAGTTGAAACCAAAACCGAAACCAAAACCACTACCCCTGTGGCTACGGCGGAAAAGGATACTTCTTATACTGTAAAGTCGGGTGATACTTGGAGCTCTATCGCGAATGCGAATGGAATGAGCTCGACGAAGCTAATGGAATATAATGGTACCACGAGTGAAGACTTGCAGATTGGTCAAACTATTAAAGTCCCTAAGAGTTAAACAGACCTTTTGGTCGAAGGAGAAAATATGAACATCGGATGGATCTTATTAATTGTCCTAGTTGTCTTGGTTCTTGTAGTTATTGCTACTTACAACGGCCTTATCACCTTAAATAATCGCGTTAAGGAGGCCGCCAGCGATATAGACGTCCAGTTGAAGCGTCGCTACGAGTTAATTCCAAACCTACAAGCGACAGTAAAAGGTATGTTCAAAGAG
The DNA here is from genome assembly GCA_964511435.1 of uncultured Candidatus Saccharibacteria bacterium. Classification (GTDB taxonomy): domain Bacteria; phylum Patescibacteriota; class CPR2; order UBA1875; family CAIMLA01; genus JBGSPL01. Next base: position 5,572 of record CAZEFH010000012.1, read on the forward strand.
GAAAAAGAAATCTTTGGCCAAATTACAGATGCTAGGGCTGGTCTAACAAAGGGTACTATGGCAGAGAAGCTAGCCGCCAATGAGCAGCTTACGGGTGCTCTAAAGTCTCTTTTTATGCTTTCTGAGAGTAATCCGCAGCTCGTTTCTAGTGATGCGATGAAAGAACTCCAGATGAACCTAACTGATTCACAGGACAAGATTATGGCTGCACAACGCTTTTACAACGCCAATGTTCGTGACTTCAATACTAAGATCCAGATATTCCCCACAAATCTCTATGCCAAACAACTAGGATTCTCTGCCTATGAGATGATTGAGGCTACTGACGGCGAAAAGCAGAACGTCAAAGTTGAATTCTAAGAATAGATAATGGCAACCACTTATACGAACATTACTCAGAATAAGTGGAAGACGGCATTCTGGGTGACCTTTTTTGTCTCTTTTGTTATGGTTGTAGGCTATATTCTTGGCAAGGCCTTGGGTGTTTATTGGATTTTCCCGCTCTCTATCGCCATCGCGGGATTTCAGGCTATTAGTTCATATTGGTGGAGTGACAAGATCGCTCTAGCAGTTTCAGGCGCACATGAGGTTGATAAGTCTACAGAACCAGTACTTTATCGCACGGTTGAGAACCTCTCAATTGCTGCCGGGATGCCGATGCCTCGGGTCTATATTATCGAAGATAGTGCGCCGAATGCCTTTGCTACTGGTAGAAATCCTGAGCATGCAGCTATTGCAGTTACTAGAGGCTTAATCGCCAAGTTAGACAAACCACAGCTAGAAGGAGTGCTTGCTCATGAGTTTTCTCATATCGGCAATGATGATATTTTGCTTCAGACAGCTGTAGTTATTCTGGTAGGAGTTGTGGTGATGATTTCTGACTGGTTTCTGCGTATTAGTTTCTGGGGTGGTGACGATGATAATGATAAAAATCCATATCTAATGCTTGCAGGAATTACCCTGGCTCTACTGTCGCCACTTTTTGCAACTCTGATCCAGCTTTCTATATCTAGAAAACGTGAATTTCTCGCTGATGCAAGCGGAGCATTACTTACGCGTAACCCAGCAGCTCTCGCAGATGCGCTGGCTATAATCTCGGGAGACAACGAACCCTTAGAAGCTGCAAACAAAGCTACGGCACACATGTATATTTCAGATCCACTAAAGGAGCACGAAGGTTCAGCGCGTGGTTGGTTTGCAGGGCTTTTCAGTACACACCCCGATACTAGTGAGAGAATAAAAAGGTTGAGAGAAATGGCACTTTAAAAAACGTAATAATTAATAATTAAAAATATGAAAAGTGAGGGTAAAATGCCAGAAGAAGTAAAAGAGGTAACTAGTACCGAAAAGCAATTTAGTTGGAAACGATTACTGATAACATCAGCGATTGTTGTGTTTACGGCAGTAATCACCTTCGGGATTACCTGGTATCTGCTAGATAAGTCAGCCAAGGAAAGTGATGAAGCGAGTAATAGGCTGAGAGTAGAGTTACAGAAGGAGATTGACGAGCTTCGTGCTAAATTAAAGACGACTACGGATAGTAGTGATGATTTGACTTACAAAAATGAAACTTATGGTTTTGAGCTGACTTTCCCGGAAGACTGGGAAGAGTTTAAGATTCTTGAGAAGACGGTTTCTGGTGCTACCAAAACGTGGTATGTAGAATTACCAACCACTGACACTAATTGGTCCTTGGATACTTCGACTAGTGATGCTGGCTATGTGAGTTTTTTCGCCATCAGTGCTTACACAGACAGTCAGTGGGCAGAAAATCAGGCTGAACCCGCTCCAAGTACGGAGATTACAAAAGTTGGTGAATATACTTATGGCTATACTAGAGCCCAGGCTGCCCCAGACAGTCTTACAGATAAATTTGATGACATTAAAACAATCGTTACCACTCTGAAGGGAATCTAAATAAAGAGCCCCAAGCGGGGCTCTTTTTGATATAATATAACCATGAATAAAATGTCTTTTATTGAAGCTAAAGCTCGCGCAGAGAAGCTACGCAACGAGATTGAGCGCATTCGCTATGATTACCATGTTTTAGACAAGGAAACCGTATCTGAGGCAGCGAAAAGCTCGCTTATGCATGAATTGTCACAACTCGAAGAGAATTATCCTGAGTTAGTCACTCCCGAGTCTCCGACTCAGCGTGTCTCGGGGGAGCCTTTGCCAGGATTTAATAAAGTTACTCATTCTAGACAGGGCCTTTCGCTTAATGATGTTTTTGACGAAGAAGAGTTATATGTCTGGGAGAAACGGATTCTAAAGTATCTAGAAGATAATGGAGTTAAGGGTAAACCTTCATATTTCACTGAACTAAAAATTGATGGCCTCTCTGTCTACCTTACATATAAAGATGGAATCCTTGTGACGGCTGCTACCCGAGGTAATGGAAGAATTGGGGAGGATGTGACAGCGAATGTTCGAACTATTGAAGCCATTCCATTAAAGCTTCCTAAGCCACTGAATATTGAGGTTCGGGGTGAAGTGTTTATGACCCATGCAGAACTTGCGAAAATTAACCGTCAGCGAGAACGTGAAGGATTACCAACATATGCAAATCCTCGTAATCTAGCGGCTGGGACTTTGCGCCAGCTTGATCCGAAACTTGTTGCGAGCAGAAAGCTTGAATTTGCGGCCTGGGCTCTCTACGGAGCTAGTACAGAGACCCATGAGGAAGATCATCTACTGGCAAAGGAGCTAGGATTTCGAGTTGAGTCTCATTCAAAGAAGTGCACAACCATTGCCGAGGCACTGGATTTTATTACTAGGTGGGATAAACCACGTCACGACTTGCCTTATCAAACAGATGGAATGGTAATAAACATTAATGAAAATGTTATCTTTGAGAAGCTTGGTTTCGTCGGTAAGGCGCCTAGGGGGTCCGTAGCTTGGAAGTATTCCGCGGAGCAAGCAACGACAAAGATTCTTGAGATTAGAGTCAATGTGGGGAGGACTGGCGCTATTACTCCTTTTGCCGTAATGGAACCAGTAAAACTAGCCGGTACAACAGTGACACGAGCCACCTTGCACAATGAGGATGAAATACACCGAAAAGATATCCGGATTGGGGATACCGTAGTAGTGCAGAAAGCAGGCGATATTATCCCTGAAATACTTGAGAGCCTGCCAAACCTACGAAGCGGAAAAGAAGAAATATTTCATATGCCCAGCACCTGTCCCGTTTGTGGAGGACCTGTGGTAAAACCAGAGGGAGAGGCGGTAGCGAGGTGTGCTGCGACCAATTGTTTTGCTATAGAACGTGAGCGCATTATTCACTTTGTTTCACGTGATGCCTTTAATATTGAGGGCGTGGGAGAAAAAATTGTTGAACAACTTCTAAACGAGGGGCTTATCTCGGATGTGGCTGATTTGTTTAGACTAACGGTCGGTGATATAGAACCCCTAGAGCGCTTTGCAGAAAAAAGTGCCGCCAATCTAGTCGAATCGATTTCTGAACATAAAAAGGTTGCCTTAAATCGTTTTATTTATGCTCTCGGGATTCGTTTCGTGGGTGCGATTACAGCGAATGATATTGCTAATCATTTTGGAAGCTTTGAAGCAGTGAAGACAGCAAAGTACGAAGATCTTGAATCTATCGATGGTGTGGGGCCAGTAGCGGCTACTAGCGTCGTAGATTGGTTTGCCAATGGGAAAAATCAGGACATGCTCAAAAAGCTCTTTGAATCAGGGGTGGAAATAGAGAAGTCCCAGAAAGTATCAGACAAGCTGTCTGGACAGACATTTGTGATTACTGGCAGCCTGGACACAATGACACGCGAAGAGGCGGAACAAAAAATACGCGACCTTGGTGGGCGGGCTAGTGGATCTGTTTCTGCGTCTACTACCTATGTTGTGGCTGGTGACAAACCAGGCTCCAAATTGGTAAAAGCCGAGAAACTTGGTGTAAAAGTGATTAATGAGCTAGAACTCAAACAGTTATTCTAAAAATTGACTTTTAAAACTACGAGCACTAATCTCGTTTTTATGTGCATCCGGTATCTTTGTATCAGGGACAATCCGTAGTTGACTGATAATAAGTCTTTTTTGAAAATCTTCTTCAGTGGTGAGGGCAATAGCTTGTTTCTTCATGTTTTGAACTTCTTCAAACCATTCCGGAGAGTTTGCTACTAGTTCAGGCTTACTTGGCCGCTCGCCTTCGTTAAGGCTGCTTCTTTCGTCACGAATGGCTTGCTTGGCTGCTTCTATCTGTTGAATAAGGGGATTGATTGGCTCTGATTCGATCATCTCTTCCTTCACAATAAGTTACTTCAATGCTATACTTTATGGGTAATTTAGGCAAGAAGCATGAGTAAAATTACTATCAAAGAAGTCGAAGCGCTTGCGAGGCTTGCTCGAATTGGTCTTACGGAGGAAGAGAAGAAATCGCTCGCTTTGCAGATGAGCGAGATTCTTGATTATGCAGCCGAACTTGATAAAGTTGATGTTGCAGGAATTGAGCCAACGAGTCAGGTTACTGGGCTTACGAATATATATCGGGAAGATAGGGTAGTCCGATCAGAAGTTCCACGCAGCGAACTACTCGAGAACGCTCCGGAAGTAGAAGGTAGCTCTATTAGGGTAAAGGCAGTTCTATAAATGATTAACGAATTTCTAGATAATCCAAATATGGTAATTGAGCATACAAGGGATGCTCTTCGGAGAATTGATGCCGCGGAGGATTCGCTAAATGCACTGGTTACTGTTACCGCGAAAGAAGCTTTGGTTGAAGCAAAGGCTTCGCACGATAGGTATGCAGAAAAAAAGCCACTCTCAGCATTGGATGGTAGTGTTTCTACAATTAAAGATATTTTTTGTACTGCCGGAATCAGGACGACGGCCTCATCCAAGATGCTGGAAGACTATGTTCCCCCCTATGATGCTACTGTTGTAAGGAAGCTTCGAAATGCCGGGGTGGTCATCGTTGGCAAGAATAACTGCGATGCTTGGGCTCATGGCGCCAGTACTGAGAACTCTGATTTTGGTGTTACTCCGAATCCATACCATCTAGATCGGGTTTCTGGCGGGTCTTCTGGTGGCTCCGCTGCTGCTGTTGCTGCAGGAGAATGTGATTTTTCTATCGGTTCAGATACTGGTGGTTCGATCCGACAGCCAGCCGGATTTTGCGGCGTAGTCGGTCTCAAACCTACTTATGGTAGGGTTTCGCGTTATGGCGTAATTGCAATGGCTTCATCTCTAGATTGTGTTGGGCCAATCGCGAAAACAGTTAAGGGGGTTGCGGATGTAATGGAAGTAATTGCCGGTGTTGACCCGAAAGATTCTACGACTGTTGATATTCCGGTACCTGAATATTCAAAATTACTTGATGTTTCACTGAAGGGTAAGAAGATAGGCTGGGCCAAGGAGTTTTATGAATTTGACCTGAATCCAGAGATTAAACAAGCAATGGACAAGGCTCGCGAAACATTTGAGAGTCTTGGTGCCGAATTTGTCGATGTCTCATTACCGAACCTGAAGCACGGTGTACCTGTCTACTATTTGATTCAGCCAGCTGAAGTGAGTTCTAATCTTGGTCGTTATGATGGGGTTAAGTATGGATATAGTGCTGACGACAGTGAAGACTTGATTGAACACTACTTCAAATCACGCAGTCAAGGTTTTGGTGCAGAAGCAAAACGTCGCATCATGCTCGGCACCTTTGTTCTTTCGGCGGGGTACTACGACGCTTACTATTTGAAAGCAATGAAGGTTCGCACACTGATTAAGAAAGATTTTGATAAGGCCCTTGAAAAAGTAGATAGTATTCTATCTCCTGTATCACCAACCACAGCTTTCAAAATAGGTGAAAAGACCGGTGACCCGCTAGAAATGTATTTGGCGGATATCTATACTGCTGCAATTAATCTCGCTGGCAATCCATCTTTATCACTGCCATGTGGATTTGATAGTAATAAGCTACCGATTGGCATGCAGCTTATTGGAAAATTTTTCGATGAAGCAACATTACTGAATTTCGGCCATCAATATGAATTAGCAACCAAAGATGCCGATTGGCGCAAGATAAAAACGGTGGTCTGATGGGTAAGAATCAGAAACTGAAAGAACAGCGCAAATTAGAGTCTTTGCAAAAAGAATTGAAAAGAGATAGTCGCTGGCGACTTGCGCGCCTGATTGTTTCAGGCATTGCGGTTGGTACAATACTTGGTACATTAACTTTTTGGGGGATTAAGACGATTAACTACAACTTTTTCACAAAGAAAAATACAGCTACTAGCAAGGCAAAAAGCTATAAGACTGGTGACCACAAGTACTCGCAAGCACCAGATATGCAGATTAATGCTGAGAAAACATATATCGCAAAGTTTGAAACAGCTAGTGGCAACTTTGAAGTAACCCTAAATGCAAAAGACGCACCAAAGACGGTAAATAACTTTGTCGTACTTGCAAGAGACAAATTCTATGATGGACTGACTTTTCACCGTATCGTAAAAGACTTCATGATACAAGGTGGTGACCCTGATGGCACTGGCTCTGGTGGTCCAGGTTACAAATTTGATGACGAGAAAGTGGTTGGTGATTACACCAAGGGAACTATCGCGATGGCAAACTCTGGTAAAAATACGAATGGATCTCAGTTCTTTATTATGACTGGAGACTATTCTGGCGGTAAACTGCCCAAAGACTATGTCATTTTTGGGAAGGTTACCTCTGGCCTAGATGTTGTAATGAAGCTAAATGAAACCAAGACAATTGATAATGGCTCAGGCGAACAATCGAAGCCAACTGATAAGGTCATTATCAAAAAGGTAACCATAGAAGAAAAATGAACGTAGTTGTTGTTATTCTCTCTGTTGCAGTTTTGATCGCGGTTCTTATCGCAGTACCGATTCTTGGTGGTAGTTTTGGCAGAAAATCGAAAGCCGGCGTAAAAAGAGGTAATGCTCAGAGTCTGGATAAAAAATTTGTTCAGGGTAAATGGCTAGAAATCCGTACTACTTTTTCTCTTGGCGGCGCGAGTCACATGAAGAATGCCGTCATTGAAGCCGATAAGCTCGTTGACCATGTTTTAAAATCCCGCGGAGTTGCCGGGAATACGATGGGTGAACGAATGAAAAGCGCCAAAAAACTTTTTCCGCACTATGCGGATTATGATAATCTCTGGTTCGCTCATAAAGTGAGAAATAATATTGCACATGAAGCGAGTCATGAGCTGAATAATGGTGAGGCAAAAAGAGCGATGGAATACTTTGAGAAATCACTGAAAATATTGGGGGCACTCTGATGAATAAATATGAAGTGGTAATTGGACTTGAGGTTCATGCACAGCTGAAGACGGTCAGTAAGATGTTTTGTACATGTGACAATATGTCAGCTGCATCTGAGCCAAATGAAAATGTCTGTTCTGTTTGTCTTGGGATGCCGGGAATGTTGCCGGTGGCAAATAAGAAAGCGATTGAGTGGACATATATGCTTGGCCTTGCTCTAGGTGGGAGGATTAATACAAATTGGAACTTTGAACGTAAAAATTACTTTTATCCAGATCTACCGAAGGCTTATCAAATTACTTCAGCAACCAACCCACCGGTTATTGGCGGTTGTCTTACAATTGATGATGGTGGCAGTAAGAGTGTTATTCGCTTGCACCATATCCACCTAGAGGAAGATGCTGGCAAGCTAGTTCACCCAGCAGGGAAGAACTACAGTCTTGTAGACTTAAATAGGGCTGGCACACCGCTAATGGAAATTGTTACTGAGCCTGATCTCCGAAGTGCTAGAGAGGCTCGTATCTTTATGCAGGACTTGCGAGCAATTTTACGTTATCTTGGAATATCTGACGCAAACCTAGAACAGGGGAATATGCGCTGTGATGCAAATATTAGCCTCCGTCCCATAGGCCAGAAAGAATATGGGACCAGGGCAGAGATAAAAAATATCAACTCCTTCAAGATGGTTGAGAGAGCTATAGAATACGAAATTGGACGCCAGACTGAAATACTTGATAGCGGTGAAAAAGTGAAGCAAGAGACTAGGGGTTGGGATGATAACAAGGGTAAAACCTTATCGCAGCGTAGCAAAGAAGAGGCCAATGATTATCGTTATTTTCCAGAACCAGACTTACCGCCAGTTAATCAGACGGGCAAAGGTACGATTGATATTCAGGCAATTCAGGCTATGTTGCCAGAGCTTCCGAAAGACAAGGTTACTAGATTTGTCTCGGAATATGGTCTCTCTAGTGTAGATGCGGAGATAATCGCTAGCGATCTTGATATCGCACGCTACTTCGAACAGGTTATCGAGGAGATTCCTGGGGTAGCAGGGGATAGCGAGAAGCTGAAGGCAAAAGCAAAGAAAGTCTCGAACTGGTTACTCTCAGAACTTATTGCGAAGCTTAACGCTGAAGAAATCTCGATTACTGAAACTAGGGTTAATCACGCGAACTTCGCAGACCTCATTGAGATGATTGACGCAGGCGAGATTAGTGGTAAGATTGCCAAAGAAGTTTTTGCGGAAATGTTTACGAGCGGGGAAAAGCCAACCGTAATTGTCAAGGAAAAGGGATTGACTCAGATAAGTGACACGGGTGCACTAGATGAGATAATCGCAGAAGTCATAAAGGCAAATGAAAAATCGGTAACTGACTTTCGGGAAGGTAAACAGCAGGCTTTCGGCTTTCTTGTCGGTCAGGTAATGGCCTACACAAAGGGGCAGGCAAATCCGAAGCTAGTTAATGAAATTTTAAAAGAAAAGTTAAAATAGGAGTGATATGGACATCATTACCGAATATCTTGATACTTTGGTTAAATATGTAAGGTTACTTCCCTGGGCAGTCATTGCGATTATTCTAGGATGGGTGATCATTAAGGTAATAGTTTTCTTTTTGCGTCGGGCAATCAAATTGGCTAAAGTGCCGAAGGACGTCCAGGGCCTCATCATTACAGTCACCAGGCTTATCTTGTGGGTAGTATTGTTTATTACAATCTTTCAATCTCTTGGGATGGGCGGGCTTGCAGTGGCTCTTTCTGGTTCTGCGGCTGTAGTGGCATTTTTTCTGTCTGCTAGCATCGGACCACTACTGTCAAACATCTTTGCTGGACTATTTCTGGTCGGTGACCCAGACATCAAGGTCGGGATGAAAGTCACTGTGAATGATGGTAAAACGACAGGGATTATACGAGGGATAGATATGAGAAAAATCCGTATCGAAGACGAAAAGGGGCTGTTGCACGTTGTGCCAAATTCACTGGTCGAGGGAACCGAATGGGTGATAGAAAAGCGTAAATAATCTATGAAAGCAATTAGTAGAAAACCGAATAATCTCTGGCTAGAGGTAGAAAGAGCCCTCGCAGAACATACTGCTAGCGGCTACAAGATGGCTTGTATCGAGGCAGAAAAGGTCTTTATGTACAAGTTGCGTGAGAAGGGTTATCCGACCAAAAATATTAAGCATATCCTTGCACTTTTTGGCTGGAAACTATCAAATAAAAAGGCCCTTGCTACTGCGCTCGAGAAAACAGCAGAGATCCGAAATACCTTCGAATATACTCTATCAAGTTTTGAGGCAGAAGACATTGTTGCGGCTTATAAGGATGCAGTAGAAGACTTTGGCGGTGCGAAGGCACTTTCTTGGCAGCGTAAACTTACCTTGTTTTGGGATAATTACATTTCTTTCCGTTCCTCATTTGCGAAAGTTTTTCTAGCCGGTTTTTTTGCTTTCTTTCTGATAGTAAAATTTTTAACATCGACAAACGTCGGTAGTGGTATTGTTAGTTTTATCGTTAGTGTAGCAGATTTTATTTTTTCTTGGTTTATTCTGCTCATCGGCGCAGGACTAATTATTGGGATTATTGCTGCTATCGTTATCTCTGCAGTTGATAAAAAAACGAAGATTAAGGAAATTAAATGATTAAATTTATTACAGGAAACCCAAACAAACTAGCTGAAGTGCGTGAGATTCTTCAGGGTGTAAATATAGAACAACTCCAAATTGATTTACCCGAAATTCAGGAAATTGACCCACATAAGGTTATCGAGGCAAAGCTGCAAGAGGCACGTAAGCACCACCAAGGGGAAATGATGGTTGAAGATACTTCATTATACCTAGAGGCGCTTGAGAATAAGTTACCTGGGCCACTTATCAAATGGTTTGAGAAAGCCCTCGGGAATGATGGCATTGCGAACCTAGCCGCTAGATATGGGGTACATGGTGCGACGGCCACTAACCTTATTGGCTATCTTGACGGTCGTGGTGAAATTCACTTTTTTGAAGGTAGCGCAAAGGGTAATATTGTTTTTCCTAGAGGGGAGAAAAATTTTGGCTGGGATCCAATATTCCAACCTGATGGTTCGATTAAAACCTTTGCTCAGATGACACAAAAAGAGAAAAATGCCATTAGTCATCGCCGCAAATCACTGATGAAATTGAGAGAGTACCTGGTAAATCATCAGAAATAGGATTATATTAAGTGCAATGAAACGTTCAGTTCGAGACTTTATAATATTCGTCATAGTGCTATTTATTCTTGGTTTTGCGTCTGTTGCCACAGCACGGGGGGTGAGAAAGGTGTGGGTTACTAGAGACCAGAAGATTGCAGCCGTAAAAAAGTATTTTCGAGTACCTATTCCTCGTCGTTTTATCTTTCCGAACAACAACTAGTAGTGACATCAAAAAACTGATAAATCAAGACTTGTTAGTCCGGCTCTGCCGGGCTAAAATTGTATATAGATTTGAGGTGTCAGAACGTTTAAAACGGAAGACCTGTTTCAATTATGGTCTTTTTTGGTAGAAGGGGGAGTCTTTGTCCGACCACAGCGCAAAATTTGTACATCTGCACGTCCATACTCACTATTCTCTACTAGACGGTATGGGTAAGATTCCAGACTATCTCGATAAAGCAAAGGCACTGGGAATGCCAGCGATGGCGATTACTGACCATGGTGTGATGTACGGCGCTATTGAGTTCTATAAAGAAGCTAAGAAACGTGACATCAAGCCAATTATTGGTTGTGAGTGTTACGTTGCCCCCAGAACACTTCACGATAAAGAGGCCAGAATTGATACCAAGCCATACCACCTGGTACTGCTTGCGAAAAACAAAGTAGGCTATCAGAACTTGATGCAGCTAGTATCCATAGCTCATCTTGACGGTTACTATTACAAACCAAGAATTGATAAAGATACTCTTAGGAAATATTCTGAGGGTCTTATCGGCATGTCAGCTTGTCTGAATGGTGAGCCGGCTAGAAACGTAGTGAATGGTGATTATGAGCGAGCTAAGGCGGCGGCTCTCGAATATCAGGAAATCTTTGGTAAAGATCACTATTATTTAGAGCTCCAGGACCAGCCTGGTGTAGAGGACCAGGAAAAGGCAAACGAAGGACTAAAGAAGATTTCTCAAGAGACAGGAATTGGTCTCGTGGTTACTAACGATGTTCATTATGCGAACTTTGACGATTCTGAGGCGCAAGACATATTACTCTGTGTCCAAATGGGTAAGACTGTTGCTGACGATGATCGCATGAAGATGACGATGGATAATAGTATGCGTACCTACGAAGATTTAAGCAAGGCATTTCCCGATGTTCCAGAAGCCTTTGAAAACACTCTCAAGATTGCCGATATGGTTGATTTAGATATAGAACTTGGCCAGATATTGCTGCCAGACTATCCGATACCGTCTGGAGAAACACCAGAAACATATTTTCGTAAGTTGGTGAATGAAGGAATCGATAAGCGTTACGGTGAACGTACACCAGAACTCACTGAGCGTCTCGAGTATGAACTTTCAGTCATTGAACGCATGGGTTTTGCGGGTTACTTCCTTATCGTCCAAGATTATGTAAATTGGGCAAAGAATCAGGGTATCGTCGTTGGTCCTGGTCGCGGCTCCGCTGCTGGATCTGTAGTTGCATATGCTCTCGGAATCGTTGATCTCGAGCCAATGCAGTACGACCTCCTCTTCGAGCGTTTTCTAAATCCAGATCGTATCTCCATGCCCGATGTGGAT
>CAZEFH010000013.1:0-17342 GCA_964511435.1 uncultured Candidatus Saccharibacteria bacterium
GAGCGCGTCACTGATAATGACGAGGTCCGAGGTTCAATTCCTCGATCGCCCACCACGTCAGCGCAAGCTGACGCATTCCGCAACTAGACTATGTCAAGTTGCTAAAATACTCTCGCTGCGCTTCCTTTCCGATCAAAATCTTCGATTTTAATCGGTGGACGAGAGAGTTAAAAGGAGGGGTATGTTAGGCAAAATCATTTTTGGTCTCATCGGTGTCCCTATCGGAGTTGTAATCATTGTGTACACTCGATATATCGTGGAACAGATTACGGGTCCTATTGGTTTCGCAGAGCGATATCTCGGCAGTGCCGGTACCTATCTATTTGTCCGAATTGTCGGAGTGGCAATATTTATAGTTTCGCTGCTAGTGATGTTTGGTTTTGCCGACTGGATCTACAACGCGATTGTGACTCCAGTAAGTGGAATCATTTCCACTCAGTAAGTTTTTTCGTTTCGGTCCCTACACCGACAAAATGCAGAACGGATTTTGTCGGAAAAGGAAGCGGAGTGAAAGTGTGAAATATTTGAGTAATCAATATATGTAATACGATAGCTTACGCTGACGTGTGGGCCTGTAGCTCATCTGGCTAGAGCGCCTCGTTTGCACCGAGGAGGTGGCAGGTTCGAGTCCTGTCAGGTCCACCAAAGAAAATCCCTCACGAAAGTGGGGGCTTTTCTTTGGTAAAACTTGACGGTGAAAATATGCAAAATGAGCGTTGAAGATAGTATTTGTATTGATTAAGTAATTATCTATCAAGACGAAACTGATTTAGCGACGCAACTACTAGGGAATGGTGCCCTTCGAGTCCTGTCAGGTCCACCATTTTGACCCTAGGTTACTTGGTTGGAACAAAAGAAGCAGAAATGCTTCTTTTTGTGTAATTATTTTGACTTCTTAATATATTTTAGGACTATGAAGGTATCTGACTTTTCGCAATCAACTAATGTAAATTCTCTAAAATCTTTTTGTTCGAATCCTTCACCGTCGGCGAATGTTGGTGAGTTTTTACCACCGATTATTAGATTTCCGACCTTTAGATCTATTTCATCTACTAAATCATCTTTTAGTAGGGAAAAATTTAATTCTCCTCCGCCCTCAACCATTAACTCCTTAACACCTAAATTGTATAAGACATTAAGTGCTTTTTTTAAATCTACTCGAGATTTGCCCAAAACATAAACTGAAACGTCTTTTAAATTATTCAACTTATTAATAGTTTCGTTACGGGTTCGTTCGGTTGTAAATACTACCTTTTTAGCATCGGTTCCCAGGTATTCACCGTTTTCCTTGATTTTCCCCGCATCAGAAATTACGGCAACGGTAATGGGTTGTTTTGACTTACCATTTCTAATTCTAATGTCTGTATATTCTTCATTTTTCAGTGTTAACTTGGGGTCATCTTTTTCTATAGAGGTGCCACCAATCATTACGGCATCTGCCCTAATTCGTGAAACAATAGGTAGTTTGCGGTCATCATTAGTAGCGATTTCAGATTGTTCACGCTTGAAGTTTGAAATTTTCCCATCAAGTGATACGCCAGTTACTATATATACATATGGTTTATTCATAAACATATTATAAACCAAGTTCGCCAAGTAACAAATTCAATTCTTGCCATTCTAACAATTCACGAACTAATTGGTTCCAATGAGGTAACAGGCGGTCCACCAAAGAAAATCCCTCACGTAAGTGGGGGCTTTTCTTTGGTAAAACTTGACGGATAAATAATCTGTAAAATTTATTACTTGATGGTATTTACAGGTTGTTTGTATCTCATAAATAGCATAATGGCGGAGACCCCGTAGGGGCTCCGCCACTTGGCATTCGCAAGTTGGCGTCTAGTCGTCGCCGAGGTCGAACGGGCGGTCGTCCGGATTCGCGTCTGGTGTGTAGACGTGGATCGCTTCACCATCGGGGCCGGGTTGTAGCGCCTGACCTTCACCGTAGTCGCTTCGGTCCAGCTCTTCGCTCATCCACTGCCAACGCTGGCTAGGATCAACCGGAGGAACCGGCATATCTGTGATACACATCGCTGTGCCCCCTCTAAGCCAGCATGCCGCGGGTAGAGCGATCTCGAGCGTTCGAGACCGGGGTAGCAGCGTGAACCTGGTCACGACAGATGTCGCAGCTGTGACTGAGTGAGGTACGATCACCCCCACATCCCGGACAAAGTCCGGAAGTGCCGAAGCCGTAGTAGGCCGAGACCGGTACCGCTGGAAGTGATGGTGACTCGATATCCTCCTGTGTCTGCGCGTCCATCTAGATGGCTCCCCTCTGCGCTAAGCGCGGTCGTATGGAATGAAACCGATGTGTAAGTTTATACCACGGCTAAGCATAAAAGTAAACAAAATAGGCACAAAACAGGTAACATAAAACCTAGATTCGCTGTATAATGTATTCACATGAAAGTGATTGTAAATAATTTAGCTGTAAACTACACCGACCGTGGAAAGGGAAAACCTTTTCTCCTACTTCATGGGTGGGGAGACAATTTACACACCTTTGATTTGCTTGTAAAGGAACTAGGATCTGAATATAGATTTATAGCACTAGACTTACCAGGATTCGGGGAGAGCGAGATACCGAAAGAGACTTGGGAAATAGCTGACTATATAGATTTCACCGCTGCATTTTGTAATAAGATTGAAGTCACACCTGAAGTGATTGTTGGCCATTCATTTGGTGGCCGCGTAGCAATCAAAGGAATAGCGAATGGTGGACTAAAAGCAGATCGACTTGTTCTCATTGGCTCAGCCGGAATTGCCAAAAGTAAAAGTATCAAGAATATCTTTGTTACATTCGGGGCCAAGATATTTAAATACGTTACTTTTATTCCGCCACTTTACTTTTATCGTGACCAGTTGCGTCGAAAAATGTATCAGATGATAGGTAGTGATTACCTCGAAGCTGGAGCGATGAAAGATATTTTTCTCGCGACTATTCATGAAGACTTACAACAATATGCAGCAAAAATTAAGGTTCCTACACTAATAATCTGGGGCGAAAACGATAGTGCGACACCCCTTGCAGATGGCATGAAGCTTAACTCTCTAATTAAAGACAGCAAGCTAGAGATAATCTCTGGAGCTACTCACTTTGTTCATCAGGAGCAGCCAAAACGAGTAGTAGAAATAATCAAGGATTTTTTAAAATGAGGCGATTCTTTTCTCGTTATACATTGCGTTACCCCCGCTCACTCGTCTATATGTTGCAGGCAAGCGAATATTACCTCGGCGATTATTTTGAATGGTATTTTGGGGTAAAAGATTTCACAAAGGTCGAGAAAGTAGGAAAACTAAAATTCACCAAGAAGGCAACCTTGTTGTACATATTTGCATGGCTAGTTTATCTACTTTTAGCAGCGAAAATGTTCATCATGACATTAGTGTTCTTTCCGCAATATGGCTACGGAAATTTACTATGGCTGCTCCTCATTCCTTTTTTTCTGCCCTACATTATTGTTATTCCATTGCTGATTTTGAAATATTTGGTTCAGTGGCCCCTAGAGCAATTTATTAAGAATGGTTTAAAAAAGAAAATCGCAGCTCAACCAGGGGTCAAGATAGCTATTGCGGGTAGCTATGGCAAGACGACTATGCGTGAGATCCTTGCCACCGTACTCGGCTCGGGGAAGAAAGTAGCCGCACCGGGAGGAAGTCTGAATACACTTTGGGGGATTTATTCTTTTATGAAGACCCTGGAAGGAGACGAAGAAGTTCTTATTTTCGAGCTTGGAGAATATTATCCAGGAGACGTGAGGCGTCTCGCTGAGGTTACTCAACCGGATATGGGTGTGATTACTGGTATAAATGAAGCTCATTTGAAGCGTTTTGGGTCTCTGGAGAAAACGGTTGCGACTATTTACGAACTTGTAGACTTTCTTGGCGATAAAACAGTTTATATCAACGGTGATAATGAGCTGGCCAAAAAGAATGCTCGGGGAAACTTCCATCTTTATACTAGTGAGGGCGTGGAATCTTGGAAGGTGTCTAAATCCGCCTCTGGTTTGTCGGGAACGGATTTAGTAATCACAAAAGATAAAAACGAGCTAAAGTTACATTCTGGTCTTCTTGGCTTACATTTGATTGGGTCATTAGCTGTTGCTGTAGCTATCTCGGATAAATTAGGGCTCACAGACAAGCAAATTATTGCCGGTGTTGCAGCTACGAAACCCTTTAGCCGCAGACTGGAACTTGTTAGTAGTGGTGATATTGTAATTCTTGATGATAGCTACAATGCGAACCCCGATGGAGTAAAGGCAGTGATTGATTTTACTGCCAGTATCAAAGGTTATCGAAAAACATATGTCACATCAGGTTTAGTTGAAATGGGGGGTAGAAGCAAGGAAGTCCACTATCAGTTAGCAAGAGAACTCGTGGAAGCTAAGATCGATAATATTATGATGGTGCCAAATACTATGACTCGGCATATTTCGGACGGTCTTACTAAATATGGTTTTCAGGGTAAGATAACTTGGTTTGATACGATGCAGCAAATTAGGGAGTCTCTTCCGCATCTACTGGCGAAAGGTGATTTAGTTTTATTATCAACAGATCTGCCGGATCAATACCGGTGATATAATTATTCAGGAGGCAAAATGAAACAGACAGTCGCAGTGTTTTTTGGAGGTAGGAGTGCCGAACATGACGTTTCGATTATTACCGGACATGTTCCAATCATCAAGTCGCTCCTTGTTAGTGGCAGATATGAAGTAATACCTGTTTACATCGCAAAGGATGGTTCTTGGTACTCGGAGCCGGAGATGAATGATTTTGCTTACTTTCAGAAGGACCTAGAACAGAAGTTAAGTAAGTTGAAGCCGCTTGACATAAGTGTTTCGGGTGGGTTTACTTTGATTTGGCCTGGTCTTAGGCCAAAGCGGGTTAAAATTGACATTGCTTTTCCGGCGATGCATGGAACCTACGGTGAGGATGGTAGCTTGATGGGCGTCTTTAGGATGGCGAATGTGCCTTTTGTCGGCTGTGACCTGATTGCTTCAGCAGTTGCGATGGATAAAGCACTGACGAAGCAAGCGCTTCAAGCAGAGGATGTACCAGTAGTACCATTTGTCTGGTTTGATCGTGCAAATTGGGCGGCAGACAAGAAACAATATCTAGATAAAATTGCAAAATTGAATTACCCGCTTTTCGTGAAGCCGGTCCATCTCGGCTCTAGTATTGCTATTACGAAGGTAAAGGATGCAGAAGAGCTCGAGAATGCGATTGAGGTCGCTCTTCACTATGACGAAAAAGTTTTAGTTGAAGAGGGGGTAGAAAACCTTATCGAAGTGACTCTTCCGCTAATGGGCAATGACGAGGTAAGACCAGCAAATATCGAACGGCCACTTAATAAGGCAGAGTTCTTTGATTTTCATGATAAATATCTTGCTGGCGGCAAAAAGGTAGGAGGCGACGCTTCCCAGGGTACCTATAGTGAGCTCCCGGCCAAGATTGCGAAAAAGCAAGCTGACGACGTACTCAAATATGGCATCCAAACATATAAAACCCTCGGCTGTACTGGGATCGCTCGAGTGGACTTTCTTATCGATAGCAAGAGTGGCCAAGTCTATGTCAATGAGGTGAATACCCTTCCGGGTGGCCTCTATGATCACAATTGGCGGAGTGTTGGAGTCTCTGGGGTGGAATTAGTTACTACGCTTGTTGACTTGGCACAGGAGCGATGGAAAGAGAACCAGGGTACGGTATATACATTTAAGTCAGATATATTAAGCAAAGTTGGTGGTGGTAAATTTAACCTTAAAAGTAAGGAGTAGCTATGGGACCAGAAGGAGAAGGCAAGTTCTGGGGAACTCCATGGGAATCAAGTAAAGATAGTGGAAATGAGGGCCAGGATCATCCTGAGCTCGAGCATCCGGGTCAGGACGGGCAGAATTACCCAGAGCTCGAAAACCCAGTCGAGGGACAGGATTTTCTCGAAGACGATGCTGAGCACACAGAAGATGACCACGAGGCCTAATGAATAAGCTTGCTGACATATTGAAAACAGATGGTAAACTTATCCTTTTCTTATTACTTGTACCAGTTATATTTCTGCTGATAGTAATGTTTTTCTGGGTTGGGCTGGTATGGATTTTCTTCATCCTACTAGGAATCTGGATTCTTTTTGGCGTATTTTATGCAAGATTTCTTTTTCGCTTCAGCCCGCTTTTCCGCTACTCGGTTTACTTCCTACTTCTCGCAATCACAATTTATCTCATTTTCAGCATCTTTTAAGTTTTCCACACCACAAAAGTATTGCAATATTTTGATATCTATTTTCCTCGAAAATTTCCTCTTGCATTTTCTCCTTATGTAGGAGTAAAATCGTATTCGTAATGTTAATAACGGCTGTGAAAGGAGCCAAAGCAATGATCAAATCAAATTTTAATCGAATCAAGCATCGGGAGTTTTGGCGCGCTAGCAGCTGCGTCAAGGCAGATTTTGGTAAATAAACCCCCGATAAAGTAACACACGGGGGTTTTTTAGTAGGAAATTATGGAGAATCAATTCAAGAAAAACTTGGCAATAATATCTTATAGCTGGAAGGACTTTATGGAATATCGTGGCTATATGGTATTTTGGATTGTCTTAGAGAGTTTGGGATTTTTTTTGATGTACTTTCTTTGGATGTATATTTATCAAGGAAATAATCTTATCGCCGGATACACTCTCAGCTCAATGATTACCTACTACTTCATTGTTTATATACTGAAGCAGTATACCGTTTCATATTTCGATTGGAATGTGGTGAAGAAAATTCGAACAGGTGAATTTGCACAATTTCTTTACCGTCCACTCGGGGCGTACCAGTACTATTTTTTCAAGAACATTGGTGAAAAATTGATCCGTATTATTGCTTCAATCCCAGTCCTTGTTGTTATGTTTTTGCTTCTAAGGAATTATTTCATTATGCCCGTACACCCATTTTGGTTTTTGATAGCGTGCTCTATTAGCTTTCTGCTAAATAATTGGTTGATAATGATTCTTTCATACATTGCCTTTTGGACTGAGAATGGTGAAATGTTTATTTACTTCAAAGATTCACTGATTTATTACCTCTCTGGGGCAATGATACCCCTGATTCTATTCGGCAAGGAGGTAGCCGCTTTTCTTCGTTGCCTACCTTTCCGATACTTTGTAAGTTTCCCAGTTGAGATTTATTTAGGTAAAGTATCTATAAATGAGATTTACACTGGGTTAGCTATCGCGATAACTTGGCTTATGTTATTCATTTTTCTTGAGAAATGGATATATAAAAAGGGTGTAAAGAAATTTTCAGCAGTGGGGAACTAATGAAGCGTGCGTTTAGAATAATTTGGCAATCGATGAAAGTATCATTAATGATGGACCTCGAGTACCGGATGGATTTCGTGGTGGGATTTTTTCAATCACTAATGTTTATCGCTTTTAATCTATTATTCTACAAGGTAATCATTGATGAGATTGGTGGTATTGGTGATTGGGGTTACTGGCAGATGGTACTACTTTTTGGGACCTTCGTAATAGTAGATGGCTTCTTTATGGGATTTATCGTTTCCAATATTAATAGTCTTGGTAAGCTCGTAAATACCGGTGCACTTGACCTGCTGCTTACGAAACCTATCGACATTCAATTTCTGATTTCTTCAAGGTTTTTAAATTATTTTGAGCTAGTATCGATTGCACAGGGAATTATTATACTCGCTGTGGCTATCCCGAACTTGGGCATCGAAATACAGTTTGGGGCAGTGCTGCTGTACATACTAATGTTGGCTTGTTCCGTCCTGCTGTTCTATTCTACAGAGCTGATACTGTGTTCACTAGTGTTCTTTACCGAAAGAGGAGACGAGATTGGTGAGATTATCTTTTCTCTGAAGCAATTTGCGAAGCTACCGGATGTTTACAAAGGCGCTACTAGGTATGTCTTTATGTTTCTGGTGCCAATAGTCTTTAGTTCGTTTGTACCTGCCGGGGTCCTTACGGGTCATGTTAGTGTCGATTTTCTAGTGTACTACTTAGGTATTACGGTATTTTTATTAATCTTCTCGAGGTTTTTCTTCAAATATTGTTTAAGTAAATATAAGTCTGCAGGAGGCTAAAAATGAAATTGATTACGGTAAATAAACTATGTAAAGAATTCAAATATTACGAAAAAGCCGAAGGCCTTAGTGGTTCAATAAAAAACATCTTTAATCGTAAGATGCTGACAAAATATGCAGTCAAAGATGTTTCCTTTGACATTGCAGAGGGAGAGTTTATTGGCTTTATCGGTCCAAACGGTGCTGGTAAAACTACAACGATCAAGATGCTTTCCGGAATTCTTACTCCAACTTCTGGGGAAATCACTTCCCTTGGTTTTGATCCTAGTAAACGCGATCCGTTATACCTAGGTGAAATCGGGGTGGTTCTCGGTCAAAAAAATCAGATAAATCCTGATTTGCCGCCAGTTGAGACGTTCAGATTGTTTAAGGAAGTATACGGCATCCGTGATGATGTATATGAAAAGAAGCTCGCAGAACTCATTAAGCTTATGGATGTCTCAGACATCGTGAACGTACAGGCAAGACGACTTTCACTTGGTCAAAGGATGAAATGTGAGCTTATTGCAGCGCTGCTTCACTCACCAAAGATACTCTTTCTTGACGAACCAACAATTGGTCTCGACGTGAATTCGCAGATTAAGATTCGCGAATTTTTGTCCGAGTATAACAAGAAGCACAAGACGACCATTATCCTTACATCGCATTACATGCAGGACATTGAGCGCCTCTGTAAACGTATCATTATTATTGACCAAGGAATGAAGGTCTTTGACGGTACTCTCGACAAGCTAACCGAGAAATACGTCAAAAATAAGAAAATTAATCTGACACTAGAAACAGGGAAGATAGTGGATTGCGATACCGCAAATAAGTACGGGAAAGTCATCTCATGTGACGATGGTAAGTTAAGCCTAGAAGTGCCAAGAGACGCGGTCGCCGCGAGAGTAAAAGAATTAATGTCTGACTACAACGTCCTCGATCTAGAAATTTCCGAGATGGATATAGAGGAAATTATTGCTGATATCTTTAATAAGAACCAGAAGGGAAAGAAATAAAATGAAACTACCAAAAGAAATAGAGACAGAGAGGCTTGTCATGCGTCCAGTCGCTCCTGGATATGAAAAGGAGATTAATCGTGAGCTCAATGATGAGGTGACGAGATATATGTATATTTCGCCAGAGCCGGTCGAGAGTACCTATGAATGGGTAAAACGCTCAATAGAAAAAAGGGAAGCCGGGACGGATTATGCAGTGCAAATATTTCTAAAGAATACTGATGAACTAATCGGCGGCGGCGGCCTGCATCATGTCGATACCAAAATGCCAGAGTTTGGTATTTGGCTTAAGAAGTCTGCGCAAGGCCACAAATACGGCCGTGAGGCCGTAATGGGATTATATGATTGGGTCAAGAATAATCTAGATTACGATTACCTAGTATACCCCGTTGATAGAAATAACATCCCTAGTCGTAAGATTGCCGAAGCCATGGGCGGTGTTGTAGTAGGAGAAGAGAAGAAGGACTGCCCTTCTGGCAAGGTGCTAGATACGGTGATTTATCATATAGGGGATACAAAGAAATGAAATCAGATTGGGACAAACTACTAGAGGCAGCTAAATCAAAGCAAAATCCAAGGTCGGTGAGTAAATTCATTGATGCAGGCGGTGTTGCCAGTGCAATTATGACTGATAAGGGGAATATCTATACTGGGGTATGTATTGATACGTCCTGTTCTCTTGGAATGTGTGCAGAGCGTAATGCAGTGGCCAATATGATTACAAATGGGGAAAGTACGATTACAAAGCTAGTGTGTGTTATGTCTGATGGATCTGTTGGTTCACCCTGTGGTGCCTGTCGTGAGTACTTGATGCAACTGGATGAACAGAGCGGCCAGATTGATATATTGACTGACCGAGATAGTTACAATTCCATAAAGCTAGGTCAGCTAATCCCTGACTGGTGGGGCGAAAACTACCCTTCCTAAGATTGTTTTTCCTATCTAGAAGGCATACAATATATTGGTTAATGTTGGGGGAAAAATGATTGAAGCACTAAAAAATATGCTTAGAAGAAAGGGTAGAACCTTTCTTACTGTCAGTGGTATTGCCATCGGTATCCTGGCACTAGTGGTAATGGGAGCAATCTCCGAAAAACTTACACTACTAGTTGATGGTGGGGTGAAATACTACAAGGATAAGGTAACGATTTCGGCTGCCGGTGGTACGTATTCATTTACACCGATGACCAAGGAAAAGAAAGCCGAGATCGAGAAGGTAGACGGAGTGGCGGCGGTTTTTGGTGAAACCTACTCAACTTTCAACAAGGATATGTCTTCGGTGAGCTTTGGCCCCCCCGCCTCTATCGTTTCGAGCGAGCCAGGCTCGGAGAAATACGAAAGCTTTAAGTTGACTTTATCAAAGGGTCGAGCGCTTACTTCTAGCGATCGCGGCAAGGTGGTTCTTGGGGCAGATCTCGTGAAGAAGCTTGATGCAAAGATTGGTAAAAAAGTAAAACTGCGCGACGAAGAGTTTGAAGTAGTTGGTATTTACGAAAAGACTTTCAGTACACCTGACAGTTCTGCCTTGATCTCTTTTACAGACGGCCAGAGACTGATGCATGATAGTCAACCAGAAATAATCAAGCAGAACACCAAGGCAGAAGATCTGGTTTTTGACTTCGTAGTTTACCCAAAGAAAGGCGTCAATCCGGATGAACTTGCGAAGAAGATTAAGGCCGAGGTGAAAGATGTCACGGCTATCGGGCCAAAGGCCTTTCAGGATCAGATTGCCTCTACGGTCGGCATCTTTACCTCTATTATCATCGGTATTGGCGCTATTTCGCTTCTAGTTGGTACACTCTCTATCGTCAATACGATGACAATGTCGATATCGGAGAGAACTAGAGAGATTGGCATCAAAAAGGCCGTCGGGGCCAAGGATCGCAATATCATGCTTGAGTATCTGACTGAGGCTGGTCTTATCGGTCTTATCGGTGGTCTAGTCGGAGCCGGCTTCGGCGCACTGATTGTGAACACGATCAATCCGATCATGGAGCGTACTGGTGACAAGATATTTCTCCTTACCCCGAGACTCGTTATCGGTTCACTAGTGTTCTCAGTGGTTGTAGGTGTGCTTGCTGGTATCTATCCTGCCTACTATGCCGTGAAGATCAATATCGTTAAGGCACTGAGGGAGGAATAAGGTGGCAAAATCAATTCTAAAGCTAGAAAATCTCACTAAAACCTATATCGTCGGTGAACACAAGGCTGCCAAGCGGGCCCTCAAGGAGATTACCAAGCGCCATCGTAAATATGAAAAAGAGTGTCTCCTTGGAGATACTGCTGTAACTAAAGAGATGTGCTCGGTGCTAGAAAAGGCACAGGCACTCTTTGTTCAGGAAAAATATGATGAGGCCTACAACTTACTGACTGGGAGAAGTATTGTGACAAAGAAGGAGCCGAAAGGGGTAGTGGTTCACGCTCTTAATGGTATCGATGTTACGATAAATGAAGGTGAGCTCGTAGCCATCATGGGGCCGTCAGGTTCAGGTAAGTCGACGCTGCTCAATATGCTTGGCCTGCTTGACTCTCCTTCATCTGGTCGAATTACTCTTCGTGGAGAAGATGTTACCAGGATTAAGTCGAGTAAGCTACCCTGGGTTCGCTCGAATGAGCTTGGCTTTGTCTTCCAGTCATTTAATCTCATTCCGACGCTGACAGCGCTGGAGAATGTAATGTTGCCCCTTCGCTATGCTGGCTTACCACTGGCAAAGAGAAGAGAGCTGGCTGTGAAGGCGCTGGAGCGCGTTGGGCTTACCGATAGAATGCATCATAATCCGAATGAGCTCTCTGGTGGACAGAGGCAGCGAGTAGCAATTGCTCGCTCACTAGTAAATAGTCCTGCCATCATCTTTGGGGATGAGCTCACGGGTGAGCTGGATACAAAGATGACCAAGGAGATTATGGATCTTGTGGTTGATCTGAATAAGAAGGGTCAAACCTTTATTATCGTTACTCATAATCCTGATGTAGCGAAGATGTGTAGTCGTACTATCATCGTCCGGGACGGTAAAATAGACAAGAAATAGTTCCAAGAAAGCATTTAAGCCACCCCTTATGAGGGTGGCTTTTGTGTTTGAAAATATTGACAAAATTGTTACTTTGTGATAAAATACAGCGCATTGGCGTATCTACCCCCTATATATATGAAAGGAGAACGCCATGAACACTGCACCTACGGTTTGGAACTTCCAGCAGGTGGCGGGGCTTCTTGTCCCGCTTTGGACGGCTACTCTCTTCCTGCTAGTCGTGTTGGTACGCCACGCAGTCAACGCGATCGTGGATGCCATCAAGGCGGGCCCGAAGCCGGCAAGCATCGCTCTCCAGCAAGACGATGGAGAGAGCATTGCTGCGCGAGTCCTCTTCGAGGAGTTGGTACACCGCAACGTGGAAGACTCGAGTCAGGAGCAGATTCTGCGGCGTGCCGTAGAGCTGCTCGAGAAGCAGGTCTCGAAGACCGCCATCGTCACCGTTCGTTCGGTGAAGGTTGGGTACTATCCTGACCCCACACGGCTCGTGGCGCTGAGGCTGCCGTGCTTCTACAACTCCACCTTCGTTGCGCACATGGAGGTGAAGGATCCTGCGGCTAGAGAGCCGCTCACCTATACGACGAGCTACAATCTCGTCGTGGACGTGAAGCACGAGCTTGCACAGTTCGTGATCGTCTACTAGGCCGCGGAGAGGAGTCAAGGTGGGAACTTTCGTCAAGATCTTTCGTGACTTTGGTCACGGCGCAGACGAACGGCTGACGACGAGAATCAACGAGTGGCTTGAGGTCAATGAAGTGGCCGAGCCACTCTCGATCGACGTGAAGCCGCAGAATGCCTTCGGCGATCTCTACATCGTCGCCACCGTCGTCTACAAGCGGGATCATCCCGTCTACTAGGCCGCCACTCGCGGCAAGTACAAAACAAAGGTACTTGCTCGTGGGGAGCGGCCTTTGTCGTAAATAAGATTGACAATAATAAAAATATGTGGTAAAGTAACATTCGTCAGAACTCCGGTATGCACCTACTCAGATGAAAGGAGCCACAGATGTCACCGACATCGGTAGTCTTCATCCTTCTCGTACTCAGTGTACTGGTGGGAACCGCGGTCTACCTGATCGACAGGGGAAGGTACTTCCGTCCCAAGAACTTCGAGGACCTGCTCGAGCGAATTCGAACTGACGGTGCTACTGGCCTTCAGATCGAACCGGAGGTGAACGCCAGGATCTACATCGGCTCGAGCATCTCGGACCGAATGTACGGCATCAGATACTCTGGGAAGGTTGGCAACAAGCAGGTCAAGTTTGCTGAAGAGATCGAGGGTTCGGTGATGGGCCTCGCCGGCCTTATCGCTGACGGTGGAGAGCATGCAGTAAGAGCCTTCCTGCTCGCCGTCGATCGTCGCGACAAGCTCGAGACGAACGTCCCCGGCCTGAAGGTCCCGATTGCCATGTTCAGTCCTCACAGCTACTTCTCTGAGGCGGATCTTGTGAGGCTGAAGAGCGATGCTCGCTCACTTGGCCTCGAGGCCTGACTCACCCCGCACTTGCACGCGAACACCCTTCGCCGCGAGGCGGGGTGTTTGCTTTTAATATCATTGACAAAGATTACACTTTGTCGTATAATAACCACGTCAAGTTTCTACCCATACACGAAGACTATTCTTCTACAGAGGGAGGATTCGATGCACGATCAGATGATCAAGAGAGGTGATCCGGTAGCTGTCCGACCCATCGACGTCAATGTCGATAAGGATGCCGGTTTTACCAGATTCTGGGACACTTTCAAGACCTGCGCGAACGAGAATGCCGCTGGATGGCTCGTGCTCTTCGCGCAGTCTCGGGGTTCTTGGGAACCGTTCCTGACGGACGAGATGGAGAAGTTCTATCAGGGCTTCGGGCACCACGACTTCAGTCTCCAGACCCTGGTGGAGTGCGGCTACATCGTCGAGAGCGGCGGTCAGTACTACTTCACCTATCGGTTCGTCGGTCTCGCTTACGGCTCGTCGCCCAACGTCGAGTAGGACAATTCGAAGGAAGGTGAATCAATTGGCAAACCAGACGGTATTTGTCCTGTCCAACAACAGCCTGGATGAAGCAAGGCGAGACCCTGAATTTCTCGACAAGTTGTTCGGCGCGATCGAGGAAACGGTCAGCACTCATCGACCCGCTGACATCGGTGTCGACTACGGCATTGTCATGCCGTATCATCACGGTTACGACCCGACGCTCTACCTGAGCTATGGCGGGGTGCTCAGGGTAGTCGGTTCTACTACGGTAGAGAAGATGCCGCAGGACGCGGACGAGCGCAAGTTGCTGGTCGAGAGTATCGTCCAGCACTACACCGGGGACTAGAAACGGTCCCCACAAGAGTCTACGAAGGAGTCGCTTTATGCGCTTCGGCGTAGACTCCTTTTCGTATAAGCAATTTATGTGAAACAATTTCAAATATCGTGATACACTGTGAAACAAAAATGTTTCAAGCCTGCCCGTTCCGAAACTATGTGAGAAGGCGGGGTGGGCGGGGTTTTCGTCGTGCTCAAAATGAATAAGGTGACAGGGTAAAATGGCCATTTTACCCTGTTTCTTTCTCACCGCTCAATATTAAGGTTTGCCTAAAGCGTGTATCAATAGCCGTCTCTAGAGTTTACCCAATTCTTCAATGCTAGCTTAACCTTCCCCTTTGGAATAGACTCAACCAGTCTTGAAAAAGTGTCGATTTCTGAAAAATCTAATGTTGCAAAAGTAGAGGAATATTTCTGGTAAGCACTTGGAAATACTTTGTCAAGGAAGATTCTTAAATTAGTTTCTTTGTAGTATTCATCAGTAAAATACTTTTCATAATCTTCAATTTCTTGTAGTTGGTCATTGTATTTGCTTGAAAGTGCAAGTTTCTTTTCTAAACCCCTAATCTTTTTAAAAGATTCTTTAGGTATATATGTCCTGTATGTATTTACGCCAAGAACGCCGATGACCTTGAATAAAGGAAACAGTATGCCATGTATTTTTCTAGAGATGATAATTGGTTGGGCTTGAGCTTCGGCAGCTGCCCTCAAGAACTCAATCAACTGTTTATTTGGTAAGACCCAATCTTTGTTTGATATATATATTAGAACTGGGGTTTTATTATAATTTCCCTTAATAGTGAATGTTTCGGAGAATCTCACACTCTCAAGTGAATCGAAATTGTTTTTAAGTATGGCGATGAACTTTTCAAGAATATATGGGTTATTTCCATCGGTGTTTACTATTTTTTCAATATCCATTTTAATTTTACTGTCAGTAGAGGCAGAAACCCCCTTGGATAGAAGGGGAAACTTGAGGTCTAAATTTGCACAGAACAGTGGATCTATTCGAAGGTTGCCTGGTCCTGTTTCACAAAGTAGATACCTGACCTCTCTTTCCGTAAGCACATACCTTTGATTGAGTAGGTTGGTGATCCTAAAGCGAACATACTTTTCTAGCTCATTATCGTCTAGGAAGTTAATCCCCGAACTGTCGATTTTATTCTTAATTATTGAGATTTCTTTGTCCATGTATGCAGTATATAATATTATATACTGGACATCAATAAAGCCTATTTATAATATTATAAATAGGAAATCGACATTAAGCTTTAAAAATGGCATGATAAAAGGATGTCACTATTATAGTATTTTAATTCCTTTCCTCATGCCACGGTACTTGACAAATGAATGATTAGGGTATATATTTCACATAGGAGAGAGCGGTAAATCCTATATAACGCCAAGTGGAGACACCTTGATAAAGGGTCTGTGAAACGCGGAATCGAGTATATAGGTGACCTCTTCTTTTTTTTATCCAGAGAATGGATCAATTATTTCATTTACTAGGTATATTTCTTTTAGGTTAGTTAAATAATCTTTGCCATGCACATGTTCTTTATAAACTATTCCGCAGATTTGATCTGCCAGTTGTAGATTTTCCATTACAGAGTCAGCGAATCTAACATTAAAGTTTACTCCAGGGTTTCTTAGCTTCAGCTCGGCCTGTATAGTGCCAGCAATATCTGCCTTGTTGATTGTCTTCGTTTTGAAAGTATCAAGAGTAATGATTGTTATGTCTTTATCTATGTAGTTCCAAGCGCAACTCAGCAAGTGCTTAACTAGGTCTAAATACAACTTGTCGTAATTTAATAAGTTGCCTCTGAAATAATCTTGCCTAAGATTTGATTTTTGCTGTTTTACAATACCGATCTCTATATCCTTGATCATATGTTCCCGCTTAAGGAGCCTTGGCAGTATATAAAGTTCAGAAAAGGAATTCGTGCTTTTAACTTCTTTAAAGTTTGATTTTTTTGGTAGGCACTTCTTTTTAAGCTTCTTATAGGACTTGGCTGAGGCTTCGCTATCCATGACAGAAAACCCACCGATTGCCATAAACTGCCCACGCGTACCCGTCTTTAATTGAAATGTTTCGTCAATATAAATATACATAAGCTAATGATAGCAAATTTCCCATAAAAACACTTGCACAACTTTCTAATCTTTGATACAATTTTCTAGTCGCTAATAGGGATGGGGACAATGACATCACAATATTTAACTGAAGACTGCGGGAAACTGTAAAAGCCTAGTTAAAATTGTGCCGAACGTCCCGCTTATACAGGCGGGTTTTTTAAAACCAGAATCACGATCAGATATGTGCTGACCAGCTTGCTAGGAGGCACATACCCGAAAGGGATGCCCCAGAGAAATATTCTAAAGAATTTCACGGGGTAAATGAACTTTGACAAATGAATACCAAATAGATTGAAATCCCAAAGTAAATCTATTTGTAGAAAGTTAGGGTAAACGAATGGCAGTTATAAACTGCCAGTCAACGGTCATTAGTGATTGTTCACGGAACACTCTAGATTCCCGCTTTCGAGGGAATGACAGAGATGAAGGTGAATAATCGATTAACATTATTGCAATGTTAAAAACAACTCAAAAGTCCCGTCCGGCTCTGCCGGACAACCAATGAGTTACTCAAAAAAGCTAATAGAACGACAAATTAAGTCGAGTAAGGGCACACAACGGATGCCTTGGAGATTCGAACCGAAGAAGGACGTAGTAGGCTGCGATAAGCCTCGGGGAGCTGTCAAACAAGCTTTGATCCGGGGATTTCCGAATGGGGCAACCCGGCTAGAGTCATGTCTAGTCAACATATACTGAATACATAGGTATATGTAGGGCACGCGGTGAACTGAAACATCTTATTAACCGCAGGAAAAGAAATCAAACGAGATGCCGTAAGTAGTGGCGAGCGAAAGCGGTA
>CAZEFH010000014.1:0-15726 GCA_964511435.1 uncultured Candidatus Saccharibacteria bacterium
GCGCGGCGGCGGTGGTGGCGGTAGCTGGTAGATAAAATTAATTAATTTAAAGGAAACAAAGTAATGAATATGGAAATGAATACACAAAGAACGTCGGTAGATCCAGAGACAGTAAGGGAAATAAATGAATCAAAGAGTCCAGTAACTGAAGAAAAATACGCTAAATATGAGTCAGTTTATCGTGATATGGTCTTAAACGGAGCTCAGAGACAAGCAGAACTGGATATGATCGTTGACCAATTAATAGCGCTCGGGGAAAACGATGACCTCGAATCAACTTTTGCCAAAATTGAAGACAAAGTTCTAACTGAAGCTGACGAACACAAGCCTGCCAAAGTGGCTTAATTTATAAATGGGAAAGCACTACCTCTCCAAATCTGATTTCCTGAAGTACCAGACCTGCCCTGGATATCTTTGGCTTTGGAAAAACAAACGGGAAGTTGTGCCAGTTGAAGAGGGCGAGGATGTAGAGCGCCGAATCGAGCAAGGTATTGAGGTAGAAAACCTGGCTCGAACGCTAAAGCTATTTACCGGTGCTAAACTGGTAGAAGCTAGACTTGATGAAGCAAGGATTCAAACCGAAAAACTTATCGAAGTTGGCACAGAAGTCATCTTTCAGGCTACGGTCTTTGCTGATGGCGGACTTCTTGCGATGGCTGACGTGTTAAAGAAAAACGAAGAGGGTAGCTGGGACATTTACGAAGTAAAGTCGACCACCGAAATAAAGAAGGAGCACGTGATGGACGCTGCTTTCCAACACGTAGCATTTGAACGCGCTGGCTATAACATCAGTAACGTGAACATCGTACACCTTAATAAAGACTACCGCCTCCATGGTAAAGTCGACCCCGAGGGTCTTTTCCTGGTGGAGAGTGCAGATGAGCAGATTGAGAAGGTGAAGGCGGATGTCGAAGCCATGGTTACTGATGCCATAGACTATATTCATGGTCCCGATGAGCCCAAAACCTGTAACTGTAATCTAAATCCTAAGAGCAAGCACTGTCCCACCTTCAAGTACTTCCACCCAGAAGTGCCAGAATACTCAATTTATAATCTACAAAGAGTCAGTGCTAAGAAAGTTAATTCCCTCGTGGATATGGATATTTATGAAATTCCAGAGGTTCCAGACGACTTTGATCTTACCGAAAAGCAGCGTAATCAAGTGGTTGCTGCCAAAGTAGGGAAGGCACTTATTAACCGTGATGAAATCAAGAAGGAGCTAGCTAGTCTGAAGTTCCCACTATATTTTCTTGATTATGAGACTGTCAGTACCGCAGTACCAATATTTGAGGGAACCTGGCCATACCAACAAGTCTGCTTTCAGTACTCTCTTCACGTACTTCATGAACCGGGCGGAAGGCTTGAACACCATGAACACCTAGCACGCAAGAAAGATGGGCACCCGATTCCTGGACTTTTGGCGCAAATGAAGGCA
This sequence comes from uncultured Candidatus Saccharibacteria bacterium, assembly GCA_964511435.1. Lineage (GTDB taxonomy): Bacteria > Patescibacteriota > CPR2 > UBA1875 > CAIMLA01 > JBGSPL01. The sequence goes on from CAZEFH010000014.1 coordinate 1,436, forward strand.
GACATCGGGCCAATCGGCAGCGTTATCGTCTGGAACAAGGGCTTTGAGATGGGTAGGAATAAGGAGATGGCTACCGACTATCCCGAGTATAAGGATTTTCTACTGGGGGTAAATGACCGCGTTTATGATCTGATGGAAATCTTCGCGAACCAGCATCATGTGCATCCAGATTTCCATGGAAGTGTCTCGATCAAATACGTTTTGCCCGTACTGGTCCCGGAGCTAAGCTACAAAGCCCTCGAAGATATTCAAAACGGAGGTATCGCTACCTTGCGTTGGTTTGAAAGCGTGGCTAAGCCAATGACCGAAGAACGCCGCGAAAAAATCTACGCTAATCTGCTTAAATATTGCGAACTCGATACTCTGGCAATGTATGAAATATACAAACATCTTACATCTATTATTTGAGCGCTAGAGTAGTTATAATAACAACCATAAAGGAGAACAGTAATGTCAGTTACAAACGAAGGTGATAAATACATCTGTGAGATTTGTGGGAATGAGGTCGTAGTGGCCAAGGTCGGCGGCGGAACACTTGTCTGTTGCGGCCAAGAAATGCAACTCACTGAAGGAGAATAGCGAATGTTTCTAGGCCTACCATACGTTGCTTATGGTGGCATATTTCTGTTTATATTACTTATGGCACAAATTCTCATCGGAACTCATGCTATAAAAGTAGATTTCAAGTATCATAAATTACTTGCCTGGATCATAATTATTTTCGCGGCAGTACATGGACTTCTTGGCTTCATTTATATTGTAGGAAAATAATGAAAAAATATTATTTTATCGGAATAGGTGGCATTGGTATGTCTGGACTTGCAAAAATCCTTTTTACTGAAGGGAATACTGTTATTGGCTCAGACAAGGTCCATGGTGAAGAAACCAAAGCACTAGAAGAGCTTGGAATCAAAGTTTATTTTGGTCAGGAGACTGCAAATGTGGATGAAACAATCGATGTTTTAGTTACCACATCCGCCATCAAGGAAGATAATCCCGATTTAGTACGGTCAAAGGAGCTCGACCTAAAAGTAATTACTCGCCCCGAACTTTTGAACGAAATATTATCGCGCGGGAAGGGGGTTGCTATTACGGGTACACATGGTAAAACTACGGTTAGTAGCATGCTGTCAATGGCCATGATTGCCGCAGGCGTCAATCCGACAGTCATTGTCGGAGCAGAGATTCCGGGAATCGGGACAAATGCCAGAAAGGGAAGTGGTGTCTACTCAGTCGCAGAGGTTTGTGAATATCAGAGAGCCTTTCTTGAAATCCATCCATATGGCGCAGTCATTACCAACGTCGACGCCGATCATCTAGACTGCTATAAGGACATTGATGACATTAAGGCAGCCTTTTCTCAGTTTGCTAGGCAGATTGATACCACTGGGTTTCTCGCATATTGCTATGACGACAAGAACACCCGCGAGGTGGCCTCGAACTATACTGGTACACTACTTAGCTATGGCGAAAGTCAGAACGCGCAATATCAGATAAGACATATCGAGGTGTCTGGAGTAGATTCAACCTTCGAAATCATGAATAAGGATTCACTGGTCGGTAGATTTAGTTTAAAAGTTCCCGGCAGACACAATATCTTAAACGCAGCTGGTGTAGTAGCTGTTTGTGACCACCTGGGACTAGATATGACAAAAATCGCTGATGCACTTGCATCATTTACTGGAGCCGATCGACGTTTTCAAATACTTGGAAACACAAAAGAAGCCATAATCATCGATGACTATGGGCATCATCCTACTGAGATCCGCGCCACCCTGGCAGCAGCACGGGAACGCTACCCAATGAAGAAAATTATTGCTGTCTTCCAACCCCACCAGCACAGTCGGACCAAACTACTAATGAATGACTTCGCCGAATCCTTCGGTGATGCCAATGAGGTGGTTCTGCCGGAAATATATGCAGTCCGAGATACAGCCGAAGACATCGCAAATGTTAGTTCGTCACAAATTGCCAATATCATTAACGAAAAACATAGAGATAAGGCGATCTACTTTCACTCATTTGAAGAGGTAGTAGATTTTCTAAAATCGAAGCTTAACAAAGAAACAGTGGTTATTACTATAGGTGCCGGGCCAGTTAATGAGGTTGCAAAATTACTATTGAAATAGTCTGTGGATAAATATAAGTTTTCCACAGCTGGCTAAAATATATCTATTGACTTTGTCTTTTTATAGTTTCATTATATGAGCTAAATACAATGAAAAGACAAATTATTTCTTTTCTAATTACCATGAATACCACATACAAGATATGGGGAGAGTGCACGACTCTCTCTTTTTTTATGAAAAATCACTAGAGAAAGGAGGTGTAATGGACATCGAAAGAGTGCGTGGACTAATCGTTCACTATAAGAAGGGCTATCTCTCTGCCGAAGAACTCGTAGAGAAAATCGAAACGCTTATAGATAAGGAAAGTGAAATATCTTCAAGGAAAGAGTAGTTTAGTTATTCTCCGGGGCTATGCTAGAATGGTATAGCAGCTAAGAGGAGAATAATATGTATGATTTAATAATCGTCGGTGCTGGACCAGCCGCTATGTCAGCTGCGGTCTACGCTGCCAGATACAAAATGAAAGTCGCCATGGTAGGTAAATTACCTGGCGGATATGTCAATGAGGCTCATCTAGTTGAAAACTGGCTTGGAGAGAAATCAATTCCTGGCCCCGAACTAGTCCAGAAGTTTATGGACCATGTAAAGAACCTAGCAATCGATTTTTTTCCGACAGAGACACGGGGGATAGTTAACAATAAGGAGAAGGGGTTTACGGTAGTCAAGGAGGGCGAAAACCTCGATGGTGAACGCCTAATTTTGGCTATCGGTACCGAACGTAATAAGCTCGGGATCAAAGGTGAAGATCAGTTCCTGGGCAAAGGGGTTTCGTACTGCACTACCTGTGATGCATTCTTCTTTCGTAATAGACCTGTGGCAATCATCGGTGGATCTGACAGTGCCTGTACTGGCGCACTAATGCTTGCGGACATCGCTAGCAAAGTCTATCTGGTATATCGACAAGGTGAACTTCGGGCGGAACCGTCGTGGGTGGAGGACGTCAAGAAAAACAAAAATATTGAACTGATATTAAATACAAACCCCTCTGAAATTGTTGGCGATAACCTAGTCAAGGGACTTGTGCTTGATAATGGACAGACGCTTGATGTAGAAGGTGTCTTTGTAGAAATAGGAACCACTCCAGGGAAGGCTATCGTTAGTCAGCTTGGCGTTGAGACGGACGAAAAGGGCTATATGAAGGTAGCAGATGATCAGTCTACAAATGTTGCGAAAGTTTGGGCCGCAGGAGATATTACAACCAAAAACAACAAGCTGAAACAGATAATAGTCGCTGCTGCCGAGGGAGCCGTAGCCACTTACGGCGCCTATCTCGATAAAAAATCTTCCAAGTAACTTTTTGTTTATTTGAAAGCAAAAAGTCTTATCAATACCAGTAATTGAGCACGACTTATTCACAATTTGTGCTTGACAAGCGAAGAGCCATGGTTCAGATTATAGCTGTAGCCAATTGGCAACAAATCCCCTAAGGAAGGAGGTGGAGTAGAATGGCAACTGTAGGTTATTGTGTTAAATGCAAAGCTAAACAGGAAATGAAGGGCGAAGAGAAGATCACCATGAAGAATGGTCGTCCAGCAACTAAGGGTACTTGTCCTGTTTGCGGAACTAAGATGTTCAAGATTGGTGCATAGTCACTTTTCTACTATTTATAAATAGCTCCTTGACTTGTCTGGGGGCTATTTAATTTGTGGTAAAATGGATGAAAGGAGACTAATAACATGAGTGAGTTTGAGACTAACCCAGAAGCAATGAAGGCAGAACTTGCCGGTATTTACACCGAACTCGAAGCATTAGAGACTAAGCTTGGTGAAGTACAAGATGGAATCTTGGAAGACTATGGGAACGAAGGTATAGTAAAAGAAATTCGTGATAAGCAAAATCAACTCAAAGTAAGGGCATATCAACTACACCTTGTACTAAGTGATTATGAAGGAATAGAAGATACTTTACGTAGAGTAATAGAACTGGACTTAGAATTTGCCGAAATAACTGAAATGCCAGTCTATAGAGAAACGGTTGGCGATGAAGCATTTGTACTCGAAATGACTGATTTTAGTAGCCTAGACCCAAGAGTGCAGGAAATATTCAGGCAATTAACAGAGGAATACGGCCTTCATACTTTTGAAGACGAAGAATAATCTTGAGACAGCTAGTAAAAACTGCTATAATCTTACGGTCGAAATAACTCTTCGACACCGACGTGGTCTCATCGTCTAGCGGTTAGGACGCCTCCCTCTCACGGAGGTAACAGGGGTTCGATTCCCCTTGAGACTGCCAGTAACAATCTCAGCAATTTGGCTGGGATTTTTGCTTTCTGTCTGGGATGAGAACACCTGCCCCCATTATGCTCGCGAGGCGAGCGGTGAGATTCCCCTTAAGACTGCCAAAAAGTAGGTAATAACTTCGGTTGTTATCTACTTTTTAATTACAAGGGTTTACCAGACAGTTAAAACCCGCTAAAATATAACTTATGCAAAAGCTACTCGCAGGGATTAAGACACTTGCAGGCACCAGCAGAGGGAAAGTAATAATTGCTGCTACAGCAATTATTTTTGTTGTTGGAAGCATCGGAATTTCCCAACAAACCGCCAATGGTAACAAAATAGGTAACAGTAGTACAAACCTATCGGAAGCCAAGCTTAAGAAAATCATTGCCGAGAATAAGGAGAAATATTACCCCAGGACCGACTGGCTCACTAATCATCCTCAGGACTTGCAACTATCCTCCAAGGGCGCTGTAATCCTCGACTACGAGACTAGACAAATTCTCTTAGATAACAATATGCACGCCAAATTACCCCCTGCGAGCATTACCAAGGTACTTACTGCCGTGGTGGCACTAGAAAACTATAAAACCGACAAGCTCTGTACGGTTTCTGAGAAGGCTTCAGAGGTAGAGCCGTACAAAATTATCATGAAGCCAGGTGAGAAGATGTCAGTAGAAGACCTTCTCTACGGAATGATGATGATCAGTGCCAACGATGCCGCCGAGGTTCTGGCTGAGTGTGACCCGGAAGGTAGGGAAGCCTTTATGAATAAAATGAATCAGAAGGTGAAAGAGCTCGGACTTACTGACAGCCACTTTGTGACCCCGAATGGACTTGACGATAAAGACCATTATTCCAGCGCCTTCGATATAGCTACCATTACTGAATACGCCATTCGCACCCAGCCGAACTTTCTCAAATATATGGGGCGAGTGGATGATTATAGTGTAGCGGCGACCGACCACAATGAACCCCACTCTTTCTATCAGCTTAGTACTCTACTGAAGACTTTCCCGGGCATGGAAGGAGCAAAAACTGGCTTTACCTACGATGCGGGCAATACCTATATCGGCGTTGCCAGTAGAGACGGAAGAAGAATTATCATCGTTTATTTTGATGCTTTTTCTAAAACTTATGATGCTACCACAATGCTAGAGCAGGGCTTCTTCTTGAATCCAGCAGATAAATAGTTTAGGATTGAGACAGTAAAAACAGAACTTGGAGGGAATACTTTTGCTAGTTATCAGCAAAGAAAATCAAAACAGGATTGCCCTTGTTTCCAGTATTGTCTGTGGACTCCTGCTCACAGCTTATGCCGCACTTGCAATCTTTACTCAGTCAGATGTAGTTTTTTACGGTGGCATGAGACTCGCAGTCGGATCGACTGTTTTCGTCCTACTATATGGATTCATCTTTCGTTCATTCAGGGACCAGAACGAAGAAGCGGCCGTTGGAATACTATATTTACTACTCTCAATTCTGCCATTTTTTCTTATCGATTACCTTGGTGGCCTTGGTTCAGCTTTTGTTTTTATTATTTTCCCGGTAGTGATAGTAGGCTTCATCCTCGGATTCTGGTGGGGAGTTATCTATAACCTATTGATCCTCGCATACATCGCTATTGCAGTGATGTTTCAGGCCCAAGATCCAGCCATAGGAGCCGTGGTCTTTATCTCCAGTGTTGCAACTTCAGTGATCTTCTACTACATCGGTGAAAAATATCGAGCCGCCTTAAAGGAAAAGAATGACCTCGAGAGTTCGAACCTACAACTTTCAGCAAATCAAAATAAAGATGAGGCACTGCTGGGAGCGATTGCGGATGGTGTTTACGTCGTCGACATGGATCGGAATCTCACTATGTTTAATCCAGCGGCCGAAGAAGTAACTGGCTGGAAAGCCGAGGAAGCGGTAGGCCTGAAGTGTTGGACGGTAATGAACCTGAAAAACGAAACTGATATCAGCGTCTGTCAAAAGGACTGTCCAGCCCTGAATGTTTGGAATACCGGGGAAAATATTCATCGTGATGATACCTGTCTCGTTCGCAAGCGTGGTAGTAAGAAAATTCAGGTTTCAAGCTCCTATTCCCCAATAAAAGATAAAAACGGGAAACTTACTGGTGCGATATGTGTTTTTCACGACATTACGGCCCGAAAGGAAGTAGAGAGACTCCGAAATGAGTTTGTCTCCACGGCATCTCACGAGCTTAGGACTCCGATTACAGCCATGGAGGGCTATATGGAGCTTATAGAAAACGAAAAGATTTGCAAGATCGATGACAAGGCGAAGGAATATATAGGAAAGGCACGCAACACAGCTCTGGGGATGTCTAATCTAGTGAAAAATCTTCTTACCGTGACCAAGATTGAGGAAGGTAAGATTCAGACCAACGTTACCAAGTTCCCTGTTCATGAACTTGCTAGCGAGGTTGTAGAAGCGATGAAACCTTCCGCTGAAAACCGAGGACTAAAGCTGGAGCTGATGGGCTCATCCGACCAGAAGATTAGAGGCGAAAAATCCCTGGGCAGATCACTCAACGTTGTCGCTGATAAGGAACAAGTCCGCGAAGTTCTCTACAACCTAGTAGAGAATGGGCTCAAGTTTACCGAAAAAGGTGGTGTAAGTCTATCCATTACTTATGACAAAGACTTTGCGACAGTCTGTGTTGCAGACACTGGTATGGGGATTCCTGCTGAAGGCCAGAAGCACCTGTTTGAAAAGTTCTACCGCTATGATAATACCGCCACTAGAGAAGTGGGTGGCACTGGTCTTGGTTTATTCATAACTCGCTCCATTGTGGAAATGTTCGGCGGCAGCATCTGGCTAGAGAGCCAGGTGGGTAAGGGGACTAAATTTTACTTTACAATCCCTAGGACCTTGGATTAATATTATCTTATAAACAAAAGAGGAAACATATGGCCAAAGTATTACTAGTTGAAGATGACGTTGCCCTAAGAGACATTTACTCAGCACGCTTTATGGCTGAAGGATATGACGTTGTCACAGCTTCAGACGGTGAAATGGCCCTAACTCAAGCCGTAAAAGAAAAGCCCGACCTTATTATCTTAGATGTAATGATGCCAAAGATTAGCGGTTTTGATGTTCTTGATATCCTAAGAGCTACGCCAGAAACCAAAGACACAAAAGTCATCATGATGACGGCGCTGTCACAAGAAACCGACGTCACGAAAGGAAAATCTCTCGGGGCAGATGAATACCTAGTAAAATCACAGGTGACACTCACTGATGTTATAGAAAAGGCGAAAGCCGTGCTGGCTCGTTAGCTGGACATAGAAAAGCCCGAAGCAAGCGCTTCGGGCTTTTTGTTTTACTAGAAGGACATTTTTTGCTAAAATAACAAGGTAAAACAGTTAGGAACTACATGAAGAGAGTATTTTCATCAGAAATTGCAGCGCATATTGGCAAAGAAGTTACTATTGAAGGCTGGGTTCACAAGCTTCGTAAGCTAGGAGCAATTAGCTTTCTCGTTCTCCGCGATCGCAATGGCCTAGTACAGGCAATCATTGACGCTGGCGCTGAAAATGACAAACTAAAAGAACTTACCACTGAGACAGTAGTAGCTGTTACGGGAAAAGTAGTAGCCGAGGAGCGGGCACCACACGGTGCGGAATTACACGTAGAAAAGGTAGAAATCATCTCACCGGTAACAGAGGACGTACCAGTAAATCTCAACAAGAAAGATCTGAATGTCAATCTAGATACTCTTTTTGATTATCGTCCACTGACACTACGTGCACCAGCTCAGCGTGCAATTTTCAAGGTTCAAGGAGTAATATTAGCCGCTTTTCGTGAATTTCTAGCGACCGAGAGCTTTACCGAAATAAACACGCCAAAGATTGTTGAGGCTGGCCTTGAAACCGGTGGAGCAGAAATGTTTGAGTTTAAGTATTTTGGCAAGAAAGCTTACCTCTCACAAAGCCCACAAATGTACAAACAGATTATGGTCGGTGTATTCGAACGCGTTTTCGAGACCTCATTTATTTATCGAGCCGAAAAACATAGTACTTCGAGACACCTCAATGAGTACCTTAGTATGGACCTTGAGATGGGTTTTATCGAATCATGGACAGAAATTATGGACCTCGAAGAGCGCCTACTAGCTCATGTTATAAAGAAACTTCATGATAGTTGCGAGAAGGAATTCGAACTTCTCGGAGCTACTATCCCAGCCGTACCAAAGCAGATACCTCGTCTTAAACTAAGCGAAGTTCAAGAGATACTCGAGAAAGAATATAAACAGAAGTGTATCGGCGAGCCAGACCTAGAGCCTGCGCACGAACGTCTAATATGCGAATATGCGACAGAGAAGCTTGGTAGTGAGTTTGTTTTCGTAACACATTATCCAGTATCAAAGCGGCCTTTTTACACCATGGCAGACCCGGAAAGTCCGGAGGAAACCCTCAGCTTTGACCTCCTTTTCCGTGGAGTTGAAATAACTACGGGTGGGCAGCGTCTTCATCTATACGAAGCTTACCTTGAGAAAATGAAAAAGCGGAAGATGAATCCTGCAGATTTTGCTGACTATCTATCTGTTTTCAAATATGGGATGCCTCCTCATGGTGGGCTCGCACTCGGGTGTGAGCGCCTCACGGCCAAGATGCTCGGACTGGACAACGCAAAAGAGGCGAGCATGTTCCCACGCGATATTAATCGTCTCACACCATAGATGTACTCGGTCCGCGATGAACAATTCGAAGGACCACTTGACCTGCTTCTTTCTCTGATAGAGAAGGAAAAGCTTGATATTACTCAAATATCCCTCGCACGCATTACTGGAGCATATCTCGAGACTATCGGTAAAATCGAAGGAGATAGTACTGATCTCGCGGATTTTCTTGTCGTTGCAGCCAAGTTGCTTTATCTCAAGTCAAAGGAGCTGATTCCCAATATGGAGTCTGCTGAGGAAGAGGAAGAGATACTTGATCTTGAAGAGAAACTCAAGGAGTATCAGCGCTACAAACAGGCAGCTGCCCAGTTTGATGAAATGCTAACCGCGGAAAATCGGGCCTTTACTCGTAGAAGTAAAACCGAATTCGCCCCATCATTCACACCACCTGAAGGAATTGATGCCGCTGGGCTTTTTGCAATATTTAATGAAGTTATCAGCAAAGCCAAGGAAGACGAACCAGAAAAAATTGAAGTAACGAAAGAAAAGCAGGTCACTCTTCCGGAACGCCGTGAGCATATCATGACCCATCTAAAGAAACACGGGAAGACAAGCTTCCGCAAGTTTCTCGGCAGTGTAAAGGGCAAAACAGATGTTATCGTCACATTTCTTGCCATTCTCGAGATGATTAAGCAGAAAGAGATACGTGTCGTACAGGATGACACCTTTGCGGACTTTACGATTATTGGAGTAAAATAACAGTATGACCAAGGAAAACAAAAATACTAAATCTATCATCGAAAGCCTGCTTTTTGTTGCCGAAAAGCCTATTTCAGTACGTGAAATAGCCGACGCTAGCGGCATTATGGCTAGCGAAGTCCAGAAATACCTCAAGGAAATTGATACTGACTATAAAGAGAAAGGGATCCGGCTTGTCCGAAAAGGAGAGTATTTCTCGTTTGTTTCCGCTCCAGAGAATGCCAAGGAGGTGAGCTCACTCCTGAACGAAGAGCTTCGCCACGACCTTTCTCAGGCCGCCCTCGAAACACTTGCCGTGATTACCTACAAACAGCCACTTACGCGTACCGAGATTGAGGAAATCCGTGGTGTGAACAGTGACAGTATAGTTCGCAACCTAATGATTCGTGGACTGATTGCCGAGGTTGGACGCAAAGAAACCGTCGGTAAACCGATTTTATACGGAACAACAATGGAGTTCGTTCAATTCTTTGGTCTCGATAACGAAGATTCTTTACCTAAACTCGCTGAAATCACCTTATTTGAGGGTGGCAATGAGGATTGCTAAATATCTTGCTTCTTGTGGTCTGGGGTCTAGACGCAAGTGTGAAGATTTGGTCCAATCGGGAAAAATTACTTTAAATGGTAAGATTATCACTACACCTGCACTGAATATTGACCCTTCATTGGACGTTATCGCCATGGCTGGCAAAGTAGTAAAACCTCTGAATGAAGTCTATTATCTCCTAAATAAGCCTACCGGTTATACCTCAAGTGTCTCGGATGCTCATGCCGATAAACTGGTGACTGAGCTTGTTCCTGCTGAGCCGCCAGTTTGGCCGGTCGGTAGACTCGATCGGGAGACTTCTGGTCTGCTAATTATGACGAACGACGGTGAACTGACTCAGAAGTTAACCCACCCTAGATACCTGAAAGAAAAGGAATATCTCCTAACTGTCGATCGTCCTCTCAGGCAAGCCGAAATTTCTGCTCTAAGAAAGGGGATTAATCTCGAGGATGGTCCGTTTAAGCCAGATAAATTTGAAGAAACAGGGCCCGGCAGATATCGAATCGTGATCCATGAGGGGAGAAATCGTCTGATTCGTCGGGCAATCTCTCATTTCAGCAAAGAAATCACCGCTCTCTCACGTGTCAGAATGGCTGACATTGAGATAAAAAGCTTAGAACTAGGCAAATACCGCGTTCTCACTAAAAATGAAGTCACGAGGCTTAAAAATGCGTGAAATAGCCCTTCTGCTACTGCTTTTGACACCAGATTGGTCATTTCTACACGATTTTCGGGATGGACTAGATACTTATCTCACCCCGCACAAGCAGTTAGCTGAAGAAGTTAGCCCAGTAAACCTTGCTCTTGTTGGCCCTTTAAAGCTGGACAACGCTAGATATAGTGGTGATGAAAAGGCCATCTATACTACAGAAGTTACGACGCAGACAGAGCTGATATCAAACCACGCGGATGACAAATTTCAAATTGCCAGTCTCACCAAGCTGATGACCGTCTATGTTGGGCTAAAATCAGGTCGCAATCTTGATTCAGTAGTAACAATTCCACACTATACGCTCCGAGAAGGTGACGCCGTGGCTGGTTTTGGAGTGGGCGAAAGTATGAAATACCGTGATCTACTTGCAGGAGTACTAATAAACTCTGGCTCAGATGCTGCTCAGGCGGTAGCAATCATTGATAGTAAAACCATCGATGCCTTTGTGATCAAGATGAACCAAGCCGCAAAAGACCTAGAACTTACAAACACTCATTATTCTAACGCAGTTGGTTGGGACGATGCTCAGAATTATTCAAGTGCTCGTGATATCTCTACACTCTCTCAAATATTGCTTACAAATACATTTTTTCACGAAACAGTAGCAAAGAAGGCGGAAGTAGTCACTACTGCCACCGGACGTCAGATAAATCTAATTACAACAAACCAGCTACTCGGGGTAAATGGCTTTACTGGGGTGAAAACTGGCTACACCTTTGGTGCGGGGGAATGCCTGGTGTCACAAGAGAAACATAATGGCAAAGAAATCCTCACCGTGGTCCTTGGCTCCACAAACAGATTTGGTGAAACAGTCGCAGCAAATACCTGGACAAAACAGCACTTTTTATGGTAAAATAATACTTCTGTAAAGATAAACAAGGCACTAATCGGAGTAGGAATGTTACCAATCGTTGCCATTATTGGCCGACCTAATGTCGGTAAAAGCACACTTTTCAACCGCATCATCGGCAAACAGCAGGCCGTAACGGCTGACTTCGCGGGCACAACTCGCGATCGACTGTATTCTGAGGCTCACTGGAATGACGTCTCTTTTGTTCTTGTCGATACTGCAGGTATTGAGATTGGTAATGAGATTACTCCAAGCTACAAACACCTTGATGAGGATGTCCAAAAACAGGTCCTCCTAGCAATCGAGGAAGCAGATGTTTTACTACTAGTGGTTGATGTTACTACTGGCCCAACTGAACAAGATATGCGGGCGATGAAAATAATTCACAAAGCCAAGAAGCCATTTATTGTTGCTGCAAATAAATATGACAGCGAAAAATATCTCACCAATATTTCCGAACTGTATCGGCTTGGGGTAGACACCCTAGTACCAATCGCCGCTCTCACGGGAAGGGGAACTGGCGACCTGCTCGACGCTATTGCCACTGAGGCTGCAAAGATTAAGCCAACTAAGAATATCCAGCTAGAAGAGGACGACGCTGTCAGGGTGGCAATCGCCGGAAGACCAAATGTCGGGAAATCTAGTCTATTCAACGCACTTTTAGGGCAAAAACTTGCAGTAGTTTCTGATATTGCTGGGACTACCAGAGATTTCACGATATCTACACTCGAAAATGAAAGAGGTAAGATCAACTTTATCGATACGGCTGGTATCCGCAGACGTGGGAAAGTAGGCAAAGTCGTCGGTTCTGTTGGCGAAGGCAAGATTGAGAGATACTCAGTGCTCCGTTCTTTCCGTGCTGTCGATAGCGCAGATATCGTTATGTTACTCATAGACCCCACCGAGGGATTAACAGCTCAGGACCTTCATATAGCTGGCTATGCCAGAGACGAACATAAAGGCGTCGTGATTGTAGTTAACAAATGGGACGCAATCGAAAAAGATGAAACAGATATGCAGAAGTATTTGGCTTATTTACATGCCAAAATATCATTTTTGTCTTTTGCACCAGTAGTATTTGTTTCAGCAAAGACCGGTAAAAACATCCATAAAATTCCAGATATTCTCTTTGATATCGCTGTAAATAGAGAGCGACGTATCGGAACTTCTGAACTCAATCTTCTCCTTGGCGATGATATTCTAAAGAAGTCTCCTCCAGCCGTAAAACATGTTCTTCCAAAGATAAACTACATCACCCAGGCAGATGTCAATCCACCTACATTTATTTTCTTTTCCAACCATCCTGAGCTAGTACACTTTTCCTACAAGCGCTACCTCGAAAATCGAATACGGGAACGTTGGAACTTCGAAGGCACGCCAGTGAACCTTGTTTTCAAAAGAAAAAATGTAGAATATAATTACAAGAAGAAGAAATAACACTCTAAGGAGCCGCCTTGAAGCTGATTATTGGACTCGGGAACCCGGGCAAAGAATATAATGGCACTAGACACAACTTTGGATTTGCCGTCATAGATGCCCTTGGGAAAAAATATGGAGCCAGCTTTTCTTTAAATAAAAAGTTTAATGCCGAGGTGGGTGAAACATTTATCAATGGCGAAAAGATTATTCTCGCCAAGCCTCAGACCTTTATGAATAAATCTGGCATCTCTGTACAGGCACTGATGAGTTACTTCAACATCACTACGGATCGGGTATGGATAATCTATGATGATATCGACCTTGATCTCGGTAGTGTCCGCATTCGTAGTACCGGCAGCGCTGGGGGACACAAGGGAGTCCAGTCCATAATGGACAGTATCGGTACACAAGAGTTTCCACGTTTCCGTATGGGCATCAAGTCTGATGTCTGCGACTACCTCTCTACTGAAGATGTAGTACTGCAGTGCTTTGGGAAAGAGGAGCAGACACTAGTAAATACTGGTATTAATAAAGCAGTATCAGAGATTGAAAAAGCGCTTGCTGAAGGCATCGAACATACAAGCGTATAAGGAGATTTTATGTCAGGAGAAAACACCTTCGGTGGTTTTAGGCCGGAACAAGTAGTAAACACCAAAACAGCCCTTGAAGACCTAACGTCTGAACGAGATGCATTGGCTGACCAGATTGAAAGATTCACACCAGACCCTGAGAATCCAAACGACAACGCCACACTAGAAGAAATGCGTAGTAGGCTAGATGATCTGGAAGATCAAATGGTAGCCCTTGAAGCTGAAGCTGAATCTGAATAAGGGTAATAAAATTTGTCTACTAGTAAATGATAAATTGCTAATATAAAGTAAAAGAGCCACAAGTGGCTCTTTTACTTTTGTTTCAAAGTTCTCCCGCTCTAGCAACACTGCCCTGAGGCTTGACCTAGTCCAAACTAATGACTGGCGGTTGCAGGGAGAACCCTACCAACAAGTAAGCTTAAAGGAGGGTGTTTAA
>CAZEFH010000015.1:0-15362 GCA_964511435.1 uncultured Candidatus Saccharibacteria bacterium
TCTCGTGGGCTCGGAGATGTGTATAAGAGACAGGTTTTCGTGCGGTAGCCCGCCCTCATTTCAAAACAAAAGTAAATAATATGTCCAGATTTATAAATTATCAAAAAATATTAACCGCAATATTTGCTTAAATAATTGAAAATATTAAGAAGATTTTAGGGTGCAGCGAAGTATCTAACAAGAAGTCACTTATTAGGATAAAATAGCTTTATATAGGCATAAAACGTAACTATTATTCATAATATAGATGACCTACCATAGCCTTAAATTTCTATTTCGCAAATGTCGTCCAAGATATATTGTGCGACATGCTATTTATAAAGAAGATTGTAGGGTGTAACAGTCGGTTCAGTAACTAAAAATATTATCTAGTACTGTTTTCTCTTCCGCTTCTATCCATCCCTACTTCATATGTCCTATTTATATATAATTAACCATTATTTTTGCTTCTATTTATTTTAATAATTCGCACCACTTTTTATTAAAATACGGCCACCTTTTCTGGTAGCCGTAAAGATTTACATTCTTTTAAAATATTAATTAACTAGAAATGGATCTCCTCGCCTGGATGGAGCTCGTGGGTCTTTTTTACGACGATACGCTCGTGTGGTTCAATGGTTTTTAGCTTAGCAAACTCATCTGCCGTAATTTGCTTTTCGACCTTGTGTCGATATACGTGTTCATGTGTGGGCTTAGCAACGCTGATAAGGGTGTCCTTGATTTCCTGTTTGGTAGATGGTAATTGCTCCTCGTTAACATTGAGGTTATGTGACTTTACGTCAGTAGTGGGGGGAGTAGGGTTGCTCTCCTCTGTTGGGGGATTTATAACAGCAGATTTGATGGTATCAAGAGTTTTTCGGTCTAATTTTTCTGCCACAGTCTCCCCCGTTGGTTTTTTAGGTAACAGAGAGATGAGAATTTCTTTATCATCTGTGTGGTCCTCAATTCCGAGAAACTTACTAGCCCCGCCAAGGCCGTTCTCAATTGCCTGTAACTGAGCTACCATTTCTGCGGGGGTTCCAACCCAGATATCGGGAGCTTTCCCAGCTGCAAATAACTTGCTCTCGGCTGGCTCGTACATGTTAATTTTTACTTGATAGATTTTTTGGCCACCTTTCTTATAGACGCCACCTTTTTCTCGCCCTCTCTCGTCCTTTATGAGGCCCTTAGGAGCGTTTTTAGGTAGAAAGACGTACTTGTCGTCGTGATCCTTGTGGCGGACGATATAATCAGCACTATCTTCGAGTCTTGCAATAACTTTTTGCTTTTCGTTAGTTGTACTAGGATTAATACTTTTTTTGGTATTTTCAATAATCGCCATCCGGAGAGCTTCGTTCTTTTCTTTTCCAGGTCTTGGATTATTGTTATTTTTGATACTATTCCCCTTGTCTGCTTTCGATCCACTCCCCTTTTCGGCGTCAGATTTTCGCTCCCTGGTATTTTTTGTGATTATTGGATTATCGCCCTCATTTGCGTTAATCCCCGCCACAACAGAGTCAACATTGTACCAGTGCTTAATATCATCTTCGACTAGCTCTCGAGGTTTGCCATATTTCTCTCTCGAAACTGCCTTAATAATACTGGAGAGATCTTCGGTAATCTCAGGAGAATCGAGTGTCATTGCTGAAAATGGGACGCTAGTGACACCGTCAATAAGCATATTGAGATATATATGACGATTATCAAGGTTAATGATGTCATTTTGAGTAAATACTGGTTCAAACTCCTTTTCGAGGTAGGCTGCATCAGTCGCACCAACCCGGAAAGATACTAGGGTACCAACGTTACCAAAGACAGCGTCACGTACTGTATCTTCCATCTGGGCGATATACTGATTGGCGACGTTTAAGGAGAGTCGGTACTTACGGGCCTCTGAGAGAATCGTGGCAAAAGAATCTGTGGCAAAGTTCTGAAACTCGTCAACGTACAGATAAAAATCTTTACGCTCTTCTTCTGGGATATATGCACGTTGCATTGCAGCGAGCTGAATTTTGGTAATAATTAGACTACCAAGTAGCTCTGAGTTTACCTCGCCTATTTTCCCCGTAGATAGATCTACTAGCAAGATTTTGCCAGTGTTCATAATTTCGGCGAAATCAACACTGCTCTTTGGTTGTCCAACGATGTTACGAATAATCGGAGATGCCGTAAACTGACCGACCTTATTTAGGATCGGAGCGACGGTTTCGGTTGCCATTTTATCGTTGTAGGTTGAAAACTCCTTCAGCCAGAACATCTGGACTACTGGGTCAGTGACTTCACCGACAATTCGCTTGCGGTAGTTCTTGTCTGTAAGCATTCGCACGATGCCAAGCATGGTAGAGCCTTCGACTTCTGACAGCGCCAGTACGGTATGGTTGAGGACGTATTCTAGCCTGGGTCCCCAGGAGAAGCCAAACATACGCTTTAGAACAGAGATAAAGCCTTTTGCTGTCTCTTCACGCATCCCTTCGGGGCTTTCAAGTGGATTGAAGCCTAGCGGGAAGTCTTTGTCTGCGGGGTTAAGGTAGACGACGTCTTGGACACGTTCCTTCGGGATGTATTTTAAGATTCGGTCGATGAGCTCACCGTGTGGGTCTATCACGGCTACACCTTCTCCATTTTGAATATCGTGGATAGCGAGATTTTCTAGTAGGCGGGATTTACCAGTACCACTTTTACCGATAACGTACATATGGCGCAGGCGATCTTCCCGAGCCATACCAAAAACGCGCTGACCATTACGGAAAGTTGTGGTACCGAGAGGTGTTAGACCATCGGGAATCTCATTTAAATTATCGATAGTGTGTAGGCTTGATGGTGGCTCGCCCTTTTTTGACGATGTCCAGACGATATTCGGCGTCTCTACTGAGACGTGGGGTAAATGATAAAGACTGGCCAACTCTTCAATGTTAAGGATATAGCCACTTTTATTGAAGAGACGGGCACGGTAAGCATTCAAAAAGTCTTTCCCGGTGTAGAGACCGCTGCCTTGGAAACCGTTTAAATTCGTTGTATTAAACTGTTTAAAGGCACCGATGACTGCCTGGATACGCTCAGCGGCCTTATCGGTTGTTTTGGCCAGATAGCAGACCCGGATAACAACGGCGAAGCCAAGCTTAGCGCTCTTTTCCTCGATTGCTGAAAGCTCGGTTTCTTCGGCGTGAGAAAGCTTCGGTCCTTCTTTTTCTTCTTTTTCTTTCTTCTTTTTCTCAGCCTCAGCTGCCTTCTTCTTTTGCTCTGGCGTCATAGGCACAATCAACGAATTGATTGCCAAAGGGATAAGCTGAAGCGGTAGTATTAAAAAATCGACTAACTTATGAACCCAAGTATCAGCCCCGCTAAGTTTACCGGTTTTTTTACCTTGAATATGTGTCAATGAACCATCACGCCATTCATCGTCTACCGGCTTGGCGAGAATCTGAATCCAAACTTGTTCACTCCTCTCTTCTATCTTTGAAAGCATGCCAGTGATACCGGCTAGTGGATCGACGTCAAAGTTTTGGAATGTTTTAATGGGGTATATTTCATCCTTTGTCAGAACAAGCTCGGTACCGACTACCGCATCATCAATTTTGTCATCATCGATGTCAATATCAAGCGCATAGTCCTTGACGATAGATATTTCAGCCGTTGGGTACTGGGCGTAAATCTGGCCTTCGACGAAATCTTTTAGGTGTTTTGGTGTCCAGACATAGAACTCAATCGCATTAAGGGTACTAACGATCTCCATACTGAGATGTTCTTGGACACTAGTCCCCTTCTTTTGTTGAGATTTGGGATGAAGGATACCATGAAGAGCTGCGAACATCATTTCTGCAGCGACCGGGCCCTTCTCGTTGTTCTTTGGGATCTTTACCGATAGAATGATTGTTTCGATTGCCTCGACATATTCAGTTTTTTTGTAGTTTTTCCAGGTGAGGTAAAGAATAACCGGTACGACAATCCACCAAGTCCAAGCGACGACGGTCCACATCCCACTCAGAATTGCCAGACTTATGTCCTGTATCAGCACTTACCCCTCCTTATTTGCTATCGTATAGGTCGCGCGGGCGACTCTCTTGAAGCGTCCCTTTTGTAGATTTAGTAATATTGTAGTCTCTTTCACGATTCGGCGCTTGAGAACTTCATTAATAATATCATCTTTATGCATTGGGCGACCAGCTTCGTAAAGAACAGTTTCGATCACTTCTTCGACTACGCCAGCGCTATATCCCCACTCTGATAGTGCATAGATACCACGACCGATGAGAACAAAGCGATTGTCTCTGATCAGTTCATTGTGTACGGCTTGTCTCGTAACAGCCTTCTCTTTACCACCGAAATTTTGAATATGTTTGGCTATTTCAGTATAGTGAAGCGGTTTCTGGTGCTTCTTTAAAATATAGTAAGTCTTGTCTTTGATACTCTTTGGATTAATGTCTCGCCAGTGTGAAAGGCCGAGGTGTCCTGTGTCGGTACGTAAAATTACCTTACAAGTTTCAACAGTCGCTATTAATGACTTGGGCGCTACTTCGGTAAAGTCCTTTTTTAGCTCTCTCACGAGGGTTGATTCTTCGACTGGCTTATTTTCTTTTTTGAGATATTCAACTGATGTTTTGATAATTTTCTCTACTAGATCTTCGGAAAGCGGTTTGACGAAATATGCTTTTACTACTGTCGGAGTATCATTAGTTGCGCCTATTTCTGAGATACAAGCAATAATGAATTCAAGCCGGTGTTTTGCCTTTGTGTCTGCGTTCTCACCCAGGATAATTCTTTCAAATTCACTACCACGAATAATATTCCCGTTTCTCTCAATGGTTCCAATAAGGACCTGTGAGATCTCCTGACCCCTGAGGTCCTGGCTCATAAACTCGGTGAACTTACGGATAGTATTTTTCTCAATCTGACGCACACGTTCACGTGTAACTCCAAGGTTTTTCCCGATTTCTTCGAGAGTCTTGGCTTTAGTGCCAGTAAGACCGAAACGATCTGAAATAACTTCTCGGTCACGGTCTTTTTTTACCTTAGGAGCAGTAAATAAAAACTCCACCTCCTTGGAAATGTCGAGGAGTTTTGAGACGGTATTTGTTGCTTTTACAGACTTATTATTCATTGATATGCTAATTATAGCATCAAATACGATAAACGTCAACTATTTATAGGCTATCCAGCAACTGTAATTGCGGCGAAAATTATCGCCATTCCGACTATAGTAGCCACTGTAGTCCAGATTGTTGGATGGTGATGGTGACTCTCTGGGATAAGATCACTTGCACCTAAGTAGAGGAAGAGACCTACAAAAACCGACAGAACCAGGCCAAGGGTTGCTTCGCTAACACTGAAGAAGAAGGCGCTCACTATGCCAGCCGCCGGAGCTAAGGCTGATATCAAAAGCCAGTTCTTGGTGCTTGTGCTGTTTTTCTTCTCTGCAATTACGCCGACTGTACTTATTCCGTCGGAAAACTTATGTGCTAGAACACCTGCTGCTACTATCCATCCAATAGAACTTGAGACTTGAAAAGCGAGACCAATACCGAGGCCGTCAAGAAAGCTATGAAGTATCAGGGCAAAAATCCTAAGTTTCCCGTTTTCCTGACAATGAGCTGGGTTTTCGCAGTGATCGGCATGGGAATGGAGTGAAAGGTTGCGGTCAATAATCATATAAATCACAAAACCGAGAGCAATTAATACAGTCACGGTAACGGGCTGATAAGACTGACTAGTAAGCTCAAATGCCTCCGGTAGCAAGTCGAAGAGGGCCACACCCATCACGGTGCCGGCAGAAAAGCCGAGAATAAGATGTAGTTTATCCTTAAATTTCAGCGCAAAAAGTCCGCCTACGTAAGTAGTTACTACCATCACTAAGATTAAAAATATAAGAGTTGTGGTCATAAAGCCATTCTACTTATTTGTTCTAAGTTTAGCAAGCCTAGCTTTGATTTCTGCTTCTCCCCCATTATCAGTCGGCTCGTAATATTTACGGCTAATGAGTTCGGGGGGGAGATATTGTTGATCTACGTAGTGACCTGGAAAGTTGTGTGGATACTTATACCCGGCACCCTTACCTTGTTTTTTGTCGAAGCTGGTAGGGGCATTTACAATATGTTTTGGCACTCCACTAAACTTTTCTTCTCGAACATCGCGAAGTGCCTTGTCAATGGCTAGATACGAGGCATTTGACTTCGGGGCACTAGCTAGATAAGTGCAGCACTGAGCAAGGTTGATTCTTGCCTCAGGGAGACCAATCTTGGTAACGGCCTCAAAGGTGGCATTTGCAAGTACTAGTGCCATCGGAGCCGCATTACCGATATCTTCAGAAGCGAAGACTAGCATCCTGCGAGCAATAAACTTGGGGTCCTCCCCCCCCTCTATCATCCGGGCCATCCAGTAGATGGCGGCGTCTGGATCACTACCGCGGAGGGATTTGATAAAAGCAGAAATGATGTCATAGTGCTCAGCACCTTGTTTGTAGTTCGAAATAAACTTCTTATTAATTGCCTGCTCTATTATCTCCTGAGTAATTTTGTTGTTCGTAAGCTTTGAGTTTGCGGCGATTTCTAGTGCATTTAGTGCGACTCTGGCGTCACCACTGGCATAACGAGATAAGGCCTCGAGAGCCTTCTTCTCGATGGTTAGCTTGCGCTCGCCCAAACCACGTTGTTTGTCTTTGACGGCTGCTTTTACAATTTTTGAGATATCTTCATCTGTTAGGGGTTTTAGTTCAAATAGCCGTGAGCGGGACATAATAGCAGAGTTAATTTCAAAACCGGGATTCTCTGTCGTTGCCCCGATAAGGATAATAGTGCCATTCTCAATATGTGGCAAAAAACCATCTTGCTGACTTTTGTTGAAACGATGTATTTCGTCTACAAAAAGTATTGTGCGTTTACTATATAGATCACGGCGCTCTCTTGCCTCTTTGACAACTCGTCTGAGATCGGCGATGCCGCTGGTAACAGCGCTAAACTCCTCAAAGTGCGACTCCGTCGTACTGGCAATAATGCGCGCTAGAGTGGTCTTGCCGGTACCTGGAGGTCCCCAAAGAATAATCGATGACAGCGAGTCATTCTCGATGATTTGTCTAAGAAGTCTACCTTCACCGACTATATCACCCTGACCGCAAAATTCCGAAAAATTTCGCGGGCGCATTCGTTCCGCTAGTGGCTTATTTGTATGGTTACTATCAAAAACAGTGAGTTTATTCATGCTTAATCATCCTAAACCACTCTTCTCTACTCTGCAAGTAGACAAAGACTAGTTTTCCCCAGGACAAAAGTGTTGACAAATATAATTTATCGATATTTGTAATGACTACTCTGTAGGACAGACAAACTCACATTTCGGGCCAGTTCTACCAACGAAAGTACCGTCAGGGCACTCTCTCGCATCCATCGTGCAAGCGACTCCTTCATCGCCCTCAACTGGTTGAGTGAATGACTTTCCGTTTGGCAGAACGCAACGGGCAGGATAGCTTTCTTGTACTGGATATCCAGCCTCCAAGCATTCAGTGTAACTTGTTATCTTTTCCAATGACCCGGATCGTTTTAGCAGTAAGTAGTCAATAAGTGCTATCCCTACTGCAACAAAAAGTAGTATCGTCGCTGATATGAGTAGACTTCTAGGTGTCGGTGACTGCATCTTAGTTGGTATTTTGGGCTAGCGTAATAACTATAGCACCACCATCTTGCACTGAGTCGTAAGTAATTGATACGGTATAATTGTCTTTTGTGCCGGTGGTACTTTTGATGGTGCCGACTTCAACGGTATCAGAGGCGGTAAAGCCAGCCTCCTTAACTTTCAAAACATATGAACTGTAGTCTGCTAAGGAGATGCCTTTAATTGAAATAGTCCAAGTATTGCCAAGATGAGCACTTGCAGTAATCTCTCCTTTTTCTAATCTGGGTAGCAAGGCGGGAGTATCAGTTGGCCAACTGGCGCTAGACTGGGTATTTACCGATACCTTATCATTGCCACTACCTATTTCTACTTCGGTACCGTTTTTGGTTATTTTAAAATTATTACCAAAATATGTTGCTACACCACCCGCAAAAATAAGCATACTTATGAGCGGGATGATTACTATGACTAGTACTACAATGCCAATAATCCAGTACAACTTTTTTGAACCCTTGGATGGCGCTAAACTCGATGAAGTTTCTTTTGGTGTCTCGTTTTTCATTACGATTCTCCCTTACAAGAGTAGTATATACCCCTTGTCAAAAGATATAAATATCCCCGATAAGCGACAAGGACGATTCCCCACTAGGTGGTAAATCGTCCTTTTCTGTCGCACGTTCATGTAGCGGCGTCCTAGCCGCAAGGAGACCCGGTGAGCAGCCTCACGGCATTGAGGTAGTGCTCCGGAGTTGACCAGACAGTCGTGGCCCTCTCAGTTCCTGTGGGGACGAGTACCTTGTCCTGGACTTCGGGCTTAAGACCCATGTCTGGTGCCATCCCGATATAGCGAATCGCGGCCCGCTTGCCGGTGGGAGCGAACTTGAAGTAACCACCCAGACCGTGTAGATGAACTGCTTCGCCATCACGAGTTGCGATGTAGTAGGGATGGTCTTCTCCCGGGGGCTCCGTGACCGTGAAGACGATGAAGTCGGCACGGTCCGTGTCGCCATGTGATGCCGGGTACCTCCCCTGAGCGGTTTCTACCTGAATCTCCTCAATGAGATCCATAGTTCCCTCTGTCGTCACTAGACTTCCCTTCTCCTCGGTAGAACGTGCGAATGGTTTCAAACCGCAGTAATCTTACTATAAATAGCGATTTCTAGCAATGGTATTAAAAGCAAAGTGCCCGCCTCCCACGGACTACTTTACAGTAATGTGGTAGGCGGGCAATGCGGGCTGACTCTTAGACCTCAGAGTTGCGCTGGTGTCTAGACCAGCGCCGGTACGGCCAACTTCTTGAGCCTCCGCGGGTTCTTGGTCCACTTCTGATCACGAAGGGCTTCGTAATCGGCCTCGTCGTAGTAGTGGATGAACTCGGCGATGATGATGGAGTCATGAGCATCCGCGTCGTAGCGCTCGACGCCCAGAAGAACCGGGTAAATCAGCTCATGGCAGTCGAAGGCCGTGGCTGTCGGGGTCATGTAACCTGTCCAGTCGAGATCGCCGAAGCCGTTCTGGACGATCTCGGGATCGAGGAGCTCGAGGACGACGACCGTGTCGGCATCCCGAATGAAGCGGCGCTGTTCGAGCATCTGGTCGATCTTGTAGGTGACATATAGCCCGGCAGCGATTACAGTCACGGCGGCTGCAAGAGCGGCAACAATGGACGAGAAGACGATTCCTATGATTCTCAGCGCCTCCATGGTTCCTCCTTGACAGTGGGTATAGCTACGATAGCGACATTATAGCGCCAACAAGGGATAAAAACAACTGCACGTAGTGTTCGTCTTGATTAGCTAGCTTCTAAGCTTTTTCACAGGAAGTAGCGTTAGACTTTAGATGTCATAAAGAATGACCTACTAGAGCGAGACGTCAGCGATAGTGGTCAGAAAGGAGTAACTATGACACGGATGAAGAAACTAATGTTATCGGGTGCGCTTTCGACTGCCGCACTTGGTATCGTATTTGCAGGAAGCACTTATGCTGCCGGCCAATATGGAAATGGTAATAGTGGTAATGGGACTGAACTACATCAAAACCAGCTGACAGATGCCGAGAAGGAAGCACGTGAAGCGGAAATGGAGACACGGATAACTGCTGCCTTTGACACCGCTGAAACAGCTGGGAAGATAACCGCAGAGCAAAAAACTAAGCTGCTTGAGCTTCATGAAGCTGTTCATGCAGCGATGCAGAGCGGAGACCATACTGCTGGAGAAGCAGCTATGAAAGAGATGCATGACTGGATGACTGTAAACAGCATTGACTCAAGTGTAATGCCGACTCCTCCAGAAGGTGGCCGTGGTCCAGGTAACGGAAATCATGATGGTAATGGACGACATAATCATGGAGCCGAAACATCATCTGAATCTAACTAGTCTTATTGCATTTGTTTCCCTCAGTACTAAAAAGACCCCTAAAAGGGGTCTTTTATATTAATAAGTTGATGGCCCGCTTCCCGCGGGCCATCAACGGATGGTGCGGATTACGGGCCTAGACGGCGACATCAAGGCAGAGCGCCTGGTCGGCCGAAATGTGGGAGCTTGCCACTCCTACTTTGCGTGTCTGAAGTGCGTTCTGGAGCCCGTATACACGAGCGATGAACATCGCCAGCTCGGTGGCAGAGTCCTGCATGCGTAGGCTTAGCTGTTGAGTAGAGACGAGGACGGCGTCCTTGATCTCGTGCTGGCTGTAGCCGGACACCGCATCGTATGCGGGGTTGTGGCCATATCCAGCGATGATCAGCTTGGCGAGGGAGGCAATCTCGCCTCTCTTTTCGCTGTCTCCGAAGGTGTTGTCCAGTGCTTCCAGTGCGATTGCGAGTGAAGTCGAGCGAATCGTTGGTGTAGCTGCGATAGTCTCGGCCAATCTGAGCTCCCTTTTAGACGTATGCGGGCACAACGAGAAATATTATACTACTTATTCTCCAAATTGTAAAGAATATTATTATTGACTTTTATCTAATTTGATATTATAATCTCGTTTGACTTTGTACCTGCTGCTGTTCCGGGGAGGAGACAAATGCACACAAGAAGGCAAGACCAAGAACTGTCTCTGATCGAGGCGGCTCAGAGTGAATCGCAAACGGCGTACCACTCACTGGTTCTGCGGTATCGACCTCTAGTTCGGAGTGTTGCAAGGAACTACTACCTACTTGGAGGTGATCGAAACGATCTCCTACAGGAAGGACTGATCGGCCTCTGCAAGGCTATTCGCGACTATGACCCATCTCGTGGCAGTTTCCGTGCATTCGCGGAGCTCTGCATTCGGAGACACATCATCTCGGCCGTGAAGGCCGCTAGTCGCAAGAAGTATCTCCCTCTCAATACGGCGGTATCCTACGACCAGGAAGTTCTAGGGCCCGGAGACGTAGACGGCGGCCCGCTGTTTGAGCGCCTGACAGACCTTCGTTCCTGCTCTGCCGAGGAAGCCTGCCTTCAGATTCATGATCGTGATCGTCTGTTCCGGGGCCTTGCGAGGGAACTTTCCCCTCTTGAGGCAGGGACGCTGCGGCTCTTCTACAACGGTCGTAGTTATGCTGACATCGCCGTCGAGCTGGAGGTTCCGCCGAAGACGGTAGACAACGCACTGCAGCGTGTCCGACGGAAAATCAGCCAGATTACGCAGGCCAACTAGCCCACTCACGGAAGGAGTACTTCAAAGAAGAAGCTCATCCGGCAGTGGGCTTTTTCATACATAATTTATGTCGATTTTAAACTTGGCTTGGAATTAACCATCTAATTTATATTGTTCGAACCGCTCGGGAACTATTTTTTTTGCCACCTCCTCTTGAAAGTAGGTGGCGCCAGGTTCAAGAAAAATTAGACTCTTTGTAAAATCAGCTTATGGTTTAGGATGGTATTTACTATCTTCCACTCAAAAGAATATCCATATACTTAGTTATAAGCTGATTTTACAATGTCGGCCTGCGGGCGTGAGTAATTTTTCAGGAGTGATTAATAGAAATTAAAAGTAGCCAGCTTGGCTACTTTTTTTGTGGATTATGATTTGGGCAGTCCTTATTACTACACCGCTCGGGGATGGTCTTGGTCCCCTCCATCATTAGACTGCCGCATTTGTCGCAAATATTTCCTGTAGGCCTAGCCTTGATGGCATACTTACATTTTGGATAGTTCGAGCATGAGTAAAAGCTGCCAAACCTACCTCGTTTCTCTGTTATTTCGCCTTGGCCACATTGAGGGCACTTTACGCCTGTACCCCTAGACTGCTCTCCCCCATCTTTTTTGATATATTTACATTTTGGATAGTTGGAACAAGCGACGAAGCGACCATAGCGACCCTCGCGTTCTATCAGATCATTACCACACTCGGGACATTTTTCACCGGTCGGCTTTGGTCCTTCAATTTCCTTACCCTCGATGGTAAGTGCACCTTCGCACTCAGGATAACGTGAACAGCTGAGGAATTTACCGTTCTTGCCAAGCTTAATCTTCATTTTACTACCACAATCTGGGCATTGATATTTCTCATCAGCTTCCCCAAGATCAGTTTCTTTTGGTAGATTGTCCTTTTCCTTGATGGTTTTGGTAAATGGACCGTAGAAGTCGGAAAGTATTTTCTCGTATTTTGCCTTTCCGTTAGAGATAAGGTCGAGCTCGTCTTCCATCTCTGCCGTAAAGGTGTCACTGATGTATTCGGCAAAGTTTTTCTCTAGGAATGAACTAACGACATCGCCGGTGTCAGTTGGGAAAAGGGTTCGCCCTTCCTTCGTGACGTACCCACGATCCTCGAGTGTTTTCATGATACTAGCATAGGTACTGGGACGACCGATGCCACGCTTCTCAAGCTCTTTGATTAGACCCGCTTCAGTATAACGTGATGGAGGTTCGGTCTTCTTGGCGACTGTCTCGAACTTTGTTATTGTGAGTGGTTCACCTACTGTGACTTCAGGCAAGATTACTTCTTCGCCAGCCGCCGCTGGGTCTGCTGAAAGCCAGCCCGCGAATATCAGTTGACTACCAGTAGTGGTGAAAAGCGGTAACTTCGGATTATTAGAATAACTTGCGGTAATCTTTCCGCGTAAGAGCCGAGCATCTGCCATTTGTGAGGCGACAGTACGGGCCCAAATTAGTTTGTAGAGCTTTTTCTGTTCCTCGGTATGTCCAGCAGTTTCATTATTGAAGTCGGTTGGACGAATAGCTTCGTGGGCTTCCTGGGCATTTTTACTGCTGGTTTTGTATTTATGGGGTGCTAGGCAATCAGCCCCGTATTTGCTAGTAATTATAGACTTAATCTGGGCAATGGCAGATTCTGCTAGGTTTGTGCTGTCTGTACGCATATAGCTAATGAGGCCGGCTTCGTAAAGCTTCTGAGCAACGCTCATCGTTCTTGAAGGTGAAAAACCGAGACGGGTACTAGCTGCCTGCTGCAAGGTAGAGGTAGTAAAAGGTGCCTTTGGTGTTCTTTTTGTCTCAGTTTTGGTAAAATCGGAAACCCTCCAATCACCGTTTCTGCCAGCAGCTTCGATTTCAACTAGTCGTTCCTTATCCCTTGGCTCTTCAGCACAAGTAAGCTGAAGTAGGTGATTTTTGCTAGTTTTAACATCGGCTACTAGCGTCCAGTAGTCCTCACTGATAAAGGCACGGATTTCACGTTCACGCTCCATAATGATACGCAGAGCTGGAGATTGAACCCTACCAGCCGAGAGGCCGTAGCGCACTTTCTTCCAGATAACACCGGATAGATCATAGCCTACGAGGCGGTCTAGGATTCTGCGAGCCTGTTGTGCGTCGACTAGGTCCTCATTTATCTTTCGCGGATGGGCGACAGCATTCTGAACCGCATCTTTGGTAATCTCATGGAATTCAATTCGATCATAGTCCGAGTCTTTTAGTTTCATGGTTTGAGCAAGATGCCACGAAATTGCTTCACCTTCTCTATCTGGGTCAGTGGCAAGTAAGATTTTATCTGCTCCGGCAGCGGCGGCTTTCAGCTCTCTCACTGTCTTGCTGCCTCGTGGGGTCATGACGTACTTTGGCCTAAAACCATGCTCTATATCCACAGCATCCTTGTTGCTTTTCGGTAAATCCCGGACATGACCAAAGGAGGCCAGGACTTTGTGTCCTGGTCCAAGATACTTCTCTATAGTCTTTCCCTTGGCGGGTGATTCTACTATTACTAACTTCATTGCTAAGGATTAATGCTATCAGCACTGTCAAGGATTTGTCAATAATTTAATCTTGTTTGTATAAATATATTATACAAAAGAAAAGACCCTTCCCCGGAGCAGACCGGGTATCCAACGTGTTGCGTCGGTTGGTCTTTCCGTGGTAGGGTCTAGCCGTGGATGCCGAGGTCTGCACGGCGGAAGGCGAGAATCTGCTGATATTCCTCGGGAGTGACAAACACCACCGGTTCGGGATAGAGGTAGTCTGGGACGAGTCCGAGGCGGACGCAGTCTGCAGCAGATGCTGGGACCCAGTTCGTCCGAAATTCGAGCTTCCTCGGCATCGGTGACGTATAGTCCCTCGGCTCGTCTTGCCAGCTTTCGTTGTCCAAGAGCTTCGGTATCTCAGCGGGCTCGTAGCGAGCGGACACCTCTACTGCTACTACGCAGCTGCCGGTTTCGGGGTCGAATTCAATCCGCGAGTCGCCGAGCTCTACACCTGCTTGCTGGTAGGTGACAGACTCGGCATCCTTACCTGTAAGCAGGGACACGGGGAAGCTGCGAAGGCCGAGGAAGTTACGCTTCTCGGCCTGCCGCCAGACGTTGTGCGGGATGATCTCGACGGGGTCAAAGGCGGCGTTCTGTCGGGCGTACTGCTCGATGAACTCCTTGACTCCGACCGAGATAGACGATGTGTGACGGACGTGCCGGTGATCGTTGTGCGGATTGCCGTTCGGGTTGAAGCGGACCTCGATATCAGGCATATCGGATCTCCTCTACTGTTTGACTGCTTTCCAGGCGAGCTTGCGCTTGTCGAGGCGGAAATTCTTCTTTGATCCTCGGTGGAAGAGTGTCTCGCCCTTGACCACCTCATAGAGGTTCTGCAGTGCGCTGTTCGGGTCATCGCCCCAGCCGATGCAGGCCTTGGTCTCATGACCCTGCCAGTAGATCAGGCTAGGGTCCATCTCGGCCTTCCAGCCGCCCATCATAGCGGGAGTAACAATGAGACCACCGAAGTGGTTCAGCACCTCAGTGAGCTGCTCGAAGGTCAGTTCTTTCTCGGGCATGATGCCTCCTTTTGTAGGTCCCGAAGATGATATAGGACTGCACAGCTGTGCAGTCCCCTTCCGCGAGAGATTATAGTCCAAATAACCCGAATTATCAATTGTTAAGTCGGAATATGTTGCCGCCGAGGTGCTTAATCTTGGCCCCTAGCTCCATGATAGTGATAGCAGAAGAAATATCGTGTTGGGTGAGGCCTGTCTCTTTGATTATCTGGTCCATATGCTTTGGTTCAGACTCTAGACAGACAATAATCGCTCTTTCAACCTCATTTTTACCAGTAATTTTCCTGGCTGTGATAGCTGCGTCAGGGGCAGATATTCCCAGTACCTCTACAATATCGACACTACTAGTAGCAACGTGGGCGCCGGCTTTAATGAGATTGTTTGTCCCTTCTGAGTTGATATTAAAGATATTACCAGGAACGGCGAAGACCTCTTTGTTTTGATCTAGCGCTGCAGCAGCCGTGATTAGGCTTCCAGAAGCCTTAGCTGCCTCGGTCACGATAAGACCGATCGATAATCCGCTAATGATGCGGTTGCGAGCAGGAAAGTTTTGCTTTCTCGGTGACACGCCGTATGGGAATTCGCTGATG
>CAZEFH010000016.1:0-11526 GCA_964511435.1 uncultured Candidatus Saccharibacteria bacterium
CGGGTATACATTCGAAAAAGCTCGGCTGCAAACAAGGCAGACTCATCACCGCCAGCCCCAGCTCGAATTTCGACGATGACATTTTTGTCGTCATTTTCATCCTTTGGGAGCAGTTCTACTTCAATTTCGTGTTTCAGCTCTAAAGTAGCGTGTTTTAAGTTGGTGACTTCCTCTTCTGCCATCGCGACTATTTCGGGGTCATTTTCAACCTTTAACATTGACTCGGCTTCTTTAATGTCCTCGTTCAATTTTTTGTACTTTTCAAGAAGCTCAACTAGTGGCGTCAGGGCAGTGCGTCGCTTATTCAGTGCTATCATCCGTTTTTGGTCGGAGATGACCTCTGGTTTCATGAGCTCTGCCTCAATTTCGTCATATTCAGTTTTAATAGTGATGTATTTATCTAGCATATTTATCTCCAGATACAATTATAGCGCTATCAAAGTAAAACTGATAGCGCTATAGGTAAATAGTTAGGCTTCGGTGGTAGTGTCTGGAGTCGACTCTACGAGCTCTTCCTTGAGTTCTGCTTTGATATCCGAGAGCGTGACTTCAGATATAGATTCGGTTTTGGCTCTATCTTTCTTTTCTACTGAGGTTGCCTTTTTTGCAGCAGAAGCCTCTAGACGAGCACGGAAACGATCGACGCGACCTGCAGTATCTACGAGTTTCTGTTTGCCGGTGTAGAAAGGATGACAGGCCGAGCAGATTTCTACGTTAATATCACCGCCAGTAGAGCGGGTTTCAAAAGTATTACCGCAAGTACAGGTCACGGTTGATTTATCATATTTTGGATGAATATCAGCTTTCATCGGTCACTCCTAATCAATAATGCTAGATAATGATAGCAGAAAGCAGTAGTTTTGACAAGGGTTTGCCCACGATCATCAGATTGACTCAGAGGTAGATTTGTGCTAGAATTACTGAGTAATACTAATTCACACACCCTCCGATACTTGGTGTTCTCCCATAGTTTGGGCCACTAGGTAGATGACGAGAGTGGCGGTCCGGCTAAAACCGGAAGAAAAGGAGAAAAAAATGGGTGTAAGCATGAAAGAAATGCTTGAAGCTGGGGTGCATTTTGGTCACCGACGTTCACGTTGGAATCCTAAAATGGCGCCTTTTATTTTTACGGAAAGGGCAGGAGTCCATATCTTTGATCTGGCGACTACAGAGGAAGGTCTAGAAAAGGCCAGCGCCTTTGTGCGTACAGTTGCTTCAAATGGTGGTAATATCCTCTTTGTTGGTACTAAAAATCAGGCACAGGCTATCATAAAAGAAGCCGCTGAGAGTTGTTCCATGCCTTATGTGAGCGAACGTTGGCTTGGTGGAATGCTTACCAACTTTTCGACGATTCTTGTACGAGTAAAGAACCTAAAGAAGCTTGATGAGAAAATTGCTGCAAACGATTTTGCTACTAAAAAACAACTTACAGTAGCCAAGAAAGAAGCAGAGAAACTGGCCGTTGTCTTGGGCGGTATCAAAGACATGAAGAAACTGCCAGAGGCTCTATTTATAGTAGATGCGGTCAAGGAATCAAATGCGATTACTGAGGCTCGCAAACTAAATATCCCGGTAATTGCGATTGCTGACACGAATGCGAATCCTGAGCTGATTGACTATGTTATACCGGGCAACGACGATGCTGTTAAGGCCATCAAGCTGATAGTTGGTGAAATAGCTCATGTAATCAGTGAAAACAAGCCTGCTGTCAAAGCGGAAATAGAAGAAAAATAATCAGGGCGAGAGGGGAATACCTATGTCAACTATGGAAAATATTGCCAAGCTTCGTGAAATGTGCGGAGCTGGTATGATGGATTGTAAAAAGGCCTTAGAAGAAGCTGGTGGTGACTTTGATAAAGCCATCGAGGTTCTTCGTAAGAAGGGCGCTGCTACTGCAGCTAAGCGTGCTGAACGCGATGCCAAAGAAGGCATTATTGTCAGTTATATTCATAATGGTCGTATCGGAGCACTACTTGAGCTCAATTCGGAGACCGACTTCGTTGCTCGTAACGAAGACTTTCAGGCACTTGCAAATGACCTCGTGATGCATGTTGCGGCGGCCGCTCCTGAGTATGTTTCACCCGATGATGTTCCAGCCGAAGTGGTCGCGAAAGAACGGGAAATCGAAGCCGAGAAGTTAAAGGAAGCCGGTAAACCAGCTGAAGTGATTGAAAAGATTCTTGACGGTAAGATTAGCAAGTATTATTCGCAAGTCTGTCTAGTGAAACAGCCCTTTGTGAAGAATCCGGATATAACTATTGAGGATCTTATCAATGAAAAAACTGCCGCTATCGGCGAGAAACTAGCCGTACGTCGTTTTGTACGTTACGAGCTAGGTAAATAATCTAATTTAGGAGGAGAATATGATTGATTCTATCATTCGAGAACTCCCAGTAAAGCTTGATAAGGCCATAGAATTCCTGGAGTCAGAGCTTGCCAACATTCATACTGGTCGAGCAACCGTATCGTTAGTCGACGAAATATCTGTAAACGCCTACGGGAGCGTCCAGCAACTGAAGCAGGTTGCAAATATCACTATTCCTGAGGCGCGCCAGATACTAATTCAGCCTTGGGACAAGGGAATCGTTAATCAGATTGAGTCCGGAATTCGTGACTCTCAGCTTGGTTTTAATCCAATAAATACAGGAGATCAGATTCGAATAAATATCCCAGAATTGACCGAAGAAAGACGACGTGACTTCGTAAAGCTTGCAAAAGAAAAAACTGAAGAAGCTCGTGTTGCCATCAGAAATACGCGCAGTGACGCATGGAATAGCGTTAAAAAGGCCAAGACTGATGGTGAAATCGGTGAAGACGATATGTATCGCGGTGAATCGGAAATTCAAAAACTAGTCGATGCCTATAACAAGAAGGTTGAAGATATTTTTTCGGCTAAAGAGAAGGAACTTCTGGAAGTATAATGGTAGGTGAAACGGGCCAACAATCAAGTGTCCCGACTCACGTCGCTATTATTATGGATGGGAATAGGCGCTGGGCCAATGGACATGCTCTTCCAGTTAAAGCTGGACACAAACAGGGCTATGAGAACATGGTTAAAATCTTTGATTATGCCATTAGTCTTGGTATCCGCTATCTGACTTTTTATGCTTTTTCGACTGAAAATACCAAAAGAAATCAGGAAGAAGTATCTGAGATTATGCAACTGGCCCACTTTGTAGCCGATAAAGAGTTACCAAAATATCAGCAACGTAATGTCTGTGTCAGGATAATAGGGCGCAGGTCAGAGATGCCGGCAGACCTACTTGCGAAAATAGAAGAAGTTGAGCAGACTACTGGGAATAACACGGGCGGTAGTATTAATATTGCTTTCTTCTATGGTGGAAGAGCTGAAATAGTTGACTCAGTAAATGCACTTATAGACGCCGATAAAGAAATTACTGAAGAAAATATCACTGAAAACTTATATACGGCTGGTCAGCCTGATCCCGAACTAATTATTCGCACAGGTGGATCGCCTAGGCTATCGAATTTCTTGATGTGGCAGTCTGCCTACTCGGAGATTTATCTAACCGATACATTATGGCCAGATTTTCAGCCCACTGAGCTGGATACCGCGATAGATTTTCTTTATGGTGTAAAAAGGAATTTTGGAAAATAAGATGAAAAAACCAGCAGAAGTCCTGAGCATATTTGATAAGTATTCTAGATTAGTAGACAGTGAGATCAAATCCCTGTTAGCGGCTCAGCAAAATTATCTGATGTATCAGATGATGAGCTATTTTATGGGTTATCTAGACGAAAACCTGGAACCATCAGAAGAGTATGGTGGTAAACGTTTCCGACCGGGACTTTGTCTTCTGCTGGCAGATTTTTACGGGACAAAAGAGAATGCAGTTGAACTGGCTACCAGCGTCGAAATATTCCATAATTTTACTCTTATACATGACGATATAGCTGACGGCGATCTATTACGCCGCGGTAAGCCAACAGTTTGGTCTAAGTGGGGAATAAATCACGGCATAAATACTGGTGATGCGCAATTAATTCTTGCTTTCAAGGAACTAGACAAACTTGCAGAGAGAAATCCTGAACTTGCCAGTAAGGCACAGAGACTCTGCCACGAGAAGTATCTTGAGGTTGCTGAAGGGCAATTCCTCGACTTTACCTATAGTGAAACAAATATATCTGACCCAATGATTACCGAAGAAAATACTCTTGATATGCTTGGTCGGAAATCAGGTATTTTAGTTGGTCTTCCAGCCATGCTTGCCGGACATGTTGCAAGCGTTGATGAGGAAGAGATTAAGCGGCTTTGGGAATTCGGTTACAATCTAGGTCTTGCATACCAACTTTATGACGATATTGTCTCTATTTGGGGCAGCTCGGAGGAGAGCGGCAAAGATGAACTGATGGATATCGTTGACAAGAAAAAAACCCTACCGATTATCTACCTTTATCGAAATGCTGATGACAAGGTGAAGAAAATTCTTGAAACTCTTTATAGCAAGAAAGAACCGCTTGATGCCCAAGAGGTGAAGGTGGTAAAAACCCTTCTCGACGAAAATGGAACCAGGGGATATATTGAGAGGAAAGCCCAGGATGCTGTGAAAATTGTTATTTCATCAATTGCAAAGCTTAGTTTAGATGCTACAGAAAAATCTCAGCTTGAAAACATTGTCTACGCGTTATTGCCTGATGCAAGGAGAGTTGAATAATGAATATTCTGATTACCATCATTGCCTTTATCTTTGTTTTTGGGCTACTGGTTTTTGTCCATGAGCTGGGGCACTTCCTTGCGGCAAAATGGATGGATGTAAAGGTAAATTCATTTGCTTTTGGTTTTCCGCCAACACTTCTTTCGAAAAAGGTTGGCGAGACTACATATAAGCTAAATGCTATACCTCTTGGTGGTTATGTCGCTATGCAGGGAGAACTTGAGACAGAGGAAGAAAAGGTAAACGATAAAGATCCTAGGTCACTTTCCAATAAGCAGCCGTGGCAGGTAATCACCATTATGATTGCGGGTGTCGTGATGAATGTAATCCTATCAATTATTCTATTCTGGTTTCTTTACTTAGTAGGTTTCCAGCCAATTATGCCCGATATGGCAAATCACACCGGTATTAAAAATGAGATGAAACTTACCATAGACTCGGTAGAAAAAGATTCCCCAGCTGAGAAGGCTGGACTACTTGCTGACGATACAATAATCAGTGCCAACGGTACCAAAATATATAGTAGTAGTGCCCTGATCGAAGTAGTTACAAGTAAAGGGGCTGAAGGGGTTAAGCTGAGCGTCCTTAGGGGAGGTAGCACGACAGAGAAGACTATTGTCCCAACAAAAACAAAGGTAAAGGCCGGAGATGGTAAAGAGACTGAAGTTTATCGACTCGGTGTCGTACTGGCGACTAAGGGCAATATCCACGGTGATGTTATTTCTTCATTTACGGCAGCCGTAAGTGAAGTTAGCCGTATTACGGCGCTAACCTTTGAGTCGGTAATCGGTCTTTTTAGACAATTGCTTTTCCAGTTCCATATCAGTGAGGATGTGTCTGGGCCCGTAGGTATTGTGGTGCTGACGAATTATTTTGCTCAGTTGGGAATTATCCCATTACTCCAGTTTGCGGCTATTCTTAGTCTCAGTTTGGCAATTTTCAACCTCTTACCTATTCCAGCGCTTGATGGGGGACAGATTTTCGTTACTGCTATAGAGATGTTTATGCGCAGAAAATTTAGTACAAAGACCAAGAATACGATACAGTTGGTCGGTTTTGCATTTATTATTGGACTTTTCTTGATTATTACCGTGAAAGATTTCGTTAGTTTTGGTATCATAAGCTATATAACAGGATTATTTAAATAATGAAATTTAGTGAATATTTGGTGAAGACTCGCCGCGAAAGTGGCAAAGAAATTGAAAGCGTCAATGCGGATCTTTTAACTCGGGCTGGCTATATCGATCAGCTGATGGCTGGTGTTTATACTTACTTACCTCTCGGGATTCGGGTAATTGATAAAATACAAGATATTATTAAGGATGAGATGAATCGTGCCGGTGGTGTCGAGCTCTTCATGCCTACATTGCAACCAAAAGAGAATTGGGAAAAGACAGGCCGCTGGGAGACGGAGGATAATCTATATCGTTTTACGAGCTTCTACTCAAAGACTGATTTGGCGCTTGGGCCTACACATGAGGAAGTTGTAATGCCACTGATGAAGAAGTTTATCGATTCATATCGTGACCTCCCGAAGTACGTTTATCAGATACAGAATAAGTTCCGAGATGAAAAAAGGGCAAAGTCCGGCATTTTGAGGGGACGAGAATTCTTGATGAAAGACCTTTACTCTTTCCATACAGACATGGCCGATCTCGATCGCTATTACGAAGTGATGAAACAGTCTTACAGAAATATTTACGACCGATGTGGTATTGGTGAAAAGACCTATCTTACCTTCGCTTCTGGTGGTTCATTCTCGAAGTTTTCGCATGAGTTTCAGACTGAAACTCCGGCAGGTGAAGACATTATCTATCTTTGTGAGAATTGTAAAGTGGCGATAAACAAGGAAGTTCTTGGCTTTCAGAAGGACTGTCCAGAGTGCGGTAACGACAAGCTTAAAGAAGTTAAGTCTGTTGAGGTGGGGAATATCTTTAAAAATAAAGATAAGTATACAGCACCATTCGAGGTAGACTATACGGCTGAGGATGGCACACGTAAAACGGCTGTTACCGGTTGCTATGGCATCGGTCTAGGGCGGCTTATGGGCACTATCGTGGAGGTATCACATGACGAAAAAGGGATTATCTGGCCAGTCAGTGTGGCTCCTTTCGCAGTTCAACTTGTAGCCTTGGGCGATGATTCAGTTAGAAAAGTAGCTGATAAGATTTATGCCGATCTTACAAAGCGTAAGATTGAGGTTCTTTATGACGACCGAGATGAAACGGCTGGCGTAAAGCTCGCAGATGCTGATCTCCTTGGAATGCCAGTCAGAGTAGTCGTAAGTAAGAAAACGCTTGATGCTGACTCGGTTGAAATCAAAAACCGCGCTACGGGTAAAGTAGAACTGGTGCGAATTGATGAATATAATGCAAAATTAGCGGAGATGCTGGGTGCTTAATAAACTCTTTGGATATTTTAGTCATGATATCGGTATTGACCTCGGTACAGCCAATACCCTTGTCTATGTTAAGGGCAAGGGAATCGTAATTAATGAGCCTTCGGTTGTTGCTCTAAATGTAAAAACAAAGCAAATTCTTGCAATTGGTGATGAAGCAAAGAAAATGGTTGGTCGCACCCCATCAAATATTGTGGCACGCCGTCCGCTTGTAGATGGAGTGGTGTCTGACTTTGAAGTCACCGAACAAATGCTGAAGTACTTCATTGAGAAGGTACATAAGGAAACCTTTACTTTGTTGCCTCGTCCTCGGGTTGTGGTTGGTATACCGTCAGGAGTGACAGAGGTTGAAAAGAGGGCAGTAGAGGATGCGACAGTAAATGCCGGTGCGCGGCAGGCTTTCTTGATTGAGGAGCCGATGGCAGCCGCGATTGGTGCCCGTTTACCGATACAAGAAGCAGCGGGGTCAATGATTGTAGATATTGGCGGCGGAACTACAGAAGTGGCTGTTATCTCCCTTGGTGGTATTGTCGCTTCTCGGTCCTTGCGAATTGCCGGTGATGAGCTTAATGAAGATATTATTCAGTTTGCAAAGGATGAATTTAACTTACTGCTCGGCGAACGCACGGCTGAGGATATTAAGATAAGTATTGGTTCAGCGTATCCGACCGAGGAAAAATCAGAGGCTGTGATGCGCGGACGCGACCTAGTGACAGGGCTACCAAAGGCAATATCAGTTGACTCTGATCAGATCCGTCAAGCCCTCTCCAAGTCTGTTATGGCTATCGTAGACGCAGTAAAAATGACCGTAGAAGAGACGCCACCCGAGCTGGTTGCTGACATTATGGAAAAGGGAATTGTACTTGCTGGTGGCGGAGCGCTGCTTCGGGGTCTCGATCACCTGCTTTCTCTTAATACGAAGATGCCTGTTCATATTGCAGACGATCCACTTACATCTGTAGTCCGTGGCACGGGCCTGGTTCTTGAAGATATTGATATGCTGAAAGAGGTCCTCGTGACAACTCAGTATACCAAGTCACCGAGGGTCTAAAATGCAGAAACGTTATCTTGCTTCTATTACTACAATTATCGCTCTTGTGATGATATTACTTGCCGATGGTGGCTTCAATCTTGGCCTTGTTAGCAAAGTAGGAAACCTATTTCGTCCGGTAGGAGTCGTGTTCAATAACACGGGCAGTGGAATTGCCGGCTTCTTTTCTGGAATTGGGAATATCTCAAATCTTCAAAAGGAAAATTCAAAACTCAAAAATCAGCTAAACTCCTCATTATCTCAGATTGCTAGCTTAACAGAAGCAAAAAATGAGAATGACTCACTTCGTAAGCTGCTTGGTTTTGCTTCATCCAGTAACCTTGATTACGCTGCGGGCACAGTTACGTCTTTTGACCCATCGCTTAAGAATGGTATTAATATTCACTTGGACAACATGGCAAATATCGCGGTTGGCAGACCAGTAATTGCAGAAGGATTTATGATTGGTCGGGTAGTAGCTGTTAATGGTAGTAATATCAAGGTTTCACTGATAGTTGACCCCACTAGTGCTATTCCTTCAAAAATTATGGGCAAGGAAACTACCGGTGTGTCGAAGGGAGTTATTGGAAATGGGCTTATTATGGATCAAGTACCACAGAGCGATAACGTAAGCGAAAATGACCTAATTGTCACTTCGGGTCTGGGCGGAGATTTGCCTGCCGGAATAATTCTCGCCAAGGTCACTGATATTCAGAAGGTTTCTGGTTCAATATTCCAAGAAGTTACACTTTCGCCAATGGTGGACCTCACAAAGCTTACCAAAGTACTAGTGGTGAAGTAATGCTTTATATTTCGGCCATTCTTATTTCATTTCTAATCATATTTTTGAATATCTCAATTTTCCCTCACATCTGGATATACCTGACAGTTCCGACACTTATGGTTTCATTTTTAGCAGTTTATTCACTTAGAGACCGTACCATCTTTCCATATTTTCTTAGCTTTTTTATTGGGCTTATCTATGATTCGGCTAGTACAAACAATATCCCAATATTTACGATAACATTTATTGGGATTGTCATCGTTGGGAAACTTATTTTTTCAAATCTTACAAATTATGGCTTAGAACGCACATCATATTTTTTGGTAGTACTGGCAGAGCTTTCATTGGCCGCACTTTCTTTTGAAACAATCTCAGCTAGCTACCAGAGTCTAGCACTATATTTGATTCTCGGGTTAAATATGAGCATGAACTTACTACTAGTATTCTTTTGGTATCGTTTTGGGGCTACTTATCTTGATTTCGTAGAAAAAACCACCGCAGAAAGGTTCCGTTAGTGAAGAACAAAGATATATTCAAAAAATTAGTATATCTTGAGGGCGGTAGTAAAAAGTGGCAAGTTATGGGCCAAAAATCAGCTGACTCCGAGAGATGGCTCCAGCACATTATGCCTGCAGACGCCGACGCACCCAATATAGAGCTAGACCGCAAGAAAGAGCCCTTTCTAGTAGTTATTGGTATTGCCCTTCTCCTGATGGTGGTACTACTCGGTAGACTTTTTAGTCTGGAGGTTATTAATGGTAAAAAAAGTCTTCTCAAGGCAGAAAACAACTACGTCCATGCAGTGCCAGTTCGTGCTCCTAGGGGCATCATATATGACACAAATGGGAAAGCTCTTACGAAGAATGTTCCGAACTATGACCTTTCGGTAACACCTAGTGACTTACCGCTTGACCCAACAGCCAGAGAAAAGATTGTCGTCGAGGTGGCGAAAATAGCAAATCTCACAGTCGATGAGCTGAAGAAGAAAATAGCGACTAACGGTGATCATTCGACGCAACCAGTACTACTAGCAAAGAACCTTACCAAGGATCAGTCTATTCTATTCGAATCAAAGATTACCAATCTACCCGGGGTTCATATTGAAGTAAATCCGATACGCGAGTATCTAGACGGTGGTCTTTTGTCGCACGTTTTCGGCTATGTTGGACGTATTTCTGCTGAAGAACTGAAGAAAAATAGCGAGTCTGACTATCTGCTTACAGATTATATCGGTAAGTCAGGCCTCGAGAAGTCATACGAAAAGTTTCTTAGAGGCAAGATGGGTTATGACCGTTACGAAGTCGATTCCACGGGTAAGGTTAAGAACTTGCTCGGTAAGGACGACCCGACTCCTGGTAACAATCTTAAGCTTTCACTTGACTATGATCTTCAGCAGCATGTTGCAGACGCCCTAAGAGTTCAGATGGGAAAAGCTGGTGTAAAGAAAGCGACAGCCGTGGCACTGAATCCCAGTAATGGTCAAGTTCTCGCAATGGTGAACCTGCCTACTTATGATAATAATCTTTTTGCAAACGGTATATCGAGTGAAGCCTACCGGTCCCTTACTGAAGACGAAAATTCGCCATTACTCAATCGTGCAACGTCAGGTGAATATCCTTCGGGTTCTACTATCAAGCCATTTGTGGCTGCAGCTTCTCTGGAAGAGGGTAATATTACTGAAAGTACCACTGTAAACTCGACCGGCGGCATCAAAATTGGTGATTTTACTTTCCCAGACTGGAAAGCTGGTGGGCATGGAGTCACAAATGTCTTATTCGCTATTGCGAACTCAGTTAACACCTTTTTTTACGCCATCGGCGGTGGCTATGGGGATATCAAGGGGCTTGGACCGGATAAAATCAAGGCATATCTTGATAAATTTGGCTTTGATGACTATACCGGAATTGATATTGGAGGTGAAGCCAAGGGTAGTATCCCGGATCCAGACTGGAAACTGCGTCTTTTCAATGAACCATGGTATCTGGGTGATACCTATCATATGGCAATCGGGCAGGGTGATGTACTTGTGACTCCTTTACAAATGGCGAATGCTACTGCTGCGATTGCTAATGGGGGAACCCTCTATGAGCCGCTATTTGTCTCACAGATACTCGATGGAGCGGGTAAGATAGTGGAACAGAAGAAAGCTAAGATTGTTAGAAATAATATTGTAAGCTCAGCCTCATTAGATATTGTTCAGCGCGGTATGCGTCAGACTGTTACGGCGGGCTCGGGCCGAGTCCTACAGGATATTCCGGTAGAGATGTATGCGAAGACTGGTACGGCTCAGTTTGGACCAAATAACAGCAAGTCACACGCCTGGTTTATTTGTTTTTCGAAGGATGCTGCTCATCCGATAGCGATGGCGATTCTGCTCGAAGGAGCTGGTGGAGGCGATGTCTATGCTGCTCCAGCTGCAAATGATATCTTGAAATGGTATTATTCTCGATAAAAATGTTCCCTTGCCCATCTCTTTAGGCTAAAAT
Source organism: uncultured Candidatus Saccharibacteria bacterium (assembly GCA_964511435.1). Lineage (GTDB taxonomy): Bacteria > Patescibacteriota > CPR2 > UBA1875 > CAIMLA01 > JBGSPL01. Next base: position 11,375 of record CAZEFH010000016.1, read on the forward strand.
TGTAATATACAAGAAAGAGGTGGCATGAAAAAGTTCTCCCGCAAAGAAATATTATGCGATCACGTTGGTGATGTAGAAATCTGTAAGGCGATAATCAAGAAGAGGCCGTCCTGGAACGAGTACTTTATGATTCTTGCCAAGATGGCGGCAAC
>CAZEFH010000017.1:0-10816 GCA_964511435.1 uncultured Candidatus Saccharibacteria bacterium
GTGTATAAGAGACAGAGCCTAGGCCCAACTCTGAAGCATCGATTGTGGCCACCACTCCACCTTCCCAGACTTCAACCGATTCTAGAACATCCGAAACTGAGCCATATTTCATTCCAACATTCCCAACCACAGCGGCTCCGACAGTTCCAGGTATTCCGGCGCCGAATTCTAGCCCAACAAGTCCAGTTTCAAGAGTTTTTCTCGCAACCTTTGCAAGGGATGCCCCACTCTCGCAAACTACTTTATTGCCTTGAATTTCGAAATTATTTGCTCTATTTACGATTACTAAGCCTCTAAATCCTTGATCAGAGACTAGGATATTACTTCCGCTGCCGATAACCACTGTGGGAATCTCGTTTTTTAACGAATAATTCAAAGCATCAATGAACTCTTCTTTGGACCTTACCTCCACTAGATGGTCTGCATCGCCCCCGACACCCAGGGTAGAATATTTTGATAATGATACATTTTCCAGGATTTCCATTATTTAGTCACCTTTCCGAAATACATTTTACCCGCAGCGGTCTGGAGGCCACGTTCTACTCGAGCCTCTACCTCCTTGCCAACCATTTTCCCAGTATTCTCAACTACAATCATTGTACCATCGCTTAAGTACCCTACACCTTGAGTTTTGTCCTTACCTGTATGTACAAGTTTTATTTTTACCTTATCTCCTGGCAGCAACTCAGGTCTGAGCCCTTGCGCCAACTCGTTTACGTTAAGTACTCTAACACCCTCGGCCGAGGCGACTTTGTTCAGATTGTAATCAGTAGTAAGCAACTGAAGCCCCGCCTTCTTACAGATAGCCACTAGGCGATGGTCAACCTCTAGCGCTTCATCTGTCAAAGAACTAATCTCAAAATCACTCCCTTTGAGATGCCGGATTTTCTCAATCGCTTTAAGACCCCTTTTACCCTTTTCCCGCCTATCATTATCCTTAGAATCAGCAATATTTTGAACTTCAGCGAGGATAAAGCGGGGAATAACTACCTTTTGTGATAAAAATCCAGTACGAATTATTTCCACCACCCGGAAATCAATTAAGGCCGAGGAGTCGATCACAACAGCAGAAGCAAATGAACGATGTTCTTTTGGCAATAACCTTGTAAGTACCTGGGTAACCCCGAGTACTTTAGCAATTTCTGTCAGCCACTGATCAATTAGCGGCGATATTTTACGATAAGTAAGCAGACCAGCAAAGGCAAAGACTATGCTTACGCCAAGCGGCAAATATTCTCCAAAGTCTCCTGGCAGATTCGAAAGAGGAACTGCCAGAAGAGCTCCGATGATGAGCCCAATGATTACTGCTGCCGCGCCAAAAACAAGGTGTTTCAGTGAGGGTCTCGCAACAACCTCGATGACTAGAAACACAGTGGCGAGGAGAGCAATGGTGATAAAGACAGGTAAAATTAGCGAGGACATGAACTCTCCTTATTTAGGTACTGAGATTATTATGCGCTCTGTACCTAAATTCGTAAATATCTTTACATTCTAGTTTCGCCACCTCCTCTTGAAAGCAGGTGGCACCAGGTTCAAGAAAAATCGAACTTTTTGTAAAATCATCTCATGAGATAGAGCGGAGCCGATTATTATTTACCCTAAAGAAATAGTATTATCTTGATTATGAGCTGATTTTACAATGTCGGCCTAAATCGGCAAGCGATTTTTCAGTCATAATCTTGCTTATGTGTGATAATTGCAATGTTCGACCCTTGCCTAGAATGAGACGACTGGCCGCCACGGAAGTCCGCAGACTGACGTGTAAAAAGAGATTTTTGGTGCTACTTTTGTATCGACTGACAAAAGTAGAGGGAAGGCAGACCAATTATTTTCCAACTGTCTCAAGAACGTAGAGCTTGATATTGTCGCCTTCTTTTATAGCCGATATTGTATCTCCCTCTCGGAATTCCCCAGCAAGAAGACCATTTGCTAGTGGGTCCTCTATCAAGTTTTGAATAATGCGCCGAAGCGGACGTGCACCATTCTCGGCGTCGTAACCCCTTTCTACGAGAAGCTTCTTGACTGGTTCGGCTACATTAAGCACAATCCCTTTTTCTTTCAATCGCTGTGAAAGTTCCGCTAGCTGCAAGTTGACAATTTTTTTAATACTCTCTCGTTGCAGAGAACGAAACACAACGATCTTGTCTAGACGATTAAGAAACTCCGGCTTAAAGTGTTTTTTCATGTCTTCTTGAATCAGTTCAACATTTTTCTCATGGGTTTCATTAAGCGTCTTTACATCGTCTGAACTTGATACTGTAAATCCTAGTTTCGCCTCACGATGTAGCCAATGCGCCCCAATATTCGAAGTCATAATTACTATAGTATTTCTGAAGTCTACACGAGTTCCCTTGGCGTCTGTTAGATAACCGTCTTCAAATATTTGGAGCAGGAGATTAAAGACGTCTGGATGAGCTTTTTCTATCTCGTCAAGTAAGATCACTGAGTAGGGGCGGCGGCGAATTTTCTCGGTTAACTGGCCACTTTCCTCATACCCAACATATCCAGCAGGCGCACCAACAAGACGTGAAACATTATGTTTCTCCATAAATTCAGACATATCTACTTTTACCAGTGCATCAATGTCACCAAACATTTCCTTGGCGAGCACTCGGGCTAGTTCTGTCTTGCCTACTCCCGTAGGCCCAAGAAAGATAAATGAACCAATTGGCCTTTTTGTATCAGAAACTCCGGTACGGGATCTGCGGATAGCACTCGCAATCGTCGCCACAGCTTCGTCCTGACCGATAACCATTTTTTTCAGCTTTTGCTCTAGATGCAAGAGGCTTTCAGACTCTTTCTGCACCAGTCTAGTTACTGGTACTCCAGTGGAAATTGAGATAACCTCAGCAATATTTTCGTCTGTAATGAGTGGCAACTGATCGTCAGAAACCCCCTCACGTTTCCTTAGGGCACTAAGTTTGGCTGCTAAAATCGCTTCTCGCTGCTTAAGATCAGCTGCTTCGCTATATTTTTCCGCCAGAACTGCTTCTTCTTTTTTACCAGCGAGCTGCTTAATCTCGCGGTTAAGCTTGGCGATAGAGCCCGAGATCTTGCCCTTACGAATTTTTTGCAATGATGCTGCCTCGTCTATGAGATCAATTGCCTTATCAGGAAGAAATCGATCAGAGATATATCTTTTTGATAACTTAGCTGCCGCCTCAAGCGCAGCGTCACTAATCTTTACTTGATGATATTCCTCGTATTTTGGTCTCAACCCAATCAAAATTCTCAAGGTTTCGTCTTCTGTGGTTTCGGGTACTATTATTGGTTGAAAACGGCGCTCAAGAGCAGAGTCTTTCTCAATATATTTACGGTATTCATTCAGAGTTGTCGCCCCTATTACCTGCATCTCACCTCGTGAAAGCGCAGGCTTCAAAATGTTGGCAGCATCTATTGCCCCCTCTGCCGCACCAGCACCGACTAGGTTGTGAATTTCATCGATAAAGAGAATTGTATCCTTGGCCTTTTTCGCCTCTGCTACTACTCCAAGTAAACGATCTTCAAATTCACCTCGGAATTTAGTACCGGCAACAACAGCGGGCAGATCCAAAACGAGAACCTTCTTCCCTACAAGTAACTCAGGAACATTCTCTTCCGTAATTCTCTGCGCAAGTCCTTCCACAATGGCTGTTTTACCGACGCCTGGCTCGCCAATCAGAACAGGATTATTTTTTGTTCGCCGGTTCAAAATCGAAATTAATCTCGAGATTTCTTTTTCACGTCCAATGACCGGATCTAGCTCACCGGCACTGGATTTTGCAGTCAAGTCAACAGAGTATTTCTCAAGAAGCGATTGCTTGCCCTTACTCACCTTTTCCTTTGGGTTACCATAGCCCATCAACTCTGCCATTTCCCCCGAAAGCTGCTCATTATCTGACTCAAAATATTCGAGCAAGCGTTTATTTATTTTTTCCACCTCAATACCAATTTTCTTAAGTAGTAGAACTGCTTCAGAGTTATCCTGTGATAATATTGCCAACATTATATGTTCAGTACCAACAAAATTATCGCCGTACTTTAAAGCAATTGTAAAAGCAATCTCCAGTGTTTTTTGGGCACTATATGAGAGCCCCGTCTGAACTTCGGCTCCAGTTACCACTTTATTACCAGGGACAATTAGGTCTGTAATTACTTCTGGGGTGAGTCCAAACTCATGCAAAACTTCACCAGCTACTGATTCCTTTATCTTGGCAAACCCAAGTATCATATATGAAGTGTCGATTACGCGGACACCGCTAGAAAGCGCATATTCCTGTGCTAGGATTAGCGCTTGTCTTGCGTCTTCTGAGAAGCGATCAAATTGATTATTCATGTTTTCCTCCTAACTGATACAACTTACTGTACTTTACTGTATTTCTTCTTAGAAATAACTTGCGATGTATCTAGGGGAATCAGATTATTCTGTAGCTTTGTCCTTGATTTCCGTATCTGTCAGGGTGTCTTCGGTAGGTAACGGCAGATCAGCGGACATCTCCACTGCTGATGTTTCCGCTGGCGTTTCTGTCACCTCAACCTCAGGCGCGTCAAGCTCGTCAGTGATGGTCTCGGCGACTTCATCAACAACATCAGAGGCAACTTCGACATTAACTTCTGGCGCTGCCTCGACTTCTGAATTTTCAGTGAGGGCTGCCTCGGCAGTAGTTTCACCCACTATACTCTCATCTCCCTGAGGCTCTGCAACCTCCGACTCAGTAATCATATCTGTACCAGCTTCAGGATCAGCAGTCTCTATGACCTCAGGTTCGGTTATTTCTGTTGTTGTATTGCCTTCAACAGCTTTTAGGATCTCATCCTCTAGGTCTCGCTTATCCTCTACTGGGCGCAGCATATTTGCAGCTGCTTCGACACCAGATTCATCAGAACCCTTAATGTCGACGTTCCAACCAGTAAGTTTGGCTGCTAGGCGAACATTTTGTCCGCTCTTCCCAATCGCAAGCGATAACTGATCTTCAGGAACCATCACTGCAGCTTTCTTCTCAGCCTCATCAAGCTCTATCATATTTACTTTTGCGGGTGAAAGAGCATTTGAGATAAATGTCTTTAAATCCTCATCGTAAAGAATGATATCAATCTTTTCTTCACCAATTTCGTTCATTACGGCTTGCACACGAACCCCGCGCTGACCAACACATGAACCAACTGGATCGACACCGTCTTGGTGACTTAGTACCGCCATCTTGGTACGTTGACCGGCTTCACGCGCAATTGCCTTAATTTCTACAATACCGGCAAGAATCTCTGGAACCTCGAGTTCGAAGAGGCGCTTTACTAGACCGGGGTGAGAACGTGAAATAACGATTTGTGGGCCCTTGTTAGTCTGTTCAACCCGAACTACGAAGAACTTCAGTCTCTGGCCAGCATAGTAGCGTTCGCCCTGAATCTGTTCATTTGGGAAAAGAATACCGGATGCCTTACCCATATCGACGATAACGTTGTTGCCTTCAACACGCTGGATTGTACCGTTAATAACTTCACCTTCTTTGTCCTTATACTCACCAAAGACCATATCTCGCTCTGCTTCACGGATACGCTGAATAATAACCTGCTTGGCAGTCTGAGCGGCAATACGACCAAAGTCAGATGGAAGATCTTTGATTTCGATAATGTCACCGACCTTTGCGCCCTTCTTAAACATATTAGCCTTCGTGACATCGATTTGAGTTTCTTCGTTTTCAACTTCATCGACGACTTCTTTTTGGATATAGACCACAACCTCACCAGTATCAGCATTCAGCTCAACCCGAACTTCCTGTTCCTTGGTACCAAAATCCTTTTTATAAGCAGCAGCGAGGGCGGCCTCAATGGTCTCCATTACTACTTCTTGAGAAATATTCTTCTCTTCACATATTTGTTTGATTGCATCTGCAAAACCTGCTTGCATTTCCCCTACTTTCTTCCTAGTTTGCTAGGCCATGTTATTTGATTTTTCCCTTAGGAATAAAAAGTGCCGCATTCCCGAGTGGAATCCGACAACCTCTGTACAGTGTTAATTATACCCTTCGATGCAAGTGATTGTCAAGTCGCCTACATCCCATCAACATAAATATTCTCAATGATTTCTGGTTTATTATCCCCCTCAATAATTACTGCATCGAGTCGATAATTTGTACCATCAAGTTGGTGTTCATGCAGATAACGACGAGCGGATAGTAAAATCTTCTTAATCTTTGAACTGGTAATAGCAGACTGAGCGCCACCAAAGGTTTGGTATGATCGTTCCTTTACCTCCACAAAACAAATGAAATCGTCTTTCTCCGCCACAATATCAATCTCACCTACCCGCGCAAAGTAATTCCTCACAAGTATTTTATAACCGGCGCGTTCTAGTGCCAACACTGCTTTTTCTTCGCCTTCAGCTCCTATTTCTCTACTCACCTAGAAGCTCCTTCACTGGCTTGTAACTTTTCCGATGAATATCACTCACACCATGTAGCTTCAGCTTTTCTTGGTGTAGCTTGGTCCCATAACCCTTGTGTTTATCAAATACATATTTAGTATATTCTCCTCCAAGTGATGTCATCAGATTGTCCCTGGTGACTTTTGCGAGTATTGACGCACATGAGATTGAATAAACTTTTTGATCACCTTTGATGATTGCCTCTTGCTCAATATCAAGCTGTTCGCGGAGATCAAGAGCATCGCAAAGTAGATAATCTGGGGCAATTTTTAACATTCCCACTGCTTGTTTGGCTGCAAGTTTTGTCGCATTCAAAATTCCAATTTGGTCAATAGTCAGGTGATCAACTATTCCGATGCCAAAATCAGTCACAAACTCGGTAATTTCCTCGTATAGCTCAACCCTCTTCTGCGGTGTCATCAGTTTCGAATCTCTAATACCATCAAACTGTTTGTGCTCTTTGGGTAAAACTACTACCGCAGCTACTACGGGACCCGCCCAAGCACCACGACCAGCTTCGTCAATACCACCTATTAGGTTGTACTGGTTCCAAAGCTCTAATTCCCTTTCTAATGTCGGCTTAACCATGAGATCATTATACATTAAAAGAACCCCTTTCGGGGTTCTTTGATAAATCTATTTATTCGGCGTCTTCTACAGACTTTTCGGCGTTTTCACCTTCACTGTCTTTGCCTTTTTCGAGGTCAGCTTCAGCTTTTTCTGCACCTGACTCAACTTCGACTTCTGCCGCGATTTGTTCATTTTCTTCGGCGGCTTCGCTTACAACTTCTTCAGCATTTTCTGTGGCAGCGATATCTTCAGTTGAAACTTCCTCGGAAACAATAGCCTCTTCAGTAACTTCTTCAAGGGCAATTTCCGTCACATCTGCGTCAGTTACTTCCTCTACCGCAGGAGCTAGATCCTCAGGCTTCAGTTCTTCTGGCTGAATATTGACTGCAAGGGCATCAAACTTCATATCTTTAAGCTTAGCTGCCTTACCGCGAAGACCACGAAGATATGTCAGATATGCACGGCGAACACCGGCACGCTTCTTAATCTCAATTTTGGCAATCTTTGGAGAATTGATTAGAAAAGTACGCTCTACACCGATACCGTAAGAAAGCTTACGAACAGTAAAGCTCTGTTTTAGGCCGCCGCCCTTAACGCGAAGAACAACACCCTCAAACACCTGGATACGTTCCTTGTTGCCCTCAATAATCTTGGCGTGTACGCGAACCGTATCACCAGGCTTTAGGTCTGGGACTTTCTTCAGTTGTTTTTCGTTTATGGCTTCTAGTGCTTTCATTTCTGCTTCCTATCTTTTGTCGTGACTTCAAAAAAATTGCGGAATAAATACGCAGACATAATTATAGCGCAAATCAGACCAATCGTCAATTATTTTACTCATAAATGGAAAGAGCGCATTCGCTCTTTCGCAAATACGCTCATTTTGATTTCAGCCCCTAGCACGCCTCACGGCGTTCGTTCCATCCAGCGATGGTACGGGGCTAACCGCTATATGTCCTCCGACATCGGTGCGTCGGGTGGACTACGAGATCAGCCCCTTGAGAAGGGGGAAGTACTTGGTGTGACCGCTCGACGAACCGCTGATCGCCGCACTGACGTCATTCATGACGTCGGAATCGAATACACTCTCATCCTCGGCGACGGCATCAGCATACTTGCGGACAACGTTACCCGACCAGATAGTGATGCCGTTACGCTCAAGGTAGCGATCGATGTACTCGGATATACCAACGTTCCGCATTCCGTCCATCTCCCTAGTGTGTGAACCGTCCGCAGACGGCCGTGCTACAACGTGACAGGGACAATCCCGTAGTGGTTCGCGATCTTATCGCGAACTGCCGGGCGAGTCTTCGCATCAAAGCGAAGCAGTTCACCGGTGACCGGACACGTGAACTCCACATGCCAGCCGTCCTTGGCATTGCCGCTCCAAGTGAGTTGGAGCCCTTCACGAATGAATTGCTTCATCACTCGTTCCATCTAGCATTCCCCTCTCAGGCGGACAGGACAGTTTCGGCGGTACTCTACCTCCATTCTCTAGACAAGGTGCGGGTCTTGTTCGACTGAACAAGACCCTAGTATAAAATATTTATTCAATTTTTGCAAGTATTTTTCTTACCTGTTAATTCTCGTGTAATCGTTTCCGTATTGAATCAGCCAGCTTCTCAGTATACTTAATCCCAAATGGTAGCTTCACCTTCTTGGGGCCACTGGGTCCATTCGGCACAAATACAAACACTTCATTTTCACCCTTGTTGGCCGCTAGTTTGTACTTGATATCATTGAGTGCTTCCGTTACAGTGCCCCGAGGAATGTAAATATTAACCACCCCATCCTTGTCCACTTGAACCGATTGATTTATCAGTGGATCCACTACCGTTACGTCCTCTACATCCATATTCCCCTCCAGAATTAATGCTTTATCTACAATTATCTTGATCTGATTATCTTTGGTACTGACTTTACCGCGAACTAGAAGTGCTTTACCTATCTCCCAGATATCCTTGTTCTCTTCGAGGATCTTCGGGAAGACTAGTAACTCAGTTTTGCCAGTATGATCCTCAAATCCAGCAAATATCATCTGTTGCTGAGTCCGAGTCATGATCTTTTGCAAACTAGTTACAATTCCTCCAATTCGAATACTTTGGTTATTCATCTCCTCAGTCACTTCGGCAATACCGGTGACATGATTTTTCATCAGAATTTCTTTGTATTCATTAATTGGATGTTCTGAGATGTAGATTCCCAGAAGCTCCTTTTCCCAATTCAATTTCTCTCTCGTGGTCAGTTTATGAACGGGTGGCTCAAGCTTAAGGGGGGGCATCTCGATACCTTGACCACCAAAGAGGTCAATCTGTCCATTGGCAACACTACCCTGTGACTTTGTACAAAACATCAGAATTCGCTCCATATTGGTATATAGAGTTGACCGATCGCCGAGGGCGTCCATAGCTCCACAGCGAATAAGAGACTCGAGCATTTTTTTATTAACTTCAGTTGATTTTACACGTTTTGCAAAATCCTCAATCGAAGTAAATTTACCCCCTTCTTTTCGCGCTTCAAGAATTGCTTCTATCGGACCCATCCCTACATTCTTGATTGCCATCAGGCCAAAACGGATCTTACCTGTCTCTTTCACAACACCAAATTCAGCGAAGGACTCATTTACATCTGGCGGCAACACCTCTATTTTCATCCTCTGGCACTCTTCAATTTCGATGGTAATACGATCCATATTGCCATAGTCAGACGTCATCAGCGCCGCCATGAAAGCAGCTGGATAGTGCGCCTTGAGGTAAGCGGTCCAGTATGCTATCAGTGCGTAACAAGCTGCGTGTGATTTATTAAATGCGTATGCAGCAAAAGCCTCCCAACCATCAAAGATTTCATTCGCCAACTTCTCCGGGACATCATTTGTTGCCTTCGCACCATCAACAAACTGACCACGCATCTGCTTCAGCATCGTCGCAATCTTTTTACCGATGGCCTTGCGAAGAGTGTCTGCCTGACCACCAGTGAAACCGGCCAAGTCTTTTGAGATCTGCATCACCTGCTCTTGATATACCGTAATACCGTAAGTATTCTTGAGTGCGTCTTCCATCGAAGGGTGTTGATATTTAATTGCTTTTTTTCCATGTTTGCGCGCAATGAACTCCGGGATATTTTCCATCGGACCTGGGCGGTAAAGAGCCACCATTGCGATAATGTCTTCAAAAACTGTAGGTTTAAGCTCCTTGATATAACGCTTCATTCCTGCTGATTCCAGCTGGAATACTCCTGTCGTATCACCACGAGAAAGCAGCTGATAAGTCTTCTTGTCATCAATCGGTATCTGGTACAGGTCGATATCTACTTCCTTAATCTTCTTCACAATCCTCATTGCGTTCTTGATTACAGTAAGGTTTGATAATCCTAAGAAATCCATCTTAAGAAGTCCAAGGTCCTCGATAGCATGCATTTCATACTGCGTATTGATGGCAATATCACCTTTGGTCGCCTTCTGAAGCGGTGAATACTCGACCAAAGGAGATGGCGAAATCACTACTGCACAAGCATGCGTCGACGAATGACGTGCTACACCTTCCAGTTTCTTTGCAAGATCTATGAGGTGGGTCACCGCTGGTTCATCGCGATAAGTCGCTTTCAATTCAGGACTTACCTCTACGGCATCCTTCAGCTTGATACCGATGGTGTCTGGGACCATTTTTGCGACTCGATCCACTTCAGCATAAGGCATCCCCAGGGCGCGTCCCACGTCGCGAATCGCATTTTTGGCTTTCATCGTTCCAAAGGTGATAATCTGTGCCACTCTATCTTGTCCGTATTTTTCCGTAACATAGGCAATTACCTCGTGGCGTCGGTCATCAGCGAAGTCCATATCCACATCGGGCA
>CAZEFH010000018.1:0-10542 GCA_964511435.1 uncultured Candidatus Saccharibacteria bacterium
CTAGATCTACTTGCCTGTCTCGACCCACGGGCGCAGTCATTATAAAGAATAAGCAAGTCCTTTCCACCGGATACAATGGCTCTATGCCAGGGATTGCCCACTGTAGTGATGACGGTGCTTGCTTTCGTCGTGCCGCAGGGGCAGCAGACGCAGGTAAATATGATAACTGCCGCAGCGCTCATGCTGAGGCAAACGCTATCGCGCAGGCGGCAAAGAACGGCATTGATGTCAGTGGGGCTACTGTTTATGTGACGCTCTATCCGTGTTATGTTTGTACTAAGCTACTAGTGCAAGCCGGGATTAAGAAAGTTTACTATGAGTATGGCTATAAATCCGTCGATACGAAGCGGGATAAGCTCTGGGAAGAAGCTCTTAAGAAGGCTGGTCTTGAAGTCGAACAAGTAGATCTAACTGACGACGCACTGCTAAAGACCATGGTATCTCTACTCGGCTCTACTTCTTGGAGAAGGGAACTATTGCCAACAGGAGAACCAACAGGAAGAATCGAAAATATTCATATGGAAGAAATGCATAAATAGGAGGTTAAGCGTGGTACTCGGAGTTGATAAATTACTAGAACTAGTAGAAAAGCAGAATTTGGTGGAAGGTCTATGTGAACGTGAGCTTACTAATCCCGAGGGAACTGGTTTTGACCTCAGAATTGGAGAGCTTTATACCATAAGTGGCTCAGGATACCTTGGTGAGGCTGAGCGCAAAACCTGCGATATTGAGCTAGTTTCGAAATATGAAGAGGGGAAAGTCACGACCCATATCATTAAACCTGGTGATTTTTATTTATTTAAAACGATAGAAAAGGTAAATATACCCGATAATCTGACGGCAGAGTTTAAGCCGCGTACCACGATGCAACGCATGGGCATCTTTTTTCGAGCCTCCAATGCCGCTCCTGGCTACTCTGGCGAACTAACTTTTGCAATCGCAAACGTCGGACCATGTGAGGTGAAACTTGAACTAGGTGCCCGTGTTTGCCACGTCATATTTCATGAAGTAAACGGTAAAACTCACGCTTATCGTGGCCAGTGGCAAGGTGGTCGTGTCACGACCGATGGTCAAGAAGTGCAGGTATAATGAAAATGTATTTATCTCATGGCGCGCATTATGATTTCAAAGAGCAATTATATATGCCCTTGAGACAATCTAATTTAGTTATAGAGCATGAGATATATTTTTCTCATGAAACCGATGGTTGGGTAAACACAAAAGAAATTATTGAAAAATCAGACATTGTAGTCGCTGAAGTAAGCGAGGCCGGTACTGGCATAGGAATAGAGCTGGGCTGGGCAAACTCTGCCCGAAAACCAGTTATCGCAATTTACAAAAACGGAATTAGCTTTTCCCGTTCTATAAAGGCGGTAACAGAAAATATAGTATCGTATGATCAAGGTAGCTTAGTCGAAGTAATAGAACAAGAAGTTGATAAGTTAAGGGGTTAGTATGAATAAAAAACATCCAGAATATCAATACCTAGATTTAATGCAAGACATCTTAGAGAATGGTGTTAAGCAAACCGATGCTGGTACAGGAGACGTTACCTATAGTGTTTTCGGAAGGCAAATACGTTTTGACTTAAGCGAGGGCTTTCCTTTATTAACAACTAAAAAAGTTTATTGGAAGGGAGTCCTTGAGGAGCTTTATTGGTTTCTTTCCGGTCAAAATAACATTAAATATCTTGTAGATAAGAATGTTCACATTTGGGACGACTATCCATACCGAATTTATCATGAAAAAATGGTAAAGGGGGAGTTGCCAGAACTAACTAAAGAACAATTTATTGAACAAGTAGCCACCGATAATGATTTTGCCGCTAAGTATGGTGTACTGCCTCATATCTATGGTGAATTATGGAGACATTGGCCAGCCAAAGACGGACGTGGGGTGGATCAAGTTCAGTGGATTGTAGATAAGATTAAGGAAGACCCCGATTCTCACAATACTTTGGTTAATTCCTGGAATCCGGAGTATCTTTACGAAATGGCGAAAAAGGAAGAAGCTTGTCGGTTTCCTATTTGCCATAATATGTACCAGATTAATGTAAAAAACGGTAAGCTCTCACTACTTCTATATCAGCGTTCTGCAGATATTTTTCTAGGTGTGCCGTTTAATATTGCGAGTTACGCATTACTTACCATGATTCTTGCAAAAGTAACAGGTAACGAGCCAGGCGAATTCATTCATACTTTTGGTGATGTTCATATTTATGAAAACCATTTCGACCAGGTTAGAGAACAATTGAGCCGTGAACCGCTACCATTGCCTTCAATAGATTTTGTGAGGGAATTCTCGACAATAGATGATTTCAGGCCTGATTGTGTGGAATTAGTAAATTACAAGTCTCATGAAACAATCAAGGCGAAACTTGCCACGGTTGGCGGACTTGTTACAGCAGAATGGAGAGATTATAACAAAAAACAGGATGAAGATGCCAAGAATTAGTATTATTAGTGCTGTTGCAAGGGGGACTAGGGCGATTGGTCGAAACAATGATCTTCTCTTTGATTTACCCGAGGATCTCGCGCACTTTAAGCGTGTTACTATGGGACACCCAGTCATTATGGGACTCAATACCTATAAATCATTACCATTTTTACTTCCGGGAAGATTGAATGTAGTACTTAGCCCTGATGAGATAGAAATTGAAGGCGCTACAGTAGTTCATTCACTTGAGGAAGCATATAAAGTTGCCGGCGAAACTGATCATGATGAAATATTTGTTATTGGTGGTGGTTATGTTTACTCGCAGGCAATAAAAGATGCTGACAGGCTATATATTACCGAAGTCGATGGTGATAGCACGGGTGCGGATACATTTTTCCCAGACTATTCGGAGTTTCAAAAGGTTATTAGCTCTGAAGATGCTATTGCTGGCGGACTGCCTGTAAAATACCTAGTATTGGAGCGATAAATGATTGAGATGACCGGTAAGGAACTAGCGAGTGCGATTGAGGCAAACATTAAGGAAAATGTTGTTAGCCAGAGATTAAAGTTGTCCCTATCGGTTATCTTGATTGGTTCCGATCCCGCAAGCGAGAAATATGTTGAGATCAAAAAGAAAGCATGTGAGAGAGTTGGTTTTGGCTTTCAGCTACATCGTTTTGATGAAAATGATTCTCAGACAGACGTTCTAAAACTGATTAATAAGTTAAATAAAGATCGTAAAACGACCGGAATTATTGTCCAGCTGCCACTCCCAGACGGATTCGTGCCAAACGAGCTACTAGAGGCGATCGACCCCCAGAAGGATGTAGATGGGCTCAATTCAGTGAATCTTGGCCGTCTGACGAAGGGGCTTCCGGGTATTTTCCCCGCTACTGCTGAGGGGATTGTGAATCTACTGCGCTACTACCAGATTGAGCTAACTGGCAAGAAAGTGACTATTATTGGTCAGAGTAATCTTGTCGGTAAGCCACTGGCGCTAATGCTTCTGAATGAAGAAGCTACGGTGCTGCTTGCTAACAAATTTACCAAAAACGTGAAAGAGCTTACGCTGGAGTCTGATATTGTGATTTCTGCTGTCGGATTACCAAAACTGGTTAAAGCCGCGATGATAAAAGAAGGCGCAGTAGTTGTTGATGTTGGCACATCCCTCTATGAAGGTAAAATTGTTGGCGACGTCGACTACGTGAATGTTGCTAAAAAAGCGGCCTATATCACTCCCAGTCCAGGTGGGGTTGGTCCAATGACCGTGTGCATGTTGCTTAGCAATGTTTATAAAGCGGCAACTGAAAAGTTTGAGGTGTAAGATGGTTATCTCACTTACAAATAATTTTTATTAAACCATAGCTTGTCATCCTGAGTGAAACGAAGGATCCAGAGACAACGTAATTTCTAGATTGTTCACTACGTTCAGAAAGACAAAACTTTATGACCTTTATAACCTGTAACTTTTAACTTAACGACCGAAGGGAGTGATTCATGGATAAAGAAGTTTTTGACATTATAGAGCTAGAAAAGGGAAGGCAGAAGAATGGCATTGAGCTGATCGCGAGTGAGAACTATGTTACAGAGGATGTGCTTGCTGCCGCCGGTTCAATTCTTACTAATAAATATGCCGAAGGCACACCATCACATCGATATTATGGCGGTTGTGAATACATCGATAGAGTAGAGGATCTCGCTCGTGAGCGAGTAAAAAAGTTATTCAAGGCAGATCATGCGAACGTTCAGCCACATAGTGGTGCCAGCGCGAATATTGCTGCCTATTTTGCCATTATTGAGCTCGGCGATACCGTTCTTGGTCAAGCTCTTGACCAGGGTGGCCACCTCACACATGGTAGCGCAGTGAACTTTTCTGGTAAGTTCTACAACTTCATTCCCTATCACCTAACCGCAGACGGCTACATCGACTATGAAGAAGTTGAGAAACTAGCCCTTGAACATAAGCCGAAGCTAATTGTCGCCGGTGCTAGTGCCTATCCACGTACTATCGATTTCAAACGTTTCCGCGAGATTGCCGACAAAGTAGGTGCGCTACTAATGGTAGATATGGCCCACATCGCTGGGCTCGTGGCTACCGGCCTTCACCCATCACCAGTTCCCTATGCTGACATCGTTTCCACTACTACCCACAAAACCCTTCGTGGTCCACGAGGTGGTGTAATTCTTTGCAAGGAGCAGTATGCCAAAGCTGTCGACAAGGCAGTTTTCCCTGGTATGCAGGGCGGCCCACTCGAGCATGTTATTGCTGCAAAGGCAGTTTGTTTCGGTGAAGCCCTCAAACCAGAGTTTACTGACTATGCAAAGCAGGTTGTGGCGAACGTACAGGCGATGCAGCGGGTTTTCGAGCGTGAGGGCGTAAATATGGTCAGTGGTGGCTCCGATAATCACCTACTGCTTCTAGATTTGCGTAGCCTGAAAGTAACGGGTAAAGTCGCTGAGACTGAGCTAGACAAGGTACATATTACAGTAAATAAAAATGCCATTCCAAATGATCCAGAGAGCCCATTTGTCACCTCTGGCATTCGCGTGGGTACTGCTGCTATCACCACTCGTGGTTTTAAAGAATCAGACGCTACTAAAGTGGCAGAGTTAATTGTAAAAACCCTTCGAAATGTCGAAAATGAGACTGTCTATGAGGAAGTTCGGGGCGAGGTAGCTAAATTAGTAGAAGATAAACCGGTACCAGGGATAAAATAATATGAAAATATTTGTCATTTGCAGTAAAAAGTTCTACGATCGAATCCCACCCATTAAGGAAAAGCTTGAGTTAATGGGTCATACTGTTATGTTGCCAAACTGCTATGATGACCCAGGAACAGAGGACCGCTATAGGAATATGGGTGCAAAGGAGCATTCAGAGTGGAAAGCGACCATGCTTAAGCACAGTACAGATGTTATTGATGGCGTAGATGCTGTTCTGGTACTGAATTTTGAGAAGAATGGAATGCAAAACTATATTGGTGGTGCTACCTTTCTCGAAATGTATGATGCTTTCAGGCTGGATAAGAAAATCTATCTATATAACGAGATTCCAGATGGGATTCTTCATGATGAGATTAAGGGTTTTGAGCCAATCTTGATACATGGTGATGTTGCCAAAGTTGAATAGGGTTTATTAAAAAGCCTGCATCTAGCAGGCTTTTTTGATATTATATATTGCAATATGAAGAAGAAAATCATCACTATAGCAGGTCTCCCTGGGTCAGGTAAATCTACTACAGCCAAGAAGGTAGCAGAGCGGCTTGGCTATGATCACTTCTCCTCTGGAGATCTCTTCCGAGCAATTGCAGCTGAGCATGGGCTTTCTGTGGCAGAGCTAAATCTCAAGGCCGATGCTGCTGGTGACGACAGTATTGACTTTGAAGTAGACGAAAAGCTTCGTAAAATTGGCGAGAATGGCGATACGCTAGTGATTGATTCTAGAACCGCCTTTCACTGGATACCTAGCTCGTTCAAAGTCTATCTAAGTCTCGACCCCAATATTGCTGCAGAGAGAGTCTATAAACAGATCCGAGTAAGCGGTAGAGCCAGCCAAACAGCATCAAATGTGGAAGAAGTCAGGCTAGATATCGAAACTAGAAAAACCAGCGAGCTCGCTCGTTATGGTAAATTATATGGACTTGACTATACTGAAACGGCGCATTATGATCTCGTACTCGATTCAAACGGAAAGAGCGTCGAGGAAATTGCAGCCCTAATCGTAGAAAAATATCAATCAGAACATTTATCATAATAAATATTGATCTCCAATATTTATAAGACATTGATAATCTATATTTATTCACGTAAAGAATAATCTTTGCTATAATACCGCCACAGGACACATTGACAATCTAGCGGAGGGAACAGTCATGACTGACTACAGTAGTGTTGCGTGGGTCAGGGATCTCGTGGACTGTTTCGCTCTGGCGATGACAGACTTCGAGAAGTATGGATGGGAAAATCCGAGGCACCACATGCCTCGGCTTACTCCCATCATGGTACTGACCGAGAAGCTCTTTCTCGTCGCTGACTCTGAATTGGCAATCCAAGAGGAAGGTAAGCTATTTCTGGCAATGCGCCATAGCCCGTGGATTCAGGCGCTCGCCTTCCCGGGCGGAGAGGTCGATACTCTCTTCCGAGACACTGCCGCTCAGGCGCACGAGGTCTACCAGAACCTCTTGAAGGGGAAGGCTGTTACGGATGAGGACGTCGCACTTGTTGAAGCCTACGTCGTAGCAGTCGTCGAAGATCTGGGGACCTGGGTGGAGGAGTACACGAACGAATGTCGAGAAGCAGAGAGACTTGCTGATGAGGCGGTGGACGGTTTCCGCCAGGAAATTCAGGCCGCCGTGACTCCGCTGGACCTCGAACTGTTCGTCCTACTCGACTCGGTAGCGCCAGCTGCCGCAAAGAGCGCGCTCCAGCTCGCCAGCGAAGCAGTTGCGGAGATGATTCTGTCGAAGGAGGGCCGTGGCGAACCGCTTCACCTGCTCTATATCGACGAACTCACGCCAGATAAGAGCGACCAGGTCCGGCGCTACACCGCCATCGGTCTTGCGCCGTTTCAGCCCCTACCGCTCGGCCAGGACTACGACTCAGAAGATGGATGCCCAGAGCGCAGAAGTGACCTCGCAGACGCCATCGCGAAGCACCTAGATGACGCACCCGGTCTTGGAGCCTGCTTCTTCGCCGCTGGTTCACTGATTGCTTCGCTTCAGGACGGTTACGAGTGGGAGCGCGATGGTATAGACGACTACATCGTTGCACTCATCAGTAATCTCTCAAGGCGACAGATGATTGTGGTCAGGGAGTCCTCTATTGTTAGGCCGAAAGCCGACAATGGTGATACTCCAGACGACCTTGCTGGGACATCGTCCTGACCCTACTAGAGCCCGTGAAGGAGCGCAATCCGCGCTTAGGCGCGGGCTCCTTTCTTTAATAATATTGACAAAAGAGCTACTTTATCTTATAATAACCGCATTCTATCCACGCCTGGCCTCTGGAGGGTGAAGTCATGAACGGAAAGAAAGCACCCAGGAAGGAACGTCCCTTCGTCGGCAGGCTTATGGAGAGGCTTGCCCCGCTCGCTGGTGTCGAGGTGGTTGTGGAGCCGCGTTATGGCTATGTCGGGCAGATCATCTGTCCGAACGGTCGGATACACTACTTCCGCAACACGCACTTCGATCTCAACCCGCTCGGAGCGACCGAGATCAGTAAGGACAAGGACTACGCGGCGTTCTTCATGAAAAGCCTCGGCTACCCGGTACCTCGTGGTGAGGCCTTCTACTCGAAGGCCTGGTGCGAGAACATCGGCGAAGATCGAGGCATCGACATGGCCTACGACTACGCGAAGTCCCTCGGCTTTCCGGTAATCGTGAAACCGAACTCACGGAGTCAAGGTGTTGGTGTCTATAAGGTCACCAACAAGCGTGAGTTCTACTCGGCGATGCGGAAGATCTTCAAGGTAGACAACGTCGCCCTGGTTCAAGAGGTACTTGTCGGCAACGACTATCGCGTCGTAATCCTCGACGGCGAAGTTCTCTCGGCCTACCAACGCCTGCCTCTGGCAGTGACTGGTGACGGCGTGAGGACGGTTCGTGAGCTTCACCAGGCGAAGCAAGAGGAGTTTGCACTATCTGAGCGCGATACACTCCTAGATCCGGATGACTTCCGGATCGCGATGATGCTTCGCCAGCAAGGCCTCACCTGGGACTACGTTGTCCCAGATGGTGCAGAACTGGAGCTCGTCTGCAACGCGAATCTCTGCAGTGGTGGTACCTCGGTCGATTTTACGAAGACAATCCACCCCGAGTTCGCCGCGATCTGCGCGCAGCTCACGGTGGATATGGGCCTCCGCTACTGCGGCGTCGACCTGATGGTCAAGGGTTCTATCGAGGAACCTCCCGGTGAGTACGTCGTGATCGAGATCAACTCAGCCCCTGGAATCGACAACTACGCGGCTAGTGGCAAGGAGCAGGCGGCGATCGTCGATGGCCTCTACCTGAAGGTGCTCGAGGCGGTAACGCGACTCTGAGTCGTAGTACCGCAATGCAAGACAGCCCCACCTACGATACAGTGGGTGGGGCTGGTACATTTTACTTTATCATTGACCTAATTAAAGCTAAGATATATTAATGAGCAAGTACGCTAATCCAACAACAGACTACACAGATTACTATGAAGCTGTCAGATTCCTTGAGTCTCTGTCGTCTTTTTCAGATATAAGAGTTTATGCCAAGGATACACTGATGGATAAGTTCCTTGAGAGAACTAAGTACTTCTTAAAGTTAGTTGGTAGCCCTGAAAAAGATTTAAAAGTTATTCATATTGCAGGCACATCAGGTAAGGGGAGTGTAGCTTCATTGATACAGCAACAGATTACCAAGTCTGGCCGCAAGACAGGCTTATTTGTCTCGCCTTTTGCGACTACTTCAATCGAAAAAATTAGTGTTGATAATCTGTACATTGACCCGCACATTTTTGCGCAAATTGTAGATGATTTAAAGCCATATATCAACAAAGCATATCTTGAAGGGCCATATGGGGCACCCTCATACTTTGAGCTTTTCTTGGCAATCGCCTTGATTTACTACAAAAGGATGAACTGTGAGTGGGCAGTCATTGAGGCTGGCCTAGGTGGCAAATATGACGCTACGAATGCTCTAGAAAATAAAGTCGTCACTATCCTTACAAACGCTGATTATGATCATACTGATTTATTAGGGAAAACTCTTACCAAAATTACCAGAGACAAGCTAGGTATTATCCGCAAGAATACCCCCTTTATTACTGGTGAAACAAGACCGCATCTTCTTGATATTATGAGAACGGCTTGCGGTGCGGTAGGGGTAAACAAGTTTATTGCAGTTGGTAAGACGGATTCATACAGTCACAGAAATCAAGCTATTGCCAGCGAAGCAATAAAGCAGGCGGGACTGGGTGGGTTTGATACTAGTCTTGAGGTAGTACTACCTTGTCGATTTGAACAAATTCAGCAAAACCCTCTTGTGATAATTGATGGGGCGCATAATAATGCCAAGATCCATTACTCCTTATCACGCGTAACCGAATGTAAATATGAGAAACTGACAGTAGTCTTTGCTATTGCGAAAGATAAAGACTATCAAAAAATTCTAAGAAGCCTGCTTGATGTGGCAGACAGAATAATTCTTACGAAGTTTACTATCACCCATCGTGAAGCAGCTAGCCCTAAAAAACTTCTCGCCGAAGCACTTCTTTATAAGCCCAAAGCAAATATTTCAGTTAACCTGGATCCATTTGCGGCGACCAATGAGGCTTTAGCCGAATCTACCCCCAATGACTTAGTGTTAGTAACAGGTTCGTTTTTTCTTGCGGGGGATATCCGGAAGCTCTGGTATCCAGAGGAATATATTCTGAAAAATAGGTCATACAAGTAGTGCGTTCTTGAAATATTATTGTCAATTTGGGGCATTTATGTTAACATTCAGGCGGAATCGGCTAAGTGGCCGGTTCCGTTCCTTATACATCTCGACCCAGTGCTTGAGGAGGTGAAACTAGCCAGCGCTGGAAAGACACGTCAACCACTGTCTAAGGTTGGTGTACCAGTCATGAGCATCACCGTTCCCGGCTCGAAAGACTTCAACAAGGTTCTCGGCAACGCGGACAGTGCCGTCTCGCACGGCGTCACCGGCGGGTGTGGGTGTACCAACTGCAGCTGTGGAAGCTGCAGCAACTGCGGCGCCAACTGCCGCTAGTACTACCCACACGTGCTTCATCAGGAGGGGTGGCTTCGGCCACCCCTCCGTCGAAGGAAAGGACCGTAGAGATGGATACTACTACCAAGTTGTCTCGGTTCGTTCATCTCTACGAGAACGATCGATACAACACAGTCTGTCTGTTCCAAGCCGTGCTCGTTCGCCCCATCTACGTCGGCCTTGAGGCCGTGCCGTTTCTTGGGCGCCTGAAGGATGGGGTTGACTACGCCTCACTCACGTCAGAGGAAGCTGGTTTCGTTGATCAGCTTCTTGCACTCGGCTTTGCTGTCGATGCAACCCACCCGGAGCAGGACGTTGCTGCCATCGGCGCAACGTTCAAGCCGGTATTGACGACGATGTACTTGAT
>CAZEFH010000019.1:0-8301 GCA_964511435.1 uncultured Candidatus Saccharibacteria bacterium
GAGAACGGACATGTTATTTTAGCGCATATTTCAGGGAAAATGAGAATGCACTATATTAAAATACTGCCAGGAGATAAGGTTACTATTGAAATGACGCCGTACGATCTTACAAAAGGACGCGTCGTCTATAGGCACAAGGAAAAATAGTATGAAAGTACGTCCATCAGTAAAAAAAATCTGTATGAAATGTAAAGTGATTAAGCGCGAAGGCGTTGTCCGTGTTATCTGTGAAAATCCGAAACACAAGCAACGTCAGGGTAATTAGGGAGTAGAATCTTGGCTAGAATCGCAGGTGTAAATATCCCAACTGACAAAAGAGTAGAGGTCGCCCTCACTTATATTTATGGTATTGGTCTTACAAGAAGTCAAAAGATTTTGGCTCAGGCTAATGTTAATCCGGACGTACGCGTCAAAGACATGACTGAGACAGAAGTGAATCGTATCCGTGAGATTATTGAAAAGAACTACAAGGTTGAAGGCGATCTTCGTCGTGAAGTAGTACAGAATATCTCTCGTCTTAAGGAAATCGTTTCTTATCGCGGTATCCGTCACAAGCTTGGTCTGCCAGTAAATGGTCAGCGCACCAAGACTAACTCACGTACAAAACGTGGCAAGAAAGTGACTATGGGAAGCGGTAAAAAGAAGGTTTCAAAGACCTAAGATTATCGGCTAGTAAATTTTAAGATAAAGTAGAGAATTATGGCAAAAGTTGTAAAGAAAAAGAAAATCAAGAAAGTTGTTGGTCACGGACAGGTTCACATTCAGGCCACTTTTAACAACACAATCATTTCTATTACTGATAAAGACGGTGGAGTAATCTCTTGGGCTACAGCTGGTGCTTCTGGCTTTAAGGGTTCCCGTAAATCAACACCGTATGCCGCTCAGATTGCTGCCGAGGCTGCAATTGAGAAGGCAAAGGCTTATGGCCTCGAGAAAGTGGATGTGTTTGTTAAGGGTATCGGCTCGGGTCGTGACTCAGCTGTACGCGCTTTCAATGCTTCCGGTATTTATGTCAGTTCCATCAAGGATATGACTCCGATTCCACACAATGGTTGCCGCGCGCCTAAGGCTCGCAGAGTATAAAGTTAAGTAATTTAGGTTAGAAATATATGGCAAGAGTATTATCTGCAAGTTGTAAACAATGTCGTCGCGAAGGCGTAAAGCTGATGCTAAAGGGCGAGAAGTGTCTTGGTACAAAGTGTACCATGATTAAGCGAAACTACGCTCCTGGTTCACAGGGCAATAGTCGTCGTCGTAACAAGCCTAGTGATTATTCACTTCAGCTTCGCGAAAAGCAGAAGGTAAAGCGCATCTACGGAGTGCTTGAGACTCAGTTCCGCAACTACTTCGAAAAGGCAGATCGTAAACAAGGTGTTACTGGTGAGATTCTATTGCAACTTCTCGAGACTCGTCTTGACAACGTCGTTTACCGTCTTGGTTTCGCACCGTCACGCGCTATGGCACGTCAGCTTGTAAACCACGATCACATAGTTGTAAATGGTAAGAAGGTAAATATTCCTTCATATCAGGTTCGAGTAGGTGACAAGGTTGAATTTATTAAAGAGAGCACTGCGGGCAAATATTTCAAGGAAGTTCTTCCTACTGCCATTGCGAAAACTTCTGCCCCTAGTTGGCTCAAGTTTGATGCAAAGAAAGTTGCTGGTGAGGTTATTAGTATCCCAGCCCGTACCGAGCTTGATCCAGAGATTAACGAGTCACTCATCGTTGAGTTATATTCTAAGTAAAGACCCACTACTAAGTTATTAAGGAGCACGAAAATGCTACATGAAATCCATTTACCAGCCCTAAAAGTTGTGAAAGAAGCAGGTAACATCGCTACTTTCAGCGTTGAACCACTCTTCCCAGGCTATGGTATGACCCTAGGTAACTCGCTACGTCGCGTAATTCTTTCGAGTTTACCAGGTGCAGCTATTACTGGTGTCAAGATTGAGGGCGTTAACCATGAGTTTTCAACTATCAAGGACATCAAAGAAGATGTTGTCGAGATCATCTTGAACCTCAAGAAAGTCTGTGTAAAGTCTTTTTCTGATGATGTCATTACTTTGCATCTTAGTGCTAGTGGTGAAGGCATTGTTACTGCCAAATCATTTGAAAAGAATGCTGATGTTGAAATCGTGAACCCAGACCAAGTAATCGCTACTCTTGATAGTAAGAGTGCAAAGCTTGAGATGGAAGTTCAGATTGAGAAGGGTCGTGGCTATGTTCCTGTAGAGAAGCGTGACGGCGGCAAGCTTGGTATCGGTGTTATTGCTATCGATGCTCTGTATAGCCCAATTCGTCGTGTTCGTTACAACGTCGAAAGTACTCGTGTTGGACAGATGACCGACCTCGACAAACTAGTAATCGAAGTTGAGACCAACGGTGTCATTACTCCTAGCGAGGCAATGGCTCAGGCATCTGAGATCCTAGTCGATCACTTCCTCGTGCTTGCGGGCAAGGATGTTACAGCCGCTCATAACTGCGAAGAAGTTGCAGGCGCAGAAGAAGGCACTGATATCCTAATTGAGGAAATCAATCTTTCTCCTCGCACTACTAACGCGCTTCTAAATAATGATATTAAGTCAGTAGCTGACATTCTTAAGCTTACCGATGGTGAACTGAAGACTCTTAAGGGATTTGGGAGCAAAGCTTATGATGAAGTTAAAGAAAAGCTCGTAGAGCTTGGTTTCGAGGGACTCGCTGAGTAATAGTTATGCATAGACACAGTTATAAATCTAGAAAACTCGGTCGCAAGTCGGCCCAACGTAAGGCACTGATGCGTGGTCTCGCTACCTCGGTAATTCTCCACGAAAAAGTTAAAACCACGACTATCAAGGCAAAAGAAGTACAGCCAATTGTAGAGAAGCTGATTACAGTTGCCAAGAAGGGTGACCTTGCAGCAGTTCGTAAGCTAAGTAGCTATCTATATGGCGAGAATGCTGTACAGAAATTAATCAAAGAGATTACTCTTTTGTACAAAGATCGTAATGGCGGCTACACACGTATCGTAAAAGTAGGTTTCCGCGCCGGTGATGCAGCACCAATGGCCATCATTGAGCTTGTAGACGCCGATAAGCTTACGAAGAAGGTAGAAAAGGCTGCTCCAGCCCCAGAAAAGAAGGCTGATAAACCAGTCGAGAAAAAAGCTCCAGTCAAGAAAGCTGCTCCTAAGGCAGCTGCCAAGAAGACCACGAAAGAGAGTAAATAATGAAGACACATGTAACAAAACAAGCAGACTTTGATCGTAAATGGTACCTTGTAGATGCAGAGGGGGTTACTCTTGGTCGTCTCGCGACTGTTGTTGCAGATACCCTTCGTGGCAAGAATAAGGTTAATTTTTCTCCAGCCGTTGACTGTGGTGATTATGTTGTCGTCATTAATACCGACAAGATTGCTGTCACTGGCAATAAACTTATTGATAAAAAATATTACAACTACAGTGGCTTCCCTGGGGGAATGCGCGACCTTCGTCTTGAAGAAATGCTTGAGAAAGATTCTCGTAAAGTCATCTTTGAGGCTGTCAAAGGTATGCTTCCAAAGAATCGTCTTGCTGCTGATATCATCAGCAAGCTGAAACTTTTCCCAGGAGCTGAGCATGGACACATAGCTCAGAAGCCAGAAGTATTAAAGGTACGAGGTTAAGGAGTAAATATGGCAGAGAAAGCAGCAGAAAAATATTTCTTCGGCCTTGGCCGTCGCAAGACCGCGACCGTACGTGTTCGTCTTTACCAAAAGAAAGGCATCTCAACCGTTAATGGTAAGCCAGTAGATGAATACTTTGGTGATGAGAATCTAGTTCGTGAAGTTTACGCGCCACTTAAGGCAACTGGAAACATGGAGAAACTCGTTGTTTCCGCGCTTGCACTTGGTGGTGGTAAAGCCGCCCAGTCTGAGGCAATTCGTCTCGGTGTGGCTCGCGCACTTGTCGAGATTGACGAAGAGAATAAGACAGCACTTCGTAAACTTGGCTATCTTACCCGCGACCCTAGAGAAAAGGAACGCAAGAAACCAGGCCTCAAGAGAGCTCGTAAAGCCCCACAATTCAGTAAACGTTAATAAAAGCCCCCGTAAAGGGGCTTTTATAATAATTCAATATTCATTATTGTGCAATTTTGTGCTAGCATTATTAGTGTCAAGGAGGGAATAAGTTACTTGAGCGAAAATAATGCGCTAAAGAAGATGTTGCTAGTGCTTGGTGGGATGCTTTCTTTTGGTATGCTGGGTTTTATTTTTGTTGGTGGAGAGACACCCTGGAGAGCTTTTTATTCCACAGCTATCATTCTGTTGAGTCATTTCTTACATGGGGTTGATGATCCACTGTGGGAACAGATTTTATCAATAATTTTAATTATCGGTAGCTACATCGTCGTGGCATATTTGCTACGGCTAGCGGCTGACTACTTTATGGGCGGACAATTTAAGGAGTCTAGGAGGAGGAATAAAATCATGAATAGCGTGAAGAAGATGGAAGGCCACTACATCGTCTGTGGATATGGTCGGGTTGGGACACAGGTAGCGGACGAACTGGAACACGATAAGGCAGATTTTGTAATAATAGACAGGGACCAAAATGAAGTCAGAAAGGCAACCGAGCGCGGCTATAACGCTATCTGTATGGATCCTACTCTTGAAGAAAGCTTGCAGAAAGTAGGCATTGAGAAGGCAAAGGCCCTCATTTCTTGTCTTGGCCAGGATACTGACAACCTTTTCGTTACACTGACTGCGAGGTCACTCAATGCGGATCTATATATTGTCGCTAGGGCAAATTTTGAAGAGAACATACCGAAGTTTGAAAAGGGTGGTGCCAATAGGGTAGCTACACCATATCAGATTGGTGGTTATCATATGGCAACTATGGCATTACGTCCCGGGGTTCTTGACTTCCTGGACGTAATCGTCGACTCTCGTCACGACGAGTTAGAAGTTGAAGAAATCGAGATTCCAAAGACTTCATTTCTAGTAGGGAAGACGATTGCAGGGGCGATTTCTCGCGATCGTACTGGGGTGACAATATTAGCCATAAATCGCAAAGATGGCAGTACGAAGATTAATCCTCTTGGTACGGAACTTCTGCATCAGGGTGATAAACTGATTGTGATGGGGAACAGGAATCAGCTAGAAGGAATAGCTGATATGGTTGGATAGTCTGAATAAATAATTTATACAAGAGATTTCTGTAATGGTTAATAAATTAACAATTCTTTACGAAGATAATGACTTGCTAGTACTAGATAAACCTGCAGGTATCAGTACTCATCCGGCTCCGGGCGAGGCAGATGAGACGCTGTCGGAGCAAGTGGCTGCTTATTTACATACCGACGTAGAGAACGGGGGGATAAACCTCGTTGTTCACAGGCTAGACAAAGGTACTTCTGGGGTCATTGTATTTGCGAAGAATCAGACCGCGCGGGAAAATTTGCAGCAGCAATTTGCTAACCGCAAAACCCAGAAGGAATATCTAGTTTTAGTAAGCGGATCTACTCCAGATAATCACGGGGAAATTGATATTCCACTGGCCAGGAATCAGACTACTAGGGGGCGCTTTGATCCAACTGTTGATGGTAAATCGGCAGTGACTGAGTTCGAAGTCATGCGACGATATCGCGACTTTACATACCTTTTAGCAAGGCCTCGGACCGGAAGAACTCACCAGATTCGCACCCACTTCTCCGCTATTGGTTACCCAGTGGCTGGGGATCAGCGTTATGGTTACAAAGGTACCCCGATGGCACGAATATTTCTGCATGCAACAAGGCTTACGCTTTCTAGTCCTTCCTCTGGTAAGCCATTAATTTTTGAGTCTCCGTTACCAACTGAGCTTGATGATTTGCTCTCGACTCTTGATTGAGCTTAGGGCTCCATTCGTGTATAATTGTGGGACATGAAAACGATTATTGGCAATGAAAAAGCCATTACATATCTTAATAGTGCGGTAGAGTCCAGAGACCTAAGCCACGCATATCTTTTTGTTGGGCCGGCATCGGTCGGTAAAACTAGGGCAGCCCTTGCTATGGCGCGTCAGTTACTCTGTGTAGGCGAAGGAGAATCAGACTGTGGCTGTGCTAGTTGTAAACAAGTTGCCCTTCTAGGACATCCTGATTTACATTATTTGGATGGAAATGGTTCTGGTATCGATGAAGTGAGAGAGATTGTTCAGTCGCTACAGCTAGCCCCATACCAGTCTGTCTATCGCATTGCGGTTGTCGCGCACGCAGAAAAACTAACCATTCCAGCCCTAAACTCATTCTTAAAGACTCTTGAGGAGCCCAAAGATAATACCATTATTATTCTAACAACTGAGAATTCAAAAAATCTCCTTGATACGATTACGTCACGTACGCGAAAAGTAAATTTTACTACAGTTAACGATAAAGTTGTTTTTGAATATCTAAATCAGGAGCTAGGAGTAAAGAGGGACCTGGCGACAAAAGCAACTACTCTTGCTGCAGGGCGTCTAGGCATTGCTCTTAATTATCTCGATGATGAGTCTAGAGCGCAGAGTGAAATCACAGAAAGTGACGAGTTTATCCGGATTTTTCGGTCAAATAGTATCGCTGATAAGCTATCCTTCGCCAAGAAATTTGTTGGCGATAAAGCAGACCTATCGGGTAAACTTGATCGAGTCGCAGTAAGAGCTAGGGAGCAGCTGCTTTCAGTTATATCTAGAAGTGCAAACGATTCTAGTGTTTTGCTTTCCATGCTTGATGCGGTAGCAAAAGCAGAAGATTTGCTTCGTAAAAACGTAAACAATAAGCTAGTGATTGAATCAATCTTACTGAGGAGTTTGTAATGAAAGTAGTGGGTGTGCAGTTCGGTTCAGCCGTTCGAATATATGATTTTAAGCCGGGTGTGACTAAGCCAGAGCTTTCTGATTGGGTTATTGTCGATACGGCGCAGGGTAAGGAGATAGGTAAAGTAGTCTATCTAAACAAAGAAATCAGTCCTGAAAAAGAAGATGATGTCAAAGAAGTTCTCAAGGTAGCGGATGATAAAGATATCGAACGATATCGTCGTCTAGTGGCAGATGGAGAGAAGTACTATGACCGTTTCCGAGAAGCTGTATTGGCAAGTGGCCTGGCAATGAAGCCAGTGCGGACAGAAATTTCCTTTGATGGAGAGAAGATAGTTTGTTTCTTTACTGCTGATGCTAGAGTCGATTTTCGTGATCTCATCCGTGATTTGTCACGTGAGTGGAAGATGGGTGTTATAATGCGTCAGATCGGTCCCCGGGACGAAGCAAAGCTACTTGATGGTTTTGGAATCTGTGGCCAGCCAGTATGCTGCAAGCGGTTCCTAACAAAGATGGAAAGTGTTACTATGGATATGGCTAGAGAGCAGTACGAAAATAACGTAAATGCGGGCAAAGTTACTGGTATTTGTGGGCGTCTGATGTGCTGTCTTTCCTACGAGGCCGAAAACAAGAAAGTACTAAGAAAGAAATAAGATGATTGCATACATAGTCATAATCCTAGTGGGAATTTTCCTCTTTTACTCTGCTATCAGAGCCACGGGCCACGATACCGAGATTATTTTGGGTCAGAAGCGGGAAGTGAAGAAGATAGGGGAGCGTATCCAGGAAGTTCTTGATACCGAGAAAACCGAAAAGAAGGCAGAGCGCGTACATAAAACTATTATTCGTGAAGCAAGTAAACTTGTGAAGGATAACCGCTTTAAGCAAGCAGAAAAGAAATACCTCGATATCATTGTGAATGATCATAAAAACGTCCCTGCCTATACTGGTCTCGGAAATCTATATTTAGAGCAAGGTGAATATGAAGGGGCTGCTGAAGCGTTAAAGAAAGTGATTGAGTTTGAGCCAACTAATGAGCAGGCTCTTACTAGTCTCGGGATGGCACTTATGCAGCTCGGGCGTTTTGATGAGGCGGTAACCTCGTATGAGCACACAGTGGCACTGGATACCAAGGTTCCTCACCGCTATGTCAACCTAGCCCTTGCGGCCGAGAAGGCCGGTAATTTGAAAAAACAGGTAGGGGCACTCGGCCATGCGGTAGATCTGGAGCCTGACAATATGGGTTATCTGAATGCGCTTGCAAATGCAGCTATTGCTGCGGAAGATAAGGCTGAAGCAAAGAAAGCTCTTACAAAGATTGTTGAACTCGAACCAGCAAACCTGGAAGCACATCGTAAGCTAGCGAAACTAGATCAAGGTTAGTTTCGTTGACTAGGAGGGTGATTTTTGATATAATATTCGAGTTCAGAAAGCCCCTCGGTAGGCTTTTTTATTAGCCCACCTAGCTCAGTCGGTAGAGCGCATCCATGGTAAGGATGAGGTCACCAGTT
>CAZEFH010000020.1:0-8025 GCA_964511435.1 uncultured Candidatus Saccharibacteria bacterium
TTATATTACTTTCAATTATGACTTGCGGGGAGCGCTCAACCGAGCGCTCCCCGCTTGCGTAGCTCGTCTTCTACTTCCTGTACGGCTTTTACCCAAAACTCTGGGTCTTTGCCGGTTCGAAAGTAGCTGCAAAAGAACTTGCGCAGAATATATTTACGCTGTAGCTCCTCTGTGGTGTCATTACTGACATTCCACTTCACTGCCATGACTGCCACCCCTCTCTTGTGGCTTACTACGATTGTACTAGGATCACTTCCTAACACCGGTACTATTATCTATTTCAAAACCTTCGCGAGGTACTGACCGGTAAATGAACGAGGTGCTTTCACCACTTCTTCCGGCGTACCGACGGCGACTACTTCACCGCCAGCATTTCCGCCCTCAGGACCAAGGTCGATAATCCAATCTGCACACTTGATGACTTCGAGATTGTGCTCAATCACAAGGACTGAATTCCCAGCATCAACAAGCTTATTAAGAACTACCATCAGCCTGGCCACATCATCAAAGTGGAGACCAGTAGTAGGCTCATCTAGAATATATAAAGTTTTCCCAGTTGCACGTCTAGCAAGCTCTGAAGCAAGCTTTACGCGCTGGGCCTCACCACCAGAAAGCGTTGTAGCCGGCTGACCCAGTCGAATATATCCCAGCCCCACTTCAACCAAAGTCTCTAGCTTACGTTTAATCTGAGGGATGTTCTGAAAGAAATCATAGGCCTCAGCAACGGTCATATCAAGAACGTCAGAGATATTCTTGCCCTTATAGTGGATTTCCAAAGCTTCTTTGTTGTAGCGCTTACCACCACATTCCTCACAGGTAACATAAACGTCGGGTAAGAAATGCATCTCTATCTTGAGGATCCCCTCGCCACGACAAGCTTCACAGCGACCACCCTTTACATTGAAGGAGAATCTCCCCTGCTTGTAACCACGAATTCTGGCCTCTGGAGTGCCAGCAAAAAGGTCACGAATATCAGTAAATACTCCCGTGTAAGTAGCCGGATTAGACCTGGGAGTACGTCCAATCGGAGATTGATCAATGTCGATTACTTTGTCCAGATTCTTGAGTCCCATAATTTCCATGTGCTTCCCTGCGGGCTCCTGTGCATGGTGAAATACTTGAGAAAGTCTCTTCGCCAGGATGTCATTGATAAGACTTGATTTACCCGAGCCAGAAACACCTGTAATTAAAACAAGTTTACCAAGAGGGATACCAACTGTAACGTTCTTAAGATTATTTTCACTTGCTCCGACAATCGTGATATCCTTGCCATTCCCTTTTCGACGCTTTTCTGGCGTCACAATAACTTTTTCTCCAGACAAATATAGGCCAGTAGTACTATTCTTGTTCGCCTTGATTTGTGTAGGAGTGCCCTCGGCAATAATTCGACCTCCGTGCTCCCCCGCACCTGGACCGACATCAATAATCCAGTCGGCCTCATTCATTGTGTCTTCGTCGTGCTCGACTACAATCACAGAATTACCTAGATCGCGGAGGTTCTTCAGTGTTTCTATTAACCGGTTATTATCTCTCTGATGAAGTCCGATAGATGGTTCGTCAAGGATATAAATAACACCCATCAGTGAAGATCCAATCTGAGTAGCCAAGCGAATTCTTTGGGCCTCACCGCCCGAAAGAGTATTAGCAGAGCGATCAAGTGTAAGGTAGCTAAGGCCGACATTAATAAGAAAACCGAGACGCTCACGAACCTCCTTTAGAATCTGCCTCGCTACTACCATATCTCGCTCTGAGAGCTTGACTTCGTTAAAAAATTCTAACGTCTCATTGATCGGCATGGTCGTAACATCAAAAATTGACTTGTCAGCCAGTGTAACCGCAAGAACCTCTGGCTTTAGGCGTTTACCTTTGCATTTTGGACAAATCCGAAGCGCCATATATTTTTCAATTTCTTTCCTGACATAGTCAGAATCAGTTTCGTGGTAACGACGTTCAAGATTCGCTATAACACCCTCATAAGTTGCTTCATAGGTCCTAGTGCCCATATGAACAGTAAATACCTCGTCTCCAGTGCCATACATTACAATATCAATAATCTTATCTGGCAAAGTCTCTACTGGCTGATCAGTGGTAAAGCCATATTTTTCTCCAACCGCATCAAGAAGTTTCGTGTACCAACTCATTCTGGCAGTAGTACGGCTCCATGGACGGATTGCACCCTCGGCAAGAGTAAATTTCTGATTCGGCATCACTAAACTAGGATCAATCTCAAGCTTAGTCCCAAGACCAGTACAGACCGGACAGGCACCATGAGGACTATTAAACGAGAAGCTGCGGGGAGAAATCTCTGGCAAGTTTACGTGGCAGTTTGGGCAAGCAAAATTTTGAGAAAAAATCTGTTCCTTACCGGTATCGTTATTTAGAAGTATCATCACACCTTCGCCGAGATTGATTGCATTTTCTACTGATTCGGTAAGACGTTTAATAATTTCAGGTTCCACAATAAGGCGGTCTACCACAGCTTCGATATTATGTTTAATATTTTTATCTAAGTCATGTTCTTCATCTATGTCGTAGATTTTCCCATCGACACGTACTCTAGCATAACCAGCCTTTTTTAAACCATCGAAAACGTATTTATGGACACCCTTTTTGTCCTTGATAATAGGTGCCAGAATCATGAAGCGAGTATCGCGAGGCAGCTCCATAATCTGCTCTACGATCTGAGGTATAGTTTGCTTAGCAATCACCTGGCCACAAATCGGACAATGCGGTACCCCTATACGCGCAAAAAGTAAGCGCAGGTAGTCGTATATTTCTGTGACGGTGCCGACAGTTGAACGAGGATTACGTGTAGTCGACTTTTGATCAATGGAAATAGCCGGCGAGAGACCTTCTATCTGATCTACGTCCGGTTTCTCCATTAAGCCAAGGAATTGTCGGGCATAGCTGGAAAGGCTTTCAACATAACGTCTCTGACCTTCAGCATAAATTGTATCAAAAGCGAGCGAGGATTTGCCCGACCCAGAAAGACCAGTAATAACCACTAGTTGGTCACGCGGAATCGTGACGTCGATATTCTTTAGATTGTGCTCACGAGCACCGCGAATGACAATATTGTCGTGCATTTTCACCTCACCCAAAAATTAGCGCTAGAAACTCCTCCATTCTACCGCGAATGTCAAGTTTTTTCAAGAGTATTTTAGTGGCTTTTTAGCCTCTTTTTGACAATATTTTGCTCTTTTGTGATTTGTATATTGGCAATCTGATCTCGTAGTTCTGCAGCTCGTTCAAACTCTAAATTTTTTGCAGCTAGATCCATCTTTCTCTCAAGGTCCTTTACCAATCTGCCAAGTTCTTCTGCTGGAATTTTTGTGATATCAAATTCTGGCGCCTCTTTCTCTTCGTGTTTAGCATGGACAATATCTTTGATCGCCTTTTTGATGCCTTGAGGAGTAATGCCATGGTCAATATTGTACTGTAGCTGAATTTTGCGCCTACGTTCAGTTTCGTCAATTGCCCGTTGCATCGAACCGGTTATCTTGTCCCCATACATTATCACTCGTCCGTCCTGATGACGAGCAGCACGTCCGATAGTCTGAATCAGGGCCTGCTCACCACGAAGAAATCCTTCCTTGTCCGCATCTAGGATAGCCACCAGGGATACTTCGGGCAAGTCTATTCCTTCCCTTAGAAGATTTATCCCCACTATCACATCATAGACTCCGAGTCGAAGGTCTCGTAGTATTTCTGGGCGTTCAAGTGTATGGATATCAGAATGAATGTATTTCACCTTGATACCCATCTCTGCTAAGTATTGCGAGAGTTCCTCCGACATCCTCTTGGTCAGAGTTGTAATAATCACCCGTTGTTTTTTCGCTGTTGCCGCCCGGATTTCCTTTATGAGATCGTCTATTTGCCCCTCAGTTGGGCGCACTTCTATCGTGGGGTCAGTAAGCCCGGTTGGTCGAATAACCTGCTCTGCCACAGCTGGAAAATCTACCCCTCGACGCCTTGCTTCATAAAACTCGGCACTAGTCTTTACCTGATTCTCGGTACTATGTACTAGCTCATACTCAGCTGGAGTTGCAGAAACATAGATCGCTTGTTTTACATGTTTCTCAAATTCATGAAACTTCAATGGTCGATTATCCAGAGCGCTTGGTAGTCGGAAACCAAAATCCACCAAATTTTGTTTACGAGCACGGTCTCCGTTATACATTCCTCTTATCTGGGGTATTGTCATATGAGATTCATCAATCAGGAGTAAAAAATCCTCAGGAAAATAGTCCAACAGGGTTGCAGGCTCACTTCCCTCTTCTCTATTTGAAAGGAAACGTGAGTAATTTTCAATTCCTGAACAGTATCCGAGCTCATTCAACATTTCTAGGTCATAATTTGTACGCTGTGATAATCTTTGTGCTTCAAGTAATTTACCCTCAGATTCAAATTGCTTAACCCTAGCTTCAAGTTCTGCCTGAATCTTCCTAGAGGCTTCGACGATAAGCTCTTTGGTTGTCACAAAGTGTTTCGCCGGGAATATCTCAAGTTCATTGAGGCTGTTTAGAATTTCTCCAGTAAGTGGATTAACAAGTTTAATCTTATCGATTTCATTACCAAAAAATTCTATGCGATAAGCAAATTCTTCATATGAGGGTTGGATATCTAGAATGTCTCCACGTACCCGAAATTTCCCCCGTTCGAGAGATTTATCATTACGCTCATATTGAACATCAGCAAGTAACCTCAACAGGCGGTCTCGGCTCCGCTCTTCTCCTACCTTTAGATTTATGGAAAGGTTTTGATATTCTTCGGGATTTCCCAGCCCATAAATACAAGAAACCGAAGCAATTATTACAGTATCTGTCCGCGAAAATAAGGCGCTCGTTGCCGCATTACGTAATCTGTCAATCTCCTCATTTACATCCGCATCCTTTTCGATATAAGTATCGGTACGTGCAATATAGGCCTCGGGCTGATAGTAGTCATAGTACGAAACAAAATAATGAACTGCGTTTTCGGGAAAGAATTCTTTAAATTCAGCATACAATTGTGCCGCCAGGGTCTTGTTGTGAGAAATTATTAACGTTGGTTTCTGAACTTTTTCAATTATTTTTGCCATCGTAAAAGTTTTTCCAGAACCAGTTACACCGAGAAGGGTCTGATGCTTTAGACCTGCCAAGAGACCGCGCTCAAGCTTGGCAATTGCCTCTGGCTGGTCTCCGCTGGGATCGAAATCAGATTTTAGTTTGAATAGTTTATTTTCCATTTCTCCATTGTCATTCCCGCGAATGCGTAAATCTAAACACCTAAAATAAGAGGTGTTACCCTCTCATTTTAACACGTATATACTCGTTTTACTCAGTTACTTCAGTACTACTACCGAGGACTTGATTAGTTTTTTCAAATACTTGCTTCGCCTTTACAGCTTCGCGAAGCTGCTCAATTTGACCTTCCATAGAGCCAATCAGCACCGAGTTAGTATTGGCAATATTTCTTTCCGAAAGCTCGATAAAAAGCCAAGTCCCCCCAGAAATAACTATTGTCGTTACAATAACAAACACCGATACGACAACAAGTTTACCAATTTCAATTTTTTGTTTCACTAAAACACTCCTGACTATACATTCACGCATGAATCTGAGAATCAGCTGAGAATTACTTATTTATATTAAAGGATTTTACTATTTTATCGAGATTACTAGTATATTTCTCACTATCATCTGTACCTATAAACAAGGTCTTGTCTCTAAGGGGCAGTAGAATAAAAGCAACACTCTTCTTGGTCTCCCGATCTACTCCAATGTACTTCTTCCCAGAAACACTAGAAACGACTATGTCTGATTCCTTATAAGGGCTCTTGGACCCCGTAATATAACGCGAGCGAATATCTTTTACCTTAGTTTCATATTTGTCACTATAGACTAGCATCTTAACTGCGGTAAAGGGACCCCCGAGAGATCGGTCAAAAACAATTGGATTCGGATCTCCGTAAAAAGTCAGGGCTTCCCTTGCTCCTTCTTCCTGCTTAAAATATGTAGACCAGACCTTGGGATAATCAAAGGTGAAAGAACCATAACTATCAGGGGCTGTGTATGTCGCCAGTGTCTGCTCTTTTTCAGTCTGAAATTCAGCCTTAAGTTGTTTTTCTTGTGCGGCTAAACTAGACGATATTTCAGCCTTTTTTACTTTATCGGCATTTGCTAGACTCACACCAAACAATACCAGAAGCCCTAGTGAAATTACTAGTAAGATTCCTAGAACTATTGTTACAATCGCCAAGGTTCGCTGATTCAATTTATTCTCCGTCAGTTACGGTAATCGCTTGAACAGGGCAGTCAAGTGCAACCTCTTCTAGATCGCAATCACAGACTGCGCCCTCAATTACTTTAGATTTGCCATCTTCATTAAATTCAAAACACTCCGGACACGCACTAATACAAGCACCGCAACCGATACAGACCTCTTCGTCAACAACAATCTTTTTTGCCATAATTCCTCCTTGATGTGTAAATAATAACAAATATACGCGTAGATTACTACTTTTCACTCCAATCAATCATTGTGCCACCACGACTCGCACGTACTTTATCAAAACCACCTGGATAACGTTCTGACAGTTTTGCTATATTCTCATCTAATATATCTTGCAGATTCCAATCAAAGTAGTTGCATATCATCGCGAGGTACCACATCGTATCACCGAGATTCTCCCGAATCCCGTCCTTTTGGTCATTCTCATGGGCGAAAGTTTTCTTAATACAACTGGCTACATCCCCCGCCTCACCAGATATCCCCAGTCCCCAAGTCATAATCTCTTCGGTTTTGTTATCAAAATGTTTTGCCGTGAGCTGACAGAATCGTTGATATTCTTCTGGAGTGACCTTAGTTTTTGCCATTTTTGCTCCTGTTTTCACTTTGCCCCTTACGCCATTTATCAATTTCACCGTGATTACCAGATTTCAGCACCCCTGGTACAGAGAGCCCGTTCCAAACTTCTGGCCTAGTATAGTGCGGATACTCAACTCTACCCTCTTCGGAATGTGACTCGTCCTGGTGAGACTCTTCACTACCAAGAACATTCGGTAGTAGACGAGAAATACCATCAATAAGTGTCATTGCCGGGAGTTCACCGCCGGTAAGCACAAAGTCTCCGATAGAAATTTCCTCGTCTGCTAGACTACGAATTCTTTCGTCAAAGCCTTCATAGTGACCACAAATTATAATGTAGTCTCCCTTATAATTTGCCATTTGGCGTAGCCTTGGCTGTTTCAGCCGATCGCCTTGAGGTGTCATTAGAATAATTTTAGACTTTCTGCTTCCAACTTTTGATTTTGCGGTATCAATTGCTTCTGCCATTACATCGACACGGAGAACCATCCCCGCACCTCCTCCATATGGGGTATCGTCCACCTGTTTACGCGGACCAATCCCAAATTCACGAAGATTAATCGTCTCAAACTCTATGACACCTTTTTCACGTGCACGACCAAGGATACTTGAGCCAAGGACTCCTTCAAACATACTAGGGAATAATGTAATTACTATAAATTTCATATCTACCTCATTATAACAAAAGTGAAACCGAAAGTGTTGCGGTTCCACTTTATGATAATTATTGATTGATTACTGATTAAATGTCGAGGTCAGCCATTAAGTCGTCATCTTCTTCGACTTCAGCAACCTTTTTCTCTTCTTTCGGCTCTTCGTGGTCTTCGTGGTGACGTTCTTCTCGTGGCTCTCCACCTTCTGGCTCTACAATCTTGAGGTTGATACGTGAATCACTCTTTGCACCTAGAACACGGAGCAAGGTACGAATCGCCTTGGCAGTCTTACCCTCTTTGCCGATGATAACACCCATGTCTTCACGATCAACCGTGAGCTCAATCAGAACTCCTAGTTCATCAATTTTGCGAGTAGTGACGACGGCCTCAGGCTTAGTCACAAGCTTACCGACAACATATTCTACGAATTCCTGATCTGCTTCTTTCGCTGTCATTTTTACTCCCTCTTACTTATGGCTTCATTATAAGTGATAAAAAAACCTGGCGCAACCAGGTTTTTTAT
>CAZEFH010000021.1:0-6646 GCA_964511435.1 uncultured Candidatus Saccharibacteria bacterium
TCTCGTGGGCTCGGAGATGTGTATAAGAGACAGATTAAATAATTAGTTAATTAATTTCTGCCTCTACCCCTTCCCCCTACTACTTGTAAAAAATTCGGTTATTAATTCTAAGATCAACATACTCTAGAGACGAACCGTTTGACCGCACTTCTGTCAGTACACGTTTCAAACTTACAAGCTCATTCTTAGCCGTTCTCGAAGTGTCAAAATAGACATACCAGCCTGCATCTGTCGTTACCCGAAGATCACTGACAATATCCATAACCTCAAACTTATCTGCTTTGGTCCCGGTCTCGTTTGTAAAAGAAGTTACTAGGTCTTCAAAAAAATTCGCAAAGCTCTGCGGCAAAACCTTGTCTCCAATTTTCACAGGTAAATTTTTCGTATCTATCACGAGTGGCAATGTTTGGTATTTTTCCTGATAATCCGCCCACACTAGTCCCGTATCATCTACAAGGTATTTGCGTCCCAATGTTTGCCACACAAGCAGGGGAGCTTTCTCTACAACGGTTACCACTATCTCGTGTTGCCCCACTCTGCGCACAGATGTTTTTGAAACTCCAGTTACCTTCTCTGCCCTATCCGAAAGCCCAAAGAGACCGAATGTAATAATATTATCATCAATTATTGGAAGTTTATTTATTCTAATCGCGTGGTCCAGGGCTCCCCTATCAATATATTTAGTCGGGGAGTAAGTGATTTTATTTACTGAGAAAATGCCTGAAAAAAAGACCAAGTAGGCAGTCCCTACCAGAGCTCCTGTTAAGATTAGTCCACGAAAAATACCGGCAAGCGGCCGCTTCTCTTTCACTTCCTCGGTACGCGAATAAAGTGACGGCTGTCTAAGCCGTCTGGTGCCCACACGTCTCGACGAGCGGTTTATTCTACTCAGTCGACTCCGACTCGGCACTTCCCTCCTCCGCCTTTTTTGTTTCCTCTAAAAAGCTCTGTCCCTGCTCGTAGATGATGTCGGCCACTGCCCCAGCCGCTTCCGGTGAAGAAAGTTTCGACAGTTTGTCAGCCAGACCTTTCAACTCTTCCTTGTTTTCAAAAAGATAATCTATTTTGCGTTCAAGCACTCGGGCTGACAGATTCTCTTCTAAGACTAGCATAGCAGCTCCCATCCTTGATAGTATCTTCGCATTAGATACTTGATGCCCGTTAGCGGATGACGAGATAGGTACCAGAATAACCGGTTTCTTGAGGGCTGCTAGCTCCGCAATTACATTGTTGCCCGCGCGAGAGATAACGAGGTCCGCTACCGCATATGCATCCTTTAAGTCCCCCGAGAGAAAGTTATGCAGGTGGTAATTGACTGATAATTCAGGTGCTAGTTTAGTCGCCTGAAAGCCGAGCCAGTCATAGTCACGTTCACCGCTAATATGAAGTATTTGATACTTTGATAAAAGCTTTGGTAGAGCCTCTGATATTACCTGATTAATAATAAGCGCACCCTGGCTGCCACCAATAACCATAAGCACAGGCAACTTATCAGATAGCTTAAAATTCGTGCGAGCCCTGTCAGCGTTTCCATCATAAATATCACTCCTGACAGGATTTCCGGTATAAACTAGCTTTTCTTTATCGATATCAGAAAAGGTCTTCGGAGGGTAAGAGATGCAGACTTTGTCTGCTCTTTTTGCAAGCAAACGGTTGGACAGTCCCATAATACTGTCAGACTCATGGACAACCAACGGATATCCGAGTGCATGAGCCGCTAGACCAACCGGCAAACTGACGAAGCCACCCTTACAAAAGACAGCGTCTGGATCAAACTCTGCAATGATCTCCTTGGCTTCAAAATAGCCACGAACGAATCGAAATAAATCAGCTATATTCAAGGTTAGAGTGGTGGGATCAATGATATTGAGATATTTATTTTTATGGTAGCGTCGGAACTTTCCCGCGCTAATACCGACGTACTTGATTCCGGTCTGAGGAATAATTTTGCTCTCCAGTCCCGAAGCCGAACCGATATATAGAATTTCAATCGAACTATCTAGCTTTGACAGCTCGGTGGCTACGGCGAGAACCGGCGAAATATGACCACCAGTTCCTCCACCCGAGACGACTATTCGCATCTATTCCTCCTTGATCAACGTATTTTGAAATATTTAATAGTATCCCACAAGCAAACATCAACATCACTAGCGAGGTACCGCCATAACTAATAAATGGAAGTGGGACCCCCGTAAGAGGCATCAGACTGAGGATTGCTAGAATATTAATAAATGCTTGTGCAACAACCCAGGTAGTTATCCCAACTACAGTGAGCCTCGCAAAACCATCCGGTGCGCTCTTTGCTATTTTATATCCTCTGAAGCCAAAAAGCAAAAATACCAATATGACTAAAGTTGAGCGTATCAAGCCGAGTTCTTCTGCTATTACGGCAAAGATTGAGTCTGTCGCTGCTTCGGGCAAATAGTTAAATTTTTGACGACTACGACCAAAACCTAGACCCCAAATACCTCCACTACCGATTGCAACGAGGGCTTGAGTTATTTGATAACCAGCTCCACTCTTGTCAGCGCCCGGGTTCATAAAGACGGTTAGTCTGGCCATACGATACGGCGCCATTTTTATCAGCACTGCCACCCCGGCTACAGCTGCACCGATACCCGTAAATACATGCTTCCATCTAGCGCCAGCCACAAACCACATTACGCCCGCCGTCACAGCAAGGACAGTACATGTACCCATGTCCGGCTGCATTAGCACTAGTCCAATCACTGCGCCAGAAATAAGAGCAAATGGCACGACCCCTTTCTCAAAATCGCGAACTTCCTCGCCTTTCTTTTCAAACCAGTATGCCAAAAATAGTATTAATGCCAATTTTATCGATTCAGAAGGTTGATAATTAAATATTCCCAGATTAATCCACCTGGTTGCACCATTATGACTAAATCCTAAGCCTGGAAGAAATACAGCGACCAACATGGCAAGGTTTACTATAAAGAATGGCACTGATATTTTCTTCCAAAACTTATAGTCTATCCTGGTCGCTACAAGCATGAGTAGGAGCCCTATTCCCGCAGCTGTCAGTTGAGAAAAAAAGTAAAAATTATCTTTCCCAGTGACCGTCTTACTCATCACTACTGACGCAGACGAAATCATAATCAGACCAAAAACAACTAGCGCTGAGACAAGCGTTAGCAGGACAACATCGACTTTCCCCGTCCCTCCGGTCGCCTGTCCCTCCTTCATGCGACTTCTTACGAGCGCCATACTCTAGCTTACCCCACTTCCAATCAGGGCTACCACTACCCCAATAAAGGCAGTAATTGCACCGATGATCCAAAAACGCATCGTTACTTTTGTTTCTGGCCATCCCATGGCTTCGAAGTGATGATGAATCGGAGCCGCATGAAAAACCTTCTTGCCATGACGAAACTTCTTTGACAAAAGCTGAATAATGTCTGAAAGGGTCTCAACCACAAATACAAAACCAATAATTGGAAGCACTAGAGCGGTGTTTGTGAGCATCGCCACTACACCCAGGGTTGCACCGATAGCTACTGCACCTGTATCCCCCATAAAGAAGCGTGCTGGATAAATATTGAACCAAGTGTAGGCTAAACTCGCCCCCATCACCATCCCGCAGAATGCCGCAATACCGTAATTACCTTGAAAGAAGGCAATGATAGCGTAAGCTCCAAAAGCTGCCGAGAGCAATCCTCCAGAGAGTCCGTCGAGCCCGTCAGTAATGTTTACCGCGCTCGCAGTAGACACAACCA
Source organism: uncultured Candidatus Saccharibacteria bacterium (assembly GCA_964511435.1). Taxonomy (GTDB): domain Bacteria; phylum Patescibacteriota; class CPR2; order UBA1875; family CAIMLA01; genus JBGSPL01. The sequence continues at coordinate 3,735 of CAZEFH010000021.1, forward strand.
CCATCACAAAGAGTGGTATATAGAGCCACCCAATACTGAGATCTCCCACCATCGGGATATGAACAATGTTCCAACCGAGCTTTGCATAGAACCACCAGCTGCCCAGAAGAGCAAAAGCTGTGAGCCAGGAGAATTTTACTTTTGCCCTTAGCCCCGCTATCCCTCCATCTGAACGAATGTTAATATAGTCATCAATTAGCCCCAGGAGACCGACCGATATAAGCGTAAAGAGTGGTAAATATGTTTGTGACTTATCAAGATTAAAGACAATTGTTAATAGCCCTACTACACCCCAAATAATTATCCCTGCCATAGTCGGTATATTGCGTTTATGTTTCTCGGCGTGAAGGCTATGAAAAACTTCAGCCTTCTCCTTACCGCCACCAATCCACGCGGTATCCTTGACGGTTTTCCACCATTGGTACTTGTAGGCAAAGTAAGTATAGATGGGCGTCACCAATAGAGCGGCAACAAAACTAACCGAGGTAAAGAGCAGTAATCGTACCAGCTGGGGGATAACTGCGGGTTCATTAACCGAAATGACTGGGCTAAGCATGTATTTTCCTCTTTTTCACCTTATATTTTCGCATATTTTAGTAAGTTTTACGAATGATTATTGGTATTTATACCTACACAGTTGGTTCAGTCGGCGGTATTTGATAATACTTTAGCAAGAAATCAAGCATTTGTCCTACTAGTGGCGCTGCTGTGCTCTCCGCCCACTGTACTCCCTTTGGGTTATCTATCTTGGCAAGAACCACAAAGTTTGCATTCTCCGCTACTGGAAAGCCGATAAATGTACCGATATTCTTATTGTCTTCATACCCCGTCCCGTCTTCTTTGATTACCTGTGCCGTCCCTGTTTTCCCAGCAATTTTATAACCCTTAACCCCCGCCTGCTTACCATGGCCCTTAATAACAACATTTGTAAGCATTTCCTTCATATCGGAGGCGGCGCTACTAGAAATAACCCGTCTTACCTCCTTGGCAATAGTCTTCTTCTCTTTCCCATTTTCGGTCACAATTTTGTCTACTATATATGGCTTCATCAGAACACCATCGTTCGCAATAGCTGCAAAAGAAACCAGCATCTGGAGTGGTGTCGTTGAGATACTTTGGCCAAAACTCATCGTTGCATATCCATGTTCATTAAGTTCAGCTGGCTTATACACCTTGCCCGCAGCCTCACCGTCAAACTCAATACCAGTTGCCGTACCAAAGCCGAACTTCTTAATGTAATCATAGAAGAGGTTCTTACCGAGTTTTTGCTCGACAAAGGTGGTACCAGTATTTAGAGACTGCTCCAAGACATAACTAATTGTCACCTCCCCATGCGCCTTTAGATCGGAGTTCTTGATTGCATTACCATCTAGAACTACTCGACCAGTGTCAGTAAATTTATCTGTTGGTTTGATTTTTCCGGCATCTTCTCCGGCTGCTAGCGTCACTGCCTTAAATACTGATCCAGGCTCATAAACATCAGTAACCGACTTATTCTTGAATAACGAATAATCCTTTACCTCAGTATATTTGTTCGGGTCGAAGACTGGTCCGTTGGCCATCGCGAGGATTTTACCATTAGTCTTATCCATTACAATCACCTGCCCACTGTCAGCTGAGTGTCTTTTCAATGTCTCGGTAAGGTATTTTTCAGCCATCCCCTGAATATAGCGATCGATAGTCAGATAAATACTACTACCATCTACAGCCTTTTTTGAACCGTTGTTGCCAAAGGCAATTTTCACACCATAAGTATCAGTTTCTTCGTTCAGAAAACCGTTTTCACCTGTAAGAATATCGTTAAAGGTACCCTCAATGCCATAATTACCCTGACCTTCATTATTTACAAAACCAAGCACGGCTGAAGCGAGTGTATTCTCTGGGTAATATCGCCAATTTTCTGCTTGAAGTGCTACACCTTTGAGCTCTGCAGCCTCGATTGCGTCACTCTGAGATTTCGTCAGACGATGTGCCACGACCTGATACATCGACTCTGAGTTCCATTTTGACTCGATATCTTCTCGTTTAACCCCAAGAACAGAAACAAGAGTGCTAAGAACCTTCTCTTTATCTGTTATTTCCTTGGGACTGATATAACAAAGATTTAGGGTTTCGTTGCTAGCAAGAAGGAAGGGCGACCCAGAAAGAGTATCAGTTGCGTATATGCTTCCTCGCTTTGCAAATATGGTGTCCCTAAGGGAGTGTTGAGAAGTTGCTAGACTAGCATAAGACCGATGATCAACCACTTGTAAGTAGAATAGTCTAACCACTACCACCGCCGTGAAAATAACAAAAATCGCAGCTACCAAAGGTATGCGATCCTCATTTCCGGTTGATTTGCTAACGTATCTTCTCATAACTGCTACTCACATTATACCCTAGCTTGTGGGGCCGGACGAATTATTTTATATTTACCGCCACGCTAGTATTTGCTGGGACATAATTAATCTTTGAAACTGGCACCATACCCGACTTCGCCACAGCACTATCGAGGTTCTGGATTGATTGTAACCTCGACGCCTCAATCTGAAGACGTTCATTGTCGAGCTTGAGTTCTGCTTGCTGACGCTCTAATTTAGCTATGTCATAGCCACTAGTAGCCATCTGGTTGGACTGAGAGAGGTATAAAAGTCCAAGTACAAAAGCCATCGATACAACAGAAACGATAATGCTTGCTCGGGAAAGTCTAAAGCTTGGTCGATATTCTTTCCTAAACTTACGCCTTTTGGCTCGATCTCTCATTTTGTGTTTCCCCTCCCCTGAAATGTTTTTACTTATTAATTTTGAATTTTTTCGATAACTCTGAGTTTTGCACTTCGGCTGCGCGGATTAGCGGTAATCTCTTCTTCCGTCGCGGTAATCGGTTTCCTTGTCACCTGAACCACATCTGCTCGCTTACCACAGATACAACG
>CAZEFH010000022.1:0-6423 GCA_964511435.1 uncultured Candidatus Saccharibacteria bacterium
ACTCTGGTGGACAAGTACAGGGGTTTGCCCTGTCTCGCATAAACTCTTTCACTATTCGATCCTCGAGCGAATGAAAGGTAATGACTGCGAGTCTTGCACCAGGTTCTAGCCGTTCCACTGCATGAGGCAAAAACTCTCTCAAAACCCCAAGTTCGTCGTTAACGGCGATACGAAGCGCCTGGAAAGTTCTTGTGGCTGGATTTACCCTTTCTGGCCAGAACTTGCGAGGAATTGCTTCTCCAACTATTCCCGCTAGCTCGGTTGTGGTTTCAATGTACTTTTCCCCTCTTTTGTCAGTAATTCTCTTGGCAATTCTACTCGCGAATCTCTCTTCACCATATTCTCTGAGGATTCGAGCTATTTCGTCGGTCTCCCATTCATTGACTATTTCGGCAGCGGTCAACGGATTCGATTTACTCATCCGCATATCTAGTGGTCCTTCTTCTTGAAAGGAGAACCCTCTAGCTGCTTCGTCTAGCTGATAGCTTGAGACTCCGATATCGGCAAGGATTCCGCCAGTAATTTCCATCTCGGGCGCTACTACATCAATGTCGGTGTAGTTGCCCAGATGAGTGTCAAAACGCTCGTGGTATGGCTCTAGACGCTTTCTGGCGTAATCTAGGGCATCCTGGTCTTGATCTATACCGACAAGCCTGCCGTCCGGTGCAATACTTGCGAGAATCGCTTCGCTATGTCCCCCGAATCCGAGCGTGGCATCTATATAATTTTGACCAGGCTTGGGGGCAAGATAGTGAATTACTTCTTGTAAAAGAACTGGAATATGGGGCTTACTCATGATTTTCTCCTGTGCAAGTAGCTAGCAGTCAGGTGAGCGCATACACGCTCATGACTTTTTTGAAATTTAGTTGGGCTAAATTTGAGGTGGATGTTATAGATAGAAAGGTGCGTGCTGGCTGCTAGCTATCTGCTTCGGAAAAAATTGTGAATGAACTAAATGCCGAGTTCTTCGGCAATGGCACCACTCTCTTTTTCGATTCGAGAGCGATACTCTTCCCAGGCCTTTGGTTCCCAGATTTCGACGTGGTCACCGAGACCAGTCACTACAGTTCCACCGTTTATTCCCGCAAACTCCCTGAGAGTAGCTGGAATATTTACACGGCCCTGTTTGTCAATCTCGACCGAGAAGGCGCTCGCAAGCATAAAACGCGCATATGCACGTGCATTTGCCTGTGTAAGCGGTAAGCTCATCAGCCTTTCAGCCTCGATCTCCCATCCCTCCTTGGTATACAAAGAAAGACAGTTATCCAAGCCCTTCGTTACCACAGCTCCATCTGCGAGCTGACCACGAAATTTGGCTGGGATAGCTAGCCTTCCTTTCTCGTCTAGATTGTGTTCGTATTCCCCTAGAAACATCTTCTTTCACCTCATCCCTCGTTTACCCGAGAAATAATCGTAGATTTTTCTCGGAGAGGAGCAGCCGCGTAATGGTGGAGCAATTTACTTCAGCGAACTTGCGTAACCCGTAGCGTGCTGCGACGATGTGGAGTAGGGGGAAAACCCTCCGCTTCCCCACTATTCCCCACGTGTCCCCATTTTACACCACCAGGGAACCACTATGCAATAGTTTTATATAATTTTCCCCACTTCATGGGCAATAATGTCACTTTTTGCCTTTGTAAGGCTATATTAAAAATATGGAATTCCCCCACTTTGCATGATTTATGTACACTTATCCACAGACCAAAAATATTACATAATAAAAAAGAGCCACCGAAGCGACCCTAAAGAATAAATCAATCTACAATACGTGAATCTGTCTTTTTATCCATTGCTGGAGAATAACCGAGATTTGAATTATTGTTGTCTCTCGCCATTCTTGTAGCCGGCTTCAAGCAAATTCATATCAAGCCAGCGCAGACCATTGTAAAGTCCGGGTTTTAGTCCTGAAAGCTCTGGATTTGGTCTAAATATCACCCTATTTACATCATCATTCTCGTAGCTGAAGTTCCCTATTAAGCTCCCTTTTGCGTCAACAATTGTATCCCCCTCTACGAACAGGCCAGACATAGTAAGGCCCTTCTCGGCCTCAACCGTCTTTGCCTCTGCATGCTCAAGTAGTGCTTCAGTCGGCCATTGTGCCTGCAAAGTCTCGGCCATTTCGGAACCGGTTGGCCTTGTGACACCATCCGTAAATGGTCGTCCAGTTGCGTCTAGACCATTTCTTAGATTTGCCGCCGCTTCTTTGACGCGATCATTTGCCTCATCGAAAACAGTATCTATCCTCTCAGCATGATTCTGCATTTGTGCACTTGCACCGGGTCCTTGCTCTGGTCCCATCTCACCCATTGATATTTCTCCATTACAAAAACATTATATTGCTAATAATACTATATTGCAAAACAATAAAAAGAGGCCTATAAGCCTCTTTTTATGAGTAGATTAGATTCTTCGACTACGCTCGGAGTATCAGTAAACTTTACTTTACCGATACTTTAACACCAGGACCCATGGTCGAAGCCATAGAAATACCCCTGATATAGGTTCCCTTCACACCCGATGGCTTCACACGAACAATAGTGTCATAGAGTGTCTTGTAGTTCTCTTCGAGCTCTTTGGCACCGAAAGAGACCTTACCGATAGTGAGGTGCATGATACCAGTCTTATCGACACGGTACTCAATCATCCCCTTCTTGATATCAGTAACGACCTTACCAACTGCAGGAGTTACAGTACCAACCTTTGGATTTGGCATCAGACCCTTGGTTCCAAGGATTTTACCAATCTTACCAAGCTTTGGCATCATATCTGGAGTGGCAACGACGATTTCAAAATCTAGCCAACCTTTTTCAATCTTGGCAATCATATCTTCACCGCCAACAAAGTCAGCACCGGCGTCCTTGGCTTCCTTCTCCTTATCAGCGCCTACGATTGCAAGTACCTTCTTGGTCTTACCGGTTCCGTGAGGCAGGACAAGAGATCCACGGACCTGCTGCTCTGAGTTCTGAGGGTCTACGTTTAAGCGAATATGAATTTCGACCGAACCATCGAACTTGGTTGTGCTAGTTTTCTTGACGATTTCGATTGCCTCGGCGGCAGTATACTCTTTGTCTTTCTCGACTTGAGCCACGGCTTCACGATATTTCTTTCCGTGCTTCTTTTCTGCGCCAGAAAGCTTCTTTTTGTCTGATTTTTCAGCCTTAGCAGCCGTCTTTGTAGTCTTTTTAGCAGCGGCTTTTTTCGCTGGTTTTTCTTCTACCACTTCTTCTGTTGCTTCTGTAGCTTCGACTACTTCTTCGGTCACTACTTCAGGGGCGACTTCTTCTTTTTTCTTAGGCATAACATTCCTTTCGTGGTGCTAGCGGCACATTGCCTCCCACAAATTAATTATTTCTCTACTTCGATCCCCATCGAACGAGCAGTTCCAGCAATCACCTTCTCTGCCTGTTCAATACTATGCGCGTTTAGATCTTCCATCTTCTTTTCTGCAACTGAGCGAAGCTGATCTCGAGTCATCTTGGCAACCTTGTTCTTCTTCGAGTTATCAGAACCCTTCTGAAGCCCAATCTCCTGCTTGATTAGAACCGCAGCTGGTGGCTGCTTCATAATGAAGTCAAAAGTACGATCCTCATAAACATTGATTACACAAGGGATGACGGTACCCATCTTATCCTTGGTCTTGTCATTAAACTGGTTACAGAAGTCCATGATATTGACACCTGTTGGTCCGAGAGCGGTTCCGATAGGAGGAGCAGGATTTGCCTGCCCGCCGCGAATCTCAACCTTTACCTTTTTCATAATTTTCTTTGCCATTGTATTGTCTCCTTCGTGGTACTAGCCCCGGCAACTGCCGGGTCCCACAAATAATTATATTTTTTTAACTTGTAAGCTATCTAGCTCTACCGGGGTCTCGCGGCCAAACATATTGACCATTACCTTTATCTTGCCCTTATCCTGATCCACTTCGTCAACGGCTCCATCAAAGCCCTTGAAAGGACCGTCAATGATACTGACTAGATCGCCCTTACCAAGGTCAATCTGGAACTTTGGCTCCTCGATACCCATACGCTTCTGAATCAGAGAAACTTCTGCAGGGCTCATAGGAATTGGAGCTGTACCAGAACCGATAAATCCGGTTACTTGAGGAGTATTACGAACAACATACCAGCTATCATCAGTTACAATCATTTCCACCATGACGTAACCAGGAAAGATGCGCTTCTCGACAGTGCGGCGGCGCCCGTTCTTGATTTCAATAGTCTTCTCTTTCGGCACAATGACGTCAAAGATCTTGTCTTCCATTGCGAGAGACTTGATTCTCTGTTTCAAGTTATCCGCTACCTTCTCTTCGTAACCAGAGTAAGTATGGATTACGTACCAGTTTCTACCTTCGCTTACTTGCTTTGACATATGTATATCTCCTATTTCTTGAGATTAATTAGCCATCCGAGACCCTTGGACAGACCGAAGTCAAAAATGCCCAGGAGTGCCCCAACAATAACTGAGAGCAGAAGTACCGCTACAGTCATCTCGAGGACTTGTTTGCGAGTCGGCCAGACTACCTTCGATAGCTCGGTAAGTGACTCACGGAAATAACCGATGATTTTACCAAAGAATTTCTTCATAATTTCTCCGGATTTTAAAAAAGCCTCGCGGCTTCTAAATACATAAATATTGTACCGTAGATACGCACGGATGTCAATCAGATTGTCGCTAAATATTCTTCAATTACTGGCCTGATGTTTGGAGCACAATCCTCTGGTAAATTATTGATGTCAAACCAGTCCCATTCAAGGATATCATTCCCAGGCGCTATCTCCCCTTTTCTGGTTGCCAAGTAGTGAATAAGAATTACAACTTTATCTGGCATATCAATCATCATCGGTTTCAGTGGACGTAGCAATTCGACCTCGATACCCATCTCTTCCGTCACTTCCCTCATGGCAACCTCCTCCAGTGAGGTGTCCGTCCGCTCCGCCTTTCCCCCGACAAATTTCCACATACCATCATCGCCATGCTTATTGAGAAGCACTTTACTATTTTCGATTATTACTGGGCCTGCTGCTACAATTATGGGCTTATTCATAGACCACTATCCCTGCTCTTTGAACCTAAACTTTAGGTGCTGACCGGGCTTATCCTTGTGTTCTTTTATTTCCTGATAGTTATTTAGCTTGGACACACTTTCCGCAGAAGCATCATCGGACTCGACAACTTCCACTTCGTAAAGATCAGAGACTAAGTCTGCTTTTCCTTCCATGTTGCCAATAATTTTCATAATGCTTTCCTGGTTGATGTTGTCTATACTTCCATCAGTATTAAGGGTTCCACCGCCTTCGGTAGCAACCTCATAAAGTACGTCTATTACATTCTTACCCTCTTCTTCATCAACCCAAAGCAGTTTTTCATTTTTGGGGTCGGTAAAGTCTATACCAAGGTTTTCTTTAATAAATTTGACTCTCTTTGCCGTCTCCTTAATCCGCTCCGCAAGCTCAGGATTAACTTGATTGCGCTCTATCTGAAATCCGGCTTCTGGCGATGACACTTGATTACTAGGAGCGGTGGAGTCAGCAGCCTCGCTGTCTGACACCATCTCGTCACCTATTTCTTCGGTATCATCCTCACCCTCAGCAACATTTTCGACCTCACCGTTGTCGTCGCCCGAGTCTGCTTGTGACTCAGCCTCAGATTTTGCTGTAGCAAACTTGTCCTCACTGTCGTGCAGGAATGCGCGGACTTCATCTGCGTTCATATTGGCAAAGCGATCTAACTTTTCGTCGTCAAAGGGAACTGCCTTTTTCTGCTCTGCCTGTTCAGCCAAGGCTGGCTCTGGCGAACCAAGCATTGATCTAATTTCCGCCATAGTAGCTTCAGACCGCGCGCGATCTTCGGACATTGCCGAAACTTGCTCATCTACCGTCATGCGCGGGTTCTTGGCATCTGCGGCACGTGCCGCAGCCAGCACAGACGGAGAAACTTCAGTTGTCTGCTTACCTAAGTCGTTGGACTCAGAATTTTCTAAAACTTCAGGCATAATATCCCTTCTAATACAGTTAAATCATAACTTAGTCTTTGCTTAAAAACAAATATATTAAAAATAACCTTAGCAGTAAGGTTATTTTTGGCAGGGGTGGAAGGAATCGAACCCTCAATAGAGGTTTTGGAGACCCCCGTTATACCATTTAACTACACCCCTTCGAGGCCTGAGTAAAATCAGGCTTATTTAGTTTCGCGGTGAAGAGTATGAACGTGCTCTCTCTTGCAGAACTTCTTTAGTTCAAGACGACCAGTTGTATTACGAGTATTCTTGGTAGTTGCGTAATTACGCTCCTTACATTCAGTACACTCAAGTGTGATTACTGGACGAATGTCTTTTTTCTTACTTGCCATTACTTTCTCCTAATTTCTATTTATTGGAGCCGCCTGTCGGACTTGAACCGACGACCGACTGTTTACAAAACAGTT
>CAZEFH010000023.1:0-6212 GCA_964511435.1 uncultured Candidatus Saccharibacteria bacterium
GATCTGAGTTCATCAATTTTGTCATCATCGAAATCTACATTGTTCATATAATCAGAATTATTCTCAAGGTATTTTTTGTAAACAACGACATTTTTTCTGAAATTCCTTATTTCTAATTTCAATTCATCAAGTTTCATACTTAAAACGGCGAATTGATGCCGAGCTCCTTACAATATTCTGCAATTTTTTTATCTATGTCGACCATCTCAGTATCTATTTTCTTTATCGCCTGTGCTACTTCGGCGAGATCAATCGCCTCCTCTTCTTCGAAGGTGTCAACATAACGAGGAATGTTCAGGTTGTAGTCATTTTCTGCCACTTCATCAATTGTGGCGACATAGCTGTATTTATCTTCGGTCTTGCGGTTCTGATATGATTCTAGAATCTTAACTATATCTGTTTCACGAAGGTTATTCTGATTCTTTCCCTTTTCGTAGTGCTGACTCGCATCGATAAATAGGATGTTATCCGAGTTCTTACGGCATTTCTTGAAAACTAAAATACAAGCAGGGATACTCGTGCCGTAGAAAAGGTTCGCTGGTAGGCCGATTACAGCATCCAGATAATTCTTTTCTTTGATCAGGAATTCACGAATTTTGCCTTCTGCGTTACTACGAAAAAGCACACCGTGTGGCATAACGGTAGCCATGGTGCCATTATCATCAAGTTGGAAAACCATATGCTGAATAAAAGCATAATCCGCTTTACTAGAAGGCGCTAGCACTCCATACTGACTAAATCTGTCATCGTTCATAAGTATTTGAGGATTAGGGTTCCATTGTGCTGAGAATGGCGGATTGGCGACAATTGCCTCAAATCTATCCTCGAAGTGCTCTGGTTCCTTCAAGGTATCGCCCTGTTTGATACTGAATCTGTCATAACGGACATCGTGAAGAATCATATTCATTCTGGCAAGATTGTATGTAGTGAGGTTCAGCTCCTGACCATAGAAAAAGCCCACATCTTTAACATGCTTGGCGACACGTAAAAGCAATGAGCCTGAACCACAAGTTGGGTCGTAGACATTCTTCAGTCTTTCTTTATCAATAGTAACAAGCCGTGCAAGTACCTCGGAGATCTCTTGAGGTGTGTAGAATTCCCCCGCTTTCTTACCGGCACCACTGGCGAACTGCGCTAGTAGGTATTCATATGCGTCACCAAGAACGTCAATCTTTGAGTTCTCGAGTTGAAAATCAATTTTGTCTAAGTGTGCAAGCACTTTACTAATAATCTCATTACGTTCGTTAACTGTTTTTCCGAGCTTTGCGCTGTTTAGATCGAGCTCAGAGAAAAGATTCTCGAAATCATCTTGGCTATCTGTCCCCATAGTGCTTCGCTCAACATCCTTAAGAATGCCTTCTAGTTTCTCTATCTCGCTTGGTGAGGCGATACTTGTTTGTACTAACGTATGAAAAAGTTCATGAGGTTTCAGAAAAAATCCCAGTCCATCTAGGGCTGCTTTTTTTACTTCCTCTATAACTTCCTCTTCCTTAACTTTTGCGTAGTCAAGACCATCACTAGTGAGAAGCTCATTAGCATATAGATGCATCTTTTCGGACAAGTATTTATAGAATATAAACCCGAGAATGTAATCACGGAACTGATCTGCATCCATCTTGCCACGAAGCTCGTTGGCAATATTCCAAAGTTGGGTTTGTAATTGTTTCTTTTGATCGTCAGACATATTAATCCTTAGTATTTGTTTATTACTTGCCTAGCGAGGAAAACTGCATAGTCTACTTCCTCTGGTGTGTTTATCCTATAATCACTCATATTTTGGCCATAATTTTTTAGAGCATCTTTTCTAGCAGTTACTCTTTTTTCTGGATCTTTTAGCTCGTTTGGAGCAGTTCTTGTTATTGTAAATAAGACAAAGTCCTTTCTGGACTCTATCCCTATTACATTCTTCCAACCAATCTTGAAGCTAACATAATTTTTCTGAGCGTTTTCAATAAACCTTGGTTCGAGCTGTAAAAGTTGTTCGCGTAGCTTTTCATAAATGTCACGACTGTTTGTACCCAGTTTAAAGTGATCTTCTGAGGTGTATTTTTTTACCTCTTTATTGATTTTTACGACTTCACCACTTTTTGTAACAGTTTTTATAGATTCACTGGTATCAAGCGGCTTGATCTGATTTATGGAAAGTAAATTGTCGTCATATTTTTTCGCTTCCCAAAGCTCGAAGGCGAGATCTTTGAAGTTGATTGCATTTTGCTGATAATTTGTAAAAGAATTTGCGATAAAAATAACCTTCGACTGACTCCAATCTATAGAATCTTTCTTGAGAGCCGTACTAACCCTCTCGTTATATTCTAGAATAAAGTCAGCTTTGTTGTTTAACATTAGCGCTAGATAAGCATAGCCTTGGTCGATAACGCTGAAGCTACGATCGCGCTTATATTCAATGATAACAAACGACTTTGATTCTTGGTCATAGGCCAAAGTGTCAATTCTGAGCCCGTTTAATTGGAATTCCGTGCAAATATATTTATAGCCGAATATATTCTCCAGGTTTCCTTCAACCAAAGATTGTAAGTCTTTTTCAAGGTCAATTTTTCTTTCATTAACCTCGACTAGTTCAGTCCCGGTGATTTTATATAAACTCATTTCGGGCTCCTTTATGTGAACATTCTACTCCCGTTTTGTGCTTAAAACAAGCTAAATACTACCCATGGAAGGCATCTGTGACGCGTCTAGGGGCTCTAGGACAAGAGATTTTCTGGAAGCGGTCTAGTTGACCGCTATTTATCCCACTTAAACCCATTCCCAAAGTGACCTTTTCTTGCTGTTTGAAGGTAAACCGGTCGTTTTAGCTTCAAGAATGCGATAATTCTCTTTGGTGTCAGGTCGTATTCGTGTGTTTCAAGAAGGTTGATGGTTGGAGGACTAGATTCTTCGCTTTGCTCAGAATGACAGTTAAATAATGGGTTAATAATGGCGATAGCCATTACCGGCTCGGCGACGCCGATGGAGTAAGCAAGCTTTACTAGTACCTCGTGGGCATCATACTTCTTGAGGTAATCAATGGCGATACGACGAGCCATGTAGGCTGCGCTGCGGTCTACCTTGGTGGCATCTTTTCCGCTGTAGCAGCCACCACCGATAGGTATCTGTGGGCCATAGTTGTCTACCGCGAGTTTTCTACCTGTGAGTCCAGTATCGGCTTCAAAGCCACCAGTGACAAATTCTCCTGTCGGGTTGATGTGAATGTGCCTTGGATTTAGTGTCTCCGCTAGTTTATATAGCGGGCCGAAGTCGGCACCGGGCTGGTGCTGAGCACTGATGACCACCGTATCTACATTCCCCTGCCCGTCCAGAGTCACCTGTGATTTCGCATCTGGACCAAAGCCTGAGGGTAAATTTTGTATAAGTTGCCTTGCCAGATATAGCTCCTGCGGAATCATTGCCTCATTCTCGCTACAAGCATAGCCAATCATGATTCCCTGATCTCCTGCCCCTCCAGTATCGACTCCTTGCGATATATCTAGGCTTTGATGAGCAATATTTACATGTATTTCTAGTTTGTCCGTATATCCTATATCTGAGTAAACTTTTTGTGCAACCTTTACGGAATCGACCTCAACTTTTGAGGTCACCTCACCGGTAATATAGACATGTCCATGGCCACCCATTACCTCCACCGCTACCCTACTATCTGGATCCCCCTTCAGGTATTCATCCAGAATTGCATCTGATATCTGGTCACAAACCTTGTCGGGATGACCAGGGCTGACATACTCGGCTGTGCGGATACCCTTCTTCTGAAAGTATTTCTTGCTTTCGAGATTATTTGTCATTTCTACTCCTGTACTACGTCATCCTGAGTGTTAATGAAGGATCCAGACATCCCGGAATTTCTAGATTCTTCACAAGGTTCAGAATGACGATAATTAAAAAACTCCTTTGCAAAGCAAACGAGATGATCGACCTTTCCATATAGACTTATCGTTCCGCTTTTGCGGCTAGCTTTAGCACCCTACTGTTCTGGGGTTGCCGGCAGATCTACGGGCTAGTTCCCTACCTGCGCTCTTGATATATTTGATTGTAGATAGATTATAACACAATAAATATTAAGAAATAAACAATCTATTGACTTTAGTTGTTCTTGGCTTAATATTAACAACTAAGAGGACATATTATGTTAGAAGAAAGTAATTTCAAACAAGAACAATTTGCAATTGCAATAATTATTATATTTGTGGTAGCTTTTGGTGTTTACGCATTAAGTTCCAAGAACCTACACCAGAAGAAAGAAGATGTAACAAAAAACGAGCAAAAAAGTACTAATACTAATAAAAATCTAGAGAGTAAACCGGCCAGCACTGACGCAGCTCCGACGTCTAGCGTTTCGACTCCCAGCACCACGCCTAGCAGCGCTCCTACCGTGACGCCTCAGTCAGCGGAGTGCTATAAGGTTTATACTGATAGCACTTGCCTCAGCAAAATTGAGTACGATGCCGTTATAGAGCTAAATAAGGTTAAACCGCTACCATTACAGTAGCTTAGAGCGAACTTTCTTTATTCTCTCATATTGCTGTACGAACATTGTCGTAAAATTACCTTGACAAAGGTATAAACAAGCGTATAATCTGTTTTGTTGTTTCAGATAACAACGTGCACCTGCACAATGAGGCGATTCCTGGACCAAGTCCAGTTCTCATAGATCTGTTCTACCCGACGACGGTGGGCAACCGTCAAGACGAGGAGGTTCGACATGTACGACAACGAAGAGGTACTACCGCTCGACCCCTTTCGCGACCTGCAGGAGAAGCTCGACTGGCTCGTAGAGAGCCGCAACTTCCCTACAGAACCTATCGAGCAGACGGGTGATATCATATCACTCGACGTTCTCATCGAGAACGAATACCTGCTTGACGAGGGTCGAGACATCGATGACGATTAGTCGTCGATAACTTCAAGCTTCACAGCTACTTGCACTGGGAGAAGAGACGGTATCAACGAAAGGAGACCGCCTATGAGAAGACATCAGATATGACCACCACGACATTAGTCTCTGGCATCGCCTCTTCCTCCTTACTATACAAGCACCCGAAAGGGTGTTTTTTAATACATAAGCAATTAAATAATGTGTAATTTTCATTTACATTTCCCCTGCTTTGCGGTAAAATCTAGCCGTCCCTGCACCATCCATTATCCATACCTAGTGAAACGAGGCTGTCATGTCGACTGCACCGCGTCAGGGTGACTTGATTGTCACCGAGGACCCCACCTCTGAGACTGGTGAACTTCGGTTCCCTGTTCTCGAGAACGAAGACGGCGAGCTGCTGCTTGCTCCTCCGCTGTACGAGTTCGACTCAGCGTTCGCTCCGCTCCCCGGTCCGTTTGCGATCAAGGACGGCATTCTCGTCGGAGGCGCCGAGGGCTTCGCCGTTCGCGCCATCATCGAGGGTGGCTGCCCGTCCGTGATCATCGAGAACTACAAGGCGTACACCGATCTAGTCCACAAGGCGCTCCAGTACGAGCCCACGACCGAGGTATACCAGGCCGTGTTCGACCGGTCAGAGGAGGAGCTGGACAGTGTCGTCGCGCTCACCTGCTACGGCGGCGCGTTCATGGACAGCACCGTCCTCGCGGCGGCGCTGCTCCTCGCTATCGGCATCCCTCTTCCGTCGCATGACAAGATCATCTTGCTCGGGGCGTCCATCGACAACATCCTCGATGCCTACCTGGGCGAGGACGATGATGACATCAGCGAGCTGATCGCCGGCCTCGAGGAGGACGCCGCACAGGACGCGGCCGACGACGAAGAGGACGAGACCTGCGCCTAGCAGAGCGGTCTCACAACGCAAGGGACATAAAGGGCGAGATCCACTATGGGTCCCGCCCTTGTCCGTTAATTCTAATAAGTTTATATAAGCGAAGACCACCTCCCGGCAGAGGTGGTCTTCAAGAAGAACTTCTGCTAGTTGATGGTCGTAAGGGTCCTACTCGAAGTAGATGACCGTGACGTCGAGGGTGAGCTCTGCCATCGTGTGGACGTTCGCGAGGAGCCGAGCGAGCTCGGCGAATCCGCTCGAACTCTTCATCTGGACGACGAACTTGTCCAGTCTGTCCCCGTTGGCGTCAGTGCCCGGGAATTCCTTCGCGATGTCTCCGATGGCACCTCGCAAGTAGCCGGCGGCCTTCTCGCCGTAGACGACTACCAGGATGTCGAGCTCGTCATCCTCGTCACCCTCGGCAAGGGCGCACGA
>CAZEFH010000024.1:0-5639 GCA_964511435.1 uncultured Candidatus Saccharibacteria bacterium
CCACCGCCGCCGCCACCACCGCCAGAGAACCCTCCAGCACCGCCACTAGAGCTCTCAATGGCTGCTTGTGCTGCTGTCTGGGCGATTGAGCTAGAAAATGAATGAAGATCGTTTGTGAGTGCGATTACACTGAAGGTTTGCCAGTTTCCGCTATACCAGGCTGGAGCCTTTGTAACGATGCTTTCAAACTGCTTTGCCCACTCCTTTTCGAGACCAAAGATGATGGCATACGGTAGAAGTTCTTCAAATTTCTGTGGGTTTTTCTTGGGCTCGTTGTGAAACTTAATCCTGTCTATTTCCGCTGCTTTGATATACATTTTGAGACCCTCAAGATTCTCTTTTGCTATCATTCCGGCACTAGTTTTCTCGGGCAAGATAAATACAAAGGCAAGTCCGATGAAACCTGGGGCAAACAGAGAAGAAATCGCCAAAATATCGGTATACATGAGGTACATAGCAGCAATAAATCCGGAAACTAACATTGCAACACTGATTGAGAAAAGGATTGTTTTTCCGACGACGGGGCTAATGGTGTAGTAACCAAGCTTCTTGAGGTCGTCATAGGCGTATTTGTGTGCCTTGAAATTATCACTTGTAAAATTATGAGAGATATCTTTCAGATTAATGGTTGTATTGCCGTCCTTATCCTTGTTTAGTGCTCCGTTGAAAAGAGCTGTCAGGAGACGTGATTCGTTTTCAGAAACCTGCGTGTCATATTTTAATCTAGTAAGGGTATACTCTGCTTTCTTAAAACCAAAAATATTGGCTTCATTTCTAGTAATTTTAAGGCAGCCTTTGATAGCGAGACAAATTATTTCGGCAGGTAGGGATTTACTTGTGATACGGTCATGCATTATAACATCAGCTTCAGTCGGTGGGAGCCCGACTGGTGCATCATATATCGGTGCTATGGTACCGCGTCCATGCGACTTACGTCCGCGAGAATACCATATCTGAAGATAGACTAACAAAGTAAATGGAGTGAGTAGAAAATACCATGGCCTTATCCAGATAAGTCTCTCGAGCCAGGAGGGTCCAGGGAAAGTACCTTTATCAAACTGGATCTCGCTGGTGATACCAGAGTAACTAGCTAGGGCCGACTGACTAATCGAAATCTTATCGTTTTCTACTTTATAAGGGCACTCATCTTTGCTGCCAAAGAGACCCTTGAAGCACCTGATGTGAATAACTTTGTCAGTTAAACCATTGGGTAAATCGATTGTAACTAAAACATTTCGGATAGGGACCCGCCAGCCGGTTCCGATAACATCCCAGCTGAACCTGTCCATATCTGGTTCTGAGCTAATAACACGCGATACCTTGTAAGATAATTTATATGTTTTGATGCCTGAAATCAATTCGTCTGGGTCACCGATGCGATAAGTATTAAAGTCGTACTCGCTCGTAGCCTCCACTTCGAGCTTCTTTCCGTTCTCATCTCTTGCTGTAAACTGAGAAATTGCTTGCCTTGGGTTACCTAGACGTCCGCGATAAATAGTCGGAATCCAGCGTTCTAGGCCGTGTTTCTCGTTATTACCAAAGTCATAGTCTATGGTTTCTTCGATATTAATAGTGTTGTCTGTATTTATGGTAATGTGAACATTGAATCCAGTAATAATCTCTCGATAACCCCTATCGACATTTTCTACAGTTGCATAGGCCACAGAAGACGCAAATAGCCCCATAAGAAGGAAAAAAGCACTGGCAATACGAATAGACTTCATCATGACTATATTCTAGTCTTTTTGATTATAAAAAGGAAGCCGCCCAAAGCACAGGGACTTCCCGGTGCCTTGAGCGGTGGAGATGCTAGCGGTGCGTGGGGTGGATGGGAGGAAGGTCAGTGCGGGTGCGGACAAAGTCCAGACCAGACATCCCATCCATCAGCTCGCCCTGGTAGTCGCGCGAGCGCACGTTTGATGGCGACAACAGCTCATCGAGAAGACGATCGGGGTGGCCTGGGATCTGGGCTCTATTGAGCCAGTCGAGCGCCTCGGCGTCGGTGGCGTACTTGACTCTGATGGAGTCGAGGAAGTCGGGTCGAAGCAGTGTCGCTGCCTCTTCGATGCTTCCAAGCTGATAGCCATGGATATCCTTTGTAGCCATCTCATTTCCTCCTCATTGGTAAGAACACAAGCCTGCAATCTCGCGGAGATTATAGTATCTCGGAGAAATGGTGTCAAGCGTGAAACTGACTCGGGAGGAGGCCCACCTACGCCAAGGCTTCGGTAGGGTAAAGATTCTCACCGCTCACCTCGTGAGCATAGCAGGGACGGGGGCCTCACCCTCTGAACAAAGAAAAACACCCACGAAGGTGAGTGCTTTACTTTGGCTCGGGAGGAGGGATTCGAGGGCTTTACCCTCTTCTCACCGTTATCATCATTGTCATTCCAAGCTTGATCTGGAATACATTATTTATCGGCCCAAAGTCGTGAATGAATTCAATTGTCTGTCATTATCGGGGTTCTATAGCCCCCATAAACCATAAGCAGCACCCAATAAATTGGATACTGCTTATGGCTCGGGAGGAGGGATTCGAACCCCCGAATGCTGGAGCCAGAACCCAGTGCCTTACCACTTGGCGACTCCCGAAAATAAAAATTGCTATCAGATTATAGCAATTTTTAGAGATTATTTCAATGCTTGTTCTATTCGTTTGAGGCTTTCTTCTCTACCAAGTGCCCAGAGGAACTCAGCCGGACTGGCAGAGCGCTCAGAACCTGAAAGGGCAACTCTGACGGGCCAGAAAACATCAGCGTTACTTAGCTCATTTTCCGCAACTGTCTCCGAAAGCATCGTGTTCCAGTCTTCTACTGTTTTCTTGGCAGCTGTTTCTGAATCCACGGCTTTTAGTTTGGCCAAAAAGGCCGTGAGACCCTTCTGCGTGGCCTCTGGCGAGCTTTTTTTGAAAACCAGTATATCTTTACCATATTTTGGTAAATTCCAGTATGGAGCACTGATCTCAGCAAATTCAGCAAGAGTTTTGATACGAGTTTGCTCCACTACCACTACACGCTCAAAAAGCTCCGAATTATGTTCGCTGTATTCTGATTTGAATTGAATCAAGCGATTTACAAGCTCGCTAGAGCTTAGGTTGCGTATATAGACACCGTTTAGGTAGTTCAGTCTTTCAATGTCGAATACAGCCGGAGCCTTACCAACCCTATCAACTGAAAAAGCCTTCTCTAGTTCAGGAAGAGAAAAGATTTCCTCAGTCGTACCAGGGTTCCACCCAAGGAATGCCAGGAAATTAATTAGAGCTTCTGGAAGATACCCCTTCGTTTTATACTCAGAAAGCGCGGTATCGCCATTTCGCTTGCTCAGTTTTTTCATATCAGCGCCGACGATTACTGGGACGTGGGCGAACTCTGGATGTTTCCACCCGAGTGACTGATATAAAAGAATGTGTTTCGGCGTCGACGGTACAAACTCGTCACCGCGAACGACAAGAGAGATGGTCATCTCATGGTCATCAATAATGTTGGCGAAATTATACGTAGGCCACCCGTCCGATTTAATCAGTATAAAGTCTTCAAGATTAGCTGTTTCAAACGATACTTTCCCGCGAACTTTATCTTCCCAGGAGACAGACAGAGGATTTTCTGGAATTTTGAAGCGTATAACATACTTTTCTCCTGCCTTGTCTTTTGCAGCTATTTCTTCTTGAGTTAAAGTGAGACAACGTCGGTCATAAACAGGTGGTTTTTTAGCAGCTTCTTGCTCTTCTCTGAGTTTTGTTAACCTCTCGGGAGTGCAAAAACATTTATATGCCCTACCCTCGGCTAGCAGCTTATCGGCATATTTACGATAAATCTCGGTTCGGTCAGACTGATAGATCACTTCCCCATCGTATCCGAGACCGAGCCACTCGAGTCCCTCATGAATTGCATCTACTGCGCCCGGTACAAAACGTTCACGATCTGTGTCCTCGATACGAAGGCAAAACTCTCCACCACCACTCTTGGCAGCTAGATAATCAAAAAGTGCGGTGCGAACACCACCGATATGGAGCATCCCGGTAGGACTAGGGGCAAAACGTGTCTTGTATTTCATGAGTGTATTTTAGCACGAAGAAAGCGAAATCGCTACCTAGATTATCTGATCAAACTCGGGTTCATAAGTGCCATTACAACGAATGCAGTTCCTGAGGACATGAATTTTTAGGTTTACGTCATAGTCTGGACTGTCGATGACCTTCTTTACTACACAAGGTGCATCAGCCCCGCACTTGAATGGTAGCAGTACTTCACTAATCTTCTTTTGACTCAATTTTCCCTCCCGATAAACTAAATAATTACAATAATCTGCGCACAAAATAGTCCGTGCCAGAAAGTAGCACGGACTATTAATTCTAGAGAATATTTAGCAGTGTTTCAAGGGTTAGTTCCCGTTTTTTCGTCCAAAGAATGGTCGTTTTTTGGGTTTTTCTTTACCCTGTGAAATGCCGCCTATAGCAGCCCCACTTTGTAAGATTTCACGGGGTGAGTTCACGGCAGCTATCACCTGCTCCTCGAGATTAGCTGATTTTGTTGTCAGAGGTTGCTCGGTCTTTTCATCTTCTTTTGTCGTTGACTGAGGTTTTCTTTGCCCACGATTTACTCTACCACCAAGAAGGAAGCTGGCGGTATCAGTATCCATATCAACAAAGTCATCTGCTTCCTCAATCAGTTTGGCCGATGTACTCTTCCCGAATGAGATTACTTCAGCTCTACAGCCCTCGCTCTTAGCATGGTGTAGTAGTATTTGAAAGTCGCCATCACCAGAGCAGAGTATTACTGCGTCTACTTTTGGGGCCATCGTAAGAACATCTACAGCGATTCCGACATCCCAGTCAGCCTTCTTCTGTCCACTGACAAAGGTCTGCAGTTCTTTTGTCTTTACTTCTATCCCCGCCTTTTCTAGGGCGTCAAAAAAGTTCTGCTCCTCGGGCATCTCTGCCTTCACTGCATAGGCAATAGCTCGCACCAGCTTTCTCCCAGCGGTAGCGGTTTCTAATATTTTCGAAAAATTTACTTTGTTGCCATAAAGTGCGCGAGCCGAGTAATAAAGGTTTTGTACATCTATAAATACGGCGACTCTCTGGTCTGGGTTTTTTAAGGCCATGATTTCCTTTCTTTAAAGTAGATTTGATGGTGTTTGAATCTCGATAAATTCTCCGTCCTCCTCACGATAAACCTTCATCTTGGTGGTTGTTTCGTCTTCGGACAGGACATATTCTACGCTAGCTCTTGCCCCGGCTGTGTGCGTATAGTGAGTCTTTTTATCTAGGATAAGTGGCGCCGTTATCTTATCAACCCGATAGGTATCGCCATTCATCTCAAATTCAACAAAATCAATCTCGCTTACTAATTTATTCCCCATATCGTCAGTGCGTGACTCTTGACGGTGAGAAACTGAAATATCTCCAAACTTGTCTTCAAGCCTGCTTATTAGGTCGTCCCATACTTTTTGATTCATCTTACTCCACTGAGGCTGCCATGTCATAGATCAGACTGTGGCTGTACTCATAATTTACTGCCTCTATCGTAAAGAGAAATTTGCCTTTTGTCCAGGCAAGTGTGCCGGTTGTGAACTCGGTATAGCTCACCGAATCAACAACTTTGGTGGTAAATGAGGTGGATTTGTGGGTAGTCATATAG
>CAZEFH010000025.1:0-4868 GCA_964511435.1 uncultured Candidatus Saccharibacteria bacterium
CTCGATGTCATGACCGATTTCAACACGAAAAAATCACGGAAACCGTGGGTAAGGGGAAATATCAGTGGGTTTTTCACCAGCCTGTTAGGTACTTCAGCAGAGAAAGTCTCGAGTGGATTCTCACACGTTCGCCATCTAGCATGGCATCTGCAGCGCATGCCGCTTCAGAATGGTCCAACGCCTATCATGCTCTCCACGATGAAAACTATAAAAGTCGGTATTTTGATTTTTTTGGATGCGTAAACGAAACATACACCGTTTCGTCAAATCAGTTTTTCTCGTCTTTGG
The DNA here is from genome assembly GCA_964511435.1 of uncultured Candidatus Saccharibacteria bacterium. Taxonomy (GTDB): domain Bacteria; phylum Patescibacteriota; class CPR2; order UBA1875; family CAIMLA01; genus JBGSPL01. Next base: position 289 of record CAZEFH010000025.1, read on the forward strand.
CTAGAATTGGTGTGGATTCGGATACCCTTGAGCCTCTTGCAAACATTGAGCAGGCAACACAGGAATCACGATTGTCCGTCCCTTACATGGAAAGGCGAGAAGTTGAAAAGGTGTCCTCTAGCATTCTCTCTGAAGTCCAATACATATCTGGACCTGTCCCGTTAGATGCAGTTTCCAAGCTAATAAAAGATCAATCCGGACTTGTCGTAAAGCGGAACTTTCACTTGGAGAAAGGAGTTCTCGGTCAAATATCGTTTGGTCCTGACATTATTGCTATTGATGATTTTCAGGCATCAACTCCTGAGCGGGTAAAATTTACCTTGGCGCATGAGTTAGGCCATTTTGTCTTAGACCATCGTAGGTTTATGGCGCGAGAAACTTGCCATGAGGAAGATATCGACACAGAGGGTGCGGGAACCGTCAACCTTAAGGACGTGCGTCGCATGGAATGGCAGGCTAATTATTTTGCGTCTTGTTTATTACTGCCAAAAGAAGAATTCGAGAAAGAATTCTTTAGGCAAGCAGTAAAGCATGATTTGTCAGATCGCGGATACGGACTTCTTTACCTGGATGATCAGAAATGCAACCTCGATACTTTTTACAAAATAACAGCGTCGTTAATGAGGAAGTTTCAGGTTTCGCGAAGCGTTATAAAGTATCGCTTATCGAAACTAGGTTTTCTTAATGATGCGCAACGAATGTCCAACAAGACCCTTCAGCCGACGCGGTCGCCATTGCGCCCACTCGGTTGACAGGCAGAGTTAATTTTGTGATTTTTTTGCTTCGAGTCTGGATTACTTTGGGACGAAGCCGTAGGTAACTTTCATTAACAGTATCTGTCGATTGGAAATAATGGAAATGAGTACACCACTAGAGACCCTTAAGAACTTACTGAAAAGGAATGAGTCGGATACCGTTGACTTCAAGACGTGTAATTACGCATTTGGCAATGGCACGCCGGAAGAAAAAAAACGAAAGCGGGCAGAGTTTGTTAAAGATATCATTTCCATGGCCAATACTCCCCGAGAAGAATCGGCATATATCGTTCTGGGAGTGCAATGTTTTCCAGACGGTAAAAAGAGCTTGGAAGGTATCGATGTTTTTCTGGATGACGCAGAATTGCAATCGAAGTTCATCGGCGTTTGTCACCCACACCCTCGCTTTAAGTATGAACCGGTCCAATATCAAGAAAAAAGTTTTGCTTTCATAGAGCTACCTGCTGATACCAGTATTGGCCCTATAGTGCCTGTTATAGATGTTGGTAATGTCCTGCGCATGCACGCAGTCTACCATCGAAGGAATAGCCAAAATGCTATGGCAGACATATCTGAGCAAAAGCGAATTTTTAGTTGGTTTAGTGGATCGATGGACCTAAGGCCTCCGAGCGACTATTCAGACCCTCTCTGGGAACAGTTCTTAAGTGCTATTCATGGGGTCGACTCTATCCGTAAGTACATTTTAATAACTTCTCCCGGTATCGTTGAGCAGGGTGGTCCCGTGGAGAACCTTACAAACGTCCCTTGGCTTTTTGTCGCCGATTTCGACCATAGATCTCAAGAATGCGGTCTGCTTGCCCGTCTCGCCATTCCTATCGGCGATAGAATTTCCTTGCACAAGGTTGCTATTGACGCAGACACATCTATTAATCCGTTAGGTGCTACCTATTGGTATTTTGCACGCGGCGTTGAAGGTCGAATATCGACCCTAAGTACTGGTTCATGGATAGATTGGCAGAAGAAATATGCAAGAGACATTCAAAAACGTCTAGCTTTAGTTGCTGGTGTCTGCAACTCTCCAGTCACTATAGTCGTTCTTTGGGCGGAACCTTCGATGAATCGTTACCTCGATTCCTTATTAAGTGCAACAGTTACTTCTTTCGGCGATAGCGCCGAAATAGTAATCGCTACTCCCACTTCTGGCACCTGCGAAGACCTTGCAAGTCAGTATGCGGCAAACAATTTTGAGCTTCCGTTCGCTCAGCTCTTCCACGGGTTTGGCTCCATTCAAGGCGCGAATGAAATGGACAGGCGCAGCACAGTGTTTCCTTCAAGTAGCGGTGCAGATATTACACTTGATGAGGCGACTATAACTTGGCTTCAAGAAGAAATGGCTCTCGTAGGCAAAAATGCTGGACTTGCTCCTGAGACTGAGGATTTTTCATGCTCGGCTTTTCTAAGGGGGCGAGAAATTTCTTGGTTCGAGCTTGGGCTCCATCTTGACATTGACCGCGACATAGCTGGCAAGATGAGTAAGATCATAAGGAGCGATCTGGAGAGGCGTAGTGCTACTCGTATCAATCTGTACCATGCTCCAGGAGCAGGCGGGTCCACACTGGCGCGGCGTCTTCTGTGGGACTTTAAGAATGAGTTTCCTGCCATTGAGTTACTTCGATGTCAACCAAATGAGACCATCGAACGTATTCAGAAGATTTTCTCAGAGACCGCGCAGTCCGTTCTTATCGAGGTTGACGGAAGCCGTATTTCTGATCGACAGTCTGACGAACTGTATAAGCTATTAGCTGCCAACAATATTCCTTTCGTCATGCTACAGGTGCTCCGCCGCTTTGACGCGCCACAGACATCGCAGCGTTCGTTCTATTTGGATCGAGAACTTAGTCCAGCCGAGAACGCCCGTTTTGTCGTTGCGTTGTCAAGAGAGATACCAAGTAAGAAAGCGGACCTTGACGCTGCGGCCAAATTGACTGACGGCCGCTATCATTCTCTATTCTATCTGGGTTTGGTAGCATTTGAGCGGGATTTCTCAACGATTGAGCGGTATGTTTCGGCTCACCTAGCAGATCTCAACGAAGTCCAGAAACGTATACTCGCCTTCTTAGCTATTGCTCATTACTATGGACAACAATCGGTTGCAGAGCAATCTTTCGCTGAATTACTTAATATTCCACCTAACCGAAACGTAGAGCTATCCGAAGCATTGCCGGATGCTGCCCTTTCTCTTTTGGTACGCCTGGAAAAGGGGAAGTGGCGGACGGTTCATCATCTTGTAGCCGAAGAGCTGATTCAGCAAATCCTGAGTGCTCCGACAGCAGATAAGAGAATATGGCGCCATCAGCTTGCAGACTGGGCAATTGAATTTTCGGATTTCTGCAACCGTCGTCTACCGGAACCCTCTCATGAGAATCTTGAGCTACTTCGGAGAATTTTCATCTACAGGGATGAGTCAGAAACTATTGGTTCGGAAGGGACTGGGGGAATAGCTTACTCACAAATCATAACTGATATTCCAGTTCCCCAAGGTCAGCTAAGGGTTCTCCAACACCTCACTGAGCTTTTTCCGTACGAAGCACACTTTTGGGCTCATATTGCAAGGTTCCTCGCCAACGAATTTGATGACGCCTTTGAAGCAGCCATCAAGATGGCTGACCGCGCCCTAGAAATAGAGCCAAGCGATCAGGTACTTCACCACATGAAAGGTATGGTTTGCAGAAGCCAAGTATATGATCAGATACGGAAAGGCTCACCGCTTGATACTATCCTTCCGGCAGCAAAATTGGCGTCCTCTGCATTCGCTACGGCTCGCGAGCGTAATCCTGATGATGATCACGGGTTCATAAGCGAAGCACAGTTGATTATCCGTGTACTTGACTACACGGGAAAGGTAGCACACAGGGACCCAGTATCAGCTGCGGCAAGCCATAGTGACCCATGGATTAGAGAAGGTTTCCAATCTGTTGAGGACTTACTTATGCAAGTTCGGCAAAAGCGTAGAGATCGAGCCAATTCGCAGTATGAACTGCGCTGTCAGGCAGATCTAAATACCTTGTATGGGAAACACGAGAGCGCACTGCAAATATGGGACAATCTGTTATCTGGAAGAGTAAGTGTATATGCACCTCCTATTCGAAGACAGGTCGTTTGGACTTTACTTGCTCGTCGGGAAAGAGATTGGGCTCGCATGACTTCAAAAGAAGTAGCGCGGAGTGTAGAACTTCTCGAATCTAATATCAAAGAAGATCCTAACGACGATAGGAATATCAGGCTCTGGATTCAGGCCATCAGATATCATGCCACCCCGCCAACTGTGGAAACCGTCGTTGAACGAGTGGCATACTGGGCTTCTAACACAGATACTCTGGAAGCTAACTATTATCTTTATGTTCTACATATGCTTCTTGCAATCAATGGCTCGACAGTTGCAAAAGATCAGGCCGCACGCGCTATGGAGCGTTGCCGGGAGAAGTCTCGCTATAGAAGCGATCGAACCTGGAGCTATGAGTGGTTCGGGAAGGAATCAGGGCTGAAGCAGTTAGTCCATCATAATCGCCTCGGGGAATGGGACCATACACAACGCTTTTGGCACGACACCTCATCCCTAGATCGAGTTAAGGGTGTTATCTCAACGATTAATGGACCTCAAGCGGGGACTATCGAGTTAGCCACCGGTATCAAGGCTTTCTTTGTGCCTGGCGTATCAGGACATTCAGCCAGCAGGTCTGCAAATTCACCCGTAACGTTTTTCCTTGGTTTCAGCTATGAAGGGTTGCGCGCTTGGTCTGTCCAAGATGCCTAACAGGCCGGTGAAAAACCCACTGATATTTGCCCTTACCCACGGTTTCCGTG
>CAZEFH010000026.1:0-4746 GCA_964511435.1 uncultured Candidatus Saccharibacteria bacterium
CGCATGGCTCTCGCCGATCCCTGCCACCTCGACTATCGGAGTTTTGAGATCCATCTACTTTATCTTTATAAACTTGCGCTTGCCAACCTGGACTACCATTCCTGATTTCGGTCTGAGTTTAGTGTCACGATCGCCAATAACTGCCGAGTCGACTCTGACACCACCCTGCTCTATCATTCTACGTGCTTCTGATTTTGACGGTGTTAATCCAGTCTCACAAAGTAAATCTGTGAGTAACCATTCTTTATTCAAGACTTCAACTTCGTCTATATTTTCTGGAATTTCGTTTTTGACAAAAACTTGTTCAAAATTTTTATACGCCGCCTCTGCCGCCTTCTCTCCATGGTAGCGTTTCACCAGTTCCTTCGCGAGTACCACCTTGGCGTCCCGAGGATTCTTGCCCGCTACAAGCTCCTTCTCGATTCTATTTACCTCAGATAGGGATAAGTCCGTAACAAGTGTCAGATATCGGATAATTAACTCGTCGCTTACTGACATTGCCTTACCAAACATCTCATTTGGAGTATCCTCTATATAAATACAATTCCCATAACTCGTGCTCATTTTACGGCCATCTGTACCCTCGAGTAGTTCAAATGTCATCACATTCTGCTCTGTTTGGCCGTATTTCTTTTGCAAGGTTCTGCCAGCAAGAAGATTGAACAGCTGATCATTGCCACCGATTTCAACATCCGCCTTCACTGCAACCGAATCATAGCCCTGTAGCAAAGGATATAGAATCTCATGTAGCCCAATCGGCTTATCAGCTTCAAAGCGCTGCCAGAAGTTATCACGTTTAATCATCTGGTTTACAGTAAAGTTCATCGCCTCCCTGATCAGTTCACCACTTGTCATAGTACCGTGCCAATCACTATTGTAGTGAACTTCAACCTTTTTCATATCTAGAATTTTCCCTATTTGTTCTAGATATGTTTCCATATTTTTGTGAATCTCTTCTACCGAGAGTATCTGTCTTTCAGCAGTCTTATCCGAGGCGTCCCCTATCTGGGCTGTAAAATCGCCAATGATGAGGACTATTTGATGGCCCAGCTCCTGGAAGTCACGCAATTTCCAAAGAGAAATTGCCCTACCGATATGCAGTACCGGGCCTGTAGGGTCAATCCCCAGCTTGATTCGTAGCTTAGCGCCAGCCTTTAACTTCTCCTCAAGATCTTTTTTTACGATTACTTCCGTGACTCCACGAGTAAGAATTTCTTTAACTTCTTTCATTGCTCTTCCTTGACAGTTACTTCGTAAAATAAGTATAATTTGCCTAGTCACTGAGTGTGACTTTGTGCCTCACATTATACACAAATTTGACTTATTTATAAACTAAAATTTAAGTTCAGCCAAACAGAAGGCTGAGAGGAGCATATATGCCATTTGGCAGACGCAGTTCTCGTTTCTCTGGTCAGAGACATACCATCATGCCTAAGAAAGTGCGCAGCCGCCGCGCTGCAAAGAACAATTTTCTTTCTAGCCTTGCAACAACCAAGAAAAAAGTGGCTAGTACCACCAGGTCTTATCGATCTTCTGGCACAGGAAATTTCAAATTTGACCTCAAGCATCTAAATTTTCAGCAAATTAAGGAATATTTCAAGTTTCTCTTTACCACCCGTGAAGGACTTAAAAAGGTCGGGTTTGTAGCCCTCGTTGGTGTTGCCTTTGTTTGTGCCCTCTTCCTCTGGTTCGCAAAAGATCTGCCAAGTCCAGACAAGATAAATGCCAAAATGTCTGCCCAGTCAACCCAGATATTCGATCGCAACGGTAAACTACTGTATGAAATCCACGGAGAACAGAATCGGATACTTGCGAGCTGGGATGAAATACCTGCAAATATTAAGAATGCCACTCTAGCAATCGAGGACAAAAACTTCTATAAACACGGCGGTTTTGATGTTTTTGGTATCGGTCGTGCAGTTTCTGGTGTTCTCACAAGAAATAGTGCTAAGGGCGGTGGCTCAACTATCACCCAGCAATTTGTCAAAAATGCCCTACTCACAAACGAACATTCATATATCCGCAAGATTAAGGAACTCATCCTTTCGATGGAAATCGAACAAATGTACAAAAAAGACGATATCCTGAAGATGTATCTCAATGAGATTCCTTATGGATCAAACGCTTATGGTATCAAGGTGGCAGCGAAGACATTCTTTAACAAGGACCTAAAGGATTTAACCCTTGCTGAAAGTGCTGTTCTGGCTGCGCTTCCAAATGCCCCTACCTACTATTCTCCATATGGAAATCACGTAGATGCGATGAAGGACAGGAAGAATCTAATTCTTGACCTGATGGCCGATCAGAAATATATCACAAAAGAAGAGGCCAAAGCAGCTAAGGCTGAGGTACTTGTCTTCTCTAACAACCCATATGGGTCTATCGAAGCACCGCATTTTGTAATGTATGTTAAGGAACAATTAGTCGATAAATACGGTGAGACAATGGTCAATACCGGTGGTCTCAAAGTATATACCTCGCTTGATTTCGAGAAACAAAAAGCGGCCGAGGAGGCAGTTGCTAGCAATGTCGATAAAAATAAATCAAACTATGGTGCTTCAAATGCCGGCCTCGTTGCCATGGATCCCAAAACGGGACAGATCCTAGCAATGGTAGGAAGTAGAGATTACTTCAATCAAGACATCGATGGACAGGTAAATATTGCTATTTCAGATCGTCAGCCAGGATCATCCTTTAAGCCATTTGCCTACGCTACTGCATGGAAAGGTGAAAACTGGGGTCCTGGAAGTATTCTTTACGACGTTCAAACAGACTTCGGTGGTGGATATATTCCACAGAACTATAGTGGCGGATTCTGGGGGCCTGTCACCATGAGAACCGCGCTACAAAACTCACTTAATATCCCGGCTGTAAAGTCACTTTATGTTGCTGGCCTACAAGAGACTATTGATACAGCTCATGCCATGGGCATAACCACGCTAAATGACACTAGTCAGTATGGTCTTTCGCTCGTGCTTGGTGCAGGCGAAGTCAAGCTTCTAGATATGACCAATGCATATGGTGTTTTTGCAAATAATGGGGTACACCAAGACCCTACTTGGTTTGTTAGAATTGAAGATAGCAAGGGCAAGGTACTAGACGAATACAAGCAAAAGAACGGCAAAACAGTCTTGGACCCTCAAGTTGCTTATCTAATGAACAACGTTCTGTCTGATGATCCAGCCCGTGCTAGAGTCTTCGGCGCTGGCAGTGCTCTTTCGCTTGGTGATCGACCCGCTGCAGCCAAGACTGGTACCACAAACAGCTATAAAGATGCTTGGACCATGGGATATACTCCAAGTCTTGTCGCCGGTGTTTGGTCCGGAAATAATGACGGAACTCCAATGACTTCTGGAGGTGGTGCTTTCGCAGCTGCTCCTATCTGGCATGATTTTATGACAAAGGCACTCGCTGGCTCCGCTGTTGAACAATTTAACCGTCCTAGCGGAGTCAAGACAGTTACCATCGATGCGATAACAGGTCGTGAACCTGGCGCCAGTGGCAAGACAGCCACCGACATCTTCCCTTCTTGGTACAAGATACCGAGCTACAACGGTGGTTCTTCTGAGGTGAAAATAAATAAGCTTACTGGCAAGAAAGTCAATGATGCCTGTCCGCCAGCAAGTAAGAACATTGAAACCAAAACTATCAATGCTGTAACGGCAGAGATACCATCTTCTGATGGAGCCTACTCTCGCTGGTTTGCTCCTATTGCCGCCTGGGCAAGTGCCAATGGCTTCCCCACCACTGCAGCCGACTATCCTACTGATAGCTGTAGTGCAAATGCTGCTGCTCCAACAGTCTCAATTCTTTCTCCAAATGATAGCTCAACACTAGCCACACCCGACTTCTCAGTAGTATTAAATATTACTACTGCATCAGGAGCAACTGTAAAAAACGCGAAAGTAACTATCGGCACAACAACAGTTGATGCTAAAAAATCTGGCGCTACCTATAGCGCGAATTTCACTAGCATCGCAAGCGGAAAGCAGAAGATTACTGCGGTAGTTACAGATTCAAATGGAAAATCAACAACCGTCACCATTAATATTACTGTTAGTTAATTTCTGGTAAAATATTAGTTATTGTCGTGAGTAGTTTGCTGGCTGAAAATCTCGGCCAGCCTCTTCTCCCGGTAAAGCAGGCAACTTGGTTTGCCAAGGCTGGAGCTACGGGCTCAACTTCGTAGGAACTTGGATAGTGAATACAAAAAGCTAACCACTCGAACTACAAAGAGCTACGGACCCCAATCCGAGAAATGTGGTTTTACAAAGGAGAGTGCGCTTTTACTAGAAGCCCAAATACGGATTCTAGTTTGGCACTGAGACCGGCGAGGTCATATGCGTTTTCGCGAACACATACCCCCATCGGTCTCTTGTTATTTAGAACCCTATCTTTACTACCTCCGGTTCAAGGGTGATGGCAAACTTTTCCTGAACTTTTTCCATTACGTATTTCTCGAGTTTGATAAAATCATTTGCTGTTGCATTACCAGAATTTCGAAAAACGTTAGCGTGGTCAGTACTTACCTCTGCTCCACCGATTCGATACCCTTTTAGGCCGAGTAAATCAATCAGCTCCGCGGCCGATTTATTGCCTTCGGGATTTTTGAAATAACTTCCGGCAGTCCTACCACGATAAGAAGCAGCTCTTCGAGATGCATCTTCTTGCACCTTTTCAAGAGCTGCTGCCGTATCACCATTTTGTAACTTGAATATTGCCAAAATAACAACTTTACTTCTCTGG